>LNIY01000090.1 GCA_001449105.1 Caulobacter vibrioides | reverse complement strand
CCTCCCCCCCCCCCCCCCCCCCCCCCGCGCGGCGGCGGCCCGGCCGCCCGCCCCGCGCCGTCCCCCGCGCCTGGGCGCCCTCCCGCCCCCCCCCCCCTCCGTCACGCTGCGTATCCGCAGCGCGCCACCTCCCCCGTTTCACGGGGGAGGAGCAATAATGGCCCTCAACCCGCCAGCTTGACCCACTCCCGAACGACCATCACCCCAAGCACGATCGTGCTCAGCGAGAACACCGCAAACCGCGCCATCACGATGTTGACGCCGGCCTGGACCAGGCTGTGCACGATCCGCAGGCCCACATAGGCCCAGGCCAGGGCGACCGCCGTCGCATCCCCGTGGCCCGCCACGGCGATCGCCAGCGCCGCCGCGTAGAAGATCGTCGGCTGCTCCATCAGGTGGTTGTAGTTGTCGGCCGCCTGCCGCGCCGCATCGGGCAGCACGTTCAGCGCCCCTGGAAACCGCGCGTCCTGCGGCTTGATCCCGGCCTTGCTCATGGCCGGCAGGCGATGGGCGTACATCCACACCCACACCAGCAGCGACCAGCTCACCAGCGCCAGCACCGGCGCGATCATCGTGTTCATCGTCATTGCCTCCCCATGTCGTGTTTCGGGGGAGGCTATCGGGGAAGGCGCGCCAGGCGAAGCCTGCCGTTGAGGGAAGCGGTCGAACTATTACGCTCTAGCCGCCACAGGTCCGTCTCTCCCCGCGAAGGCGGGGACCCAAGCTGACTTCGATGGGAGGCGCGGCCGTGGGCCGCTGGCTGCTTCGGCTTGGATCCCCGCCTTCGCGGGGACGCCCGGTGAAAATCTGCTCGAACTCGTGGAGTTCTATCCGCGTCAGCGCTTCTTCAGCGTCTCTTCCATGCCGCGGCGGGCCAGTTCGTCGGCGCGTTCGTTGTGCTCGTGGCCGGCGTGGCCCTTGACCCAGCGCCAGTCGACCTCGTGGCGCAGGCGCGCCGCGTCGAGGCGCTGCCAGAGGTCGACGTTCTTGACCGGGCTCTTGTCGGCGGTCTTCCAGCCCTTGGCCTTCCAGCCATGGATCCACTGGGTGACGCCCTTCATCACGTACTGGCTGTCGGTGTGCAGCTCGGCCTTGGTCGGGCGGTTCAGGGCTTCGAGCGCCATGATCGCGCCCATCAGCTCCATGCGGTTGTTGGTCGTCGCCAGCTCGCCGCCGCAGATTTCCTTGCGCTTGTCGCCGTACATCAGCACCGCGCCCCAGCCGCCGGGGCCGGGATTACCGCGGCAGGCGCCGTCGGTGTAGATGATCAGCTTGGGGGTCACGAGGCGCGTCCGAACAGCGACAGGCCCTCGCGGTGGACGGCCAGCTTGCGCTCGTACTCCAGCGGATCCTTTGGACGCACCAGGGCGCCGGCGGGCGTGGCGTTCCAGTCGGCCAGGCGGGTCAGGAAGAAGCGCATGGCCGCGCCGCGCGCCAGCATCGGCAGGGCGTCGCGCTCGGCCGGGCTCAAGGGCCGGCGACGCTCGTAGCCCGCGATCAGGGCTTGGGCCGCGGTGACGTTGAAGCTGCCGTCGGCCTCGAAGCACCAGGCGTTCAGGGTCACGGCCACGTCGTAGGCGTAGGCGTCGTCGCAGGCGAAGTAGAAGTCGATGGTCGCCGCGAACTTGCCGTCGGTCCGGAAGAAGACGTTGTCGGGGAAATAGTCGGCGTGGATCGTGCCGCTGGGCAGGCTGCGCGGCCAGGCCAGGGCCATCTCGGCCAGGTCCTTGTCGATCGTCGCGGCCAGGCCCGGCTTCAGGTCCTCGGCGGCCTGGCGGTGCTTGGAGAACAGCGGGGCCCAGTGCGGCTGGCCCAGGTCGTTGGCGCGGCGGCCCTCGTAGCCCTCGCCGGCCAGGTGCAGCCAGGCCAGGCCCTCGCCGGCCTCGCGGCAGTGGGCGGGGGTGGGCTTGCGCACTGACAGGCCCGGCATGAACTCGACGATGGCGGCCGGCTTGCCGCGCAGGGTCTTGAGGGTCTTGCCCGCCTTGTCGGCGATCGGCCGCGCCGAGGGATAGCCGCGATCGGCCAGCCAGCCCAGCAGGTTCAGGAAATAGGGCAGGTCCTCGGGCCGCGCGCGGCGCTCGTAGACCGTCAGGATGTAGCGGCCCTTCTCCGTCTCCAGCAGGAAGTTGGAGTTCTCCACGCCCTCGGCGATGCCCTTGAACGCCACCGGGGCGCCCAGGTCGTAGTCGCCCAGGAAGGCTTCGAGCTCTTGGTCGGTGATGTCGGTGTAGACGGCCATGGCGGCGGGATGCGGCGCCGCGCGCTGGCGGTCAAGCGGCTCCTGTCGGCGGCGGGAGGGTCGTGCTATGGTTTTCGTCGCAAGGAGTGCTCCATGATCGAACTCAAGATCGAGCAGCAAGGCGAGGCGGTTAAGGTCGAACTGACCGAGGAACTGCTGGCCCTGCTCGGCGCCAAGGCTGGCGACACGCTGGTTATCGATGGCCAAGCGGGTGGACCGCTCACGCTAGCCGCGCGATCGACGGATGAGCGCTTCGAGCGTGGCCGCGCTTTCCTCGCACGCTATCGTTCGACCTTCGAGGCGCTGGCGAAGTAGTCTGATGAACGAGCCGGTCTGGATCGACGAGGCGCTGCTGATCCGCTGGCACGACTTGGTGCTTGCCGAAACGGGCGGGGCAAGCGGAGTGCGGGACGCCGGGCTGCTGAATTCGGCTCTGGCGCGTCCGACAAATCGTTGCGTCTATGAGGGTCTTTCAGATCTGATCGAGCTTGCCGCCACCTATGCCGTGGCGGTCGCTTCGAACCACCCATTCATCGACGGTAACAAGCGCGCGGCGTTCATGGCGCTCGGCATGTTCCTGGAAGAGAACGGGCTTTGGCTTACGGCCGAGCCTGACGATGCGACGAAGGTGATGTTCGCGGTCGCCGCCGGTGAGATCGGCATTCCCGAACTCACCGAATGGCTGCGCCCCCGCGTCGTCGACGCGCCCTGATGCCCGATCAAGCCGTCGTCAACAGCCGCGGCAGCTTGAAGGTCACGGTCTCACGAGCCTCGACCAGTTCCTCGATCTCGATGTCGAAGTGGCCGCTGATGGCGTCGATGACGCCCTGCACCAGGTCTTCAGGGGCCGAGGCGCCGGCGGTCAGGCCGATGGTCGCGACGCCCTCGAACCAGCTCCAGTCCAGGCCTGAGGCGTCGTCGATCAGATAGGCCGCCTTGGCGCCGGCCTTCAGGCCCACTTCCTTCAGGCGCACCGAGTTGGACGAGTTGCGCGAGCCGACCACCAGGATGAGGTCCGACGCCTCGGCCAGCATCTTCACCGCGTCCTGGCGGTTGGTGGTGGCGTAGCAGATGTCTTCCTTGTGGGGCGCGGCGATGCCCGGGAAGCGTTCCTTCAGCATGGCCACGATGTCGGCGGTGTCGTCGACCGACAGGGTGGTCTGGGTCAGGAAGGCCACGTTCGAGGCGTCCTTGGGCTGCCAGGTCCGCGCGTCGTCGATGTCCTCGATCAGGGCCACGGTGCCCTCGGGCAGCTGGCCCATGGTGCCGACCACCTCGGGGTGGCCGGCATGGCCGATCAGCACGATCTCGCGGCCGTTGTCGAAGTGCTTCTGGGCCTCGACGTGAACCTTGGAGACCAGCGGGCAGGTGGCGTCCAGATAGATCATCTCGCGAGACTTGGCCTCGGCCGGCACCGACTTGGGCACGCCGTGGGCCGAGAACACCACCGGGCGGTCGTCGGGGGCCTCGTTCAGCTCCTCGATGAAGATCGCGCCCAGCGCCTTGAGCCGGTCGACCACGTGGCGGTTGTGGACGATCTCGTGGCGCACATAGACCGGCGCGCCGAACTTCTCGATGGCCCGCTCGACGATCTGGATGGCCCGGTCGACCCCGGCGCAGAAGCCGCGCGGGCTGGCCAGGAACAGGCGGAGTTTGGGACGGATCGGGGCGGGCGTGGTCATGGCGCGGAACCTAAGCGTTCCGAACCTCCCGCGCCAGACATTGCTAAGACGGGGCGAAGGCGAGGCGAAGGGGCTCGCGCATGGCGTTTTGACGACGAAGCTGCAACGTGCGCCCGTTGCGAGGTCACGCATATGCCTTTATCAGGCTGCATTGACGCCGGTTGGGGCCTTTCCCTTTCTGGCAATCCTTCTCGAACCGGACGTTTCATGCGCCGCACGCTTTCCGTCGCCTTCAGCGCCCTGATGGCCCTGTCGATCGCCGTCACCGCCACCAGCGCCTACGCCCAGGGCGGCCGCGGCGGCCAGGGCGGCGGCCAGGAGGACGACGGCGGCGCCAAGAAGAAGAAGCGCGACGAGGAGTGGAACCAGCCCAAGGCTCCGCTGGCCCAGCTGCGCAACGCCGGCCCGTGCCCCTTCGTGAAGGTGCTGTACGACGCCAGCCGCTATGTCGAGTTCAAGGGCGGCAAGGAAAGCGCCGCGGCCACCGGCTACACCGGCGAGATCCAGGGCGTGTCCTCGGGCTGCGCCTACAAGAGCAACGACCCGATCCGGATGCAGGTCGAGGTGCTGTTCTCCCTGGGCCGCGGCCCGGAAGCGACCGAGAGCCGCAAGACCTACCGCTACTGGGTGGCCGTGACCGACCGCAACAAGTCGGTGCTGGCCAAGGAATATTTCGACCTGCCGATCACCTTCCCGGCCAGCGGCGACCGCGTCTACGCCACCGAGAAGCTGCAGACCATCACCATCCCGCGCGCCGAAGCCACGACGAGCGGCAGCAATTTCGAAGTCCTGATCGGCTTCGACGTCACCCCGGAAATGGCCGCCTTCAACCGCGACGGCAAGCGCTTCCGCGTCAACGCCGGCCAGGCCGCCCAAGCCCCGCAAGCAGGGACCCCTCCTAAGCAATGAACGATTTGAAGCGGTCCTTGAGCGAGGCGGCCGCGGCCGCTTTCCAGGCCGCCGGACTGTCTCCCGACTTCGGGCGCGTCACGGCGTCCGACCGGCCCGACCTGGCCGACTTCCAGTGCAACGGCGCCCTCGCCGCGGCCAAGAGCGCCAAGCGTAACCCCCGCGAGATCGCCGTCCAGGTGGTCGAGCAGCTGAAGGCTGATCCGCGCCTGGCCTCGGTCGAGATCGCCGGCGTCGGCTTCATCAACATGCGCGTCAGCCCCGCGGCCCTGGCCGCCCGCGCCGACGAGATCGCCGCCGACGAGCGCGCCGGCGCGGCCCTGCTGGAGCAGCCCCGCCGGGTGCTGGTCGACTATGCCGGCCCCAACGTGGCCAAGCCGATGCACGTGGGCCACCTGCGCGCCTCGATCATCGGCGAGTCGATCAAGCGCCTGTACCGCTTCCGCGGCGACCAGGTGGTGGGCGACGCCCACTTCGGCGACTGGGGCTTCCAGATGGGCCTGCTCATCACCGCGGTGATGGACGAGGACGCCTTCATCGCCGCCCTGATGGACAAGCTGCCGGACGCCCCGCGCGACTTCTCCAACGCCGACGCCGCCAAGGTGCGCGCCGAGTTCGCCGGCCGGGTGACCCTGGCCGACCTCGACCGCCTGTACCCGGCAGCCGCCGCGCGCGCCAAGGAAGACGCCGAGTATCGCGACCGCGCCCGCAAGGCGACCGCCGACCTGCAGAACGGCCGCTTCGGCTACCGCCTGCTGTGGAAGCACTTCGTCGACGTCAGCCGCGTGGCGCTGGAGCGCGAGTTCCACGCCCTGGGCGTCGACTTCGACCTGTGGAAGGGCGAGAGCGACGCCGACCCGCTGATCGCGCCGATGGTGCGCCAGCTGGAGGACAAGGGCCTGCTGGTCGAGGACCAGGGCGCCCGCATCGTCCGCGTGGCCCGTCCCGGCGAGACCAAGAAGAAGAAGCTGCCCGACGGTTCGGTGATCGAGGTCGAAAGCCCCGATCCTCTGCTGGTGGTCTCGTCCGAAGGCTCGGCCATGTACGGCACGACCGACCTGGCCACGATCCTGGATCGCCGCCAGTCGTTCGACCCGCACCTGATCCTCTATTGCGTGGACCAGCGCCAGGCCGACCACTTCGAGCAGGTGTTCCGCGCCGCCTATCTGGCCGGCTACGCCCAGCCGGGCGGCCTGGAGCACATCGGCTTCGGCACCATGAACGGCGCCGACGGCAAGCCGTTCAAGACCCGCGCCGGCGGCGTCCTGAAGCTGCACGACCTGATCGAGATGGCCCGCGAGAAAGCCCGCGAGCGCCTGCGCGAAGCCGGCCTCGGCGCCGAGCTGTCGCCGGAAGCCTTCGAGGAGACCGCGCACAAGGTCGGCGTCGCCGCCCTGAAGTTCGCCGACCTGCAGAACTTCCGCGGCACCTCCTACGTCTTCGACCTCGACCGCTTCACCAGCTTCGAGGGCAAGACCGGTCCGTACCTGCTGTACCAGACCGTCCGTATCAAGAGCATCCTGCGCAAGGCGGCCGACCAGGGCGCGCAAGGCGGGGCCGTGATCGTCGCCGAACAGGCCGAACGCGACCTGACCCTGCTGCTGGACGCCTTCGAGGGCGCCCTGTCGGAGGCCTATGACAAGAAGGCCCCCAACTTCGTGGCCGAGCACGCCTACAAGCTGGCCCAGGGCTTCTCGAAGTTCTACGCCGCCTGCCCGATCCTGGGCGCCGACGACCCGGCCGTGCGCGCCTCGCGCCTGACCCTGGCCCAGACGGCGCTGAAGCAGCTGGAGCTGGCGCTCGACCTGCTGGGCGTCGAGACGCCGGAACGGATGTAAGGCGAAGATCCTCCCCCTCTGGGGGAGGTGGCCCGAAGGGCCGGGGGGGGGACGTTTTCAGCCGCCGCCGAATTGGCCGGCCTGGAAGCCTCTCCCCTCTCCGTCGCCTTCGGCGACACCTCTCCCACAGGGAGAGGGCCTACTGCGCTGAAAACCCTGCCACATTCTCCGTCTTCACCGGCCCGGCGACCGTGCCGACGCTCACCCGGCGCAGCCGCACGTCGCGCACCGGCAGGTCCTTCTCGCCCTTGATGCTGCACACCGACCCGGCCTGGGCCACCCGCACGTCGCTGACCCGCAAGCCTTTGATCGCGGTCAGCCGCCGCTCGTAGGTCGGGACCAGGGTGCGCCACTGGTAGAGCACGTCGGTGTCGATCGCGAGCACGCTGCCGGCGATCTTCGTGGCGCTGACGTTGCGCATGTGGATGCCCCGCACGAAGCCGCCGCGCCGCTCGTTGGTCTTGACGAACAGCAGGTTGGCGATCGGCACGGCCCAGCCGTCCTCGCCCTTCCCATCACCGGTGAAGTGGCAGTTGTCGACGAAGACGTTCTCGATCCCGGCCGACAGCTCGCTGCCCACCGCCATCAGCTGGTGGCCGTTCCTGATCTGGCAGTCGCGCATGACGACGTTGCGGGTGGCAACGCCCAGGCGCCAGGCGTCCTGGTCGCGGCCCGACTTCACCGACACCGCGTCGTCGCCCTGGTCGAAGACGCAGTCCTCGATCAGCACGTTCTGGCTCATCTCCGGATCGACGCCGTCGTTGTTGTGGCCGTGGGCGCGGATCTTCACCCGGCGGATGACGACGTCGCGGCACAGGAACGGGTGGATCACCCAGAACGGGCTGTCCTCGATGCTGACGTCCTCGATCAGCACGTGGCGGCAGCGGTTGAACTGCACGAACTGGGGACGCAGATTGGCCTCGCCCGCCGTCATCTGGCGCTGCTCGACCGGCTCGCCCCTGGCGGCCTGGTGATAGAGCGCCACCAGGGCGTCCATGTGCGGCTTGGGCCGCTTGTACCACTCGCGCCAGACGTCGAGCTTCGCCTTCAGCCGGCCAGGGCCGGTGATCGCCACGTTCTCGCAGTCGAAGGCGTAGACCAGCGGCGAGTAGTTCCAGCACTCCAGCCCCTCCCAGGTCGTCTGGACGGGCGGCAGGTAGTCGGCGGGCTTTTCGGAGAACAGCAGGGTCGCGCCCTTGGCCAGGTGCAGGGCGACGTTGCTCTTCAGGTGCACCTTGCCGGTCGGCCAGGTTCCCTCGGGGACCACCACCACGCCCGCGCCGGCGGCGTTGGCGGCCGTGATCGCCGATGCGATGGCGGCGCTGGTCCTGGCCTGGTCGCCCTGGTCGGCGCCGAAGTCGGTGATGGGAAAGCGCCGGGCGCCCGAGAAGTCCGGCACGCCGATCGAGGGCATGTCGAACGGCGCGGTCGGGCCCACCAGCTTGCGGGGCAGGGGCCTGGCCAGCGCCAGGCCGGGAATCAGCGGCGCCAGCAGGCCGGCGCCCAGCGCGGTCCGCCGGGTGGTCTGAACGATAGCCATGCCGCGTCTCCCGGTGCCGGGCGTCGATCGCGCCCGTGTCGGCGTATTGCTCGCATGATGGGATGCGAAGTCAATATTCGGGAGCATTTCCTTCTCCCTGGAGGGAGAAGGTGGCGCGAAGCGCCGGATGAGGGGTTAGGGACGGTCGACGGCGTGCCGGCACGCCGGTTGGCGGCGTAACCCCTCACCCTCCCAGGCTTCGCCTGGGCCCCTCCCTCTCCCTCTGGGAGAGGGTGTTTTCAGACCAACCGCTCCAGCCCGGCCCGGGCGGCCTTCAGGAACACGCTGGGCAGGGCCGACAGCCCCTCGTGCGGGGTCCAGACGAAGTCGCCGGCGACGTCGGCCTCGGCGACCATGACGCGCAGGGTCAGCGAGAAGTGGGTGAAGACGTGCTCCACCGCGCCCAGGTCGCGCCAGGGGGCCAGGATCGGGGCGGCGCGGGCGGCTTCATCGTCCGACCACGGACGATCGCGCCAGTCCGAGGTCGGCAGGCCCAGCATGCCGCCCAGCAAGCCCTTGTCCGGGCGGCGCACCAGGGCGGTCTCGCCCCGGCGGCTGACGATATAGGCCACGCCGTGGCGGCGCGGGCGGTCGGCCTTCTTGGTGCGGCGCGGATAGGTCTCCGGCGCGCCCTTGGCCCGGGCCGCGCAGAACGGCTCGATCGGGCAGCGGTCGCACAGCGGGGCCTTGGGCTTGCAGATCGTGGCGCCCAGGTCCATCAGCGCCTGGGCCCAGTCGCCGGGCCGCTCGTCGGTGACCAGCAGGGCGGCCAGCCGCTTCAGTTCCGGCTTGGCGTCGGGCACGGGGGCCTCGACCGCGAACAGCCGGGCCATCACCCGCTCGACATTGCCGTCGACGACATTGGCCTTCCGGTCGAAGGCGATCGCCGCCACGGCCGCGGCGGTGTAGGCGCCCACGCCCGGCAGGGCCAGCAGGCCTTCCTCGGTATTGGGAAACTCGCCGCCGTGCCGGGAGGCCACAGCGCGGGCGCAGGCCAAAAGGTTGCGGGCGCGGGCGTAGTAGCCCAGCCCCGCCCAGGCGGCCATCAGCTCGCCGTCCTGCTCGGCCGCCAGGTCCTGCACCGTGGGCCAGCGCTGGGTGAAGGCCAGGAAATAGGGCGTGGCGTGCGGCACGGTGGTCTGCTGCAGCATCACCTCCGACAGCCACACCCGATAGGGGTCGCTGCGCAGGCCCATGCGCCCTGCGGCGGGGCCGGTTCGCCACGGCAGCACCCGCGCCTCGCGGTCGTACCAGGAAAGCAGGGCTGAGCGGATCGCGGCGACGTCGGTCATTGTCCGCCTCCTATCGCAAATCCGCGCGCGCGAGGGGAGAGGGGCGTGCTAAGAAGGTTGACGATGTATCGCCGCTCGCTGCCCACGCCCGACGAAGCGCTGAAGATCCTGTCGCGCCGCCGCACCCGGCCGCCGATGCGCGTGCCGCCGCCGGCCGGCAAGAGCCTGGCCAAGTTCATCCGCGAGCTCGACAAGAAGTACGGCCACGGCCCCGGCGCGCTTCAGGCCCGCTGGAAGGAGATCGTCGGCGAGAACCTGGCCCGCCGCACCGAGCCCGTCCGCATCATCAAGAGCCGCACCGGCGAGGGCGGCACGCTGGAACTGCGCGTCGACGGCCCCGTGGCCTCGCTGATCCAGCACCAGGCCCCGCAGATCACCCAGCGCCTCGACCTGCTGCTGGGCAAGGGCGCGGTGACCCGCCTGCGGATCGTCCAGGGCCCCGTCCGCGTGGCCGCCGCCGCCTCGGCCCCGCCGCGTCCGCGCCGCCGCCCGCCGCTCGACGCGGCCAAGGAACGCGACCTGGCCGCCGGCCTGTCCGGCCAGCCGGACGGTCCGCTGAAGGAAGCCCTGCTGAAACTCGGCCGGGGCGTGTTGCGCAACGAAAGTTGACAACCTTCACGGGTTGTCGCTGATGCGCGAAAGCCTCATCCGCGCCGTTTTTCTACCGCTAGAGAATCGCGCTTAACTTCACTGTTCACGTTCGAGGAAGACCCGACCATGCGCTCGCCCCTCCGCCGGATCCTGATGGCCGCCGCCCTCGTCGTCGGCGTCGCCGGCCTGTCCGCCTGCAACAAGACGGGCTCGACCGTCACGGCCGACGACATGAGCCTGGGCAACCCGAACGCCAAGGTCACCGTCATCGAGTACGCCTCGGCCTCTTGCGTCCACTGCGCCAAGTGGAACGAGGAGGTCTTCCCGGCCTTCAAGCAGAAGTACATCGACACCGGCAAGGTGAACTACGTCTACCGCGAGTTCCTGACCGCCCCGCCGCAGGTGGCCGCCGCCTCGTTCCTGCTGGCCCGCTGCGCCGGCAAGGACAAGTACTTCTCGGTGCTGGATTCGGTGTACCGCTCGCAGGAAGAGATGTTCTCGACCGGCGATTTCCGCGGCGTGCTGCTGCGCATCGCCCAGTCGTCGGGCCTGAACGAGCAGCAGTTCGACGCCTGCGTCAGCGACGAGAAGGCCCTGAAGGCCCTCAACGACCGCATCGAGCGCTACTCCAAGGAAACCGACATCAAGGGCACCCCGACCTTCGTCATCAACGGCAAGAAGCTGAACGAAGACGGCGGCGAGGCCCCGCTGGCCCAGCTGGACGCCGCCATCGCCGCGGCGAGCAAGTAGGCATGATCCTGGACCGGCGCGCGCTGATCGTTTCAGGCCTGGCGGCCGCGACCGCCATGCCGACGCTGGCGCGCGCCGCGCCCTTGCCGGCCCAGCCGGGCGACCACGTCATGGGCTCGCCCTCGGCCAAGGTGCAGATCGTCGAGTACGCCTCGATGAGCTGCGGCCACTGCGCCCACACCGCGCAGGAGGTCATGCCGGTCATCAAGAAGCGCTACATCGACACGGGCAAGGCCCGCCTGGTGTTCCGCGAGTTCCTGACCCCGCCCTACGACCTGGCCGGCGCCGGCTTCCTGCTGGCCAACCGCGTGCCCCCGGCCCGCTATTTCGAGGCCGTCGACGCGATCTTCGCCGCCCAGAAGACCATGTACCAGACCGGCGACTACTGGGGCGGCCTGCTGGGCGTGGCCAAGCGCTTCGGCCTGACCGAGGCCCAGCTGGAAGCGACGCTGAACGACAAGGCCGCGCTCGCCGCGCTGAACGCCCGCGTCGACGCCGCCGCCAAGCGCGACAGGATCCAGGGCACCCCCACCTTCTTCGTCAACGGCGCCGAGCTGGTCGGCGACGTCACGGTGGAAGACCTGTCCCAGGCCATCGACAAGGCCCTGAAGGGCTAGAGGGCGGGCGCGGCCGTGCAGTTCCAGCGCCTGCGCCTGTCCGGCTTCAAGTCCTTCGTCGAGCCGACGGAGTTCAGGATCGAGCCTGGCCTGACGGGCATCGTCGGGCCCAACGGCTGCGGCAAGTCCAACCTGCTGGAAGCCCTGCGCTGGGTGATGGGCGCCAACTCCGCCAAGGCCATGCGGGCCGGCGGCATGGACGACGTGATCTTCGCCGGCAGCGGCAACCGCCCGCCGCGCAACCACGCCGACGTCACCCTGACCATCGACAACAGCGACCGCACCGCGCCGGCCAGCTTCAACGACGACCCGGTGCTGGAGGTCGTGCGCCGCATCGACCGGGGCGCGGGCTCGACCTACCGCATCAACGGCCGCGAAGTGCGGGCCCGCGACGTCCAGCTGCTGTTCGCCGACGCCTCGACCGGGGCCAACTCGCCGGCCCTGGTGCGCCAGGGCCAGATCAGCGAACTGATCGGCGCCAAGCCGCAGAACCGCCGCCGGATCCTGGAAGAGGCGGCCGGGGTCTCGGGCCTGCACACCCGTCGCCACGAGGCCGAGCTGCGCTTGCGCGCCGCCGAGAGCAACCTGACGCGCCTGGAAGACGTGGCCCGGGAGCTTGAAACCGCGCTGAACCGCCTCAAGCGCGAGGCTCGCCAGGCCGAGAAGTACCGCCGCCTGTCGGCCGAGATCCGTGCTGTGCAGGGGGCGGTGCTGTTCGCCCGCTGGGCCGAGGCCCGCGACACCCTCGAACGCACCCAGTCCGAAGCCACCCAGTCGGCCCGCGACGTCGAGGAGACGGCCCGCGCCTCGGCCGCCGGCCAGGGCGCGATCGTCGAGGCCGAGGCCGCCATGCCGCCGCTGCGCGAGGAGGCGACGATCGCCCAGGCGGTGCTGGGGCAGCTGGCCATCCAGAAGGACCGCGCCGAGCGCGACGCCGCCGCCGCCGCCGCCGAGTTCCAGCGCCTGTCGGCCGACCTCGCCCGCATCGACGACGACCGCGCCCGCGAGCAGCAGGCGATGGAAGACGCCGGTCGCAGCCTGGCCCGCATCGAGCCGGAACTGGCCGAGGTGCGCGCCCTGATCGCCGCCGCCCCCGAGCGCGGCCCCGAACTGGAAGCGGCCGCCAAGGCCGCCGAGGCCGCCCGCGCCGAAGCCGACGGCGCCGTCGAGCGGCTGGCCGCCCAATCGGCGGCGGAGGAGGCCCGCGCCCGCGCCGCCGCCCAGCGCCTGGCCGAGGCCGAGAGCCGCCTGGCCCGCACCGTCCGCGCCCTGGACCAGGCCAAGGCCGAGCGCGCCGCCGTCGGTCCGGCCGTCGATCCCGCCGCGGCCGAGGCGCAGCTGCGCTTTTCCAACGCCGAGGCGCAGCTGGCCGCCGCCCGCGCCGCCCTGGAGGCCGCCGAGGCCGAGCGCACCAGCGCCGCCCAGGCCGAGGGCGCGGCCCGCGACCTGGCCCGCAAGGTCGAGGACCAGCTGGGCCGCCTGCGCACCGAGGCGAGGGGCCTCGCGCAACTGACCGCGCCGCGCGCCAAGAGCGGCTTCTCGCCCGCCCTCGACGCGGTGACGCCCGACAAGGGCTATGGCGCGGCCCTGGCCGCCGCCCTGGGCGACGACCTGGAAGCGGCGCTGGACGCCCGCGCCCCTTCGCACTGGGCGGGGGCGCAGACCCCTTCGACGGCCTGGCCCGAAGGCGTCCAGGCCCTGGCGCCGCTGGTCAAGGCCCCGGCCGAGCTGGCCGCGCGCCTGGCCATGGTCGGCCTGGTCGAGCGCGCCGACGGCGAGCGCCTGGCCAAGGGCCTGCCGGTGGGCGCGCGGCTGGTCTCCAAGGAAGGCGACCTGTGGCGCTGGGACGGCTTCGTCGCTAAGGCCGACGCCCCCAAGCCCGCCGCCGTCCGCCTGGAGCAGCGCACGCGCCTGTCCGAGGTCGAGGCCGAGATCGACGAGGTGGCCCCGCGCGCCGAGGCCGCGACCGCCGCCCTGAAGACCGCCGCCGACCGCCTGCGCGCCGCCGAGGACGCCCTGCGCGACAAGCGCCGGGGGCCGCCCGACGCCGAGCGCCTGCTGAACGGGGCCCGCGAGAGCGTGGCCCGCTACGAACGCGAGGCCGCCCAGCGCGAGGCCCGCGCCCAGTCGCTGGACGACACCATCGCCCGCTTCGAGGCCGAGCGCGCCGAGGCCGACGAGGCCCTTTCGACGGTGCGCGCCGAGCACGAGGCGGCCGGCGCGGTCGGCGACTTCGCCCCGCAGTTGGCGGCCGCCCGCCAGGCCGCCGCCGCCGCCCGCGAAGCCGCCGCCGCCGCCCGCTCGGCGCTGGACCTGGAGAACCGCGAGCGCGCCGGCCGACAGCGCCGGCTGGAAAGCCTGGAGCGCGACCAGGGCGACTGGAGCCGCCGCCGCGACGCCGCCGCCAAGCGCGCCGAGGGGCTGGAGGCCGACCGCGCCAAGGCCGCCGCGGCCCTGGAAGCCGCTCGCGCCGCCCCGGCCGAGCTGGAAGAGAAGCTGCTGGTTTTGGTCGACCAGTTCGACGCCGCCGAGCAGCGCCGGGCCAAGGCCAGCGACGCCCTGGAGGCGGCCGAGACCGCCCGCATCACCGCCGACCGCACCGCCCGCGCCGCCGACCAGGCCGCCGGCGAGGCCCGCGAGCGCCGCGCCGCCCTGGTCGCGCGCCTGGACGCCGCCCGCGAGCGCTTCGCCGAGATCGCCTCGAACATCCGCGAGAGCGCCCGCATGGAGCCCGAGGCCCTGGGCCGCCACCTGGCCGGCGAGGCCGTCGCGGTTCCCAAGGACGCCGCCGGCGTCGAGGCCCACCTGTTCGCGCTGGAACGCGAGCGCGACGCCATCGGCCCGGTGAACCTGCGCGCCGAGGAAGAGGCCCAGGAATATGCCGGCCGGCTCGAGACCATGCGCATCGAGCGCGCCGACCTTTCGGGCGCGGTGGCCAAGCTGCGCGACGGCATCGAGGAGCTGAACGCCGAGGGGCGCGAGCGTCTCCTCGCCGCCTTCGACGTCATCAACGCCCACTTCCAGACCCTCTTCCAGGCGCTGTTCGGCGGCGGCCAGGCCGAGCTGCGGCTGATCGAGAGCGACGATCCTCTCGAAGCCGGGTTGGAAATCTTCGCCTGCCCGCCCGGCAAGCGGCTGGCCAGCATGAGCCTGATGAGCGGCGGCGAGCAGGCCCTGACCGCCAGCGCCCTGATCTTCGGCGTGTTCCTGGCCAATCCGGCCCCGATCTGCGTGCTGGACGAAGTCGACGCGCCGCTCGACGACGCCAATGTCGACCGCTACTGCAACATGCTCGACGAGATGCGCCGCCGCACCCTGACGCGCTTCATCGCCATCACCCACAACCCGGTGACCATGAGCCGCATGGACCGCCTGTTCGGCGTGACCATGTCCGAGCGCGGGGTGAGCCAGCTGGTCAGCGTGGACCTGTCGACCGCCGAGGAGCTGGTGGCGGCGCAGTAGGGGGATCTCTGAGGGGAAAACACCCGTAAAATCCCCGCTTTCGCGGGGATTTTACGGGGAGCGGAGTTCTCCGGCCTCTTCGGGGAGAGCGTTAGAACAGCCCCATCACCATCTGCCGCAGCGGGTTGCTCGGATCCGACAGCAGCTTCACGGCCATGGCGCAGGAGATCACCACCAGCAGCGGGCGGATCAGCTTGGCGCCGAACCGCACGGCCAGTCGCGAGCCCAGCTGGGCCCCCAGGAATGCGCCGACGGCCATGGCCAGGCCCACGGGCAGCAGGATCGCGCCCTTGAGCGCGAACAGCACCAGCGCGCCCACGTTGCTGGCGGCGTTGGCCAGCTTGGTGTGGGCGGTGGCCTTCAGCACGCCGTAGCCGAGCAGGGTGACGATCGCCACCATGTAGAAGGCCCCCGCGCCGGGGCCGAAGACCCCGTCATAGAAGCCGACCAGCGGCGCGACGAAGCCGGCGAAGACCGGCAGGGCCAGGCGCGGCGTCGCGTCCTCGGCCTTCAGGGCCTTGGACAGGCCGAAATAGACGGCGATGACGATCAGCAGGATCGGCACCAGCATCGCCAGGACGCGCGGCGAAAGAAGACTGGCGCACAGGGCCCCGACCAGGCCGGACAGGCCCGCGGCGACCGCGATCGGCCAGGCGGTCTTCCAGTCGATCAGGCCGCGCTTGGCGAAGGCCCGGGTGGCCGAGACCGAGCCGAAGCTGCTCTGCAGCTTGTTGGTGCCCAGCGCCGTGGCCGGATCCAGGCCCGCCAGCAGCAGGGCCGGCACGGTGATCAGGCCGCCGCCGCCGGCGATGGCGTCGAAGGCGCCGGCGATCAGGGCGACCAGGAACAGCAGGCCGAGGATCTCGAAGCTCAGATGTTCCACGTCAGCTCATCCCGCAAACGACAAAAGCCGCCCGGATGCCGGGCGGCGACAGAAACGGCGAGGGGGGAGGGGAGGAGGCCTGAAAGGCGCTCCTCCCCACGATCCCGGATCAGCCGATCAGGTTGCCCCACTGGTGGGCGCGCGAGGCCTTGCTGGAGCGACCGAGCGACTTCAGCTCTTCGCGGGCGGCGGCCTTTTCTTCCTTGCGGACGCGTTGCTCGGCGGCTTCGACGGCCTTGCGTTCCTTGCGTTCGGCGCGCTTGACGGCCGCGATCGCTTCCTGGCGGGCCAGGGCTTCGAGACGGGCGATTTCCTTGGCTTCGGCGCGGGCGGCGCGGACGGCTTCCAGCTCGGCGGCGCGTTGCTCTTCGCGCTTGTCGAAATCAGGATCCTGAACGGCGACCTTAGGCTTGAACTTCGCCAGCATGGCCTTCTTGGCGTCTTGCTGGGCAGTGATGCGATCGGCGAATCCGGTGTTCTTCAGATAGGACATGAAGCTTCGTGCTGTTGGAGAGGCGCGTCTCTAAACCCCAAAACGCTCCGAAAAGCAATCCGAACGGGCCAGTTCGGCGACGGACGGAATGTCGCGCGCGAGCGACCGGCGAGGTACGAGCGGGTCGCGGGGGCATGTGAGAGACCCGGATTCCGCCGTTAAGCTGACCCTGCGGAAATTTCCCCGTTAAAACAGAGCTTTGCGGAGTTTCTCCACAATCTTGACGCACCGCAGCGCGCCCTATAGGTTCCGCCGCGATCAAGCCGGCCGAAAAAGCGCCTTGTTAAGGCGCGTCTGCGGGCGCTTTCGGACCTGACCGCTTCCCATGCCCAAGGCCGACGAACCGAACGACAAGGCTTTCGAAAGCCTCGACGCTCGGCTCGCCGCTTTCGAGGCGCGAAAAGCGGCGGAGAAGCCCGTCAAGGCGGCGGGCGAGAAAGCTTCCCAGGACGGCTATCGCCTCCTGGCGGATTTGATCGGGGGCGTTCTGGTGGGGCTCGGCTTCGGCTGGCTGCTCGACCATTATGCCGGCACGGGGCCTTGGGGGATGGTCGGCGGTCTGCTGATCGGCACGGGTCTCGCGATATTCTCCGTCGTCCGCAAGGCGACGAAACTGAGCGCGCAGGCGTCCAAGGCTCCGGCCGAGGATGTAGACAACGGGGACGGGCCAACCGCCCCCAAGCAGAAGAGAGACTAGGGCCGATGGCCGATCCGATGCACCAGTTCCAGATCCAGAAGATCGTGGAACTGAAACCCGTGACCATTCCGGGCCTGGGCGCGATCGACCTGTCGATCACCAACTCGGTGGCCGCCATGCTGCTGGCCGCGACGCTGGTCGTCGTGTTCTACGCCCTGGCCGCCCGCAAGGCCGTGGTGCCCGGCCGACTGCAGACCGTGGGCGAGATGCTCTACGGCCTCGTCGACGGACTGGCCGAGTCGATCATCGGCCACGAAGGCAAGAAGTTCCTGCCCTTCGTCTTCACCCTGTTCGCCTTCGTGCTGTTCATGAACATCCAGGGCATGTTCCTGGTGTTCACCGCCACCTCGCAGCTGGCCGTGACGCTGACCCTGGGCCTGCTGGTCATCCTGACCGTGGTGGGCGTCGGCTTCGCCAAGAACGGCGTCAAGTTCTTCAAGCTGTTCGCCCCGTCGGGCGTCCCCGGCTGGATCCTGCCGCTGGTCGTGCTGATCGAGATCGTCTCGTTCCTGGTGCGCCCGCTGACCCTGGCCCTTCGTCTGTTCGGCAACATGGTCGGCGGTCACGTGGTGCTGAAGATCTTCGCCGGCTTCGTCGTCGCCCTGGGCGGCCTCGGCGTCCTGGGCTGGGCCGGCGCGGCCCTGGCCCTCAGCTCGGTCGTCGCCCTGACGGCCCTCGAGTTCATGGTGGCCTTCCTTCAGGCCTTCGTGTTCGCGGTGCTCACCTGCGTCTATCTCAACGACGTCGTGCACCTCGACAGCCACTGATCACCCTTTTCTCTTCAACCTATCTCTGAATTCTCAAGGAGCCTCACAATGGAAGCGGAAGCCGCTAAGTACATCGGCGCTGGCCTGGCCATGCTCGGCATGATCGGCGCGGGCATCGGCCTGGGCGTCATGTTCGGCAACTATTTCCAAGGCGCGCTGCGCAACCCGACCGCGGCCGCTCAAGAGCGTCCGATGCTGTTCCTGGGCATGGCGCTGACGGAAGCCCTGGGCATCTTCGCCCTGGTCGTCGCCTTCCTGATCCTCTTCTCGTAATCCCCAGGGCGCGGCGCGGGCTCTTTCCGAGCCCGAGCCGCGCCTTGATCTTAAGAATCGAGCCTGTCCGGCCGCCCCGCGGCGGCGGGCTCCAGCTGAGAGGCGCCTTCGCCCATGGCGACGGAAAATCACGGCACGGTCGAGACGACTGAGGCCCCCGGGCACGAAGGCGGCGGCGGTCTTCCGCAGCTGCAGTTCGAGCACTGGGGCGGTCAGGTCGTCTGGCTGCTGCTCATCTTCGCCGTTCTCTACGTGGTGCTGTCGAAGGGCCTTCTGCCCCGCGTCAGCGGCGCGATCGACGAGCGCGGCGCCAAGATCGCTGGCGACATCGCCGACGCCCGTCGTCTGAAGGACGAAGCCGAGGTCCAGGCCCGCGCGGCCGCGGCCGAGGTCGCCGAGGCTCGCGCCAAGGCCCAGAAGACCGCGGCGGACGCCAAGGCCAAGGCTTCGGCCGAGGCTGCCGAGCGTCAGGCCAAGGAAGAAGCCGTGCTGGCCGAGAAGCTGGCCGCGGCCGAAGCCTCGATCACCGCCGCTCGCGACGAGGCCATGAGCCACGTCCGCGCGGTGGCCGAGGAGACGGCCGGCGCCATCGTCGAGAAGCTGACGGGCAAGGCGGCTTCGGCCGCCGAGCTCAAAGCGGCTCTGGCCTAAGGAGTAGCGGACCATGGAACACGAATCCCTGTTCAGCTTCTCCAACCCGGAATTCTGGGTTCTGGCGGCCCTGGTGATCTTCTTCGGCCTGCTGGTCGTCCTGAAGGTCCTGCCGGGCGCTCTGTTCGGCGCGCTGGACGGCTATGCGGCCAAGATCCAGTCGGAGCTCGACGAGGCCCAGAAGCTCCGTGAGGAGGCGCAAGCCCTGCTCGCCGAGGTCAAGGCCCAGCGCGAGGAAGCCGAGCGCCAGGCTTCGGCCATGCTCGAGGCTGCCAAGGCGGACGCGGTCCGTCTGGCGGTCGAGGCCAAGGAGAAGCTCGAGGAGCAGATCACGCGCCGCGCCGAAATGGCCGAGCGCAAGATCGCCCAGGCCGAGGCCCAGGCCGCCGCGGACGTCAAGGCCGCGGCCGTCGACCTGGCTTCGCAGGCCGCCGAGGCGGTCCTGCTGGCCCGCGTCGCCACCGGCTCGGACCCGCTGGCCGATGCGGCCATCGGCCAGATCGGCGGCAAGCTGCAGTAGTCCTCACCGGACGGCTGAAAGATCGAAGGCGCGGCTCGCAAGGGCCGCGCCTTTTTCTTTTGTCGTTCCAGAACCCTCTCTCTTCGAGAGAGGGAGGGGCCCACGCGGAGCGTGGGAGGGTGAGAGGTGACAAACGCTCCGAAAAGGGCGCGGCCCCACCGCCGGCGGTTCGCGCGGATGGTCGAATTTTCTACGGCTGTTTCCACGGGTCTCTTACCGACCCCGAAGCCGGTCGAGCACGCTGGGTTGCCGGCCGGCGCCGAAACCTCTCACCCTCCCACCGCCTGCGGCGGCGGGCCCCTCCCTCTCTCTATGAGAGAGGGGATTTTCGTCTCAGCCACTTCCTCACCGCCTTCCGCGCCCGCTTCAGCACCCGCCAGCCTGGCCGCCTCAGCACCACCTTCTCGGACCGCAGAAGCTGCTGCCAGGCGACCAGCAGGATCTCCGGCTCGCGGCGCATCAGGCGGCGGATCGGGAAGATCAGCTTGGGGTGACGCTTCTGCCAGCGGATGAAGCGGCGCCTGGCCTGGAAGGAGTTGCGCAGCACCACCATCAGCCCGATCACCAGCAGCGGCAGGCCGACGTGGCCGGGCAGCGGCGTCAGCACCGCGCCGGCCAGGATGACCAGGGTCCCCAGGGCGATCAGCAGCAGGCGGGCGAGCCGCGCCCAGGTCTCGCGCACGACGAAGGCCAGCCGGCGGCGACGGAGGCTGGAAAGGCGGCGAACGACCCTGGGGTCGCGCCGGGTCACTGGAAGAGGCTCACGGGGCCCCTAGACCGCGCGCTGGCCCCGGCGCTTGAGCGCCTTGCGCCAGCGCTTGGCCACGCGCCAGCGGCGCGGGATGACCAGCTTCTCGATCCGCAGGGCCTGCTGCCAGGCCACCAGCACGACCTCCGGCTCGCGGCGCAGCAGGCGGCGCAGCGGGAAGACCAGCTTGGGGTGGGCGTGCTGGAAGCGCACGAACTGCTTGCGGGCCTTGAACGAGTTGCGCAGCACCAGCATCAGGCCGATGACCGTCAGCGGCACGCCCATCGGGCCGGGCAGGGGCGCGATCAGGAAGCCCGCGGCGATGAACACCAGGCCGAGCGCCACCAGCAGGCCGCGAATAATCCGGCCGAGAAGCTCGCGGGCGAGTTCGTCGGCAACGGAAAGGCGCACGGGCGGCATGGCGATGGCGAGGTTCATGGGGGGCTGAACGGGGCTTGTGGTCCGCCGGTTTCCGGAAAAAGACCGGCCCCCTCGTCTCACAAGCTGCATATGGAAACGGGGCGCCCTTCCGTAAAGGCGCCCCGTTCCGCATTCGTGCTGCTGTTGCAGCTATTCCGCGGCGAGTGGCGCGGGGGCCACAGGTTTCCACTTCAACTTCGGCTTCCGGGCCGCCAGCGTCTCGTCCAGGCGCTTGAGCGGCGCCAGGTGCGGGGCGTTCTTGAAGCGGCCCGTCTCGCCGGCCTTGGCCGCCTCCGCCAACAGGCGCAGGGCGTCGATGAAGCGGTCGAGCTCGGCCTTCGACTCGGTCTCGGTGGGCTCGATCAGCATCGCGCCATGCACCACCAGCGGGAAGTACATGGTCATCGGGTGGAAGCCCTCGTCGATCATCGCCTTGGCGAAGTCGAGGGTGGTGACGCCCGTGTCTTCCAGCCAGGCGTCGTCGAACAGGGCCTCGTGCATGCACGGGCCTTCCGGGAAGGCCGGGCTCATCAGGTCGGAGAGGCGGGCCTTGACGTAGTTGGCGTTCAGCACCGCGTCCTCGGCCACCTGGCGCAGGCCGTCGGCGCCGTGGCTGAGCATGTAGGCGTAGGCGCGCACGTACATGCCCATCTGGCCGTGGAAGGCGCTCATGCGGCCGAAGGCCTGGGCGGCGGGGCCGACGGCCTCCTCGACCAGCCTGTAGCCGCTGTCGTCGTGCACCACCCACGGGGTGGGGGCGAACGGGGCGAGGGCCTCGCTCAGCACCACCGGACCCGCGCCCGGACCGCCGCCGCCGTGGGGCGTCGAGAAGGTCTTGTGCAGGTTGATGTGCATGGCGTCGACGCCCAGGTCGCCCGGGCGCACCCGGCCGACGATGGCGTTGAAGTTGGCGCCGTCGCAGTAGAAGTACGCGCCCGCCGCGTGGGTCAGGCGGGCGATCTCCACCACGTCGCGCTCGAACAGGCCGCAGGTGTTGGGGTTGGTGACCATGATCGCGGCCACGTGGTCGCCGAGCTTGGACTCCAGGTCGGCCAGGTCGACGCGGCCGTCGTCGGTCTGGGCGATTTCAACGACCGTGTAGCCGCAGAAGGCCGCCGTGGCCGGGTTGGTGCCGTGGGCGCTGGTCGGGGCCAGCACGGTCTTGCGGTGGCCGTTGCCGGCCGCCTCGTGGGCGGCGCGGATGGCCAAGAGGCCGCACAGCTCGCCATGGGCGCCGGCCTTCGGCGACAGCGCCACCGCCGGCATGCCGGTCAGGGTCTTCAGCCAGTGGGCCAGGCGGTCCATCAGCTCGATCGCGCCCTGCACCGTCGACTGCGGCTGCAGCGGGTGGATGTCCGACAGGCCCGGCAGGCGCGCCATCTTCTCGTTCAGGCGCGGGTTGTGCTTCATCGTGCACGAGCCCAGCGGATAGAGCGCCAGGTCGATGGCGTGGTTCTTCTGGGACAGGCGCACGTAGTGGCGCACGGCTTCCGGTTCGGAGAGGCCCGGCAGGCCGATGGGCTCGTCGCGGGTCAGGCCGGCCAGGGCGCTGTCGGCGGGAACGGCGTCCGGCAAGTCGACGCCGGTCTTGGTCCAGCCGCCCAGTTCGAAGATCAGCGGCTCGTCCTGCAGCAGGCCGCGGCCGCCCGACAGCGAGGCGAAGCCGGCGTCGTCATTGGAAGCTTCGGGACGGGTGGGACGTCCGACATTGTTCATGCTCATTGGACGGCTCCGGCCAGCAGCTTGGCGAAGAAGGTGATGTCGGTGTCGAGCGTGGTCTCGGTCGTGGCGACCAGCAGCACGTCGTCCAGGCCCGAGCCCGGCTCCAGGCGCGAATAGGGCACGCCGGCGATGACGCCGTGGGCGGCCAGGGTCTCGACGACCTCGGCGGCGTCCTTGGGCAGGCGCACGGCGAACTCGTTGAAGAAGCGCGGGGTGAGGATCTCGACGCCCGGGATGGCCGCCAGGGCCTTCGCGGTCGCCAAGGCCTTCTGGTGGTTCAGCGAGGCCAGCTGGCGCAGGCCCTGCTCGCCCAGCAGGCTCATGTGGATCGAGAATGCCAGGGCGCACAGGCCGCTGTTGGTGCAGATGTTGCTGGTGGCCTTGTCGCGGCGGATGTGCTGCTCGCGGGTCGACAGGGTCAGCACGAAGCCGCGCTTGCCGTCGGCGTCCACGGTTTCACCGCAAAGACGGCCGGGGGCCTGGCGGACGAACTTTTCCTTGCAGGCGAAGAGGCCGACATAGGGGCCGCCGAAGTTCAGGCCGTTGCCGATCGACTGGCCCTCGGCCACGGCGATGTCGGCGCCCATGGCGCCCGGCGACTTCAGCAGGCCGTACGAGACGGCTTCGGTGGTGACCACGATCAGCAGGGCGCCGGCGGCGTGGGCGGCCTCGGCGATCTTCGTGACGTCGGTGGCCGTGCCGAAGACGTTGGGGGTCTGCACCACGACGCAGGCGGTGTCGGCGTCGATGGCGGCGATCACCGCGTCCTCGGCGTCGATGGCGGCCGGCAGGCGCAGGGTGGCGACGCCGGCGGCGTGGGCCAGGGTCTCGACCGCGCCGACATATTGCGGGTGGACGCCGCCCGACAGCACGGCCTTGTTCTTGCGGGTGACGCGCTGGGCCATCATCACGGCCTCGGCCGTGGCGGTCGAACCGTCATAGAGCGAGGCGTTGGCCACATCCATGCCGGTCAGGGCCGCGACCTGGCTCTGGAACTCGAACAGCACCTGCAGCGTGCCCTGGGCGATTTCCGGCTGGTAGGGCGTGTAGCTGGTCAGGAATTCCGACCGCTGGATGATGTGGTCCACCGTGGCCGGCACGTGGTGGCGATAGGCCCCGGCCCCGACGAAGAACGGCCCCTCGGCGGCCGAGCGGTTGCGGCGCGACAGGCGCAGCAGCTCGCGCTCGACCTCGATCTCGCCGGCGTGGTGGGGCAGGTCCACAGGCTCGCTGCGGCGGGCGACGGCCGGCACGTCGACGAACAACTCGTCGATCGAGCCCGCGCCGATCACGCCGAGCATGTCGGCGCGGTCTTCGGGGGTCAGGGGGAGGTAGCGCATGGGGAGAAAACCTCGGTCGTCATCCCGGCCGGAGCGAAGCGGAGCGCCGGGACCCAGAGGCCGGCGCAGTGCGGTCGCCCCTGGGTCCCGGATCGCGCCAAGGCGCGTCCGGGATGACGTGGAAAAAAGATCAGAGGGTGCTGAGGAACGCCTCGTAGGCGTCGCGGTCCATCAGGGCGTCGACCTCGGCCGGGTTGGACAGCTTCAGCTTGGCGAACCAGCCGCCGGCTTCCGGAACGGCGTTGACGGTCTCGGGCGCATCGCCCAGCTCGGCGTTGGCTTCGACCACTTCGCCCGACACCGGGGCGTAGACGTCCGAGGCGGCCTTGACGCTCTCGACGACGGCCAGGCCTTCGCCCTGGGCGACCGTCTTGCCGACTTCGGGAACTTCGACGAACACCACGTCGCCCAGCTGCTCGGCGGCGTAGGCGGTGATGCCGACGGTGGCGATGTCGCCTTCGACGGCGACCCATTCATGGTCTTTGGTGAAACGCATGGTCTGGCCCTTGGTCTAGATTAGAGTTTGCGGACGTAACGGGGGGGAACGAACGGGGAGGCGACGACCTCTGCGGCCGCCGGCTTGCCCCGGACGATGACTTTCAGCGTCGAGCCGATCACGGCGAAGGCCGGGGGCACGAAGCCGATGGCGATGGCGCCGCCGAAGCTGGGGCCGAAGCCCCCGCTGGTGACCTTGCCGATGACGGCGCCGTCGGCGTCGGCGATGTCGGCGCCTTCGCGGGCCGGGGCGCCTTCCAGCACCTTCAGGTTCACCCGAACGCGCGACAGCTCGCCGGCCAGTTCCTTGGCGATGCGGGCCGCGCCCAGGAAGTCGCCGGCCTCGCGGCGGCTCTTGCCGACGGCGAAGTTCAGGCCCGCCTCGATCGGCGAGACCGTCTCGTCCAGGTCGTGGCCATAGAGCGGCAGGCCCGCTTCCAGGCGCAGGCTGTCGCGGGCGCCCAGGCCGATCGGCCTGACGCGCTCGTCTTCCAGCAGGGTGTTCCAGATCCGCGCGGCTTCCGAAGCCGGGACCGAAAGCTCGTAGCCGTCCTCGCCGGTGTAGCCCGAGCGCGAGATGATCGCGTCGACCCCGAAGGCGGTCAGGGCGCGGGCGTCCATGAACACCATGGTCGCGGCTTCCGGAACGTGGGCGGCCAGCACGGCGGCGGCTTCCGGGCCCTGCAGCGCCAGCAGCGCGCGGTCTTCGAGGCGCGTCACCGTGGCCTCGCCGGCCAGCTCGCGGGCGATGATGGCGTAGTCGTTGTCCTTGCAGGCGCCGTTGACCACGACGAACAGGCCGTCGTCGTCGGGACGGGCGGTCATCAGATCATCGATGATCCCGCCGCCCTCGTTCAGCAGCACGCCGTAGCGCTGCTTGCCGGCCTTCAGGCCCTGGTAGTCGGCCGAGACCACCTTCTCGAAACTTTTCGCCGGGTTCTCACCCCGGATCCGGGCCTGGCCCATGTGCGAGACGTCGAACAGGCCCGCGTGCTCGCGGGTCCACAGGTGCTCTTTCAGCACGCCGTCCTTGTATTGGACGGGCATGGAATAGCCCGCGAACGGAACCATGCGGGCGCCGGCCGCCACGTGGGCGTCGAACAGCGGGGTCTTCTTGAGGTCGTCGGTGGACACGCGGCGGGCTCCGAAACGGGGTCGGCGACGGTTCCGGCTCTCGCCGGTTGGTCGCGCCCCCGCTGTCCCTTAGGCCTGAGAGATTCCGGCGCTCGTCCTCCGGAAGGGGGAGAGGCCTTGCTCCTTCGGCGAGCCGCCCTTTCGGGAGGCTTCTTTCCAGCGTTCCTAAACCCGCGCGGTCCTTTTGCCTGAGCGTTTCCGGGGCGGTTGCGCCTTCGGCCTCGGGATCGAATCCCGACGTCTCCCGCGAGGGTCAAGGGGGTCAATGAGCGAGGGGCGGGGCCGAGTCAAGCGCGGCTGGGGTCTGGGCGCGTGGGGATCGACGAGCGCCTCGATGAGAGGCGTGCAGCTATCCCTCCATCGTCATCCCGGGCGGAGGCGCGAATGCGCCGCAGACCCGGGACCCAGGGGCGACCGCATTGCGCCGGCCTCTGGGTCCCGGCTCTCCGCTTCGCTGCGGCCGGGATGACGAAGTTTGGAGTGGGCCGGAGAGGTTCGGAAGAGTCCCTCAGCCCTTCCTCACCTTACCGCCCTGGCCGACGAAGCCCAGCACCAGGAACTGCAGCGTCGCGCCCATGGCCACGCCCAGCAGGGTGACGCCCAGCCAGGCGGCCGGTCCGGCGGCCGGGCCCATGCCCGCGCTGGCCGTCCACAGATAGACGCCCCAGACGATGAGCGCGCCGGCGACGGGTCCGATGAAGGCCAGGTTGGCCTTGCCGCCCAGCCGGCGGCGGCCGATGAGCACCAGCACCGCGCAGCCGACGATCTGCACCAGCGGGCCGACCAGGTTCAGCGGAAAGCCGGCCTTGTCGGGCAGGGCCGAGGTGCACAGCATGGTCAGCACGATGGCCAGGCAGCCGATCGTCCAGTAGCGGCGAACGCCGATGGGGCCTTCTTTCACGCCGGTGTCTTAGGCGTGCGGCATGGCCGCGCGCACCTGGGCGCGCAGCACGTCGATGGGGGCCAGGCCCGCGTCGGTCTTGAAGTGCCAGTAGGTCCAGCCGTTGCAGGCCGGGGCCGACTGCACCATGGCGCCGATCTTGTGGATCGAGCCCGTCAGGTCGCCGACCGCGATCGAGCCGTCGGGACGCACCTTGGCCGCGTGGGCGCCCTTGGCGCAGTACAGGGTGTCGCCCGGATGCAGCAGGCCGTTCTCGACGATGGCGCCGAAGGGCACGCGCGGCTCGGAGCGCTTGGAGCCGGTCATCTCCAGGTCCTGCGGGGCGATCGGCGTCACCTGGGCGATGCGGGTCCGGGCATGCTCGATATATTCGGCCTCGCGCTCGATGCCGATGAACCTGCGGCCCAGGCGCTTGGCGGCCGCGCCGGTGGTGCCGACGCCGAAGAACGGATCCAGGATCACGTCGCCCGGCTTGGTGGTCGACAGGATCACCCGGTAGAGCAGGGCTTCGGGCTTCTGGGTCGGGTGGGCCTTCGCACCGTCGGCGCCCTTGATGCGCTCCTCGCCGGTGCACAGCGGGATGGTCCAGTCCGAGCGCATCTGCACCTCGTCATTGGCCATCTTCAGGGCGTCGTAGTTGAAGGTGTAGCGCTTGGCGTTCTGGCTCTTGGAGGCCCAGATCAGGGTCTCGTGGGCGTTGGCGAAGCGGGTGCCCTTGAAGTTGGGCATCGGGTTGGTCTTGCGCCAGATGACGTCGTTGAGGATCCAGAAGCCCAGGTCCTGCACCGCCACGCCGACGCGGAAGATGTTGTGGTAGCTGCCGATCACCCAGATCGCGCCGTCGTCCTTGAGCACGCGGCGGGCGGCCTTCAGCCATTCGCGGGTGAACTTGTCGTAGGCGGCGAAGCTCTCGAACTGGTCCCAGTGGTCGTCGACCGCGTCGACCTTGGAATTGTCCGGACGCAGCAGGTCGCCGCCGAGTTGAAGGTTGTAGGGCGGGTCGGCGAAGATCAGGTCGACCGACTTCTCGGGCAGGGCGTTCATCGCCTCGATGCAATCGCCCTGAATGATGGTTTCCGGCCCGAACGACATGTCCGCTTCCTTGCAAAACACCCAGCGGAATCATGGAGTCCCGTGGTTACCCGGGAATGAACGGTCATGGTTAGCCACTGGTTAATCGCGATTCGAAAAGCGGTTAACAGTGCTTGATGTTCTGCAAATGTTCTCTATCGTGGACTCGACCGAGGCGCGAAATGCGCGGGCGCCGTGGAAACCTGGGGGCACGTGAGGGGCATGGCGCTGATCCGCGGGTTCATCGCGTCCAGCCTCGACGGCCGGGTGGCCGACGCCGCCGGCGGGGTCGAGTGGCTGGCGCCGTTCCGCAAGGTGGACCCCGGCTACGGCGCCTTCATCGATCTCGTCGGCACCGTGGTCATGGGCAGGGCGACCTACGACCAGATCCCCAGTCTCGGCATGGGCTGGCCCTATGCCGGCAAGCGCGGCTTCGTCGTCACCTCGCGGCGGGGCGACCCGGTGCAGCGCGGGGTGAAGTTCTGGCGCGAGGGCGTGCCGGCCCTGGTCGATCGCCTGCGGAGCCTGGAAGACGGCGACGCCTGGGTGGTGGGCGGCGCCGGCCTGCTGGCCGCCTTCGCCGAGGAGGGCGCGCTGGACCGCCTGTCGCTGCTGATCGCCCCGGTGCTGCTGGGCGAGGGGGCGCGGCTGTTTCCCGAGCGCAGCGGCGCGCCGCGCGGCCTCGTCCTGCGCGGCGCGGCCTCGCTGGCCATGGGCGTGGTGCGGCTGGACTACGAGCTGCCGCCGGTGAAGGCGACCCGCGGCCGGGGCCGGGCGGTGGGAATGTCGGACGGGGCGGAGGCGTGAGAAGGACGGGTTCCCGCCTCGCGAGCGGGAACCCGCGGCCGCTCAGGCGGGAACCGTCGCGGCCAGGCTCGGATAGTCGGTATAGCCGCGCGCGTCGCCGCCGAAGAAGGTCATGCGGTCGGCCTCGTTGAACGGCGCGCCGGTCTTCAGGCGCTCGACGAAGTCCGGATTGGCCAGCACCGCCTGGCCGTAGGCCTCCAGGTCGGCCAGCCCCGAGGCGACGTCGGCGCCGATGTCTTCGCGCGGCCGTCCCGGGCGGTTGAGGATCAGCGCGCCGCTCCACAGCCTGCGGATGTCGGCCAGCAGGGCCTCGTCGCCCTGGTGCATGACGTGCACATAGGCCAGGCCCAGCGTGTCGAGCTCGGCGACCAGGTGGCGATAGAGGTCGGGTCCCTCGGCCCCCTCGTCGATGCCCCACAGCGTCGTGCCGGGCGACAGGCGGATGGCGGTGCGGTCGGCGCCGATCTCCTCGGCGATGGCGGTCGCGACCTCGACGGCGAAGCGGGCGCGGTTCTGGATCGAGCCGCCATAGGCGTCGGTGCGGACGTTGGCGCTGGGCGCGAAGAACTGCTGCACCAGATAGGCGTTGGCGCCGTGGATCTCGACGCCGTCGGCGCCGGCCTCGATCGCCCGCCGCGCGGCGGAGCGGAAGTCGTCGACGGTCCGGCGCACCTCGTCGGTGGTCAGGGCGCGGGGCGTTGGGATGTCCTGCGGGCCCGTGGCGGTGAACATCGGCGCGCCGGGGGCGATGGCCGAGGGCGCGACGCCCTGGCGGTGGTGGGGCGTGTTGTCGGGATGCGACATCCGCCCGGCGTGCATCAGCTGCATGAAGAGGCGCCCGCCCTTGGCGTGGACCGCGTCGGTCACCGCCCGCCAGCCTGCGACGTGGGCGTCGGTGTGGATGCCCGGCGTGGTCAGGTAGCCCTGGCCGTCCTCCGACGGCTGCACGCCCTCGGTGACGATCAGGCCAAGGCCCGCGCGCTGGGCGTAGTACTGGGCGGCCAGGTCGCCGGGCGCGCCGTCCGGCCTGGCGCGCGAGCGCGTCATCGGGGCCATGACCAGGCGGTTGGCGAGATCGATCCGGCCCAGGCGGGCGGGGGTGAAGAGGGGGCTCATCCGGGGCTTCCTTGTGGTGCGACGCCACAGATGGCAAAGGGATGGATCGGCACAAAGTCGCCGAAATGGAAATGATTGATCCGTTGATGGAGCAATGGGTGAGCCGTCTCGACGACATGGCGCTGTTCGTGGAGGTCATGAAGGCGCGCAGCTTTCGCGGCGCGGCGCGTAGCCTCGGCATCCCCAACTCCACCCTGTCGCGGCGGATCTCGGCGCTGGAGAAGTCGATCGGCCTGCGGCTGCTGAACCGCACCACCCGCTCCATCGAGCCCACCGAGGCGGGGCAGATCTATTTCGAGCGGGCCTTGCGGATCGTCGAGGAGGCGCGCATCGCCCACGAGGAGCTGGGCGAGATGGTCGCCCGCCCGGTGGGGACCCTGCGCGTCTCCCTGCCGGTGGACTTCGCCACCATCTGGCTGGCGCCGCTGCTGCCGCGCTTCGCCGAGCAGTATCCCGGCCTCGACTTCGAGCTGGACCTGACGCCCCGCAATGTCGACCTGGTGGCCGAGCCCTTCGACCTGGCCGTGCGCATGGCCCAGCCCGAGGGCGCGGGCCTGATCGCCCGGGTGATCGGCCACCTGACGCCTCTTCTCTACGCCTCGCCCGGCTATCTGGCCCGGCATGGCGCGCCGGCCCATCCCGCCGACCTCGAGGGCCACGCCTGCCTGACCATGCCGGGCCGCGGCGCCTGGCGGCTGCACGCGGGATCCCAGGCCGTCGACGTTCCGGCCCGCAGCCGGTTTCGCGCCAACAGCGTGGCCCTGCTGAAGCGGCTGGCGGTGCAGGACATGGGCGTGCTGCTGATCCCCGAGCGCGTGGTCGCCGACGAGGTGGCGGCCGGCCGGCTGGTCCGCATCCTGCCCGACTGGCAGGGGCCGCCGGCCTCGATCTACGCGGTGACGGCCACGCGCCTGCTGCCGGCCAGGACCCAGCGGTTCATCGACTTCCTGCGGCAGAACCTGCGCAATGACCCTCAGGCATAGGCCGCCCAGCCCCGCCAGGTGAAGGCCGCGTAGAACAGGGTGACGTCGCTGAACCCGGCCGCGCGCAGGATGGCCTCGTCCTCTTCGGGCGCGAGCATGGCGACGCTGGCCGACACCGCGTCGCGGGCGCCCCTGGCCTGGACGGGATCGAAACCCGAGGCGACGGCGAAGGCGGCGTAGCGGTCGAGCCAGGCGTCGCGCTGGCCGGGGTCCTGCGGGAAGCTGCCGTGGGCGGCGACGAACGGCGCGCCGGGCTTCAGGCGCTTGCGGATCTCGCGCTCGGTGCGCAGGCGTGCGTCGTGGCCGAGGAAGTGCAGGGTCAGCAGGCAGGTGGCGGCGTCGAAATCGCCGGCGTCGACGTCCTCGACATAGCCCTCGACCAGCTCGACCCGGTCGTTCAGCGGCCCCAGCAGGCGCTGGGCGCCGCGCAGCATCTCGGCGGCAGGATCGACGCCGACGAAGCTCCAGCTGGGGTGCGCTTGCGCCAGCGCTTTCAGCTCCAGCCCGCCGCCGGCGCCGACCACCAGCACCCGGGCGTCTTCCGGCGCGCGCTCGGCCAGCATCACCCCGCACAGCCGGTGCAGGTCGTGGAAGCCCGGCACGAAGCGCGGCGGGCCCTCGGCGTAGCGCGCCACCGCCGCCGGATCGGAGAAGGCCGCCAGGAAATGCTTGGATCCGTCCTCGATGCGCATGGGCAGGGCTCCGCCGTCGTCGACGCCCGCCGGTCGGTCGTCATTCATGTAACTTTATATGTTGCGAGAATCGCGGGGCTGCAAGAGGGGCGCGTTCGGCCTTAGGGTGGCGCCAACCAACAAGGAGGAAGCGGCCATGAGCCTTTCGGGCAAGACGCTGTTCATCACCGGGGCCAGCCGGGGCATCGGCCTGGCCATCGCCCTGCGGGCCGCGCGCGACGGGGCCAACATCGTGGTCGCGGCCAAGACCGCCGACCCGCACCCCAAGCTGCCGGGCACCATCTACACCGCCGCCGACGAGATCGCCGCGGCCGGCGGGCAGGCCCTGCCGCTGGTGGTCGACGTGCGCGACGAGGCCAGCGTGCAGTCGGCCGTCGACCAGGCCGTCGAGCGCTTCGGCGGCATCGACATTCTGGTGAACAACGCCTCGGCCATCTCGCTGACCGGCACGCTGTCGACCGACATGAAGCGCTACGACCTGATGCACCAGGTCAATACGCGCGGCACCTTCCTGACCTCGAAGGCCTGCATCCCGCATCTGAGGAAGTCGGCCAACCCGCACGTGCTGATGCTGTCGCCGCCGCTCGACATGTCGCCCCGCTGGTTCGGCGGCCACGTGGCCTACACCATGGCCAAGTTCGGCATGTCGATGTGCGTGCTGGGCATGGCGCAGGAGTTCCGCGGCGACGGGATCGCGTTCAACGCCCTGTGGCCCCGCACCGGCATCGCCACCGCCGCCATCCAGTTCGCCCTGACCGGCGAGGAGGGCCTCAAGCACTGCCGCACGCCCGAGATCATGGCTGACGCCGCCCACGCGATCTTCGAAAAGCCCTCGCGCGAGTTCACCGGCCAGTTCCTGATCGACGATACGTTCCTCTACGGCGAGGGCGTGCGCGAGTTCGACAAGTACCGGGTGGACCCGACCGCCAGCCTGATGCCGGACTTCTTCGTGCCGGAAGACAGCGTCCCGCCGCCGGGGGTGGGGGACTGGCTAACGCCGTAACCCCTCACCCTCCCACGCCTGCGGCGCGGGCCCCTCCCTCTCCCTCTGGGAGAGGTTTTTACTTTTGCTTCCGCCCCGCCACCGCCAACGCTTTGTGGGCCCACTCCACCAGCAGGTCCGCATCGTCCATGGCCTCGGCCGGAGCGCTCCAGTAGGCCATGGGCTTGCCTTCGCCGAAGGGGTCGAAGGCGTGGCTTCCCGCCGCCTCGAACTGGGGTTTGAGGTCGGCGTCGCCTTTCAGGTAGAGGGTGTCGTCGTCGAGGATCGCGAAGAACAGGCCGTTCGCGTAGATCCCGACGCCGCCGAACATCCGCCGGGGCTTCAGCTGTCCCACCGGGGCCAGCTGCTCCAGCACGAACGCCAGGAAGTCTTCCGAAACCGCCATGCCCGTCACCGTCCGTCCCGCCGCGCCCGCCGACGCCGCCCTGATCCTGTCGTTCGTCCGCGACCTGGCGGAGTACGAGAAGCTGCTGCACGAGGTGGAGGCCACGCAAGCCCACATCGAGGCGGCCCTGTTCGGCGACGCGCCCAAGGCGTTCTGCGACATCGCCGAGCTCGACGGCGAGCCGGTGGGCGTCGCCCTGTGGTTCTACAACTACTCGACCTTCGTGGGCCGTCACGGGATCTATCTGGAGGACCTGTTCGTGCGGCCGGCCGCGCGGGGCGCCGGCGCGGGCAAGGCCCTGCTGGCCAACCTGGCCCGCCGCTGCGTGGCCGAGAACCTGGGCCGCCTGGAATGGGCCGTGCTCGACTGGAACGCCCCGGCCATCGGCTTCTACGACGGCCTCGGCGCGGCCTCGATGGACGAGTGGACCGTGCGCCGGATGACCGGGGATGCGCTGGCCAAGCTGGCCCAGGGCTGAGCACGAAATCCTGGCCCTTCGACGGGCTCAGGGTGAGGATTTCGAATGCCGCCGCCTGCCCTGACCCTCATCCTGAGCTTGTCGAAGGACGAGGGTCACAGGCCGCCTATTCCAGCCGGTCGGCCTTGCGCAGGGCCGGGAACAGCCAGGCCCACAGGCCGGTGACGCCGATGGCGCCGATGCCGCCGAACACCGCCGCGCCCACCGGGCCCAGCAGCCAGGCGACCGCGCCGCTCTCGACCTCGCCCAGCTCGTTGGAGGCGCTGATGAATACGCCCGAGACGGCCGAGACCCGGCCGCGCATGGCGTCGGGGGTGACCAGCTGCACCAGGGTCTGGCGCACATAGACCGACAGCATGTCGGCCCCGCCCAGGATCGCCAGGGCGCCGACCGACAGCCAGACCAGCTGCGACAGGCCGAAAACCACGGTGGCGGCGCCGAAGACGGCGACGCCCGCGAACATGATCCGGCCCGCGTGGCGGCGGATCGGGTTGCTGGCCAGATAGATCGCCACCGCCGTCGCGCCGATGGCCGGCGAGGCGCGCAGCAGGCCAAAGCCTCCGGGCCCGATGTGCAGCACGTCGCGGGCGAACACCGGCAAGAGGGCCGTGGCCCCGCCCAGGATCACCGCGAACAGGTCCAGCGAGATCGAGCCGAAGACGATCTTGTTGTTCCACACATAGGCCAGCCCCTCCTTGATCAGCTCCAGGCGCGAGCCGGGCTGGGCCACGGGGGTGGTCGACTTGCGGATCGCCGACAGCAGGACGAGACCGACGACATAGAGGACGGCGGCCCCGCCGAAGGCCAGGCCCGCCGAGTGCACCAGCAACAGGCCGCCCAGGGCCGGGCCGGCGATCGAGGCGCTCTGCCAGGCCAGCGAGTTCCAGGCGATGGCGCGCGGCAAGAGCGGGCGCGGCACCAGCATCGGCCCCATGGCGCTGACGGCCGGCGACATGAAGGCGCGGCTGGCCCCGAAGAACACCGCCATGGTGAAGATCGGCCACAGGGCGTGGATGCCGCGCACGGCCATGAACAGCAGCACCAGCACGCTGAGGGTGTCTACGCCCAAGGTGATCATGGCGATGTGCTTGCGGCTGCGGCGGTCGGCGGTCTCGCCCGCGAGCAGGGTCAGCAGGAACAGCGGCACGAACTGCGCCAGGCCGATCATGCTGACCATGAAGGCCGACTCGCCGACCGACATGGTCTGGCGGGCGATGGCGTAGACCTGCCAGCCCAGGGCCACCGCCTGGATCTGCACGCCCAGGGTGCCCACGAACCGCGCCCCCCAGAACACCAGGTAGTCCCGCTCGCGCAACAGGGCGCGGGTCGAGGTGTCGGGATCGGCGGGGAGGGCGGAGGGGTCTGACATTTCGGCGCGGACCCTGCCCCTTGAGACGAAGCGTCGCAATCGCGTTTGTCTCATAAGGCCGTCGATTTCGTTGACGCGGGGGTCATAGCGCCCTATGCCGCGCGCCTCTGCCACGGGGAGAGCGCCGCCGATGCGACGCCAACGACGAACCTGCGCCGCGCGGATCTGCCGCCGCGCCTAATGCCCCCCGGGAACGGCGGCCGTCGCGGCCGCGTCACGCGCCGGGGATAAATCCCCTGTTCGCACCCGGATCTTCGTCGTTCATGACCGCTTCCTCCGCCGCCCTCGTTCCGCAAGACGCCCCCTCGATCGAGGTCGAGGCCGCCCATCACGCCGCCGCCGTCGAGGCGCTGGTCGACCGCGCCTTCGGTCCCGGCCGCTTCGCCAAGTCGTCCGAGCGGCTGCGCGAGACCAACCAGAAGCTCGACGACTGCTCGTTCGTGGCTCTCCGTGGGCGGACGGTGATCGGCAGCGTGCGGCTGTGGCCGGTGACGATCGGCGGCAAGCCCGTCGCCTTCCTGGGGCCGCTGGCCGTCGACTCCGAGCAGCGCAGCGCGGGCCTGGGCCAGGCCCTGGTCGAGGCCGCCTGCGAAGCGGCCGCCAAGGCCGGCTGGCGCGCCGTGCTGCTGGTCGGCGACGCTCCCTATTTCAGCCGCATCGGCTTTTCGTCCGCCCCGGCCGCCAGGGTCGTGATGCCCGGCCCGGCCGACCAGCGCCGCGTGCTGCTCAAGGCCCTGGTCCCCGGCGGGGACGAAGGCTTCGAAGGGCGCGTCGCGGTTCGCTAGGGCTCACGCCCCGCGTCTGGGGCGAAAACCTCGTCCTTCGACAGGCTCAGGATGAGGTTTTTCCGCCGCCCGAGTTCGTACAGGGTCCTCATCCTGAGCTTGTCGAAGGACGAGGACCACGCACCCAAGCGGCATGTGAGACCATCCCCAGGCTTCGCTTGAGCCGGGGGCGCGCATGACCTAACTGAGGTCCATGCCCTCCGACACAGCCCGCACCGGTCTTCAAGGCGTCGCCGACGCCGCCAAGGCCGCCCAGAGCGACGGCGCCGCGCGCGGCCTGCCGCCGGTGCACCTGTGGAACCCGCCCCACTGCGGCGACATCGACATCCGCATCCGCAAGGACGGCGTCTGGTTCCACGAGGGCTCGCCCATCGGCCGCGAGGCCCTGGTGCGGCTGTTCTCGACCATCCTGCGGCGCGACCCCGACGGCTTCCACCTGGTCACCCCGGTGGAGAAGATGAAGATCACGGTCGAGGACGCCCCGTTCATCGCCGTGCGCGTCGACCGCGACGGCGAGGCCCTGCGGTTCCTCACCAATGTCGGCGACGAGGTCGAGGCCGGTCCCGACCACGCCATCCGCGTCGAGGAGGATCCCGCGACCGGCGAGCCGCGCCCCTATCTGCACGTGCGGCGGGGGCTGGAGGCGCTGATCGCCCGGCCGGTGTTCTACGAGCTGGTCGAGATGGCGACCGAGCGCGACACCCCGGACGGCCCGCGCTTCGGCGTCGCCTCGAACGGCGCCTGGTTTGCGGTCGGGCCTGTCCCGGGTGAACGGGCATGATCCCCCAGTGCAACGCGGCCGCCCGGCGGGACTTCATCAGGAGCCGGCTCGACCCGATCGAGGCCTATGATCCCAGCCTGAAGAACGACTGGCGCTCGGACTTCGACCTCAATCCGGGGATGAAGATCGACAATCCCCACGCCCTGCGCCCGGCCGCCGTGCTGATCGGCCTGGTGCAGAGGCCCGAGAGCCTGAACGTCATCCTCACCCGCCGGTCCGACACCCTGCGCAGCCACACCGGCCAGATCGCCTTTCCCGGCGGCCGCTGCGATCCGGGCGAGACGCCGTGGGGCACCGCCCTGCGCGAGGCCAACGAGGAGGTGGGCCTGGACCCCCGCTTCGTCGAGGTGGCCGGCCTGATCCAGGGCTACGCCACGGTGACCGGCTTCCACGTCACGCCCGTGGTCGGGTTCGTCGATCCCGACTGCGAGCTGGTGGCCAATCCCGACGAGGTGGCCGACGTCTTCGAGACGCCGTTCGACTTCCTGATGGACCCGGCCAACCACCAGCGCCAGCACCGCGACACCCCCACCGGCCGGCGGTTCTTCTACGCCATGCCGTGGAACGAGCGGTTCATCTGGGGCGCGACGGCGGGCATGCTGCGGGCGCTGTATGAACGGCTGCACCCCGAGAGCGCGGCGGTGGAGGCTTAGCTCCAACTTCCAGCCCCCCAAAGATCGTCATCCCGGCCGCAGCGAAGCGGAGAGCCGGGACCCAGGGGCCGGCGCACTGCGGTCCCCCCTGGGTCCCGGCTCTGCGGCCCGCTGCGCGAGCCTCCGGCCGGGATGACGAGTTTTGATGTGGGACGAGGTGCGAGTCCGACAGTTGGGGACGAGCGCGTTTCCGCACTTGGCGCGGGCGTCCATTCCCTGAAATAGTCGTTTGAAAGCAGGACGTCCCGCCCGCGCCAACGGGAGGCGGCCTGCCGTTGCGTAAGGGGGATGTCGCGTGGAAACCCAGACCATCGGCCAGCCGCCGTGGATGGCATGGCCCGAGACCAAGGCGGTGATCGCCGCCCTGGAGGCCAAGGGCCGTCCGGGCTGCGCCCGCTTCGTCGGCGGCTGCGTGCGCAACACCCTGATGGGCAAGCCGGTCGACGACATCGACATCGCCACCACCCTGACCCCCGACCAGGTGATCGAGGCCCTAGGCGAGGCGGGCCTGAAGGCCATCCCCACCGGCGTCGACCACGGCACGGTCACGGCCGTCTCCGGCAAGATCCCGTTCGAGATCACCACCCTGCGCCGCGACGTCTCCACCGACGGCCGCCGGGCGGTGGTGGCCTTCACCCACGCCTGGGAAGAGGACGCCCAGCGCCGCGACTTCCGTTTCAACGCCCTCTATGTCGACGGCGAGGGGCGGCTCTACGATCCCACCGGCCACGGGGTGCAGGACGCGCGCGACGGCAAGGTGGTGTTCGTCGGCGAGCCGATGACCCGCATCCGCGAGGACTACCTGCGCATCCTGCGCTTCTTCCGCTTCCAGGCCTGGTACGGCAAGGGCGAGCCCGACCAGAAGGCCTTGGCCGCCTGCAAGGCGCTCAAGGGCCTCGTTTCGGGCCGCGCGGCCGAGCGCACCCAGAAGGAGATCCTCAAGCTGCTGGCGGCCGAGGATCCGCGTCCGGCCCTGCGGCTGATGGCGGCCACCGGCGTGCTGGCGGCGATCCTGCCGTTCGTCAAATCGCTGGCGCGGCTGGACGGCCTGGTCGCCATCGAGACCGAGCAGCTGTTCGAGAACGACGTCGAGCTGCGCCTGGCCGCCCTGATCCCCGACGACGCCGTGCTGGCCCGCGAGCTTTCCGAGCGCCTGCGCCTGTCGAACGCCCTGAAGGAGCGGCTGATCGAGGCGGTCGGGACCTCGCCGCGCATCGTCTCGTGGATGAGCCCGCGCGAGGCCCGCCGCGCCGTCTACGCCCTTGGCCTGCGCACCTTCACCGACCGGGTGAAGCTGGCCTGGGCCGGCTCGACCCGCCTGGCCACCACCTCGCAGTGGCGCGCCCTCCTGGCCCTGGCCGAGAACTGGGATCCGCCGAACTTCCCGATGACCGGCGAGGAAGTCATGCGCGCCGGCGTGCCCAAGGGGCCGCTGGTCGGCGAGGTGATGCGCGAGGTCGAGATATGGTGGATCGACCAGGACTTCATCGAGGACAAGCTGTCGGTGATCGAGCGCCTGAAGGCGGTGGTCCAGGGCATGGCGGTTTGAGGCCGGCGCTCCTGGCGGGGACCCTGGCGATCCTGGCCATCCCGGCCGTGGGCGAGGCGCGCGCGGTGTCCTCCGAGACCGTTCGCGCCGAGGCCGCAGCCGCCCGCGCCGCGAGCCGCACGATCCTGCACCGCGGCGCATGGCCCTTCGCGACGCTCGACCAGGTCGCGGCCCTGGGCCAGTTCTGGACCTCCAACAGCCTCTACGCCCTTCGGGACGCGGGCGGCGAGCGCCGCTGGGTGATCCGCCGGGCCTTCGGCGACATGGGCGGGAACAAGGGGCTGGTCTGGGCCGACTCCCGGACCTGTCCGGCCATGAAGGCGGCGCTGGAGGCGATGGAGGCCCTGCCGGCGGTTCGTCCCGAGGCGCCGGGCCTGGGCGTCGAGGACTGGAAGCCGTCCGGCCTGGACGGCGTCGTCCATACCTTCTGGAACCAGGGCGCGCGAACGGGATCCGGCGGCGCGGCGGTCGAGATCACGATCCAGGGAAACATGGATGCGCCCGTGGCCGTCTGGTGGGCCGACGCCACAACACGGCTCAAGGGCTGCTGGTCCGAGCGCGAGCCGGCCTGACCCGCGCCCCGCCGCTTGCTCCCCGGCGGCAACTCGTCCAACTGTCGTGTAAGCTGAGCGCGCCGCTGTCGCGGACGCGGGTGGGGGCCGAGAGTATGGCGCTGGTGTTTCGTCCGAACCGCATCATGGCGCTGTCGGTGCTGGCCCTGCTGGTGCTGGGCGCGGCGACGGTCCTGGCGGCGCGCAGCTACGAGCAGCGCCTCGACAGCGTGCGCCACACCGTCGACGTCCAGCGCAAGCTGATGGTCGTGCTGTCGGACCTGCAGGACGCCGAGACCGGCCAGCGCGGCTACCTGCTGACCGGCAAGGAGATCTACCTCACCCCCTACCGCGCCGCCCGCGACCAGGTGGCCGTCGACGTCGCCGAGCTGGAGAAGCTGGTCGCCGACAATCCCGAGCAGGTGCGGGCCGTCGACGCGCTGCGGCCGCTGATGCGGAGCAAGTTCGAGGAGCTGGACGCCACCGTCGCCCTGCGCCGCCAGGGCCGCGAGAGCGAGGCGCTGGACATCATCCGCCGCGACCAGGGCCTGCGCACCATGGACGAGCTGCGCTCGCAGCTGGCGGGCATGTCGGCGCGCGAGACGGTGCTGCTGCGCGAGCGCATCGCCGCCAGCCGCCGGCTGAGCTACGGCCTGTTCGCCAGCCTGGCGGTGCTGGTCGGCGCGGCCTTCGCGGTGGTGCTGCTGTGGCTGGGCCAGGCCCGCCGCGACGCGCGGGCGCTCGAGCGCGCCCACCTGGCCGAGGTCGACGCCAACGCCCGCCTGCGCCAGGAGGCGGCCGAGCGCGAGGCCGCCGAGGGCCAGGTGCGCCAGCTGCAGAAGATGGAGGCCGTCGGCCAGCTGACCGGCGGCATCGCCCACGACTTCAACAACATGCTGGCGGTGATCATCGGCAATATCGAGCTGGCCCGCCGCCACAGCGACGACGCCGTGCGCCTGGATCGCCGCCTGCTGGCCGCCCAGGACGCCTCGGTGCGCGCCGCCACCCTGACCAAGCGCCTGCTGGCCTTCTCGCGCCGCCAGGCGCTGGAGCCGCGCTCGATCGACATCAACGGCCTGGTCGCCGGCATGTCCGACATGCTGCTGCGCACCCTGGGCGAGACGATCCGCATCGAGACGGTGCTGGCCGGCGGCCTGTGGCGCACCTTCGCCGACCCGGCCCAGGTCGAGAGCGCGCTGCTGAACCTGGTGGTCAACGCCCGCGACGCCATGCCCGAAGGCGGCCGCCTGACCATCGAGACGGCCAACACCTATCTCGACGACGACTATGCCGCCCTGCATCCCGAGGCCAATGCGGGCCAGTACGTGATGGTCAGCGTCAGCGACACGGGCCATGGCATGTCGCCCGGCGTGGCGGCCCAGGCCTTCGAGCCGTTCTTCACCACCAAGGGGCCGGGCCTGGGCACGGGCCTTGGCCTGTCGCAGATCTACGGCTTCGCCAAGCAGAGCGGCGGCCACGCCCGCATCTATTCCGAGCCCGGCGCCGGGACCAGCGTGAAGCTGTACCTGCCGCGCGACTACGCCGTCGGCCGCGCCGAGCCGGTCGAGGCCCTGGCCGCCGAGCCCGCCCCCGGCTCTCCCGACCGCCTGATCGTCGTGGTCGAGGACGAGGACAGCCTGCGCCGCGTCAGCGTCGAGAGCCTGCGCTCGCTGGGCTACACCGTCCGCCACGCGCCGGACGGCGAGACGGCCCTGCGGCTGATCGAGGAGCTGGGCTCGGTCGACCTGCTGTTCACCGACATCGTCATGCCGGGCATGACCGGCCGCCAGCTGGCCGACGCCGCCGCCCAGCTGCGTCCGGACCTGAAGGTGCTCTACACCACCGGCTACACCCGCAACGCCGTGGTCCACAACGGCGTGGTCGATCCCGGCGTGGCCCTGTTGCCCAAGCCGTTCACGGTGGAGCAATTGGCCGCCAAGGTGGCCCAGGCCCTGCACTGAGGGGCAAGGTTCGTCATCCCGGACAAGCCCTCCGCGCTTTCCGCAATGAGGCATTGGCGTCGGCGGCTGAACATATCCCCGCCCGGCCCGTTCTCTCCCCAAGAGCCAAGCTTGGGGGAGGGCGCCAGGGGTGACGTTGCAGCAGGGACTGTCGTTCGGCCTGGTCGGGGCCACGGTGCTTTGCTTCGTCTGGGGCCGCTGGCGCTACGACCTGATCGCCGTCGGGGCCCTGGCCGTGGGCGTGGTGTCCGGGCTGATCCCGCTGAAGAGCGCCTTCGCGGGCTTTTCCAACGACATCGTCATCATCATCGCCAGCGCCCTGGTGCTCAGCGCGGCGGTGTCGCGCTCAGGCATCGTCGACACCCTGATGGCCCCGCTGCTGCCGCGCCTGAAGACCGCCCGCAGCCAGGCGCCGGTGCTGGCGGCGATCACCGCGGTGCTGTCGATGGCCACCAAGAACGTCGGGGCCCTGGCCCTGATGATGCCCTCGGCCTTGCGGCTGGCGCGGAACACCGGCGTGCCGGCTTCGCGCATCCTGATGCCGATGTCGTTCGGCTCGCTGGTCGGCGGGCTGGCCGTGCTGGTCGGCACCTCGCCCAACATCATCGTCTCGGAGGTGCGGCAGGAGGCGCTGGGCAAGCCGTTCGCCATGTTCGACTTCATGCCGGTGGGCGCGGCCCTGACGGTGATGGCCATCGCCTACCTGGCCTTCGCCTATCGCCTGCTGCCGGCCGGCCGCGAGGCGGCGGTCGACATCGACGCGGCCCTGGCCGCCAACGCCTACGTCACCGAGGTCGAGATCCCCGAGGGCTGGGCCTTCGAGCAGAACCGCGTCGGCGACCTCAGGCGCGCGGCCGGCGACGCCGTGGCGGTGGTGGCCGTCCTGCGCGGCCGCGAGCGGATCGCCTCGCCGCATGTCAATCGCAAGATCCGCCCCGGCGACGTGCTGCTGCTGGAGGGCCAGCAGCAGGCGCTGAACGAGCTGATCGTCAAGGCGCGCCTGCGCCTCTCCGACGCCAGCCGGCCGGTGGTGATGGACGAGCCGACCGACGAGGTGCGGGTGGTCGAGGCGGTGATCGGCGCGCAGAGCGACCTGATCGGCAAGACCGCCAAGGGCCTGACCCTGAACGAGACCTATGGCGTCAATCTGCTGGGGGTCAGCCGCGCGGGCTATCGCCTGGCCGGGCGGCTGGCGACCATCCGCATGAAGGCCGGCGACATCCTCGTCCTGCAGGGCGGCGAGCAGCAGCTGCCCGGCGCCTTGCAGGCCCTGGGCTGCCTGCCGCTGGCCGAGCGCGAGGTGCGGCTGGGCGGAGTGCGCCACGCCCTTCTTCCCGCCGCCATACTGGCGGGCGCCATGGCCTTGGTGGCGTTCGGGGTGCTGCCGGTGGCGGCCGGCTTCTTCGCCGCCGCGGTGCTGGTGGTGGCCACGGGCGGCCTGCGCATGCGCGAGGCCTACGCCTCGCTGGAGGGGCCGGTGCTGGTGCTGGTGGCGGCGATGATCCCGGTCAGCGACACCATCCAGAAGAGCGGCGGGACCGACCTGATCGCCGCCTGGCTGTCGGGCGCCTTCGACGGCCTGCCGCCGCTGCTGACGCTTACGGCGATGATGGCGGTGGCGATGCTGGCCACGCCGTTCCTCAACAACGCCGCCACCGTGCTGATCGTGGCCCCGATCGGCCTGGGCCTGGCCGAGCGCCTGGGTCTCAGCCCCGACCCGTTCCTGATGGCCGTGGCGGTGGGGGCCGGCTGCGACTTCCTCACCCCCGTCGGACACCAGTGCAACACCCTGGTGCTGGGGCCCGGCGGCTACCGGTTCGGCGACTACGCCCGGCTGGGCGCGCCGCTGTCCCTGCTGATCCTGCTGACCGCGCCGGGCCTGATCGCGCTGGTCTGGCCGCTCGCTTCGCGTTGAGGCGCTTGCGGAGCCGTCAAACCTCCGATCTAGTCCCCCCCATCGCGAAGGCTGACGAGGGGCGTACTCGGATGGCGACGGGCACTGTGCTGTGGTTCGACACCGCCAAGGGCTTTGGCTACATCGCGCCCGACGGCGACGATGGGGCCGAGATCCGGGTCAACGCGGTCGCGGTGGAGCGGGCGGGCCTGCCCCCGTTGGAAGACGGCCAGATCATCGCCTACGAGCTGGAGCGCGACCCGTTCAGCGGCCAGATGGTGGCCGGCAAGCTGCGGGCTTGATTTTTATCCAATGTCGTCATCCCGGCCGTAGAGCCGGAACCCAGGGGCCGTCGCAATGCGCCGGCCGCCGTCGGGCGTTTGAGTTCGCCACTGCGCCCAGTCCCATGGGTCCCGGATAAGCGCTGCGCGCTTTCCGGGATGACGCTGGATGGGGAAGCGAGTGTCAGCGCAGCTCGAAATAGGCCGTGCCGTCGCCCTCGGTGTGGGCGACGATGGCGATCTGGTGCTCGGTGCCGTCGTCGAGGGTGAGGCGGGCGTCGCCGGCGCGGAAGGCCTGGCGCATGGCCTCGGGCTCGCCGGTCAGGCTGCCCTTGCCGGTGCGGCGGCCCGCTGGGCCGCCCGAGACCAGCAGCGAGAAGACGATCTCCTGGCTCTGGCGGGCGATGGTCAGGGCGCCTTGGCCCGTACGCGGAACGGCTGAACTTTTACGCATGGGACGATAACGCGGAGCTTGGCCTTTTGCTCCCGTCGCCAGAAAAAGATCCGGGGAGGCCGGACGTGAAAAAGAAAAACGAGCCGTTTCGGGATTCGAACTGTCGCTGAAGAAATGAAATCGCTTGTGTTGTTATCCACAGGCAGGCATTATGAACCCATCGAATATCGACACGGTTCGGCCGCTCTCCACGCTTGTTCTTAGGATCGAGCGCCCGAGTCCATCCAAAACCTCACCGACAATTTGATCGTGCGGACCATCTTGGCCGTGCGGCTACTCCTGTTTGCAAGGATATCTCCCATGACCACCGGCACCGTGAAGTGGTTCAACTCCACCAAGGGCTTCGGCTTCATCCAGCCTGACGACGGCGGCGCGGACGTGTTCGTCCACATCTCGGCCGTCGAGCGCTCGGCTCTCGGCTCGCTGAACGAAGGCCAGAAGGTCGCCTTCGAGCTGGAGCGCGACCAGCGCAGCGGCAAGATGTCGGCCGGCCAGCTCCAGGCCGCCTGATCCATACGCCGTCTCGCCCGCGGGATCCTCCCGCGGGCGTTCTCGAAAGGATCTCATGAGCTCACCGCAGAACGTCGGCCACGCCGAGCGCCTCCAGACCGCCGCCCGGGCCAAGGCGGCCCTGCTGGCCAAGTTCAGGCCGAAGGCGGCCGTCACCGATCCCCAGTTCGAAGATCGCGCGGCCCTGCGCGCGGCCGAACTGGCCGCCGTCCGCAGCGAACGCTCGGCCGCGCGGGCGCTCGTCCGTGCCGGGAACATCGGGCGCCAGGAGGCTCTGGCCGAAGAAGCACTTGCAGCAAAGCGTGGGGCGCGTAAGGAACGCAAGGCGCTCACCAACGCTGAAGCCAAGGCGAAGCGCGACGCCCGCTACGCCGCGCGCAAGGCTCGGGCCTGACGCGCGGACCTTCTGTTCAGGGGAACCGCCAATGGCCCGCAAGCCGAACTACAATTTCGAACGCCAGGAACGCGAGCGCCTGAAGGCGGCCAAGGCCGCGGAAAAAGCCGCCGAGAAGGCCGCCGAGCGCGCGGCCAAGCGCGCAGAGTCAGGCGAGGGCGCCGAGCGCGCCGACGACGAACCCACCAGCTGAGGCTAATTCGGAACCCGGTTACTTCTTTTCCGGGTTCCGGACCGACGGGCCTTCCATCTTGGAGGTGTCGGTGTTGATCGCCGGCAGGTCGGGCCGGCGGCCCGTCAGGGTCTCGATCGGATAGACCGTGGCGCACTTGAGCCACTTGCCGGCCCACGCGCCGCCGCGCGCCTCGCACTTCGCCTTCGGCCAGACCCACAGATAGTGGTAGCCGAACACGCCGACGATGCTGGCGAGGAAGATTCCGATGAAGATGATCTTCAGGCGGTTGATGTTGCGGTTCATGGCGGCGTCTTAAGCATCGGCCGCGCTATGTGGCTAGCCCCATTTCGCGGGCGCCATTTCGCGGCAGGGCGCGCGCACGGCGCGGACAGCTCGCGAAAGGTGTCGTACATTTGTTTGAATGATCCTTGAAAAAGCGCATTACGCTTACGTCAGGGGAAACTTGCAAACCTGGGAGGACGCGCTAAGTCGATTGTCCAAGCAGGGGAAACCTCGAAAGAGAAGCAGCCAGGAGGCGGCGTAGACCGATGAAGGTTCTGGTCCCGGTCAAACGGGTTATCGATTACAACGTGAAGGCTCGGGTGAAAGCCGACCAGACGGGCGTCGACCTGGCGAACGTCAAGATGTCGATGAACCCGTTCTGCGAGATCGCGGTCGAAGAGGCCGTGCGCCTCAAGGAAAAGGGCGCGGCGACGGAAGTCGTCATCGTCTCGATCGGCCCGGCTCAAGCCCAGGAAACCATCCGCACGGCGCTGGCCATGGGCGGCGACCGCGGCATCCTGATCACCAGCGACGCCGACCTCGAGCCGCTGGCCGTGGCCAAGCTGCTGAAGGCCGTCGTGGCCGAGGAGCAGCCGGGCCTGGTGCTGATGGGCAAGCAGGCCATCGACGGCGACAACAACGCCGTGGGCCAGATGCTGTCGGCCCTGCTCGACTGGCCGCAGGCGACCTACGCCTCGGCGATCGAGCTGTCGGGTTCGTCCGCCAAGGTCACCCGTGAAGTCGACGGCGGCCTGCAGACGCTGGACGTCGACCTGCCGGCCGTGGTCACCGCCGACCTGCGCCTCAACGAGCCGCGCTACGCTTCCTTGCCCAACATCATGAAGGCCAAGAAGAAGGAAATCGCGCAGAAGACCGTCGCCGACTACGGCGTCGACGTCGCTCCGCGCCTGACCGTCGTCAAGGTCACCGAGCCGCCGAAGCGCTCGGCCGGCATCAAGGTCGAGTCGGCCGCCGACCTCGTCTCCAAGCTCACGACCGCGGGGGTGCTGTAATGGCCGTTCTCGTCATCGCCGATAACGACAACGCGCACCTGCGCGACGGCACCAACAAGACCGTCACCGCCGCCCTGAAGCTGTCGGGCGACGTGGACGTGCTGGTCCTGGGCAAGGGCGCCGCGGCCGTGGCCGACGCCGCCGCCAAGATCGCCGGCGTCCGCAAGGTGCTGCTGGCCGAGAGCGACGCCCTGGGCCATGGGATCGCCGAAGCCCAGGCCGAAGCCGCCCTGGCGCTCGCTGGCGACTACGACGCGATCCTCGTCCCGGCCACCGCCGGCGGTAAGAACTTCGCCCCGCGCATCGCCGCCAAGCTCGACGTCGCCCCGATCAGCGACATCGTCGAAGTGGTGTCGGCCGACACCTTCGTGCGTCCGATCTACGCCGGCAACGCGCTGGAGACCGTCCAGTCGTCCGACGCCAAGAAGGTGATCACCGTCCGTCCGACCGCCTTCGCCGCGGCCGCCGACGGCGGTTCGGCCGCCGTCGAGACCGTGTCGGGCGCCGATGCGGCCAAGACCCGCTTCGTCAGCGAAGAGATGGTCAAGTCGGACCGTCCGGAACTGGCCGCGGCCAAGATCGTCGTCTCGGGCGGCCGCGCCATGGGCTCGGCCGAAGAGTTCCAGGCGGTCATCGAGCCCCTGGCCGACAAGCTGGGCGCCGCCGTCGGCGCCAGCCGCGCCGCCGTCGACGCCGGCTACGCCCCGAACGACTACCAGGTCGGCCAGACCGGCAAGGTCGTCGCCCCGCAGCTCTACATCGCCGTGGGCATCTCGGGCGCCATCCAGCACCTGGCCGGCATGAAGGACTCCAAGGTGATCGTCGCGATCAACAAGGACGCCGACGCGCCGATCTTCCAGGTCGCCGACTACGGCCTGGTCGCCGACTACAAGTCGGCCGTGCCGGAGCTGATGAGCGCGCTCACCGCCGCCGGCAAGTAAGCGTCTCGCCTGTCGAGAAACGGAAGGCCCGGGAGCGATCCCGGGCCTTTTCCTTTTCTCCTCCCCCGTGAAACGGGGGAGGGGGACCGCGAAGCGGTGGAGGGGGCGTGACCGGGCTCGGCGCTCTGTCCCTCGCCCCCTCCGTCACGCTGCGTATCCGCAGCGCGCCACCTCCCCCGTTTCTGGGGGAGGAGCGGGCTCTCGTTTTTGATCTATGTCTTCCGCAAAACCCCTTATGCGGCCGCCCGGATTTGCCTGTTATCCGGCTTGGGCTTAAGCCGAACCCATGACGCAACAAGCCGACACCCTGACCGATCTCGACGCCCGGAAGGCCCGCGCCAAGGCGTGGTTCGAGAGCCTGCGCGACCAGATCTGCGCCGCCTTCGAGACCCTGGAGGACGAGGCCCCCGCCGAGCTCTACGGCGATGCGCCCGGCCGCTTCACGCTGATGCCGTGGGATCGCCCGGCCGGCGGCGGCGGGGTGATGGGCATGATGCACGGGCGCCTGTTCGAGAAGGTCGGCGTCCACGTCTCCACCGTGTTCGGGACCTTTCCGCCGGAGATGGCCAAGACCATGCCGGGCGCCGCCGAGGATCCGCGCTTCTTCGCCACCGGCATCAGCCTGATCGCGCACATGACCAATCCGCGCGTGCCGGCCGTGCACATGAACACCCGCTTCATCGCCACCACCAAGGGCTGGTTCGGCGGCGGCGGCGACCTGACCCCGCTGCTCGGCTATCAGCGCCAGCAGGACTTTCCCGACGCGATCGACTTCCACGCCGCCTACCGGCGGGCCTGCGACAAGCACGATCCGGAGTGGTACGCCAAGTACAAGGCCTGGTGCGACGAGTACTTCTTCCTGCCGCACCGCAACGAGCCGCGCGGCATCGGCGGCATCTTCTACGACCACCACGACAGCGGCGACTGGGATCGCGACTTCGCCTTCACCCAGGACGTCGGCCGGGCCTTCCTCGAGATCTACCCGACCCTGGTGCGCCGCCGCATGAACGAGGCCTGGACGCCGGAGGAGCGCGAGCAGCAGCTGATCCAGCGCGGCCGCTATGTCGAGTTCAACCTGCTCTACGACCGCGGCACGATGTTCGGCCTGAAGACCGGCGGCAACACCGAGTCGATCCTCAGCTCGATGCCCCCCGAGGTGAAGTGGCCTTGAGGTCTTAGGTCCTCCCCCGCAAGGCGGGGGAGGGGGGCCACGAAGTGGTGGAGGG
>LNIY01000089.1 GCA_001449105.1 Caulobacter vibrioides | reverse complement strand
AGATGTGTATAAGAGACAGCCCCCGGTCGTTCCTCCGCCCCCCGCTTGAACCGCGGCGGCCGGCGTGCTCGACTCCTGCAACGCTTCGTACGCAGGACTCTCGACCCACATGGCCCGTCGCCTCGCCCTGATCACCGGCGCCTCCGCCGGCATCGGGGCCGCCTTCGCCCGCATCTACGCCAGCCACGGCTACGACGTGGCCCTGACCGCCCGCCGGCTCGACCGGCTGGAGGCCCTGGCCGCCGAGATCCGCCTGCGCTTCGGGGTCGAGGCCTATGCGTTTCCCGCAGACCTGGCCGATCCGGCCGGCGTCGACGCGGTGCTGGCCGCGATCGCCGCCGAGGGCCGCGACGTCGACGCCCTGGTCAACAACGCCGGCTACGGCCTGCCCGGGACCTACGACCAGACCAGCTGGACCGACCAGTCGGCCTTCCTGCAGGTGATGCTGACGTCCGTCTGCGCGCTTACGCACAAGGTTCTGCCGGGCATGGTCGAGCGGCGCTTCGGCCGCATCGTCAACGTCGCCTCGCTGGCGGGCCTGGTGCCCGGCGCGGCCGGCCATACCCTCTATGCGGCGACCAAGGGCTTCCTGGTGAAGTTCTCCCAGAGCCTGCACCTGGAGAACCTGGCCAACGGCGTGCACGTCAGCGCCCTGTGCCCCGGCTTCACCCTGTCGGAATTCCACGACGTCAACGGCACCCGCGCCCAGGTCAGCCAAAGCCTGCCGGCCTGGATGTGGCTGGGCGCCGACGAAGTCGCCGCCGCCGGCTACGAGGCCGCCGAGGCCAACCGCCCGGTCTGCGTCACCGGCGCGCCCAACAAGGCCATCGCCGTGCTCGCCAAGCTGATCCCCGACGAATGGGCCCTGGCGCTGATCGCCAACCAGGGCGGCAAGTTCCGGAAGGTGTGACCAGCAAGCCCCTCCCCCGCAAGCGGGGGAGGGGGACCGCGAAGCGGTGGAGGGGGCGGCGGCGCGCACGGCGCTCCGTCCCTCGCCCCCTCCGTCACGGCGCTGATAGCGCCGCGCCACCTCCCCCGTTTCACGGGGGAGGAACTGACGAACTACTTCTCCGCCGTATACGGCGCCTTCGCATCCGCGCGGATCAGGCCGCGCGTGGCGTCGCCCACCCCGATCAGCACGAACTGCACCGCCAGGGCGCAGAGGATCAGGCCCAGCACCCGCACGACGATGCTCATGCCGATGCGGCCCAACACCTTGCTGATCACCGGCGCGGCCCAGAAGGTGGCGACCAGCACCACCGACACCGCCGCGATGACGCCCACGCCGAGCGCCATGCCGGCCAGGCCCAGGTGCTTGGCCTCGCTGGCGTAGATGATCACCGTCGAGATCGCGCCCGGCCCGATCAGCAGCGGCATGGCGAACGGCACGATCAGCCGTTCGAACCGCTTCTTGGCGTAGACCCGGGCCGACAGCGGCTCGCCTTCGCCTTCCGCAGCGTCGGCGAACATGGTGGTGAAGTCGTCGCGCACCATGTCCAGGCCCAGGATGAACAGGATGATGCCGCCGGCGATGCGGAAGGCGGGCATCGAGATGCCGAAGAACTCCAGCAGGGCCACGCCCGTGAAGTAGAAGAAGACCAGGAAGGCCACGACGAACAGGCCGATATAGACGGCCACCATCCGCCGGCCCGCCGAGGCCGCGCCCAGGGTGGCGGCGGCGAACAGCGGCACGTTGCCGATCGGGTCGATCAGGGCGAACAGCGCGACGAAGAAGTTGACGGCGAGTTCGGCCTGGCTCATTCGACGTCCTCAACCTTCATGACTATGCGGGAAACCGTCGCTCTCTCTAGAGCGATGCGGCCTCGCGCGCCAACACCGGAGCCTTATCGATGACCGCCGATCCGCGCCTGATCATCCCGCTGGACCTGCCCACGGTCGCCGACGCCCGGAAAATGGTCGAGCGCATCGACGACGCCGCCTCGTTCTACAAGATCGGCCTGGAGCTTCTGGCCACCGACGGCATGGCCTTCGCCGGCGATCTGAAGAAGGCCGGCAAGCAGGTGTTCCTCGATTGGAAGCTGCACGACATCGGCGCGACGGTGGAGCGCTCGGCCCGGGTGCTGGCCGGGGCCGGCTGCGACTTGCTGACCGTCCACGCCGAACCGCAGGTGATGCAGGCGGCGGTGAAGGCCAAGGCCGGCTCGGACCTGAAGATCCTGGCCGTCACCGTGCTGACCAGCCTGACCGACGCTGATCTGATCGAGATGGGCTACGCCTTCAGCGCCCGCGCCCTGGTCGAGCGCCGCATCCGCCAGGCCATCGAATGCGGGGTCGACGGCATCGTCTCCAGCCCGCACGAAGCGGCCCTGGCCCGCGAGATCGGCGGTCCGGACTTCCTGGTGGTGACGCCGGGCGTGCGTCCCTTCTGGGCGGCCAAGAACGATCAGGCCCGCGCCGCGACCCCGGCCGACGCCCTGAAGGCCGGCGCCAGCCACCTGGTCTGCGGCCGCCCGATCACCGCCGCCAACGATCCGCGCGAAGCCGCGCTGAAGGTGATCGAGGAGATGGCCGGGCTCTAACCCTACACTCATCGTCATCCCGGCCGCAGCGCGCAGCGCGAAGAGCCGGGACCCAGGGGCCGGGCGCACCGCGCTGGCAACCGCCGACGGCGACGGACATCACCGCGCGGGCGGCCCCTGGGTCCCGGATAGCCGCTTACGCGGCTTCCGGGATGACGAACGTTGGAGCCTTACAGCTTCGAGCCGCCCCAGACGCCGAACGGGTCGACGAAGTCCTTCACCAGGGCCTGGGCCACGGCGGGGTGGGTCAGCTTGCCGCCCAGCACATTGAGGCCGCGCGCCAGGTGGACGTTGTCCTCCAGGGCGTCGAGACCCTTGTCGGCCAGCGCCAGGCCGAACGGCAGGGTGGCGTTGCCCAGGGCTTCGGACGAGGTGCGCGGGGCGGCGCCCGGCATGTTGGCCACGCAGTAGTGGACGACGCCGTCGACCGTATAGGTCGGCTCGGCGTGGGTGGTCGGGTGGCTGGTCTCGAAGCAGCCGCCCTGGTCGATCGACACGTCGACCAGCACCGAGCCCGGCTTCATCCGCGACAGGTGCTCGCGGCGCACCAGCTTCGGCGCGGCGGCGCCGGCGGTCAGCACCGCGCCGATCACGACGTCGGCCTTGAGGATCTCTTCCTCCACCGCATCCAGCGTCGAGTAGCGGGTCAGGATGCGGCCCTGGTAGAGGTCGTCCAGCTCGCGCATGCGCGGGATCGAGCGTTCCAGCACCACGACCTCGGCGCCCAGGCCGGCGGCCATGCGGGCGGCGTTGGAGCCGACCACGCCGCCGCCCAGCACCACCACGCGGGCCGGCGGCACGCCGGGCACGCCGCAGAGCAGCAGGCCCATGCCGCCGTTGTGCTTGAGCAGGGTCTCGGCCGCCGAGAACACGGCGATGCGGCCGGCCACTTCCGACATCGGCGCCAGCAGCGGCAGGCCGCCGCGCGCGTCGGTGACGGTCTCGTAGGCGATGGCCGCGCAGCCGCTCTTCAGCAGGCCCTCGGTCTGGGCCGGATCGGGCGCCAGGTGCAGGTAGGTGAAGAGGATGTGGCGCTGCGTCAGGCGCTCCCACTCGATCTTCTGGGGCTCCTTGACCTTCACGATCATCTCGGCCCCGGCGAACACCGCGTCGGCGTCGGGAGCGATGCTCGCGCCGGCCTTGACGTAGGCCTCGTCGGCATAGCCGGCGCCCAGGCCTGCGCCCTGCTGCACCAGCACCTCGTGGCCGTGGGCGACGTATTCGCGGACGGCGGTGGGGGTCAGGCCGACCCGGTGCTCGCCCGGTTTGATCTCGGAGGGGACGCCAACGCGCATGATGTTTCCTCGCTTTTTAGCTTTAACGCTGGTGTACGCCTCTGCGTTCGCAGGTTTCTTGGTTCTTTCGTCCTTCAAAGAACGTGGTATGCAGGAATCCTGCGCAAACGGAGCCGTTCGGTGAAGAAATCCCCGGTCACGCTTGATGTGTTCGACCGAAAGATCCTCCGCCTGCTCCAGCGCGAGGGCCGGGCCAGCTACGTGGACATGGCCAAGGCGGCCAATCTGTCGGAATCGGCCTGCCTGCGCCGGGTGCGGGCGCTGGAGGACGCCGGCGTCATCGGCCGCTACGCCGCGGTGATCGACGAGCGGGCCGTGGGCCTGCCGCTCAGCGTCTTCGTCACCGTCACCCTGTCGTCCCAGGCCGAGGCCGCCCTGACCGCGTTCGAGAAGGCGGTGGCCAGCGTGCGCGAGGTGGCAGAGTGCTACCTGATGACCGGCGGCTCGGACTACCTGCTGCGCCTGGTGGTGGCCGATGTCGACGACCTGGAGCGCGTCCACTCCCAGGAGCTGACGCGGATCCCCGGCGTGGTGCGGGTCAGCTCGTCGATCGCCATGCGCACCGTGGTCAAACGCGTCGAATTGCCGCTCTGAGGCCGGCTTGGGTTCCGGTTAACCCCCTGCCCCTAGGGTCGCGGCGCTGTTCATCGTTCCCGGGGGCGACCATGGTTTCTCGACGCATCCTGCTGGGCGGCCTGGCCGCCGGCCTCGCCGCGCCCGTCCTGGCGCACGCCGAGGGCTATCAGGAAACCAAGACCCCGCCGGTCTGGAAGCCCAAGGCCCGCCGCACCGCCAAGGCCCTGGCCACGCAGCCCACCGACAAGGCCGCCCTCGACAAGGCCCTCAAGAGCGTGCCGCCGCTGGAAGGCGCGCAGCCCGAAGCCCCGACCGCCGTCTCGGGCGTGCAGGTGCAGCCGGCCAAGCCCGTACCCAGCATCAGCCCCGACGAGGCGCTTGGCCGCCTAAAGCAGGGCAACGCCATCTTCGCGCGTGGCGGCGCCAGTCTCGTCCTGCCCTCGGCCGCCCGCATCGGCGAGCTGGCGGCGGCCGAGCGTCCGTTCGCCGTGGTCGTGGCCTGCAGCGACAGCCGCGTGGCCCCCGAGCTGGTCTTCGACTGCAATCTGGGCGACCTGTTCGTGCTGCGCGCCGCCGGTCCCAGCGTGGGGCCCGAGGCCCTCGGCGCGATCGTCTACGCCGTCGACACCCTGGGCGCCTCGCTGGTCGTGGTCCTTGGCCACACCGGGTGCGGCGTGGTCGGCGCGGCCGTCGACGCAGCCACCCGCAAGAGCCGTCCGACCGGCGTGTTCGAGGCCATGCTGGCCCCGATCCTGCCCGCCGTCTTCGACGCCCAGGGCGAGAAGGCCGCCGACCTGCACGACGCGGCCGCCCGCCGCAACGCCCGCAACATCGCCTCGCGCCTCAAGGTCGCCGACGGCATCCTGGCACAGCGCATCGCCGAGGGCCGCCTGAAGATCGTGCCGGCCTGCTACGACCTGACCACCGCCCAGGTCGCCTTCGAAGCTTGACCGGAAGCGGTAACCGGTTCCTTTGAGCACAACCTTGCGAACCATCATCGCGGCGCCGTTGACCCCCGCTCGCGCTTAGGTTCAAGTCCCCCAAATCACTTCGGGTTTGGGAGAGACGACGGATGTCGACGGACGAGACGCCGCAAGGCGACGGCGCGGCCAAGACCACCGTCTGGACCCGGATCCTCAAAGGCCTGAAGACCCCCGCCGCCGCCATCGCGGCGGGCGCGCTGGTCGTCGGCTTCGGCGGCGGCTTCGTGGCCGCCAAGACCGCCGACCTCGGCTGGTTCGGCGGCGGGACCAAGGCCGCCTCCGGCGCCGCGGCGGTCAAGGGCGAGGCCTGGTCGCTGTTCGGCAAGCCGCGCGACGCAAACGCCCGCCGCAGGGGCGTCCCCAAGCCGGAAGGCTTCGCCGTCTGGCGCACCCGCATCGACAGCTCCGGCGGCGATCCGCTGGCCTGCATCCAGATGAGCCGCGAGCTCGATCCGTCCAAGGCCTATGCCGACTTCGTCATGGTCTCGCCCGACCTCGGCCGCACCCCGGCCGTGCGGGTCAAGGGCGACGAGCTGTGCATCGGCGGCGTCGGCTTCACCGACCGCCGCGTCACCCTGCTCAAGGGCCTGCCCGCCAAGGGCGGCGAGACCCTCTCGGCCAACGCCGACGTCGACTTCACCTATGGCGAGAAGCCGCCTTACGTCGGCTTCGCCGGCGACGGGGTGATCCTGCCGCGCGAGGAATCCGACGGCGTCGCCATCGAGACCATGAACGTCCAGAAGCTGGCCGTCGAAGTCTGGCGCGTGTCCGACCGCAACCTGGTGCGCAAGTCGATCAGCGCTCCGGATCCCACCGGCGAGGGCGACTGGGCCGGCGACTATGGCGAGGACAGCGCCGGCGACGACGGCCGCCGCATCTGGAAGGGCGAGGTCAATGTCGACGGCGCGGCCGGCGCCAAGGCCACGACGGTCTTCCCGCTGGGCGCGGTGCTCAAGGAGATGAAGCCCGGCGCCTACCTGATCAAGGCCCGCGACGCCTCGGGCGGCCGCGATCCCGACGGCGAGGGCGACACCCCGCCGGCCCAGGCCCGCCGCTGGATCGTCTTCACCGACATGGCGCTGATCGCCTATGACGGCTCCGAGGCGCTGGACGTCGTGGTCCGCTCGCTTAAGACCGCCAAGACCGTGTCGGGCGTGCGCGTGGCCCTGGTCGCCCGCGACGGCGAGCCCCTGGCCGAGGTCAAGAGCGACGCCGACGGCCGCGTGCGCTTCCCCCGTCCGCTGCTGAAGGGCGAAGGCGCCGAGCGCGCCAAGATGGTCATGGCCTATGGCCCCGAGGGCGACCTATCGGTGCTGGATCTCGACCGCTCGCCGGTCGACCTGTCCAAGCAGGGCGTCGGCGGCCGCACCGAGAGCGAGGGCGGCCGCGCCGTCGGCAGCGACATCGACGGCTGGCTCTATGCCGACCGCGGCATCTATCGCCCCGGCGAGACCGTGCACCTGACCGCCATGGTCCGCGACCGCATGGCCAAGGCGGTGAACGACCGCAAGGGCTACATTCTCGTCAAGCGCCCCTCGGGCGTGGAGTTCAAGCGCTGGTGGTTCGGCCAGGCCAACGCCGGCGCGGTGCCGATCGACATCGCCCTGCCCCGCAGCGCCCCGCGCGGCCGCTGGACCGCCGAGCTGCACATCGAGGGCATCGAGGCCTCCTCCGGCTCGCTGAGCTTCAGCGTCGAGGACTTTGCTCCTCAGCGTCTCGCGGTCACCGCCACGGGCCAGGAGAGCACGCCGATCCGCATCGGCGAAACCCGCCAGATCGCGGTCAACGCCCGCTTCCTCTACGGCGCGCCGGGCTCGGGCCTGCAGACCCAGGGCGAGGCCCGCCTGCGTCGCGACACCGATCCCTTCCCGCAATACAAGGGCTTCGAGTGGGGCGACGCCAAGGAGCCCTTCGACGAGAAACTGATCGAGCTGGGCACGACCGTCACCGACGGCGAGGGCCGCGCGGTCCTGAACCTGGGCACCAGCGACGTCGGCGACACCGGCCAGCCCCTGGTGGCGGCGGTCACCGCCTCGGTGTTCGAGCCCGGCGGCCGCCCGGTGCGCGAGGGCCTGGAGCTCAAGGTCCGCGGTAAGCCGATCTATTACGGCGTCAAGCTCGAGCAGGGCGACGGCTCGGGCCGCGACGACCCGCCCGTGAGCCTGGAGGTGATCGCCGTCGACGCCGCCGGCAAGCGCATCTCGACCACCGCCGCCTACACCCTGATCAGCGAGAACTGGAACTACGACTGGTTCCAGCAGGACGGCCGCTGGCAGTGGCGGCGCACCAGCCGCGACGCCGTGGTGATGAAGGGCAGCCTCAACATGTCGCCCGGCCAGGGCGGCCGCATCAACCGCCGCCTGGGCTGGGGCGACTACCGTCTGGTCATCGAGGGTCCGGAAGGGACCAAGACCGTGGCCCGCTTCTCGTCGGGCTGGGGCTCGCCCGCCAAGGACGCCGAGGCGCCCGACTTCGTCCGCGTCTCGGCCGGAACCAAGGCTTACGCGCAAGGCGACACCGTCGAGATCACGCTGAAAGCGCCCTATGCCGGTCGGGCCCAGGTGGCCGTGGCCACCGACCGCCTGATCGACTTCAAGACCCTGTCGGTCGGCGAGAACGGCGCGACCGTCAAGCTGAAGACCAGCGCCGCCTGGGGCGGCGGGGCCTATGTGATGGTCACCGTCATCCAGCCGCGCGACCCGGTCGCCTCGCCCAAACCCAAGCGGGCCTTGGGCCTGGTCTACGTGCCGCTGGAGCCCAAGGGCCGCAAGCTGACGGTCGACATCGGCACGCCGCCGAAGCTCGACTCCAAGGCGCCGGTCGAGATCCCGCTGAAGGTGCAGGGCCTGTCCTTCGGCCAGAAGGCCCGGGTGACGGTGGCGGCGGTGGACGAAGGCGTGCTGCGCCTGACCCGCCAGGAAAGCCCCGACCCGGTGAAGTGGTACTTCGGCAAGCGGGCCCTGACGCTCGACTACCGCGACGACTACGGCCGCCTGCTCGACCCGAACATGGGCGCGCCGGCCAACGTCAACTTCGGCGGCGACGAGCTGGGCGGCGAGGGCCTGACGGTCACGCCGATCAAGACCGTGGCCCTGTGGTCGGGCGTGGTCGAGACGGGCCTCGACGGCAAGGCGACGATCAAGCTGCCGCCGGCCGACTTCAACGGCGAGCTGCGGATCATGGCCGTCGCCTGGACCGACAACGCCGTCGGCTCGGGCTCAAAGCCGATGACCGTGCGCCAGCCCGTCGTGGCCGACCTCAACCTGCCTCGCTTCCTGTCGCCCGGCGACAAGCCGACCGCGACGCTGGAGCTGCATAATGTCGAGGGCAAGCCCGGCGCCTACACCGCCGAGGCCAATGCTTCGGGCGGGCTTAAGGTGGCGTTCCGGAAGGTGATCACCCTGATCCTGGGCCAGCGCGTCGCCGAGAAGATCCCCTTCCTGGCGCCCGACGTCACCGGCATCGGCAAGATCGGCTTCAAGGTCACCGGTCCCGACTTCTCGACGACCAAGGACTATCCGATCCAGACCCGCCTGGGCTGGGGCGACGTGGTGCGCACCACCACCGAGCTGCAGGCCCCGGGCGCGACCTACACTCCCAACTACCAGCTGCTGTCGGGCCTGGCGGCCGGCGACGTGACGCTGCAGGTCAGCTACTCGCCGTTCAAGGGCTTCGACCCGTCGGCGATCGCGGTCGCCCTGCAGCGCTACCCGTACGGCTGCACCGAGCAGATCGTCTCGGCCGCCTATCCGCTGATGTACGCCCAGAGCGTGTCGACGGATCCCAAGCTCAAGCGCACGCCCGCGGCCCTGGCCGGGGCGGTGGGCCGCCTGCTGGACCGCCAGACCCTCGACGGCGCCTTCGGCCTGTGGCGGGTGGGCGACGGCGAGGCCGATCCCTGGCTCGGCGCCTACGCCACCGACTTCCTGCTGGAGGCCAAGGCCCAAGGCGTGGCCGTGCCCGACGAGGCGCTGGACAAGGCGCTGAACGCCATGCGCCAGGTCAGCCGTCCCGACGGCTGGGCCTCGGTGTCCTACCGGATGGAGTATCCCTCCTGGTGGGGCCGCAACGAGGACGAAAGCCGCAAGGCCACCCAGCGCATGCGCCGCCGGGCCAGCGCCTACGCCCTCTACGTCCTGGCCAAGGCCGGGCGCGGGGACCTGGCCCGCCTGCGCTGGTGGCACGACGTGCAGATGAAGGACGAGGACCAGCCTATCGCCAAGGCCCAGGTGGCCGCCGGCCTTGCGCTGATGGGCGACCACGCCCGGGCCCGCTCGGCCATGCGCCAGGCGGTGAACTCGCTGAACTGGCGCGACGAGTACGACTGGTACCAGAGCCCGCTGCGCGACGTGGCCGCCGTCACGGCGCTGGCGGTGCAGGCCGGCCAGACCGATGTGGCCGCTCGCCTGCAAGGCCGCCTGGAGAATGTGGTCAAGGATCCCGACGCCCTGAACACCCAGGAACAGGCCCAGCTGCTCTACGCCGCCCACCAGCTGATGAAGGCCGCCGGCCCCATCAGCATCGAGGCCCAGAACGTCGTCGCCCTGCCGCCCGCCGGCGGCGCGCCGCGCTGGGCCGTGGGCAAGCTGGCCGACGCTCGCTTCACCAACAAGGGCAAGGGCGCCCTGTGGCGGACGGTCAGCGTGCGCGGCACGCCGATCGCCGCCCCGGCGGCCGAAAGCAACGGCCTGTCGGTGTCCAAGCGCCTGTTCACGATGAGCGGCGGGGCAGTCGATCCCTCGGCCATCCGCCAGGGCGAACGGGTGATCGTGCTGATCCAGGGCCGGTCGATGCAGGCCCGCTCGACCGCCCTGGTGGTCGACGACGCCCTGCCGGCCGGCTTCGAGATCGAGGCCCCGCTCGGCGCCGACGACGCCCAGAACGGACCGTTCCGGTTCTTAGGGGAGCTGTCGACGCCGGACGCCCAGGAAAGCCGCGACGACCGCTACATCGCCGCGCTCGACCTGGAGGGCAACAAGCCCTTCGCCATGGCCTACATCGCGCGGGCCGTGACGCCGGGCGAGTTCTTCCTGCCCGGGGCCGTGGCCAAGGACATGTACCGCCCGAGCATCGCCGCCCGGTCGGACGCCGGCCGCACCACGATCACCGGCCAATGACGATGGATCTGCCCCCTTCCCCCTCGATGGGGGAAGGGCCGGGGATGGAGGTGACGGCGCCTCAAGGTAAAGCGCCGTGACCACCGCCAACGCCGAAACCACCCCCACCCCTGGCCCCTCCCCCATCCAGGGGGAGGGGAAGGTGGCTTTGCTCACCCGTCTGCTCACCGGCTTCCTCGCCGTCCAGGTCGGCGTGTTCGCGCTCAGCGCCGCCCTGCCGCCGGACATGAGCCGCGCCAAACGCTCCTCGCCGGTGGTGCTGGGCGAGCGCGGGGCGTGGCTGCGCGCCCTGCCGGTCGAGGACGGCCGCTGGCGCGTGCGGGCCGACCTGGAACGCACCGATCCCGCCTTCCTCAAGCGTCTGGTCGCCGTCGAAGACGCCCGCTTCCGCTGGCACCTGGGGGTCGACCCCATCGCCCTGGTCCGCGCCACGGGCTCGGCCGTCGTCCACGGCCGGGTCAGCAGCGGCGCCTCGACCCTGTCGATGCAGACCGCCCGCCTGCTGGAGCCCCGGCCGCGCAACCTTGGCTCCAAGCTGATCGAGATGGTCCGCGCCGTGCAGCTGGAAAGCCGGCTGAGCAAGGACGAGATCCTCGCGCTGTACCTGACCCTGGCGCCCTACGGCGGCAATCTGGAAGGGGTGCGCGGGGCCAGCCTCTCCTATTTCGGCCACGAGCCCTCCAGCCTGACCGACGGCGAGCAGGCCCTGCTGATCGCCCTGCCCCAGGCGCCCGAGGCCCGCCGTCCCGACCGCCGACCCGAGGCCGCGCGCGAGGCCCGTCGCGCGGTGCTGGACAAGATGGTCCGCGCCGGAACCCTGACCACCATCGCCGCCGTCGAGGCCGAGGGCGAGCCGATCCCACGCCGCGCGCCCTTCCCGGCCATCGCCTGGCACCTGGCCGGCCAGCAGGCCGCCGCCGCGCCTGCCGACCAGCCCAGCGTGATCACCACCATCGATCCCGACCTCCAGGCCCGGCTGGAGCCCCTGGCCGCGTCCGTCGCCGCCGGCCAGGGCCCCGAGGCGACCGCCGCCATCATCGTCGTGCGGATCAAGGACCGGGCCGTCCGCGCCCTGGTCGGCTCGGCCGGCCGCGATCGGCCCGGCGGCTGGGTCGACATGACCAGCGCCGCCCGCTCGCCCGGCTCGGCCCTGAAGCCCTTCGTCTACGCCTTCGCCTTCGACGACGGCATGCTGGCCCCCGACACCCAGATCGACGACGCCCAGACGCGCTTCGCCGACTACCAGCCGGAAAACTTCGACCGCGTCTTCCACGGCAAGGTCACGGCCCGCGAGGCCCTGGCCTATTCGCTGAACGTGCCGGCCGTCGCCACCCTGGAGAAGATCGGCCCCGAGGCCTTCGCCGCTCGTCTCGAGGCCGGCGGCGTGAAGCTGCTGCGCCCCAAGGCCGAGGTGAAGGCCGCGGGCCTGGCCCTGGCCCTGGGCGGCGCGGGGATCACCCTGCGCGACCTGGTCACCCTCTATGCGGGCCTGGGCGACGGCGGGGTGGTCAAGCCGCTGGCCTATACGGTCGACGAGGCCAAGGCCCGCGAGCGCCAGGGCGGAACCCGCATCGCCCGGCCCGAGGCCGTCAATCAGGTGCTCGACATCCTGCGCGAGGCGCCCGGCCCGCGTGGCCGCGCCCCCTCGGCCCTGACCCGGGGCGGACCGGCCATGGCCTTCAAGACCGGCACCTCCTACGGCTTTCGCGACGCGGTGGCGGCGGGAATCGTCGGCGGCCACGCCATCGTCGTCTGGACCGGCCGGGCCGACGGCGGCGCGCGCGGCGGGCTCACCGGGCGCGACGCGGCCCTGCCCACCCTGTTCGACGTCGCCGACCTCGTGGGCGCCCCGGCCACCGCCCCGCGCCCGATCGCGCCGAAGTCGGCCCCGGGCGCCTTGCAGCAGCTGCGGACGGTCGCCGACGAGGGCCCGCGCCTGATCTTCCCGCCCGACGGGGCGACGGTGCAGGTCGAGGGGCTGGGCAAGGGCTCGCGCGGCCTCGTCCTGGCGGCCGGCGGCGAGAACCTGTCGTGGTACGTGGACGGCAAGCCCCTGGCCGACGATCCGGTCGGCGGCAAGCCGGTCTGGCGACCGGCGGCGGCGGGCTTCTATCGACTGCGGGTGGTCGACGACCAGGGCCGGGCGGCCAGCGCCCGGGTGCGCATCAGGGCGCCAGGCAGCTGAGACACTCGCCTGCCCCCGATCGTCATCCCGGAAAGCGCGCAGCGCTTATCCGGGACCCAGGGGACTGGGCGCGAAAGACAGTTCAGGCATCCTTGGCGAGGGCCAGCGCGATGCGGCGGCCCCTGGGTCCCGGCTCTTCGCTGCGCTTCGGCCGGGATGACGCATTGAAGTTCAAACCTTCGACGTCGCGGGCCTGTTGAGGCGCACCAGCGCCACCGTGGCGACCAGCAGCAGGGCGCCGGCGACCAGGGTGCCCAGCAGCATCGGGTCGGGCTTCCAGTAGCCGAGGTTGCGGGCGGCCAGATAGCCGGGGGCCAGAACGCTGACCACCCAGACCGGGGCGGTGACGGTGTTGGCCGCGTGGAAGGTCCAGTCGCGCATGCGGGTCATGCCCGCGGCCATCGGCACGAACGGCCGAAGCGGGCCGAGATAGCGGGCCACGGCCAGGGCCAGCACGCCGTAGCGGCGGGTGTAGAGGCGGGCGCGGGCCACGGTGCGGCGGTGCTTGGCCAGGACCGGATGGCGCACGGCCCGGATGCCGATGTGACGGCCCATCAGATAGGAGATGGCGTCGCCCAGAGCCGCGCCGACGCTGCACCAGACGATCACCTCGACCGGATGCAGCGAACCGGTGGCGATCAGCGCGCCGGCCGTCAGCATCACCGCCATGATCGGGATCAGCACCCCGACCAGCATCAGGGCTTCGAGCAGGGTGATGACCGCCAGGATCGCGCACACCAGCAGGCGGTGCTCGACGACCAGGCTGTGCAGGCTCTGGAGAAAGGCGTCCATGCAACCACCATGACAGGGGATGGTGACGAACAAGTAAGGGCCGAACACCGATCCGCCAACTGCGACGATCGGGCGCGGCCCTCTTTTCTCGATCCCTAGATGCCGTCGCCGGCCGTCGGACCGGCCAGAACGCGGTGATAGTCCTCGATGCTCTCGATGCCGACATTGAGGTCGGTGACCAGGCCGTTGGCCAGCGAATAGACCCAGCCGTGGACGGCCAGGCTCTGGCCGCGGGCCCAGGCGTCCTGCACGAAGACGTCCGAGGCGACGTTGCGCACCTGGCGGATGACGTTCAGCTCGCACAGGCGGTTGAGGCGGTCGCGCTCTTCGGGGATGGCGTCCAGTTCGCAGCGGTGCTCGGCGTGGACCTCGCGGATCGGGTGCAGCCAGTGGTCGACCAGGCCCCGGCGCTTGCCGTCGATGGCCGCCGCCACGCCGCCGCAGCCGTAGTGGCCCACGACCATGATGTGCTTGACCTTCAGCACGTCGACCGCGAACTGCAGCACGGACAGGTAGTTGGCGTCCTGCGGCGGGGCCAGGTTGGCGACGTTGCGGTGCACGAACAGCTCGCCCGGATCCAGGCCCACGATCTCGTTGGCCGGCACGCGGCTGTCGCTGCAGCCGATCCACAGGTACTCGGGGCTCTGCTGGTTCTCGAGGCGCTTGAAGAACTCGGCGTCGACCTCGGTCTTGCGCTTGGACCAGTTGGCGTTGTTGGTTTTCAGATCTTCAAGCATCGGCGGCGTCCGGCTGGAGGCTGGGGTGAGCAGCGGCGAAAGCGGGATGGTCGGCGGCGCGGTCGGCGGCCGCCACCAGGGTCGGATAGGGTGAAAGGTCGATGTCGAACCGGCGCGCGCCATAGACCTGCGGCACGATGCAGATATCGGCCAGGGTGGGGGCGTCGCCATAGGCATAGGTTCCGCCGTGGGCGACGATGGCGGCTTCGAGCGCGGTGAAGCCCTCGGCTAGCCAGCGGGCCATCCAGGCGCGGCGGGCGGCCTCGTCCTGGCCTCGGGCGGCCAGCTCGCCGGTGACCCGCACATTGTTCAGCGGATGGATGTCGCAGGCCACGACCTGGGCCATGGCCCGCACCCGGGCGCGCCCCAGCGGATCGGTCGGCAGCAGCGCGGGCTGCGGATAGGTCTCGTCCAGCCATTCCAGGATGGCCAGGCTCTGGGTCAGCACCACGCCGTCGCCACCATCCCCGCTCACCGCCAGGGCGGGGGTCAACCCCTGCGGGTTGAGGTCGAGATAGGCGCCCTGGCGCTGCTCGCCCTTCAGCAGGTTCACCGGCGCCTGGTCGTAGGCAAGGCCCTTGAGATTGAGGCCGATACGGACGCGGTAGGGCGCGGCCGCCCGCCAGTAGCCGAACAGCGTCAGGGTCACGGCCGAGGCCTCCCGTCAGACCAGGGTGAAGGACAGCGCGCCGACGCCGTCGACCTTGCCGACGATCTCGTCGCCCCTGACCACCGCCGCCACGCCCTCGGGCGTGCCGGTGAAGATCAGGTCGCCGGCCGCCAGGGTCCACAGCTTGCTGGCCTCGGCGATGATCTCGGGGATGTTCCAGATCATGTCGGACACCAGGCCCGTCTGGCGCTGCACGCCGTTGACGGTCAGCCAGATGGCGCCGTCGAACGTAGCGTCGGCCACCGGGCGGATAGCCGAGATCGGGGCCGAGAAGTCGAAGGCCTTGCCTGCTTCCCACGGCTGGCCCTTGGCCTTGGCCGCGCCCTGCAGGTCGCGCCGGGTCAGGTCCACGCCCACGGCGTAGCCGAACACGTGGTCCAGCGCGTCATCGACGGCGATGTCGGCGCCGCCAGACTTCAGCGCCACCACCAGCTCGATCTCGTGGTGCAGGTCGGCGGTGCGCGGCGGATAGGGCACGTCGTTCATCAGCGGCGCGATCGCGTCGGCCGGCTTGGCGAAGAAGAACGGCGGATCACGCTCGTCGCCGCCCATCTCGGCGCGGTGGGCGGCGTAGTTGCGACCCACGCACAGGATGCGACGGACGGGAAAGGCCGCCTCGGATCCTTCCACCGGAACCGAAGGCTGGATGGGCGGGGGGAAGGCGAAGGTCGTCATGGCCGCCTGCTTAGACCCAAAACCGTTCGACCGGAACCCCGCCGAAAAGCCCGCCATTCGTCGGGAACCCGACCGCCTAAACGTTCTTTCACTTGCCCAGGCTCGCGCCGTCTTGTCATGTCGCCCTGGGGACTGTTGGCGTTAACAAGACCGGGGGCCGCGAGTACCGATGCTGATCATCGAAAACCTAACGCACGTTTATGGCAACGGCGTGCGCGCCCTGGACGAGGTCAGCCTGACCATACCGCGCGGGATGTACGGCCTGCTGGGCCCGAACGGCGCCGGCAAGTCGACCCTGATGCGCACCATCGCCACCCTGCAGGCCCCGACTTCGGGCCATATCCGCTTCGGCGACATCGACGTGCTGAAGGATCCCGAAGCCCTGCGCCGCGTGCTCGGCTACCTGCCGCAGGACTTCGGCGTCTATCCGCGGGTCAGCGCCTACGACATGCTCGACCACATGGCCGTGCTGAAAGGCATCGCCGGCCGCAAGGAGCGCAAGGACACGGTCGAGAGCCTGCTGGCCCAGGTGAACCTGTGGAACGTGCGAGGCAAGGCCATCGCCGGCTTCTCGGGCGGCATGCGCCAGCGCTTCGGCATCGCCCAGGCCCTGATCGGCGACCCCCGCCTGATCATCGTCGACGAGCCCACCGCCGGCCTCGACCCCGAAGAGCGCAACCGCTTCCTCAACCTGCTGGCCGAGATCGGCGAGAACGTGGTGGTGATCCTGTCGACCCACATCGTCGAGGACGTCTCGGACCTCTGCCCGGCCATGGCCATCATCTGCGACGGCCGCATCGTGCGCGAAGGCGCCCCGGCCGACCTGATCGCCCAGCTGGAAGGGCGCATCTGGAAGAAGACCATCGACAAGGCCGAACTGGACGACGCCAAGAAGGCCCACCAGGTGATCTCGACCCGCCTGCTGGGCGGCCGCACCATCATCCACGTCCTGGCCGACCAGGATCCCGGCGCGGGCTTCGCGCCCGTCACCGGCGGCCTCGAGGACGTCTACTTCTCGACCCTCGCCACCACCCGCTGCGCGGCGTAAGGGGGCGGAGGACATGTTCGGCAAGATCGCGAGCTTCGAGCTCCGCTACCAGCTGCGTTCCCCGGTGTTCTGGGTGGTCGCGGTCCTGTTCTTCCTGCTCACCTTCGGCTCGGTGACCATCGAGCAGATCTCGATCGGCGGCGGCGGCGCGATCCACAAGAACGCGCCCTTCGCCATCGCCCAGACCCACCTGATCCTCTCGATCTTCTACATGTTCGTGACGACGGCCTTCGTGGCCAACGTCATCGTGCGCGACGACGAGACCGGCTACGGCCCGATCCTGCGCACCACCCGCATCCGCAAGTTCGACTATCTCTACGGCCGCTTCACGGGCGCGTTCCTGGCCGCCGCGATCTCGTTCCTGGCCGTGCCCGTCGCCATGCTGATCGGCTCGGTCATGCCATGGATCGACCCCGAGAAGCTGGGTCCGAACCTGCTGAACGCCTATCTCTACGCCTACTTCGTGCTGGCCCTGCCGACGCTGCTGCTGACCTCGGCGCTGTTCTTCGCCCTGGCCACCGTCACCCGCTCGATGATGTGGACCTATGTCGGCGTCATCGGCTTCCTGGTGCTGTGGGTGGTGGCCGGCATCGCGCTGGACAAGCCCGAGTTCGAACAGGGCGCGGCCCTGTGGGAACCGCTGGGCACCGGCGCCTTCAGCCTGGCGACCAAGTACTGGACCGCCAACGAGCGCAACACCCTCACCCCCGCCCTGACCGGCGCCCTGCTGTTCAACCGGGTGTTCGTCGTCGTGCTGGCCGGCGCCCTGCTGGCGGCCGCCTACGGCCTCTTCCGCTTCCAGGCGGCCGAGCTGGCCGGACGCAAGGACGCCAAGTCCAAGTCCGGCCTGCCGCCGCCGGTCGAGATCCTCCCTCCCCCGCCGCGTCCCCTGGCCAAGCCGCGCCACGACCGCGCCGCCGCCTGGACCCAGTTCGTCGCCCGCACGCGCCTCGACATGGGCCAGGTGTTCAAGAGCCCGGCCTTCTTCGTGCTGCTGGCGCTGGGCCTGTTCAATGCGGCCGGTTCGTTGTGGTTCGCCACCGATGCGGACGGGTACGGCGGCCAGATCTATCCGGTGACCCGCGCCCTGCTGCGTCCGCTGCTGGGCTCGTTCAGCCTGATCCCGATGATCATCGCCATCTACTACGCCGGCGAGCTGGTCTGGCGCGAACGCGAGCGCCGCACCCACGAGATCATCGACTCCACCCCGGTCGGCGACTGGGCCTTCACCGCCCCCAAGGTCGCCGCCATCTCGCTGGTGCTGCTGTCGACCCTGGTGGTCAGCGTCATCGCCGGCGTCGTCAGCCAGATCGGCCACGGCTACTTCCGGCTGGAGCTCGACAAGTACCTGCTGTGGTACGTCCTGCCCCAGGCCGTCGACTGGATCCTGCTGGCCGTGCTGGCCGTGTTCCTGCAGGTGCTGAGCCCGCACAAGTTCATCGGCTGGGGCCTGATGGTGGTCTACATCGTCACCCAGGTGACGTTCCAGAACCTCGGCTTCGAGCACAACCTCTACAACTACGGCGGCTCGCCGGGCACGCCGTTCTCGGACATGAACCGCCTGGGATCCTTCTGGATCGGAGCCTGGTGGTTCCGCGCCTACTGGACCGCCTTCGCGGCGCTGCTGACCATCCTGTCCTACGCCCTCTGGCGGCGCGGCACCGAGACCCGGCTGTTGCCGCGCCTGCGCCGCCTGCCCCGCCGCCTGCGCGGCGCCAACGGCGCGGTGTTCGGGGTCGTGCTCCTGGCCTTCGCGGGCCTGGGCGGCTTCCTCTTCGTCAACACCAACGTCTGGAACGAATACCGCACCAACCTCGACGACGAGCGCTGGACGGCGGACATGGAAAAGGCGCTGCTGCGCTACGAGAACACGCCCCAGCCCAAGATCGTCGGCATGAAGCTGGACGTCGACCTCTATCCGGGCGAGCCCCGGGCGGTGACCCGCGGCGCCTACGTCATCCAGAACAAGACCGGCGCGCCGCTGAAGGAGATCCACGTCCGCTTCGACCGCGACCTGGCCGTGCGGGCCCTGTCGATCGAGGGCGCACGGCCCAAGCAGACCTTCGAGCGCTTCAACTACCGGATCTTCGCCTTCGACACCCCGCTGGCGCCGGGCGAGACGCGCCGCATGAGCTTCATCACCGAGCGCAGCCAGAAGGGTTTCAAGAACAGCGGCAATGAGCGTCGCGTGGTCGCCAACGGCACGTTCCTCAACAATATGGAGATCGCGCCGATCCTGGGCATGAGCCGCGACGGCCTGCTGCAGGACCGCGCCAAGCGCCGCAAGTACGGCCTGCCGCCCGAGCTGCGCATGGCCAAGCTGGGCGACGTCCCCAGCCGCCAGTTCAACGGCCTGCGCAAGGACGCCGACTTCGTCACCTCCGACATCACCGTCACCACCGACGCCGACCAGACGCCGATCGCGCCGGGCAGCAAGGCTTCGGAGCGGGTATGGAAGTCGGGGAACCTGGAGCGCCGCACCGTGCGCTTCGTGGCCGACGCGCCGATCCTGCCGTTCCTGTCGATCCAGTCGGCCCGCTACGCGGTCTCGCGCGAGACCTACAAGGGCATCGACCTGGCGGTCTATTACGACCCGCAGCACGCCTGGAACATCGACCGCATGCGCGGCGCGATGAAGGCCTCGCTCGACTATTACCAGGAGCAGTTCAGCCCCTATCAGTTCAAGCAGCTGCGCTTCCAGGAATTCCCGGCCTACGCCGACTTCGCCCAGGCCTTCGCCGGCACGATCCCGTGGTCGGAGAGCATGTTCTTCATCGCCGACTACCGGGATCCCGAGAAGATCGACATGGTCACCTATGTCGGCGCCCACGAGATCGGCCACCAGTGGTGGGCCCACCAGGTGCTGGGCGCCGACCAGCAGGGCTCGACCATGCTGTCGGAGACCTTCGCCCAGTACTCGGCCCTGATGGTCATGAAGCGGATGTACGGCGAGGCCCAGATCCGCAAGTTCCTGAAGTTCGAGCTCAACAGCTACCTGCGCGCGCGCGGCGGCGACGTGCTCGAGGAGCAGCCCCTGGCCCGGGTCGAGAACCAGGGCTACATCCACTACCGCAAGGGCTCGCTGGTCATGTACCGGCTGCAGCACGAGGTGGGCGAGGCCACGGTCAACCGGGTCCTGCGCAAGCTGATCGCCGACCACGGCTTCAAGGGCGCGCCCTATCCGACCACGCTCGACTTCCTGGCCGCCCTGCGCGCCGAGGTCCCCGCCGACAAGCAGGCCCTGGTCACCGACCTCTTCGAGAAGATCACGCTCTACGACCTCAAGACCAAGAGCGCGAGCGTCAAGAAGCGGGCCGACGGCCGGTTCGACGTCACCCTCGTGATCGAGGCCAAGAAGATGTACGCCGATGGTCGCGGCAAGGAGACGGACGCGCCCCTGAACGAGGTGCTGGACGTGGGCCTGTTCACCGCCGAACCGGGCAAGAAGGACTTCGCGCAGAAGGACGTCGTGGCCATGGAGCGCCGCCCGATCCGCAGCGGAACCCAGACCCTGACCTTCGTCACGAAGGTCGCCCCCCGCTTCGCCGGCGTCGACCCGTACAACTTCGTCATCGACCGCAACGGCGACGACAACGTCGTGAAGACGGCGGACTAGAAGCTAGCTCCTCCCCCGCCTGCGGGGGAGGGGGACCACGAAGTGGTGGAGGGGGCGAGACTGGGCGCCGAGCTTGAACTCGCCCCCTCCGTCACGCCGCGTATCCGCAGCGCGCCACCTCCCCCGCTTCGCGAGGGAGGAGCTTGGGACCCAAAGAAAAACCCCCGGCCTTCCGACCGGGGGTTTTCCACATCAGGGCTCCGGCGAGCCTTACTTCATGCCGTTCTTCAGGCCCTCGGCCATGTTCAGGTGCTCCTGGACCTTGGGGGCGGTCTCGGCGGCGAAGGTCTTGATGGCGGCCACGTCGCCGTCCTGGGCGTAGCGCTGCAGCAGGTTCAGGGCCGCCTGGTGGGCGTCGACCTGGCTGTCGGCGTACTTCTTGTCGAAGTCCTTGGCGTCGGCCTTGTTCAGGTCGTCAAGGTCGCCCTGCAGGTCTTCGGGCAGGGCGGTCGGGATGGTGATCGTCGCGCCGGAGGCGGCGACGGCGGCCTTCAGCCCGGCGCTGGTGGCCGTGTGGGCGTCGATCATCGCCTGGGCGAACTTCTTGACGTCGGCGTTGGTCGAGCGCTTCAGCGCCACCTTGCCGGCCTCGATCTCGAACAGGTCGCTGGCGGCGGCCTTGGCGACGAAGTCGGGCGCGGCCGCTTCGTTGGCCGGCGTCGGGACCGTGGCGGAGGGATTGGCGTCGGGGGTCGCGGCCTGTTCGGCCGGGGTCGCCGCGCCCTTGGTTTCGTCGGTCTTCTGGCCGCAGGCGGCCAGGCTGAGAGCGGCGAAGGCGGCGCCGACGATGAGAAGCTTGCGGGTCATGGCTTTCTTTCCCTGCGCGTTTTTCTAAGGAAGAAGGGATCGGCGTCGCGCGCCGCCGTCATGGCCAAGAAAAGGTTCACGGCCGCGTGATGGTTCCGTGATCGGGGAGAGGAACAAAATGACCCAAGGGCCGTTGGCGGGCGTCCGCGTCATCGAGATGGGCCAGCTGATCGCCGGCCCGTTCTGCGGCCAGGTGCTGGGCGACTTCGGCGCCGAGGTCATCAAGCTGGAGGATCCCAAGACCGGCGACCCGATGCGCCAGTGGGGACGCTCCAAGCCCAAGGGCCTGTCGCCCTGGTGGCCGGTGATCGGCCGCAACAAGAAGTCGGTCACGGTCGACCTGCGCACCGACGAGGGCCGCGACATCGCCCGCGCCCTGATCGCCAAGGCCGACGTCGTGGTCGAGAACTTCCGCCCCGGCACGCTGGAAAAGTGGGGCCTGGGCTATGACGAGCTGGCCAGGACCAATCCCGGCTTGGTGATGGCCCGCGTCTCCGGCTTCGGCCAGACCGGCCCCTACGCCAAGCGGGCCGGCTACGCCCTGGTCGGCGAGGCCATGGGCGGTCTTCGCCACATCACCGGCGAGCCGGACCGCAACCCCGCCCGGGCCGGCATCTCGATCGGCGACAGCCTGTCGGGCCTGAACGCCGCGCTCGGGGTGATGATGGCCCTGCACGCCCGCCACGCCACCGGCACGGGCCAGGTGGTTGACGCGGCGATCTACGAAAGCGTGCTGACGGTGATGGAGAACCTGGTCACCGAATACGACCTGACCGGCTACATCCGCGAGCGCTCGGGCGCGGTGCTGCCGGGCATCGCCCCATCCAACGTCTATCCGACCAGGAGCGGCGAACTGGTGCTGATCGGCGCCAACCAGGACACCCTGTTCAAGCGGCTGTGCGAGCTGATGGGCCGGCCCGACCTGGCCGAGGACCCCCGCTACCGCGATCACGCCGCCCGGGGCGTCAACCAGGGCGAGCTCGACGCCCGCATCGCCGCCTGGACCCTCGACCAGGATATCGACGACCTGCTGCCCAGGCTCGAACAGGCGGGCCTGGCGACGGGCCGCATCTACCGCGCGCCCGAGATGCTGGCCGACCCGCAGTTTCAGGCCCGCGAATCGATCGTCACCGTGCCCCACCCGGTGTTCGGCCAGGTGAAGATGCAGAACGCCTTCCCCCGCCTGACCGCCACCCCCGGCGGGGTGCGCTGGCCGGGTCCGACGCTGGGCGAACATACCGAGGCGGTGCTGACGCAGGTCGCGGGGATGACGGCCGAGAAGGTTGCGGAGTTGAAGGCGCGGGGGGTGGTCTAGCGGACGGCTGGAAAGAGGGGCTCGTTCCCTCTTCCGTAAAATCCCCGCGAAAGCGGGGACCCAGGCGTTTTATCGTCGAGCGCCGCGCGTTTCAGAAAAAGCCTGGGCCCCCGCTTTCGCGGGGGTTCTACGGATTAATGGATCCCGCACGTCGACAGATCACGGGCAGGGATTCGGCCGCGCCGCGTGAATGGCGTTGACCGCCTTCTCCAGCTCCTCGGTCCACTCGACATCAAAGGCGTCGATGTCGGTCTTCAGCTGCTCCATGCTGGTCGCGCCGATGATCGTGGCGGTGACGAACGGGCGGGCGTCGACGAACTTCAGGGCCAGATGGGCGGGATCCAGGCCGTTCTGGCGGGCCAGATCCACATAGGCCGTGAACGCCTCGATCGCGCCGGGACCCTCGTAGCGCTGCATGCGGTTGTAGAGCGCCTTGCGCGAACCCTCGGGCAGGTTTCCGCCCAGGTACTTGCCGGTCAGCTGGCCCTGGGCCAGGGGCGAATAGGCCAGGAGGCCCACCTGCTCGCGCATGGCGACCTCGGCCAGGCCGTACTCGAACACCCGGTTGGCCAGGTGATAGGCGTTCTGGATCGAGGCGATGCGCGGCAGGCCCCGGCTCTCGCTCTCGGCCAGGAACTTCATCACCCCCCACGGGAACTCGTTGGAGACGCCCAGCGCCCGGATCGAACCCTTCTTCACGTGGGCGTCCAGCGCCTCGAGGATGTCGCCGAAGCGCTCGTAGTCGTCGTCATAGTCCTTGTAGGTCTGGCCGCCGAACACCCGCACGGCGCGGTCGGGCCAATGCAGCTGATAGAGATCGAGATAGTCGGTCCGCAGGCGCTTGAGCGAGCCCTCCACCGCCTCGTCGATCTGGGCCTTGGTCTGGCGGGTGCTGGCGCCGTCGGCGCGCATCCACGGCAGGCCGCCGAAGGCCGAGCCCCGGCCGGCGACCTTGGAGGCCAGCACGATGTCCTTGCGCCGGCCGGTCTTGGCCAGCCAGCTGCCGATGTAGCGCTCGGTGGAGCCTTGCGTCTCGGCCGTCGGCGGGCTGGCGTACATCTCGGCCGTGTCCCAGAAGGTGACCCCCCGGCCCAGGGCGTAGTCCATCTGGGCGTGGGCCTCTTCCTCGCTGTTCTGCGAGCCCCAGGTCATGGTGCCCAGGCAGCAGCGCGAGACCTGGATGCCGGTGCGGCCGAGTTCGACGTAGTCCATGAAGTCCCCTACTTGGCTTTGCCCCGCCTATTTAGGACGTCACGCCGCCGACGCGAACCCAAACCTCCGTAGCCCGGACATACTTTGATACATTCACGCCCCCCTCGTCTTTCCGCCATGAGCCTTGCGCGGAGCCTCATTCGATCCGATATTTCACACGTGTCCCCTCGGGGACGTTGAAATAAGGGTTTCCTTCGATGAACGACTTCAACCGCGACTATGCGCGCTCGATCCCGGCGGATCGTGTCGACATGTCGGTTGACGCCGGGCTGCGCAGCTTCATGCTCGGCGTCTACAACAAGGTGGCGCTGGGCCTGCTGCTGTCGGCCGCCCTCGCCTGGACGACCAGCTCGTTCCCGCCCGTGCGCGACCTGCTGTTCCAGGTGAACGGCAACCGCGTGGGCTACACCCTGCTGGGCATGGTCATCGCCTTCGCGCCGCTGGGCATCCTGCTGTTCTCGAGCTTCGTGATGAAGTCGATCACCCCGCGCACCGCCGGCGTGATCTACTGGTCGATCGTGTCGCTGATCGGCGCGTCGCTCGGCACCGTGGTCCTGCTCTACACCGGCTCCAGCGTCGCCCAGACCTTCCTGGTGACGGCCGCCGCCTTCGGCGCGCTCAGCCTCTTCGGCTACACCACCAAGAAGGACCTGACCGGCTTCGGCAGCTTCCTGATCATCGGTCTGGTCGGTCTGATCCTGGCCTCGATCGTGTCGCTGTTCTTCCCGTCGGGCCCGCTGGTGTTCGCGATCAACGCCATCGGCGTGCTGATCTTCGCCGGCCTGATCGCCTACGACACGCAGAACCTGAAGATGACCTACTACCAGGTCGGCGGCGACGAAGCCGCCAAGTCGGTCGCCACCAACTACGGCGCGCTGAACCTGTACCTGGACTTCATCAACCTGTTCCGCTTCCTGCTGTTCTTCCTGGGCGACCGCCGCTAAGGCGCCTTCCAGGCCGAAACGACGAAGCCCCGGCGGATCGCTCCGCCGGGGCTTTTTCGTGGGCGCTTCTGGCTGGTCAGTCGACGACCTTGAACTTGCCCTTGTCGAACAGCCGCAGCACCTGGGCCAGTTCGTGGCCGCGCTTGAGCACCATGCCGCCTTGGCCGCGCACCAGCCACTGGCCCTGTTTGCGGGCCAGCTCCGGCCACTTCTCGACGCGATAGAGCGGGGCCTCGGCGGCGTGGCGGAAGATCGAGAAGGCCGCATGGTCGCTCGCGCCGCCCATGCCGTAGTCGCGCCACTCGCCGGCCGCGACCATCCGGCCGTACAGGCGCAGAAGCTGGTCGATCTCGCGCCGCTCGAAGAACACGACGCCGCCGACGGGAGGGGAAACGTCCAAGGCCATCGGACGAATCTAACCCCAAATCACCCCATCAGGCGAGCCGTCGCAAAACCGCAACATCGTTCGACGAAGCGAAAAGCCAAGCTGGACCAGGCCACGAAATGACCTTGTTTCGGTCGTTCGCCCGCCCGGTTCCCCAGCGAAAAAGTCAGTGTCGGCTGATCGGACACCCCACGGTCCTGGATCCTGAACAGCCCCCCCAGCCCCCCTCGATCGCGGGCCGGTCGGCCGACAGACCAAATCAAGAGAACCCCTCTCTTAACTGCAGAGCCCGCGTGGAAACCCCTCCCACGCGGGCTTTTCGCATTTGGGCTTCAGCGCGGTTCCAATGACTTTCCGGGCCGGCTTGCGGAACTGCAAAGATCGCCACAGAGCCGCCCCACCCCGACGCGAAACGACCCTTATCGCGCCCTTCGTCGGCCGCGCGCGCCCCCGATAGTCTGATGGTCGGTCGATCGGAACGCCTCGCGGTCCGGGATCCTGAACAGCCCCTCCAGCCCACCGGCTCGCGGGCGCCCCGTTCGACCGGCGCGTATCTTCTATCCCCTCCCCTAAAGACCCCGCGTCGCCGATCATCCCCTAGGCGAGGCGGGGTTTCTTTTGTCTGGAAGGCGCTAGGTTTCCCACCTCTGAGCCCGCACACCACTCTAGCCGTCATCCCGGCCGAAGGGCCGCGCAGCGGCCCGTAGAGCCGGGACCCAGGGGCAGCCGCATTGCGTCGGCCGCCTCTTGTCGGATGATCTGAGCGCGGCGCTGACGGCCCCTGGGTCCCGGATAAGCGCTGCGCGCTTTCCGGGATGACGAGCGGCCAATGGAGCGCCCTTAGCGGCTCCTGCCGCCGGGGGGCAGCACGCCCAGCACCCGGCCGCCCTTGGCGCCCTGGACGATGATCGCGGTGGCCAGGTCGTCGTCCTTGGACAGCGCCGGCAGGCGGTACATCTTCGGGCGGCCCGTCCAGGCGCCGATCTTGACGATCTCGCGCACAACATTGCGGTGGACGATGGTCTGGCCGCGGTTGTCGCCGCGCTTGACGGCGATCTCCTGCTTGCGCGGATCGAAGCGCACCAGCCAAACCTCGGCCCCGCCGCGCGGCGCGGCGCCCGAGCCGATGGCCACCCGGCCCGTGCCGACGAACTCCATGTCAGGCGCGGGCGGCAGGTGGGCGGTGTCGATCAGGCGCTCGACGGTCTCGGCCTTGGCGCCCGAGGCCTGCACCTTGCCGGCCACCACCACCTGGGGCGTGGGCACGTCACGCAGGGCGAAGGCCTTGGCGTAGGCGCGCTGGCGCTCGACGAAGGCCGGCTTGGCGAAGGTGTCCTTCCAGCCGAGATAGTCCCAGTAGTCGACCGAGTAGGTCAGGGCCAGCACGTCCTCGCGCTCGGCCAGCTCGGCGGCCGCCTGGTTGGCCTTGCCGCAGGACGAACAGCCCTGGGCGGTGAACAACTCGACCAGCACGGGAGACTTGGCCGCGGCCGGGGCGGCGACAAGGCTCGTCAGGACGAGGGAGACAAGGGAGATCAAGGCCGTACGCATGTGCGGCGCACTTAAGCCAAGAAAGCGCTGCGTCGCCCCTCACGAGGCCGTGAAATGGCCGCTTCGGCGCCAGGAAATCCACACGACAACGATGTCGGGACCCCGACGGACCGTCGGGAAACGAAAACGGCCGGTCCCAGGGGGACCGGCCGTCTCGCTATTCAGCCTGAAAAGGCGCGTGCGCTTAGTCGGCCTTGGCCAGGTTGCGCAGCACGTAGTTCAGGACGCCGCCGTTCTTGAAGTACTCGAGCTCGGTCGGCGTATCGATGCGGCAGCGCACCGGGAAGCGGGCGATGCGGCCGTCCGTCGGGCGGTAGAGCTCGACGATCAGCTGCTTGCGCGGGGCCAGATCCGTCAGGCCACGGATCGAAACCAGCTCTTCGCCGGTCAGCTCCAGCTTCTGCCAGCCGTCCTGGATGAACTGCAGCGGCAGCACGCCCATGCCGACCAGGTTCGAGCGGTGGATGCGCTCGAAGCTCTCGGTGATCACCGCGCGGACGCCCAGGAGCTTGGTGCCCTTGGCGGCCCAGTCACGCGACGAGCCGGTGCCGTATTCCTTGCCGGCGAACACGACGGCCGGACGGCCTTCGGCCTGGTACTTCATGGCCGCGTCGTAGATCGGCATCACTTCGCCCGAGGGGAAGTGCTTGGTCACGCCGCCTTCGATCTCCGGGGTGATCTTGTTGCGGATGCGGATGTTGGCGAAGGTGCCGCGCATCATGACTTCGTGGTTGCCGCGGCGGGCGCCGTAGCCGTTGAAGTCGATCGGCTCGACGCCGTGGTTGACCAGGTACTGACCGGCCGGGCTGGAGGTCTTGATCGAACCGGCCGGGCTGATGTGGTCGGTGGTGATCGAGTCGCCGAACACGGCCAGGACGCGGGCTTCCACGATGTCGGTGACCGGCGAAGGGGTCATCGACATGTTCGGGAAGTACGGCGGGTTCTGGACGTAGGTCGACTCGCCTTCCCAGGCGTAGGTCTGGCCGCCGGTCACCTTGATGCCCTGCCAGTTCTTGTCGCCCTTGAAGACGTCGCCGTAGCGGCTGGCGAACATCTTCTCGTTGATCGACTTGCGCTGCAGGGCGGCGATGTCCTCGTTCGACGGCCAGATGTCGCGCAGGAAGACGTCGTTGCCCTTCTTGTCCTTGCCGATCGGCTGGGTGTTCAGGTCGATCTTCAGCGAACCGGCCAGGGCGTAGGCCACCACCAGCGGCGGCGAGGCCAGGTAGTTGGCGCGGACGTCCGGGTTCACGCGGCCTTCGAAGTTGCGGTTGCCCGACAGCACCGAGCAGGCGACCAGGTCGTTCTCGTTGATCGTCTTGCTGATGTTTTCCGGCAGCGGACCCGAGTTGCCGATGCAGGTGGTGCAGCCGTAGCCCACCAGGTTGAAGCCCAGGGCGTCGAGGTGCTTGGTCAGGCCGGCCTTGGCCAGGTAGTCGGTGACCACCTGCGAGCCGGGGGCCAGCGAGGTCTTCACCCACGGCTTGGCCTTCAGGCCCTTGGCGACCGCGTTCTTGGCCAGCAGGCCGGCGGCGATCAGGACCGAGGGGTTGGAGGTGTTGGTGCACGAGGTGATGGCGGCGATCACCACGTCGCCGTGGCCGACGTCGAAGTCCTCGCCTTCGACCGGGGCGCGGAACTCGGGGCTTTCGGCCTTGCCGAACTCACCGACCAGCGACTCGGCGAACTTGCTCGAGGCGTCCGACAGCAGGACGCGGTCCTGCGGGCGCTTCGGACCGGCCAGCGACGGCAGGACCGTGCCCAGGTCGAGCTCCAGGGCGTCGGTGAAGGTCGGCTCGGCGACGCCGGGCTCCCACCACAGGCCCTGTTCCTTGGCGTAGGCTTCCACCAGGGCGACGCGCTCGGCGTCGCGGCCGGTGCCCTTCAGGAAGGCGACGGTGGCGGCCGAGATCGGGAAGAAGCCGCAGGTGGCGCCGTATTCCGGAGCCATGTTGGCGATCGTCGCCTGGTCTTCCAGGGTCAGGTTGGCCAGGGCGTCACCGTAGAATTCGACGAACTTGCCGACCACGCCCTTCTTGCGCAGCATCTGGGTGACGGTGAGCACCAGGTCGGTGGCCGTCGCGCCTTCCGGCATGGCGCCGGTCAGCTTGAAGCCGATGACTTCCGGGATCAGCATCGGGATCGGTTGGCCGAGCATGGCGGCTTCGGCTTCGATGCCGCCGACGCCCCAGCCCAGGACCGACAGGCCGTTGACCATCGTGGTGTGGCTGTCGGTGCCGACGACGGTGTCGGGATAGGCCACTTCGGCGCCGTCGACCTGGGCGGTCCAGACGGTCTGGGCCAGGTATTCCAGGTTCACCTGGTGACAGATGCCGGTGCCGGGGGGCACGACGCGGAAGTTGTTGAAGGCCGACGAGCCCCAGCGCAGGAAGCGGTAGCGCTCGATGTTGCGCTCGTACTCGCGCTTGACGTTGGCGTCGTAGGCCTTGGAGTCGCCGAAGTTGTCGACCATCACCGAGTGGTCGATGACCAGGTCGACGGGGTTCAGCGGGTTGATCTTGGCCGGGTCGGCGCCCAGGGCGACCATGGCGTCGCGCATCGCGGCCAGATCGACGACGGCGGGCACGCCCGTGAAGTCCTGCATCAGCACGCGGGCCGGGCGGAAGCTGATCTCGTGCTCGACCGAGCCCTTGTTTTCCAGCCAGTTGGCGACGGCCTTCAGGTCGGCTTCGTTGACCGAGACGCCGTCTTCGTAACGCAGCAGGTTTTCCAGCAGCACCTTCATCGAGACGGGCAGCGAGCCCGTGCCGGCCAGACCGGCTTCCTCGGCGGCGCGAAGGCTGTAATAGACGTAGGTCTTACCGTCGACGACGAGTTCGCGGCGGGTTTTGAGGCTGTCTACAGACGCCATTTGGAAGGATCCCTTCTCTGTTCACGGCCGCCGGAAAACCACTCCCGGGATCGCGCGATCGAGGCGGACCCACAGCGTCCATCCTCGCGCCGCGTACGCCCCATCCAATGCGGAGGGTGACGGCCGAGCGCTTCTTAGCGCCGGTTACCCACAACGTCCATGCGCGCGGCATGGACTTCCAATGATGAGAGCCGTTCGCATAAAGGGTTTGAGCCTCTCGCGGGGCGAACGGACCCTGTTCTCGGGGCTCGATCTCGACCTCGAAAGCGGAGAAGCCGCGGCCCTTCTGGGCCGCAACGGGGCGGGCAAGACCAGCCTCCTGCGGGCGGTCGCGGGGCTGCTGCGCCCCCAGGCCGGGACCATCGGTTTCGAAGGCTCCGAAGGGCGGATACTGGAGGCCGAGGCGGCCCGCGCCGACCACCTGCACCTGGCCGGCCATCACGACGGCCTGAAGACCGCGCGCACCGCCTGGGAGGAGCTGCTGTTCCAGACCCGCTGGACCGGCGGAACCGAGGCCGGCGCCCGCGCCGCGGTCGAGCGGCTGGAGCTGTCACGCCTGCTCGACCTGGAGGTTCGCCGCCTGTCGGCGGGCCAGCGCCGCCGCGTGTCCCTGGCCCGCCTGCTGGCCAGCCCCCGCCGCCTGTGGCTGCTGGACGAGCCGATGGCCCCGCTGGACGCCGCCCACCGCGCCGCCTTCGGCGAGATCCTGGCCGAGCACCTGGCCAAGGGCGGCATGGTGCTGGCCGCCGTCCACGATCCCCTGCCCGTCCCGGCCCGCCCAATCGAGATAAAGGCCGGGGAGATCGGCGCATGAGGGGGTTCGGCGTCCTCTTCCGGCGCGAGTTCGCCCTGGCCTGGGGCCGGGGCGGCGGACCGCTGCTGGCCCTGGCCTTCTACGCCTGCGTCGTCACCCTGCTGCCCCTGGCCGCCGGCCGCGCGCCCGAGCGGCTGGCGAGCCTGGCCCCCGGCATCGCCTGGCTGGCCCTGGCCCTGGCCGCCCTGCTGTCGCTGGAGCGTCTCTTCGAACGCGACTTCGAGGACGGCGCGCTCGACCTGCTGGCGCTCGGTCCAGCCCCCCTCGAGGCGGTGGCCGCCGCGAAATGCCTGGCCCACTGGCTGGCGGCCGGCGCGCCCCTGGCCTTGGCCGCGCCCGTGGCGGCGGTGGCGCTGGGCGCCTCGCCGGCGATCATGCCGCTGCTGTTCGCCTGCGCCCTGGCGGGGGGCCTGGCCTTCTCGTTCCTTGGCGGCCTAGGAGCCGCCCTGTCCCTGGGCAGCAAGCGCGGCGGCCTGCTGGTGGCCGTCATCGTCCTGCCGCTCTACGCCCCGCCGGTGATCTTCGGGGCCGGGGCGCTGGACGCCCTCTCCGGCGGCCTGCCCTGGACGGGCGGCCTGCTGTTCCTCCTGGCCTATAGCGCCGCGGCCGTCGCGCTCAGCCCCCTGGCCATGGCGGCCGCCTGCCGCAACGCCCTCGACTAGAGGCCTCCCGGATCGGAAATTTGCGGCGCCGCACAATGACGCGGCGACGGCGGATTGATTTTTGGACGAAATCGTCCATTTATCCCCCGTCGCGTCCGACAGGCGAACATTGGTCCGCCGGACGCCTACCTCCTTTCAGGATTTGGCCATGGCCGAGACGAAGAAGAAAAAGCTGGTTCCGCTGCTCATCGCCGGCGTCGCCGGGGTCGCCATCCTGGCCGGCGGCGTGTTCTGGTACATCGACAAGCAGCGCTTCGAGAGCACCGACAACGCCTTCGTCCAGGCCGACACCGTCTCGGTCAGCCCGCAGGTGACCGGCTATGTCGCGCAGGTCCTGGTGGCCGACAACCAGCGCGTCGAGGCCGGCCAGGTGCTGGCCAAGATCGATCCTTCGACCTTCCAGGCCAGGCTCGACCAGGCGATCGCCAACGCCGCGGCCCTCGACGCCGCGATCAAGAGCGTCGACGACAAGGCCGTCCTCGAACAGGCCCTGATCCAGCAGCGCCAGGCGGGCGTCGCCAGCGCCCAGGCCGACGCCGGCCGGGCCCGCGCCGACCTCGCCCGCTACGACGCCCTGGCCCAGCAGGGCTGGGTCTCGCAGCAGAAGGTCCAGACCGAGGCCGCCGGCGCAAAGCAGTCGGACGCCACCGTCGCCAGCGCCCAGGCCGCCCTGGAGGCCGAACGCCGCACCGCCTCGTCGCTGGGCTCGGCCCGCGCCCAGACCGTGGCCCAGGCCGCCGCCGCCCACGCCGCCGTCGACCAGGCCCGCATCGACCTCGAACGCACCGTGATCCGCGCCCCCGCCGCCGGCGTGGTCGGCGCCCGCACCGTGCGCCCCGGCCAGCTGGTGCAGCCGGGCGTCGCCCTGATGTCGGTGGTGCCGGTCGGCCAGAGCTTCGTGGTCGCCAACTTCAAGGAAACCCAGGTCGCGCGCCTGCGCGTCGGCCAGCCGGTCGAGATCAAGGCCGACGCCTTCGGCAAGCAGAAGATCGTCGGCAAGGTCGACAGCTTCGCCCCCGCCACCGGCCAGGAGTTCGCCCTGATCCCGGTCGAGAACGCGGTGGGCAACTTCACCAAGATCACCCAGCGCCTGCCGGTCAAGATCGTGGTCGAGCGCGCCGGCGCCGGCGCGGCCCTGCGTCCCGGCCTGTCGGTCGAGGTCAAGGTCGACGTCCGCGACCGCTCGGGCCCGTCCTTCGCCGATGCAGGCCAGGGGGCCGGCCCAGGGTCCGGCCAGGGCGAGCAGCAGGTCGCCCGCGCCCCGACCGCGACCCAGGCCCGCTAAGGCGCGCCGTCGTGACCGACGCCGCCCTCCCCGCCGCCGCCAAGCCTGGCGCTCCCCCCGCGGCCAAACCCGCGGGCGAGGTCGACTGGACCAAGCTGTTCCTCGGCTTCGGGGCCATGGTCATCGGCCAGTTCATGGCCATCCTCGACATCCAGATCGTCGCGGCCTCGCTGCCGCAGATCCAGGCCGGCGTCGGGGCCAGCGCCGACCAGGTCAGCTGGATCCAGACCGCCTACCTGATCCCCGAAGTCGTGATGATCCCGCTGTCGGGATATCTCTCGCGCCTGTGGGGCACCCAGCGCGTCTACATGGCCTCGTGCCTGGGCTTCATCCTGATGAGCGTGGCCACCGGCCTGTCCTCGTCGATCGACATGATGATCCTGACGCGGGCCCTGCAGGGCTTCATCGGCGGGGCGATGATCCCGACGGTGTTCGCCGTGGCCTTCACCGCCTTCCCGCCCGAGCGCCGGATCACCGCCAGCGTCATCATGGGCCTGATCGTCACCCTGGCCCCCACCGTCGGCCCCACCCTCGGCGGCCACCTGACCGAGTGGCTGTCCTGGCGCTGGCTGTTCTTCATCAACGTCCCGCCCGGGATCCTGGTGCTGTTCGCCGTGGCCCGCTGGGGCGACTTCGACAAGGGCGATCCCAGCCTCGCCAAGGGCTTCGACTGGACGGGCCTGGCCTTCATGGCGACCTTCCTGATGAGCATGCAGTACGTGCTGGAGGAAGGCGCCAAGGAGAACTGGTTCGAGGACGACCTGATCCTCGGGCTCACCGTCGTGACCGTGGTCACGGGCGTGGTCTTCATCTGGCGTCAGCTGACCTACAGGAACCCGATCGTCGAGCTGAAGGCGTTCGCCAACCGCAACTTCAGCATCGGCGTGATGATGACCGCGATCTCGGGCGCCAGCCTGTTCGGCGGCACCTTCCTGCTGCCGCAGTTCCTCAGCCGGGTGCGGGGCTACTCGGCCTCGGAAGTGGGCACGACCATGGTGGTCTCGGGCCTGTCGATGTTCGCCACCGGCCCGATCGCCGGCCGCATCGTCCGCAAGGTCGACCCGCGCATCCCGATGTGCATCGGCTTCCTGCTGGCGGGCTGGGGCATGTACATGGCCCACGGCGTGACCAAAAACTGGGGTTTCTGGGAATTCGCAGGCGTGCAGGCTTGTCGCGGCGTCGGGGTCATGATCGCCATGATCGCGACCCAGCAGATCACGATGAGCACCCTGCCCCAGCACATGGTCAAGAACGCCTCCGGCCTCGTGAACCTGTCGCGCAACACCGGCGGCGCCATCGGCCTGGCGCTGCTGGCCACCAGCATCACCCAGCAGACCGCCCTCTACTTCAACGACATGTCGTCGAAGGTGATGAACGGCGGCGAGGCGGCGTCGATGATGGCCGGCCTGGCCGCCCGCATGCAGCAGCTGGGCGTCACCGACCCCGACGGCGCGGCCCGCAAGGCGATCGGCAACATGATGAACCAGCAGGCCACGGTGCTGGCCTTCGGCGACAGCTTCACGCTGCTGGCCTACGGCTGCTTCGTCGCCGCCGTCGTCAGCCTGCTGGCCGCCCCGCCCAAGGTCATTCCCCCGCCGCCGTCGGACGCCCACTGATGCCCAGGATCGCCGGACAGATCGACGTCGCCAAGACCGAGGCCATCCTCGACGCCGCCGTCGAGGTGATCGGCCAGCGCGGCCTGTCGGCGCCGATGGAGGCCATCGCCCGCCGGGCCGGGGTCTCCAAGCAGACGGTCTACAACCACTACGGCTCCAAGGCCGAGCTGGTGAAGGCGCTGATGGCCCGCCGCGTCGCGCGCATCACCGCTCCCCTGCGCGAGCCCGGCGCGGTCGACAATCCGCGCGAGGCCCTGGAGGCCTTCGCCCGCTCGATGCTGGAGACGGTGATCACCACCAACGGCTATTCGGTGATGCGGGTGATCATCCAGGGCGCGGGCGAGATGCCCGACGTCGCCAACGAGGTGTTCGAGGCCGGCCCCCGCCAGGCCCGCCGCCAGCTGGCCGCCTTCCTGGAGACCGAGACGAAGCTCGGCCGACTGGCCGTCGACGACCCCGAACAGGCCGCCGAGTTCTTCGCCGGCATGGTGCTGGGCCACAGCCAGCTGCGCGCCCTGCTGCGCCTGCCGTCCGACCGCACCCCCGAACAGTTCGACGCCCTCGCGGCCGCCGCGGCGGCGCGGTTCATGCGGGCCTACGCGCCTTAAGCTAGCCCCGGAGCGATGCGGGAATGTCCTGCTGGCCGTGAAACACGCGCCAAATCTCGATCCTGTCGGGTTCTTCGACGTAAAATACCAAGTATGGGTATCGCTTAAGCGGCCAAGTCCGCAGACCGGGCCACTTCAGCTCATGCGCATAACGCGGCGACCCCGCTGCCGGCTGCTCGGCAATGATGCGGTAGGCGTTATGCATGGCGTCGACGAACGCGATAGCGACGGACGGCCCCGCCTCGCGCAAATACCACTCGAACGCCGCATTGATATCGGCCCGGGCCCTGTTGCTGGGGACGACCGGCTTTGCGGTCACTGGCCTTTTCTGGCCCTTGCGCGCAGCTCGTCGAAATAGGCGTCGTCTATCGGCGCACCGAAGCCGGATTCCCCGCCTTCGCGCAATTTCGCCCTGAGGGTCTCCCGATCCTGTTCCTGACGGATCAGGTCGCGCACGTAGTCCGCCTCGCCCTCGTAGCCTTGGGAGGCGGCCTGCTCCTCGACAAAGGCCTGGAGCGTCTCGGGTAGAGCGATGCTCAGCGTGCTCATGACCTTTAGGCTAACATCGACAGCGCCCACGAAAAAGCCCGGCGGATCGCTCCGCCGGGCCTCGTTCGTTCCGTCGAGGACGAGTGCTATCAGCCCTCGGCTTCGTCGGGCATGCCCATCATGTGGAAGCCGGCGTCGACGTGGACGACTTCGCCCGTGGTCGAACGGCCCAGGTCCGAGACCAGCCACAGGGCGGCGCCGGCGACGCCTTCCATCGAGGTGTCTTCCTTCATGGCGCTGAAGGCGCGGCCCTGGGCGATCATGCCGCGGCCGCCGGCGATGCCCGCGAGAGCGAGGGTGCGCATGGCGCCGGCCGAGATGGCGTTGCAGCGGATGCCCTTGGGGCCGAGGTCGCGGGCGATGTAGCGGGTCGCCGCCTCCAGGGCGGCCTTGGCCACGCCCATGGTGTTGTAGTTCGGGATGGTCCGCTCCGACCCGAGGTAGGTCATGGTGATCAGCGAGCCGCCGTTCGGCATGATCTTGGCGGCGCGCTTGGCGACGTCCACGAAGCTGAAGGCCGAGATGTTCATCGCCGTGAGGAAGCCCTCACGGGTGGTGTTGTCGACGAACGAGCCCTTCAGCTCGTCCTTGTTGGCGAAGGCCACCGAGTGGACGACGAAGTCGATCGTGCCGAACTTCTCTTCGATCGCCGCGAAGGCCGCGTCCATCGAGGCGTCGTCGGTGACGTCGGCCGGGATCAGGGTGTTGACGCCGATGCTCTCGGCCAGCGGGCGAACGCGGCGCTCCAGCGCCTCGCCCTGGTAGGTGAAGGCCATCTCGGCGCCCTGGGCGGCCAGCTGGCTGGCGATGCCCCAGGCGATCGAGTTGTGGTTGGCCACGCCCATGACGAGGCCCTTCTTGCCCGCCATCAGCTCGCCCTTGGGGAATGCGTAGTCGTCGGCCATCGGTCGGCTCCTTGATCTTTGGGCGCTGGTTAGCAGTCTCGTCGCGGCGACGGAACCCCGCCGGCCTAGAAACGCGGCGTGTGGCGGGTCAGCCGATAGGCGATCGCCGCGGCCAGCTGCTTGACCGGAACCCCCACGCGCCGGCCCTCGCGGCGCGGCCAGCGCCAGCCGCCGGTGGCGATGTCGGCGGGCAATCGGCGGGCCTGGCGGGCCTGCGTCGACAGCATCGGCGTGTAGTAGACGCAGTCGTCGAAATAGTAGTGCAGCACGAGCGAACGCCGCGTCTCGTCCGGATCGACGATCTTGGAGCCCCCGTGGGCGAGATTGGCCGCCCATACCGCGACCTGACCCTTCCTGAGCATCGCCAGGCGCGGCTCGAAGCCGCCTTCGGCCAGCCGCCGCAGGATGGCCGGCCCGTAGAGTTCGTTGTAGTTGGCCGAGGTCGTCGTCCCGTCCGCCGCGCCCGCCCCGGCCATGGTCAGCACCGGCAGGCGATGGCTGCCGGGATAGTAGACCAGCGGTCCGGCCTCGGGCCGCACGTCCTCCAGCGCCAGCCAGACCCCGCACATGAAGCCCGCGGGCTCGGCGTCGAAATGCAGGGTGTCGGCGTGGATGTCCTGCTGGCTGCCGCGATGGAAGTTCAGGCTCTGGAACGGAAAGGGCTCGCGGCCGTAGGCCAGGGCCAGCCGCGCCAGGATCTCAGGATGGGTCGCGACCTCGCGGATCGCCGGACACCGCCGCCAGGCGTCGTGCACCCGCACCGCGCCGCTCTCGAAATGGTGGCCGGTCTCGGCGTCGATGCGCCTGCACAGGTCGAGCAGTTCGGCGCCCAGGTCGATGATGGCCAGGCCGTCCCGCGCCAGGTCCCGGGCGAAGGCCTTGTGCGCCTCGGGCGCGTCGGCCCTGGCCAGGCGATCCTCCAGGCCCTCCGCTTCGATCCACGGCGCGGACCCCGCCCGCGCCGATGCGCCTTCAACGCCAGACACCATTTCGCAACGCCCCGAAACCCCGCGTCACTCAATCGATGATCGACCAGATCCGGTCAAGCATCACTCTGCGAGAGGCCCGAAAGTCGAGGTGGTGGTCATGGCCGGCGCCAGGACCGGTCAGGGCCGGATCGACCCGTCCGTCCGCGCCCAGGAACGGCGACAGGTCGTCGACGAAGACGAAGCCCTCGGCCTCGACCGCCTCCCGCAGCCGCTCGCCGGCCCGGCGGTGCAGCGCCGTGCGTCGCCAAAGATCCGGGATCTCCATCCCCGCCAGCGCCTCCGCCAGGTCCTGGCCGGCCGGCCCATGCTGGTCGACGATGTGGGCGTTGACGTAGCCGGCGCGCCAGGCGGCGTCGGACAGGACGGGCGGGAACGGCGAGGTCACCCGCACCCGGGCGCGCCGCCCGGCCGGAACCACGTCGGCCAGGAAGGCGGCGTAGCGTCCGACCGTCTCGTCCAGGAAGGCGTCGAACTCGGTCTCGTCGAAGGCCCGAGCGCCGGCGGCCAGCCGCTTGAAGGGATGTACGAACTCAACGTCGACCTGGCCGAACTTGACCAGGATCGGCAGGTCCTCGATCGCCAGCAGCCGGGCGAGGGCGGCGCGCACCCGGGGCCCGGCCCCGGACCGGCCGTCGCCGCCCAGGCCGCGGGCCGACGCGCCCGTCTCCAGGCTCCAGATCGGCAGGAGCCAACGGCCCCGGCGCCGGCCGCGCCGACAGAGCAGGCGGCCGTGGCTGTCGCTGACCAGGCCATAGGGCCGCGCGCCGGCGGCGATCAGGGCCGGCAGGCGGTGTTCGAGGCGAGAAGCGGGATCGGCGGCCGCCCGGCAGAGTTCCGCCCAGGCGCCGTCCAGCGGACGGAAGGCCGGCAGGGGGCAGGCCCCCGCCAGGCGGATGGCGGCGCTCGCCGGCCCATCATGCCCCGTCCAGAGCCGGCCGGCGCCGCCGCGAACGAAATCGATCGCGGCGGCGCGGCTCAGCTTAGTCGACCTGGCCGAAGATCAGCGTGCCGTTGGTGCCGCCGAAGCCGAAGCTGTTGGACATCACCGTGTCGAGCGGCTTGTCCGACCGCTCGCGCAGGATCGGCAGGTCGGCGAACTCGGGATCGAGGTTCTCGATGTTGGCGCTTTCGGCCGCGAAGCCGTTCTTCAGCATCAGGATGCTGTAGATCGCCTCCTGGGCGCCGGCCGCGCCGAGGCTGTGGCCGGTCAGCGACTTGGTCGACGAGATCAGCGGCGCCTTGTCGCCGAACACCTCGCGCACCGCGCCCATCTCCTTGCTGTCGCCGACCGGCGTCGAGGTGCCGTGCGGGTTCAGGTAGTCGATGGTCCGGCCGCCGGCCTGCGCCATGGCCAGCTTCATGCAGCGGGCCGCGCCCTCGCCCGACGGGGCGACCATGTCGTAGCCGTCGGAGTTGGCCGCGTAGCCGATCAGTTCGCCGTAGATCTTGGCCCCGCGCGCCTTGGCGTGCTCGTACTCTTCGAGAACAACAATCCCAGCGCCGCCGGCGATCACGAAGCCGTCGCGGTCCTTGTCGTAGGCGCGGCTGGCCACGGCCGGGCGGTCGTTGAAGTTGGTGCTCATGGCGCCCATGGCGTCGAACAGGTTCGACAGGGTCCAGTCCAGCTCCTCGCAGCCGCCGGCGAAGACGATGTCCTGCTTGCCCAGCTGGATCTGCTCGGCGCCCGCGCCGATGCAGTGGGCGCTGGTCGCGCAGGCCGAGCTGATCGAATAGTTGATCCCGCGGATCTTGAACCAGGTCGACAGCACCGCCGACGGACCCGAGCTCATGGCCTTGGGCACCGCGAACGGACCGATCCGCTTGGGCCCCTTCTCCTTCGTCGTGGCCGCGGCCTCGACGATGACGCGGGTGGACGGACCGCCCGAACCGACGATCAGGCCGGTGCGCTCGTGGGAGACCTGGGCCTCCTCGAGCCCGGAATCGGCGATGGCCTGCTCCATGGCGATGTGCGCATAGGCCGTGCCGGGCGCCAGGAAGCGCGCGGCCCGGCGATCGACCAGGCCTTCCCACTCGATCTTGGGCGCGGCATGCACCTGGCAGCGGAAGCCCAGCTCCGCGTACTCCGGCGCGGCGACCACGCCGGACTTGGCCTCGCGCAGCGAAGCCAGCACCTCGTTGGCGTTGTTGCCGATGGACGAGACGACGCCCAGTCCCGTGACGACGACGCGACGCATATCAGTACCTCTTTCTCCCCGATCCCGCCGGAGCCAGCTCTTTTGACAAGAACGGCCAGCCTGTCGGTTGGATCAACCCGCCATCTGTTCGGCCGTGAACAGGCCGACCTTGAGGTCCTTGGTTTCGTAGATCACCTTGCCGTCGGCTTCCATGACGCCGTCGCCGATGCCCATGACCAGCTTGCGCATGATCACGCGCTTGAGGTCGATCTTGTAGACGACCTTCTTGACCTCGGGGGTCACCTGGCCGGTGAACTTCACCTCGCCCACGCCCAGGGCGCGGCCGCGGCCGGGAGCGCCCGACCAGCCCAGGAAGAAGCCGACCAGCTGCCACATGGCGTCCAGGCCGAGGCACCCGGGCATGACGGGGTCGCCGATGAAGTGGCAACCGAAGAACCAGAGGTCCGGCTTGATGTCGAATTCGGCTTCGACATAGCCCTTGCCGTACTTGCCGCCCTCGGATTCGATCCGGACGATGCGATCGAACATCAGCATCGGGGGCACGGGCAGCTGGGCGTTGCCGGGTCCGAACATTTCGCCCCGGCCGCAGGCCAGGAGCTCTTCGAAGGTGTAGGCGCTCTTTTGCATGCGAACGCCCCTAGCACGGCGCCGGGGCGGGCCTCAATGTTACATTCGGCGACAATTGGTGAGAGCCGCGCCGAAAGGGGCCTAAATCAGCGCCCTTCCGGACACTGCAAGGCCTCTTTCGCCCCCCAGATATCGCCTTCCGGCGCCCAGCCCGAGGCTCCGTCGGCCTTCAGCCGGCACCAGCCCTTCTCGCACTTGTCGAGATTGGCGATCGAGCGGCCGGCCAGATAGGCGCTGATCCGCGACTCCGGCTTGGGCGAGGCGCGCAGGGGCAGGGGGCTGTCCTGCACCCGCATGGCGGTGCGCCGGCCGTCGGTGGTGCGTTTGTGCACCCAGGCAAGACCCCCTTCGGGATCGCAGATCCGCCGCCACTCGCGGGTTTCGGCCACCACCTGCACCGGCAGGCCCTTGGCCTTGTAGATCCACAGCAGCCGGTGCTGTTCGTCCGGACCCTGGCGCGCATTGACCTCGCCGTACTTCAGCACGACGTAGCGCGGCACCGGCAGGCCCGACGGCGTCGTGGCCGGGGCCTGGGCGAGGGCGGGCCCCGCCAGAAGCAGGCTCGCCGCCGCCAGACCGCCCAGCGCCCACCCGCCCAAGGTCACTCCGCACAGCGAACGATGTTTGCATTTCACCGGCATGTTGCTTGGCCGCTTCCGGCCCCTTTGCTACAGATTTCCAACGCCCGTCAGGGAAAGGCTTTTCGGACCGCCCATGCCTGCCCGCAAGCTCAAAGTCGTCGTCACGCGCAAGCTGCCCGATCCGGTCGAGACGCGCATGTGCGAACTGTTCGACACCGAACTGAACCTGTCCGACCAGCCGATGACCGCCGACGAGCTGGTCGAGGCCATGGGACGGGCCGACGTGCTGGTGCCGACCATCACCGATCGCATCGACTCGCGCCTTCTGTCGCGATCCGGCGAGCGGCTCAAGCTGATCGCCAATTTCGGGGCCGGGGTCGACAATATCGACGTCGCCACCGCCAACGCGCGGGGGATCATCGTCACCAACACCCCGGGCGTTCTCACCGAGGACACCGCCGACCTGACCATGACCCTGATCATGGCGGCCGCCCGCCGGGTGGTCGAAGGCGCCGAGGTGGTCAAGGCCGGCGACTTCCACGGCTGGTCGCCGACCTGGATGCTGGGCCGCCGCCTGTGGGGCAAGCGCCTGGGCATCGTCGGCATGGGCCGCATCGGCCAGGCCGTGGCCCGCCGCGCCAAGGCCTTCGGCATGCAGGTGCATTACCACAACCGCAAGCCGGTCAGCCCGCGCATCGCCGAGGAGCTGGGCTGCACCTACTGGGAAAGCCTCGACCAGATGCTGGCCCGGATGGACATCATCTCGATCAACTGCCCGCACACCCCGGCCACCTACCACCTGCTGTCGGCCCGGCGGCTGAAGCTGCTGCGGCCGCACGCCATCGTCGTCAACACCGCCCGCGGCGAGGTCATCGACGAGGGGGCGCTGGCCAACATGCTGGCCAGGGGCGAGATCGCCGGCGCGGGCCTGGACGTCTACGAGCACGAGCCGGCCATCAATCCCAAGCTGCTGAAGCTGCCCAACGTCGTGCTGCTGCCGCACATGGGCTCGGCCACGGTCGAGGGCCGCATCGACATGGGCGAGAAGGTCATCGTCAACGTGAAGACCTTCATGGACGGCCACCGGCCGCCCGACCGGGTCACCCCCGCCATGCTGTGACCGCCTCTCGGGCGGCCGCATCTTGCAATTGCAAAGCTTGACGAAACTCGCGAGTGTTTGGCGCGCGGGGCGCTGGAGCCCGCGCCTGTAACCTTCAGTGCGACCGGGGGGCCGCCTTGCTTACTCGCCGTCTTGTGATCGCGGCCGCCTCGTCGGCGCCGCTGGCCATCGACCACGCCTTCGCCGCCGACGAAAAGAGGGCCGACGCCAAGGGCGCGGAAGCCAAGTCCGACAGGGCCGTGATCGTCCCGCCCAGCGTCGACGAACTGCTGCAGGGCGCCGAGGTGCTCGACACCGCCCTGTCGCCGGACGGTTCCCGCGTGGCCATCCTCGTGGAGCGCAGGAAGGGCGACAAGACCAACGCCCTGATCATCTTCTACGAGACCGACGGCGGCGACGAGTCGATCAAGCCGGTGCAGCTGGGCGAGACCGTCGTCGACCAGGTGGAATGGGCCAACGAGGAGCGCCTGCTCATCTGGGTCCGGATGACCAAGGACGCCAAGGGCCACGCCCAGGGCCTCTATTTCTACGGCGAGTTCATTCCCATACCCGTCCGCCGCATCCTGGCGATCGGCGCCGACGGCCGCGACCCGGTGGTGCTGTTCAACAACCAGAAAGGGGTGATGAGGCGGCAGTTCAATCTGGCCAACGTGGTCGACCGGATGAACACCGACGCCAAGCGGATCCTCATGCAGATCTGGGACACCGTCACCGAGTGCGAGACGCTTTACCTGGTCGACGTCTACACCGGCGAGGCCGTCATGCTGGAGCGCGGCTCGTTGTCGACCGACGGCTGGTACACCCAGAACGGCGTGCCGGTGATCCGCTACGACTCCAACGCCCGGGGCACCGTGGTCAGCGTCATGGTCCGCGCCCCCGGCGAAAAGGACTGGAAGCTCTACAGGAAGGTCCGCCGCAACGAGCTGAAGAAGCTGTCGGACCTGGAGTTCGTCGCCCCGACGCCGGAACCCGGCGTGCTCCTGATGCTGTCGACCGACGAGGGCGCCGACATGCCCACCATCCGGCGGTTCGACACCCGGTCGATGAGCGTCGGCGAGGTGGTCTCGCACGACGACAAGCGGCCGATCCAGGGCGTGTTCTACGACGAGAGCTACAAGGCGCTCAGCATCTCGGTCAGCGACGACCGCGCCAACCACCGCTTCCTCGATCCGAAGCTGGCGGCCCACTACAAGGGCGTGAACGCCTATTTCGGCGGCGAGTGCAACGTCACCCCGTTCGACGTCAGCGCCGACCACAACCGGTTCATCTTCTTCGTCAGCGGCCCGCGCCATCCCGGCGCCTTCTGGCTGTACGACGTGGCCAGGAAGGACCTGCGCCTGCTGGGCGACAAGCGGCCCTGGCTGACGCAGGAGCGCCTGGCGCCGATGAAGGCCCTGCCGGTCAGGACCCGCGACGGCCAGACCATCACCGCCTACCTGACGACGCCGGTGATCGCGTCGGACAAGCCCCGGCCGATGGTGGTGCTGCCGCACGGCGGGCCCGAGGTGCGCGACAACCTGAGCTTCGACCTGTTCGCCCAGGCCCTGGCCGCCCAGGGTTGGCTGGTGCTACAGCCCAACTTCCGGGGCTCGGGCGGCTACGGCAAGGCCTTCGCCAACGCCGGCCGCAAGCATTGGGGCGACCTGATGCAGGAGGACGTCGAGGACGCCGTGGCCCAGGTCGTGGCCTCCGGCGCGGCCGACCCGAACCGCATCGCCATCTGCGGCGTCAGCTATGGCGGCTATGCGGCCCTGATGGGGGCGGTCCGCCGTCCCGACCTCTACAAGGCCGTCGTCTCGATCGCCGGCGACGCCGACCTCGTCGAAAGCCTGGCCTTCTCCAAGTCGGAAGACGGCGCGGATTCCGACGCCTACGCCTATTGGTGCAAGACCATCGGCGATCCCAAGACCGACAAGGCGATGATGCTCGCCGCCTCGCCCTCCGAACGCGCCGCCGAGATCAAGGCCCCGGTGCTGCTGATCCACGGCACCGAGGACACCATCGTCACGCCCAAGCAGTCGAAGATCATGGCCAAGGCCCTGAAGGCCGCCGGCAAGCCCTGCGAGCACGTCGAGATGAAGGGCGTGGGCCACCGCGACTGGTCGGACGACAACTGGAAGCTGGTCCTGACCAAGTCGGTCGAGCACATCCGCAAGGGGTTCGCTTAGGGGCTGAAGCGAAACCCTCGCCCTTCGACAAGCTCAGGGTGAGGGTTTCGACAGATCCACCGAGCCTGAGAAATGGTCCTCATCCTGAGCCTGTCGAAGGACGAGGACCACGCACTGCGCCTCAGCCCCGCATGTCCCCCGTCTCCATGAAGCGCTGGTGCCACGACAGCGCCTCGCCCGGCAGGGTCGGGGTCTGGCGACCGTAGGCCCCGGCCTGGGCGCGGGTGAAGTAGTCCACAAGTCCCGGGCGATAGTCCGGGTGGGCGCAGTTCTCGATGATCACCCGGGCGCGCTGCTTGGGCGACAGGCCGCGCAGGTCGGCCAGGCCCTGCTCGGTGACGATCACCTGGACGTCCTGGTTGATGTGGTCGACGTGGCTGACCTGCGGGACGATGGCCGAAATCTTGCCGCCCTTGGCCGTCGACGGGGTCATGAAGATCGAGACGTAGGCGTTGCGGGCGAAGTCGCCCGAGCCGCCGATGCCGTTCTGGATGCGCGAGCCCATCACGTGGGTCGAGTTCACCGCCCCGTAGATGTCGGCCTCGATCAGGCCGTTCATGGCGATGCAGCCCAGGCGCCGGATCAGCTCGGGATGGTTGGAGATCTCCTGCGGGCGCAGGATCATCTTGTCCCTGAACTTCGCCATGTCGGCGTTGAGGCCGGCGGCGGCCTCGGGGCTCAGCGAGAACGCCGTGGCCGAGGCCATGCGCAGCTTGCCGGCCGCCAGCAGGTCGAGCATGCCGTCCTGGATCACCTCGGTATAGGCGGTCATGTCCTCGAAGGGCGCGTCCACCAGGCCCGTCAGCACGGCGTTGGCGATGTTGCCCACGCCCGACTGCAGCGGGAGCAGGGACGGGGGCAGGCGACCCTTCTTCACCTCGTGGGCGAAGAACTCCAGCAGGTGGCCGGCGATCGCCAGGGCCGAGGCGTCGGGCGCGGCGAAGGGCAGGTTGCGGTCGGGCGCGTCGGTCTCGACCACCGCCACCACCTTGCTCGGATCGACCCGGAAATAGGCCTCGCCGATGCGGTCGTCGGGCTTGACCAGCGGGATCGGCACGCGGTTCGGCGGCAGGGCCGTGCCGTAGTAGATGTCGTGCATCCCCTCCAGCGCCGGGTTCTGCCATCGATTGACCTCGAGGATGATCTTCGAGGCCCGGTCCAGCCAGGTCTTGTTGTTGCCCACCGACGAGGACGGGATCAGCGAGCCGTCGGCGCGGATCCCCGCGATCTCCACGACGGCGGTGTCGAGCGGCCCCAGGAACCCCTGCCAGGCCATCGGGGCCACCTGGGACAGGTGCATGTCGAAATACTCCATCTCGCCGCGATTGATCTTCTCGCGGGCGATGGGGTCGGAATTGTAGGGCAGGCGGAACTCGACGCCGTCGCTCTTGGCCAGGGCGCCGTCCAGTTCGGGGCCGGTCGAGGCGCCGGTCCACACCTTGACGCGGAACTTGTCGCCCGCGGCGTGGGCGGCTTCCATGCGCTCGGCCAGGGCCATCGGCACGGCCTTGGGATAGCCCGAGCCGGTGAAGCCGCTCATGCCGACGGTCGAGCCGGGATCGATCAGGGCGGCGGCGTCCTGCGCGCTCATGACCTTGGCCGCCAGGCCGGGGTGGGCGATGCGAGAGGTGGTCATCGGTTTTCTCCCTTGGCCGACCGGCGGCGAGGGGGAGGTCCGCCGGGACCGGCGGCCGGCAACCTAGACCAAACGTTCCGCCGCCTCGACCCCGTAAAGCCCCGTAGGCACAAGGTTTTCGCCGAACGGCGCTATGCTCCGCAGGCGGGACATCCAGGATCCGCGCCGATGCGCACCGTGCGCGTCTCGGCCGCCAGGGCGTCGTAGATCAGAAGGCGCCCCGACAGCGGCTGGCCGGCGCCCGCGATGACCTTCACCGCCTCCAGCGCCATCATCGAGCCGATCACGCCCGCCAGCGCGCCGACCACGCCGACCAGGGCGCAGGTCTCGGCGTCCGGCGGGATCTCGGGCACCAGGCAGCGATAGCAGGGCTGGCCGTGGAACACCCCCACCTGACCGGTCCAGCGGCCCAGGGCCCCGCTGACCAGGGTCTTGCCCTCGGCCAGGCAGGCGTCGCTGACGGCGAAGCGGGTGGAAAAGTCGTCGGTGCCGTCCAGCACCAGGTCGTAGCCGCGGACGATCTCGCGAGCGTTGCTCGCCTCCAGCCAGACGGGGTGGGGAACGACCGTCACGTTCGGGTTCAGCGCCGCCAGATGCGCGGCGGCCGCCTCGACCTTGGGCTGGCCGACGTCGGCCTCGGCATAGAGCACCTGCCGCTGCAGGTTCGACAGCGACACCTCATCGGCGTCGGCGATGCCGATCGTGCCGACGCCCGCGGCCGCCAGATAGAGCGCGGCCGGCGCGCCCAGGCCGCCTGCGCCGACCAGCAGAACCCTGGCCGCCTTCAGCCTTTGCTGTCCCGGCCCGCCGATCTCGCGCAGCACCAGGTGGCGGGCGTAGCGCTCGACCTCGCGTTCCGAAAAGCTCATGGCGCTTGACCCTCCAGGCCGGCCTCGCCACATGCGAAGCCATGCAAAGCTCGAACTCGTTCCCCGACTGGCACGGCACCACCATTCTCGCGGTGCGCAAGAACGGCCAGACCGTGATCGCCGGCGACGGACAGGTGTCCATGGGCCCAACCGTCGTCAAGGGCAACGCCCGCAAGGTCCGCCGCCTGGCCGGAGGCGCGGTCGTCGCCGGTTTCGCCGGGGCCACGGCCGACGCCTTCACCCTGATCGAGCGGCTGGAAGCCAAGCTCGAGCAGTATCCCAACCAGCTGGCCCGGGCCTGCGTGGATCTGGCCAAGGACTGGCGCACCGACCGCTACCTGCGCCGCCTGGAGGCCATGCTGCTGGTCGCCGACAAGGACGCCATCTACACCGTCACCGGCGTCGGCGACGTGCTGGAGCCGGGCGAGAGCCCCGGCGGCGGCGCGGTCGCGGCCATCGGCTCGGGCGGCAACTACGCGCTCGCCGCCGCCAAGGCCCTGATCGACCAGGACCTCACCGCCGAAGAGATCGCCCGCCGCGCCATGGCCATCGCCGCCGAGATCTGCGTCTACACCAACGGCAATCTGACGGTCGAAGGGCTGTAGGTTCCCTCCTTCGTCATCCCGGAAAGCGCGCAGCGCTTATCCGGGACCCAGGAGCGAGCGGCAGTGCCGCGGCCCCTGGGTCCCGGCTCTCCGCTTCGCTGCGGCCGGGATGACGGTTAGAGTGGACCAGACAGAAGCTGGCGTTCGAGGACCCGACACCATGCTCAAGATCCTGCCCCCCGCCCTGATCGCCGCAGCCATCGCCGGTCCGGCCCTGGCCCAGGAGATATCGGCCGCGCCCATCGAGGCCGCCGAGCGGGCCTTCGCGGCCGACGGCCTGGCGCTGGGGATCAAGGGCTCGTTCCTCAAGCACATGGCCGACGACGCCATCGTCTTCGCGCCGGGACCAGTCAACGCCCGCGAGCTCTACGGCAAGCGGCCGGGAACCAATGAGCCCAGGCTGTTCTGGTGGCCGCAGAAGGTGGTGATCGCCCGCTCCGGCGACCTTGGCCTGTCGTTCGGGCCCTGGTCGATCGACGACAGGCGCGGCGGCTACTACGCCACCATCTGGCGCAAGGGCGCGGAAGGCGAATGGAAGTGGGTCTATGACGGCGGGGCGCAGGCCGATCCCGGCAAGGCTCCCGGTCCCGACGCCGCCGCCCAGGTCGGCCCGCTGGCCCCGGCCGGCGCGGACTCCCAGGCCAAGGGCTTCGAGGAGGCCCGCGACGCCGAAGCCGCCCTGGCCTCGGCCGCCGCCACCGACGCCCCCGTCGCCTACCGGGCCGTGCTGGCGCCCGACGCCTGGCTGCTGGGCCCCAAGGGCTCCAAGACCCTGGCCGGCGACGATGTTTCCGCCCGCCTGGCCCTGCGCCCAGGCGCCATCACGCTGCGCCCGCAGGGCGGCGGCGCGTCCGGCGCCGGCGACCTCGTCTGGACCCATGGCGAAGCCGTTTGGAGCGGACCCGATAACAAACCCGTCGCCGCGCACTATATGCACGTGTGGCAAAAGCGCGCCGAAGGCTGGCGCCTGATCTTCGAGACCCTGATCAACGACACATGACTGAGTTCTCCCCCCGCGAAATCGTCTCCGAACTGGATCGTTTCATCGTCGGCCATGCGGAGGCCAAGCGCGCCGTCGCCGTGGCCCTGCGTAACCGCTGGCGCCGCCGTCGCACGCCGGCCGACCTCCAGGACGAGATCACCCCCAAGAACATCCTGCTGATCGGCCCCACGGGCGTGGGCAAGACCGAGATCGCCCGGCGCCTGGCCAAGCTGGCCCAGGCACCGTTCCTCAAGGTCGAGGCCACCAAGTTCACCGAGGTCGGCTATGTCGGCCGCGACGTCGACCAGATCGTCCGCGACCTGGTGGAAAGCGCCCTGGCCATGGTCCGCGACAAGCGCCGCGCCGGCGTGAAGGCCAAGGCCGAGGCGGCAGCCGAGGACCGCATCCTCGACGCCCTGACCGGCCCCGGCGCCACGGCGGCCCGCGACAGCTTCCGCAGGAAGCTCCGCGCCGGCGAGCTCGACGACAAGGAAATCGAGCTGACCCTGGCCGACAACGGCGGCGGCGGCATGTTCGAGATCCCCGGCCAGCCGGGCGCCTCGGTGCTGAACCTCGGCGAGATGATGAAGTCGTTCGGCGGCGGCCGCACCAAGACCCACAAGACCACGGTCTCGGGCGCCTGGGCGCCGCTGATCGCCGAGGAAAGCGACAAGCTGCTCGACCAGGAGGCCCTCACGCAGGAAGCCCTGGCCCTGGCCGAGAACCACGGCATCGTCTTCCTCGACGAGATCGACAAGGTCGCCAGCTCCTCGCAGCGCGGCGGCGCGGATGTGAGCCGGGAAGGCGTGCAGCGCGACCTGCTGCCGCTGATCGAGGGCACGACGGTCTCGACCAAGTACGGGCCGGTGAAGACCGACCACATCCTGTTCATCGCCTCGGGCGCGTTCCACGTGGCCAAGCCCAGCGACCTCCTGCCCGAACTGCAGGGCCGCCTGCCGATCCGCGTGGAGCTGAAGGGCCTGTCGCGCGACGACATGCGCCGCATCCTCACCGAGCCGGAAGCCAACCTGCTGCGCCAGCACCAGGCCCTGATGGCCACCGAGAACCTGACCCTGGTGTTCACCGACGAGGCCATCGACGCCCTGGCCGACGCGGCCGTGGCGGTCAACGCCTCGGTCGAGAACATCGGCGCCCGCCGCCTCCAGACGATCATGGAGAAGGTGGTCGAGGAAATCAGCTTCACCGCCACCGACCACGGCGGCGAAACCGTCACCATCGACGCCGACTACGTCAACAAGCGGGTCGGGGCCCTGGCGGCGAATGCGGATCTGAGCCGGTATATCTTGTAGCCGAGATCCTCCCCCTCTGGGGGAGGTGGCTCGCAGGGCCGGAGGGAGGACGTTTTCAGCTTCCGTTGCGCCGGCCGCCCACATCCCACCCGTAAAATCCCCGCGAAAGCGGGGACCCAGGTGTTTTATCGTCGAGCGCTGCTGGCTTCAGAAAAAGCCTGGGTCCCCGCTTTCGCGGGGATTGGACGGATTTGTGGATCGTACGGGGATAGAGCCCCGTCCATCCCCGGCGTTCAGCGAAAAGTCCTGAACCCGATCAACCGCTTGCAACTTTCTCAGCCTCCCCGATCAGACGCGCTGAAACCCGCGGCATAATCATCGGGTCCCGTCGCAGGGAGAGGGCGCAAGGATCCGGCCCGAAGCGTGCGGCGGTGATGCGATCGAGCGGGGCTGAAGGAGCGGCGTGAGCCGGGCCTGAAGGCTTGAATGAGGATGGGGGACGTAAACCCATCCATCGGGAAGCTGCCGACTATGGCTTCCCGCCCGCCCAAGGGTCCGCGCCGCCATGCACGCCTGGCCGCCAAGAAACGGGGCGCACTGCATGGGGAAGGGGTTAAAGGCGGAAAAGGCCTGCGCGCCCCGGCCTGAGGAATAACGATCGCGCGGGGCGTTCTGCTTCGTCGAAACGGTACTTAAAACTCACACATCCGGGCGAGGCCCGGACGCCCCGCGCCCTCTCCATCAGCTCAGCGGCAAGCCGCGTGAGGCGGGAAAGCCGTGTCCGCCTGCGGCGGCCCCCTCAGTCGCTCCGCGACAGCTCCCC
>LNIY01000088.1 GCA_001449105.1 Caulobacter vibrioides | reverse complement strand
CAGCGCCCCCTCCGGCCCTCGGCGCCACCCCCCGCAGAGGGGGAGGATCTTCATGAGCGCTCCCACCTTCCGCCCAATCCCCGCGAAAGCGGGGACCCAGGCTTTTTCTGCAACCCACGGCGCTCGACGATAAAACACCTGGGTCCCCGCTTTCGCGGGGATTTTACGGGTGGGGGTAGCTTCCGCCGGCCCCCTCCGGCCCTCTGGGCCACCTCCCCCTTCAGGGGGAGGATCTTGGGGGCATTGAGGGCCGGCCTGCACCAGGCTCCCTACCCCTTCACCGCATAGGAGATCGGGGTCTCGAAGCGGCGGCGGTTCCAGTCGGAGTCGCGGGGGGCCTTGGGGAACGGGGCGGCGGTGGACAAGAGGTCCATGGCGGCGGCGTCGAGGGCGCGGTCGCCGCTGCTTTCGACGATCACCGCCCGCGAGATGCGCCCGAAGCGGTCGAGGGTGAAGGCCACCACCACCACGCCGTGGGTGCGGCGGCGCTTGAGGGCCTCGGGCATGGTCTTGCGGGCCTCGATCCACGACAGCACCTGGGCCGCGTAGGGATCGTGGGTCTTGGCGGCCTCGCCGCGCACCTGCACCGGCGCGCCGCCGCCGGCCGGCGCGGAAGCCGCCGAGGCCGCGACCGCCACGGGCGTCGCCGTCGAGGTCGAGCGGGTCTCGACGGGCTGGGGCGCGACCTGCGGGGTGGCGATCAGGGGATCGGGCGCGGGGACGGGAACCGGGCGCGGCCGGATCGGCGAGGCCATGCGGGCCTCGCGCGGCACCGCCCGCTCGCGCTGTTCCGTCGAGGCCCTGGACGGCGAAGGCTCGGGACTGGGGGCCATGGCCTCGAACAGCGCCGCCTCCATGGCGGGCGGTTCGGCCAGGCCCGGCATGGCGCGGACGAAGCCGACCAGCCCCACCGCCACGGCCGCGTGCAGCCCCACCGACAGGCCGGCGGCGAGGATCTTGTCCCCGCCCCGTCGGCCCGACCGGGGCCGCTCCACGCCTATGGAATCCGCGACACTCATAAGAATGCGTCGCATCTACAGGATAGGCGGCCCCGGCACAACGCCCGGGCGGCTACCTAGTCAGGCCGCCTTGAGCGTCTCCGGGCAGGCCTCCGCCGCGAAGGCCGGGTAGAAGGTCGCCAGCATCCGCTCGGCATAGGCCACGAGGTTGCAGAATCCCTCGGCCCGCCGGCGGATCGGCGAGTCGAAGAACGGCGTCAGGATCTGGGCCAGAATCGAAAAGACGATGGCGTCGACGCTGGTCGGCCGCTCGCCCATCATGAAAGCCTTGTCGCCCAGCATTTCCGAGAGCGCGGTCAGCGACCAGGCGGCCAGCTCGACGATCTCGTCGGGCGAGTGGCGGCCCACCCCGACGGCCTTGAGGTTGGCCTCGACGGCGTCGAGCAGGCCCGCCTTCAGGTCCTGGCGCATCGCCTCGGGCGCGCCGTCGAACCAGCGGGCCGGCCCCTTCTCGAAATTGTCGAAGTCGAAGAAGCGGAAGTAGCAGTTGGCCCAGCCCAGCTGGTTCTCGACCATCCGCTCGATCGCCCAGGCCTGGGCGCGCTCGACGCGGGTGAGCCCCTCGTCGAGGTCGACGCCGTAGCTGCGCTCCAGATAGGCGCGGATGAAAGTCGAGTCGGCGACCTTGACGCCGTCGTCGTCGATCCAGGGCAGCTGGCCCTTGGGCGAGGTCTCCGGATGGGCTGGCGTCTTGCGGTAGGCCAGGCCCGCCATCATCAGGTGGATCTCGGTCTTGGTGACGTAGGGGCTTCCCTCAGGCAGGCCGTAGGCCGGGCCGGCGGCGTAGAGCGTGATCATCTCGAGGTCCCTCTCGTGCGGTATTGCGATGAGGAGAGACTGCCGCCACCCTGCTGCCAGCATGCTGTCAGCAACAGTACGGCACAGTGAGAGCCATGAGACGCGCTGAACGCCTTTTCCAGATCATCCAGATCCTTCGCCGCAGCCGTGCGCCGGTCACCGCCGACGCCATCGCCGCCGAACTGGAGACCTCCAAGCGCAGCGTCTATCGCGACATCGCCGCACTGGTCGGTCAGAGGGCGCCCATCCGCGGCGAGGCGGGCGTCGGCTACGTGCTGGAGGCCGGATACGACATGCCGCCCCTGATGCTGACGCCGGACGAGATCGAAGCCGCCGTGCTGGGCGCCCAATGGGTGGCCGGCCGAGGCGATCCCGCCCTGGCCACCGCCGCCCGCGACCTGATCGCCAAGATCGCCGCCGCCGTTCCCGACAACCTGCGGCCCTACGTGCTGGAGCCCGCGACCCGCGCCCCCGCGCCGTGGAACCCCACGCCCGACACCATCGACATGGCCCAGACCCGCGCCTGGATCCACGCCGGCCGCAAGATCCGCCTGGACTATCGCGACGAGAAGGGCGCGGTCAGCCAGCGGGTCATCTGGCCGGTGACGGTGGGCTACATGGCCACCACCCGCATGCTGATCGCCTGGTGCGAGCTGCGCGGCGACTTCCGCAACTTCCGCACCGACCGGGTGGTGGCCGCCGAATTCCTCGACGACCGCCACGGCCAGCGCCCCGCCGTGCTGCGCGCCCGCTGGCAGCGGCAGATGGAGGAGGAATGGGCCGCCTACGACGCGGCCAAGGCCGACAAGGGCCTCATTCCGCATAGCCCGGGCTGAAGCAGCGGGCGGGAAGATCGTGCTCGAGCGGGTCGCGCAGCCACAGCGCCAGGGCGAGCGTCGAGGTCGCCGCGACGCCGAGCACGACCCCGGCGCCGATCGCCAACACCTTGCCAACACCCATGCCCGCCCTCACGCAATCACCCTAGATTGCACAGGGCCGCCTGATCGCCAATCTGGCCCTGCTCAAGGTTTCCAGCGATGCGCGAAAAGCTCGCGCTGCGATTACTGTTGCGAATGAGTTTGCATTTGACTCGCAATTAAACGGCCGCTAGCTGCGACCCATTCTTAAATATCGGGGGTCTGCAATGAAGTCGCGGTTGATGATGGCGAGCGCCGTCGGCGTCTGGGCGGTGCTGGCGGGGTCGGCCTGGGCCGAGGCTCCGGTCGCCGCCGCGCCCGAGACGCCGATCGAGGTCGACCGGGTGGTGGTCACCGGCGAGAAGGCCAGCCGCAGCATCCAGGACACCGTCACCAGCGTGGCCGTGACCACCGCCCGCACCATCGAGCGCGAGCAGATCCGCGACTTCTACGACCTGGTCGCCAAGACCGCCAACATGAGCGAGACCTACGGCAAGAGCGGCTTCACCATCCGCGGCATCGCCAACAACAACGTCTCGGGCGGCGGCACCGGGGGCCTGGCCACGGTCTATGTCGACGGCGCGGCCATTCCCGAACGCGCCATGTACGGCGGTCCGCTGGACATGTGGGACGTGGGCCAGGTCGAAATCTTCCGGGGTCCGCAGTCGACCCTGCAGGGCCGTAACGCCCTGGCCGGCGCGGTGATCGTGCGCACCACCGACCCGACCTTCGACTGGAGCTTCAAGGTGCGCGGCATGGCGGCCAGCGGCGACGACCGCTCGATCGCCCTGGCCGGCGGCGGCCCGATCGTCGAGGACCAGCTGGCCTTCCGCCTGGCCTTCGAGGACCGCAAGAGCGACGGCTTCATCTACAACACCACGCGCAAGGTCGACGACGACGCCCTCGACACCCGCATGATCCGGGGCAAGCTGCTGCTGACCCCGGCGGCGGCCGAAGGCTTCAAGGCCATCGCCACCATGAGCCACAACGAGCGCAAGTCGGGCTATCTCTACACCTACAGCCGCACCGACACGCCGGACTACTACGACCACCGCGTCACCACGACCAACGACGCCAACACCAGCGACATCACCACCGACATCGCCACCCTGGAGCTGGAGCAGAAGATCGGCCAGCGCCTGACCCTGTCGGGCGTGGCCTCGTGGAGCCAGGTCGACCTCGTCCAGCGCTATGACGCCGACCTCGGCCCGCAACGGCTGTCGTACGGCGGCCAGAACGAGATGATCGAGACGGCCAGCCAGGAAGTGCGCCTGAACTACGACGGCGAGCGGTTGAAAGGCGTGGTCGGCCTCTATCACGCCACGCGCGACGCCGAGCGCAAGTCGGCCAGCCTGACCAACGTGGAGTTCCCGCGCGCCACCCTGATCAGCGTGCTGACCTCGACCCTGGTGGGCATGGGCTACACCCAGAGCGTCGCCGGGGCGACGGCCAACCAGTTCGCCAACGCCTACATCGCCCAGCTGCCGGTCATTCCGGTGGATTACAGCTCCAACGCGCCGGAACTGGTGGAGACCACCGCCCTCTTCGCCGACGGCAGCTTCGAGGTGACGCCCAGGCTGAGCGTTCTGGCCGGCTTCCGCTACGACCGCGAAAAGAACACCCAGAGCTCCAACCAGACCGCGGTGTTCGCCGGGACCTATCCCAACCCCGCCAACTTCCCGACGGCCTTCGCGCCGTTCGTGGTGCTGGTGAACCAGTTCGTCGGCTCGATGGTCGCCCAGGCCGGCGCGCCTTCGCCCGAGACGACCCGCGAGTTCGAGGCCTTCCTGCCCAAGCTGGGCGCCAAGTACGCCTGGACCGACAACATCTCGACCAGCTTCGTGGTGCAGCGCGGATACCGCTCGGGCGGCACGGCGATCAACACCGCCCGCGCCACCGTGGTGCCGTACGATCCGGAATATACCTGGAACTACGAGCTCTCGCTGCGCACCTACTGGCCGCAGTGGGGCCTGACCGCCAACGCCAACGCCTACTATGTCGACTGGACCGACCAGCAGGTGTCGCTGAACCTGGGCTTGAACCAGTACGACTACCAGGTCGAGAACGCCGGCAGCTCGCACCTCTACGGCTTCGAGGTCGAGGTCGCCCAGCGGCTGTCGGCGAACGCCGGCTGGTACGCCTCGCTCGGCCACACCAAGACCGAGTTCGACGAGTTCAACGTCCAGGTCGGCACGGACAACCGCAACCTGTCGGGCTCCGAGTTCCCCTACGCCCCGCACTGGACCTTCTCGGTGGGCGGCGACTATCGCTGGGACAACGGGCTGGTCGCCAACCTGAACGCCAACTACCGTTCGAAGGCCTTCACCGAGGCCGGCGGCGCCCAGGGCCAGGACGGCCGCATCGCCGACGCCCGCACCCTGGTCAACGGACGCTTCGGCTACGAGAGCCAGGCCTGGGGGGCCTATGTGTTCGGGAAGAACCTGCTGAACGAGAAGTACAGCCAGTACACCCGGCCGGACGCGGGCGTGGCCCTGCTGGGCGAGCCGCGCGTGCTGGGCGTCAGCCTGGAGACGCGCTGGTGATCGGCCTGGGAGGACTGGCCATCGCGCCGCTGGCGCTGGGCGGCGCACTGCTGCTGCGGCGGGCCTGGACCCATGCCGACGCCCGCCGGCCCTGGCTGATCGCCGGCGGCTGGGCGCTGCTGGCGGCGGCCATCGCCGCATCCGTGCCGTTCCTCGGCGCGGCGCGGGGGCCGTCGATCATCCTGGCGCTGGCCTCGACGGTCGCCCTGGCGGTCGTGGCGGCCGGGGTCGAGCTGCGCGAGGCCAAGCGCAAGGCGCCGCGCGAGGTGGCCCTGGAGCCGTCCGACCGCCGGCGCGTGGCCTGGCGCGGCTGGCTGCGCGGCTTCCTGGCCGGTCCGCTGGGCGGAGCCGCCGCCATGGCCGTGGGCCTGGCGGTCGCCGTCTGCTTCCCCGCCGAGGTCAAGACCCGCCTGATCATCGGCGGCATGCTGGTGCCGTTCCTGTGGGCCGGCGGCATGGCCTGGACCCTGTCCGACGACAAGATCCTGCGCGCCCTGGCCGTGCTGGTCGGCGTCACCGTCGCCGGCTTCGGCGCCGTGTTCCTGAAGGGCTCCCTCTGATGCACGCCCCGCAACCCAAGAAACCCGCCGGCAAGCCGATCTGGCCGAAGATCCCCGCGCCGTTCGTGCGCGCCATGCTGGCCGGCCACTCGGCCCTGGGCCTGGCGTTCGCCGCCTTGATCTACCTCGTCTGCTTCACGGGCGCGGTGGCGGTGTTCACCAACGAGTTCAACCGCTGGGAGCAGCCGACCGCTCCCGTGCTGCACAGCGTGACGCCCGCCGCCGTGGGCGCGGCCTTCGACGAGGTGCTGGCCAAGAACCCCAAGGCCCACGACCTCTTTATCCGCATGCCCGAGCCGGCCCTGCCGCGCCTTTCGGTGCACGGCGACGACGCCAAGGGCGGCGAGCACACCTGGTTCGCGGACGCCTCGGGCAAGATCGTCGCCGAACAGCGCACGCCGTGGAGTAATTTCCAGGCCAAGCTGCACACCGCCCTGCACCTGCCGGGCAGCTGGGGCTTCTTCCTGGTCGGCCTGACGGGCGTCGCCTTGCTGTCGTCGCTGGTCTCGGGCGTGCTGTCGCATCCGCGCGTCTTCAAGGACGCGTTCGCGTTCCGCTGGGGCGGCTCCAAGCGCCTGCAGGAAGCCGACCTGCACAACCGCATCTCGGTGTGGGGCCTGCCCTTCCACGTCGTCGTGTCGCTGACCGGCGCCTTCCTGGGCCTGTCCGTCCTGATCGTCGGCGTGCTGGCCATGGTGGTGTTCGACGGCGACAGGGAGAAGGTCTTCGCGCTGTTCAGCGGCCCGGCCGTGGCCGACGACCCGCGCCCGGCGCCCGTGGTCGACGTGGCCAAGGGCCTGGCCGTGCTCCAGGCCAGGCACCCGCAGGCGGGCTTCAACTACATCTTCGTCGAGCATCCCGGCGAGACCGGCCAGCACCTGACCATCAACCGCACCACGCCCGGCAAGCTGTCGCGCGGCGAGCTGTTCATCGTCGACGGCAACGCCAAGGTCCTGGGCGAGGCCGGGTTCGAGGGCGGCAATGTCGGCATGGCCATCTACGCCAGCCTCACCCCGCTGCACTTCGGCTGGTTCGGCGGCTGGCCGGTGAAGGTCGCCTACTTCCTGCTGGGCCTGGGCCTGACCGCCGTGACCGCCAGCGGCGTGGCCATCTGGCTGGCCCGCAGGCGCGACAAGGGCCGCCCCGCCCCGCGTTGGGAACGGGTGTGGGTGGCCTTCTGCTGGAGCCAGCCGCTGGCCTACGGCGTCAGCGCCATCGTCGCCCTGCTGGCCCCGAGCGCGCCGCCGGTGGCGGTGTGGGGCGCGACCACCCTGCTGGCGACCGCCAGCGCGTTCCTGTGGACGCCCCGGACCATATCGATCCGCCTGCGCCTGGCCTCGGCCGTGAGCCTGGTTCTCGCGGCGCTGGTGCACCTTGGCCTCAACACCGGCCACGTGGTGGACCCGGTCGCCTGGATCATGGACGCGTCCCTGGTGCTGGGCGCCGTGGCGCTGGCCGTCTCGGTCAAGCTGACCAAGACGCCGGCGGGGGCCTGATCCCGCCGCTCGGAAACAAGGAAGGCCCGCCGGCGACGGCGGGCCTTTTTCGTTGGCTGTGCAAGCCTTCCCTTCAACGCTTGAGCGACGCGGCAAGACCGGCTAAGCACGACCTCCACGGTCGCTCGCGACCCGTGCGGGCGTAGTTCAGAGGTAGAACGTCAGCTTCCCAAGCTGAATGTCGGGGGTTCGATTCCCCCCGCCCGCTCCAATCTTCTCCATCCCCTGGACGTTGACGCCCGCCCTCGTGCGGCGCACGCTCGGCGTCAAACAGACGTTCGGGAGGAGAACGCGATGGCCGACGGCGAGGATCCTCCCCGCGCGCGTTTCCACGCCATGACCGAGGGCACGGCCGAGGACTGGGCGATCATCGCCAAGGCCGCCGGCGACTACGGGCGCGAACTGCCCGACCGGCTGATCGGCCACCTGAAGCTGCTGCAGGGCGATTGCGGGGGCTTCGCCGTGGACCGGCTGGAGCACAGCCTGCAGACCGCCACCCGCGCCCACCTGGCCGGCGAGGACGAGGAATACGTCGTCTGCGCCCTGCTCCACGACATCGGCGACATCCTGGGTCCGCGCAATCACGCCGACATCGCCGCCGCCATCGTCCAGCCCTTCGTGTCGGAGGCCAACCACTGGATGGTGGCCAACCACGCGATCTTCCAGGGCTACTATTTCTTCCATCACCTGGGCCTGGACCGCGACATGCGGGAGGCCTTCAGGGGCCATCCGCATTTCGAGCGCACGGCGCAGTTCTGCCATCTCTACGACCAGCCGGCCTTCGATCCCGTCTACGAGACCCTGCCGCTGGAAGCCTTCGTGCCGATGCTTCGGCGCGTGATGAGCACGCCGAAGCGATCGATCTACCTGCGCGAGGCCTGAACGCGTCCTACTGGACGCGCTCGACCTTGACGCCGCGCTTGCCCAGCAGGGTCTGGACGCTGTCGGGACCCACCAGGTGGCCGGCGCCGACGGCGACGAAGCTGACGCCCTTGCCGTCCAGCTTGGTCTTCAGCTCGTCGGCCCAGGCGGTGTTCCGGGCGACGATCAGGGTGTTGTAGAGCGGCTTGTACTTGGTGCGCATCTCGGTGACGAACTGGCCTTCCAGGGCCTTCACGTCGCCGTCGGCCCAGGCCTTGACCATGGCGTCGAGCTTGGCCGGGCCTTCGTCGACCTCTTCCAGCGTCGCCTGCAGCAGCGAGACCTCGTCGGCCTGCGGCAGGTCGGCGAAGAAGCGGATCTGCTGCTCGGCGGTCTCCAGCTGGCCCAGGCTCTTGCCGTCGGCCTTGAGTTCGGCGGTCAGCACCTGCTCGACGCCCTTTTTCGGATCGAAGCCGGCCTTGATCATCGGGGCCATGGCCAGGGTGATGGCGGCCATCCAAGGACGGAAGGCGTCGAGGGCCGCCGAGGGCATGCCCATCTCCTGGCCATAGGTCTTGGTCTTCTCCCATTCGGCAGGCGCCAGCTTCTTCGACAGCGGCGTGGCCTGGTCGATGCCGTACTTCATGATCAGCGGCTGCATGACGGCCATGTCGTCGGCGCCGAGCACTTCCAGCACCAGCTCGTCGGTGGACTTCAGCGCGGCGTCCAGCTTGGGCGTGCGCCACTGGGTCTCGGGACGCAGCACGTGGACGGTGCCGAAGATGTAGATGGTCGAGTCGTGGTCCTGGATCTTCCACAGCGCCGGATCGGCCAGGGCCTGGGTCGCCGCGCCAAGGGCGACGACGGAGACGAGGCCGGCGACAACGCGGCGGGCGGCTTTGACAGACGAACGAAGCATACGGGTCCTCTCGGGTGAAAACGGTTCGGAAAAAGGGTGTCGCGGGCCGTCAGTCGACGAAGCCGCGGCGCCAGGCCACGATCATCGAGATCAGCAGGTAGGCGATCATGTTGGCGTTGACGGCGTCCCACAGGGTCAGCGGCGGCAGCAGGGCCAGCTTCTCGCCGGCGGCCCACAGGAACAGCAGGCCCTGCAGCAGGCCGTAAGAGACGGCGGCGGTCTCGGCCATGGTCCGGCGCATCAGCTCGTCGCTGCGCACCCAGAGCGTGATGTTGCCGGCGGTCTGGACCAGGAACACGGTGATCAGGCCGGTCATCACCGCCGAGGCCAGCAACGGCGACAGCGGCACGAACATCGCGCCGGCCACCGGCGGCGCGGCCAGCATGGCGCCGGCCAGCACCAGCACCCCGCCCTGCCCCGCATAGAAGCTGGCCTGGGCGGGCGTGGCGGCGCGCGGAGCGTCGTCGCCGTTGATCCGGCGGCCCAGGGCCTTGCGGCTGAGGCTGACGGCCATGGTCACCAGGCCGACGGCGACGAGGAAGGTCGCCAGGCCCAGCGAAACGACGTCGCTGGAGGAGAACTCCAGGTCATGCCAGTGGCCCTGGCGCTTGAGCCAGATCAGGACCCGGCCGGCGGCGAAGCCCACCGGCGCGCCCACGGCCATCAGGATCAGGGCCCGGCGGGCGCGCGGCGAAAGCTTCTGGGCGTTGGAAGCGACGGTCATGTCAGTCCTCGTCCTGGAAGATGGCTTCGATGGGCTGGCCGAACAGGCGGGCGATCTTGAAGGCCAGCGGCAGGCTGGGATCGTACTTGCCCGTCTCCAGCGCGTTGATGGTCTGGCGCGAGACGTCGAGCCGCTGGGCCAGGTCGGCCTGGCTCCAGTCGCGTTCTGCCCGCAGCACCTTGAGGCGGTTCTTCATCCGGCCCTCAGCGGTAGCGCCAGGAGACCAGCCCATGGGCCAGGCCGAACATCAGGGCGAAGAGCGGCGCGACCACCCAAAGCTGCAGGTGCGGCGCCTTGCCGAAGGCCTCGAGGATCCCCCAGGCGGTGGCCAGCGACAGGGTCGCGCCCAGCGCCCACAGCAGGCTCTCGACCGTGATCCGCCGCAGCAGCTCGTCGGTCTCGCGGAAGACATAGAGACCCAGGCTGGCGAAGGCGGCGATCAGGGCGACCACCGGCGCCAGGGCCACGGCGTAGCCGAGCAGGCCTTGCGTGAAGCCGGCCAGGTAGAGCTGGACCGCACCCAGCAGCAGCAGGACATAGGCGGTCATCGAGCCCAGGAAGCCGATCAGGAAGTCGCGCATCGCCGGCCGCACCGGCTCGCCGCCATAGAGGCGTCGCGCGGCGGAGGCGAAGGCGGCCGCCGCGAAGGCCATGGCGACGGCGCCGACATAGGTGGGCCACTGGCCGCGCCCCAGCAGCAGCATGGCCATCGAGCCGCCGACCCCGACCACGCCGACGAGGACCAGGATGGCGGCCTTGGCCGGCGCCGGGCGGCTGTTCTTCAGAAAGGCGTTCATGGCGTTCCCTCCCCTAGCGTCGCGCCAGCCACCAGCCGGCCCAGAACAGGCCGTAGCCGACGATCTGGAAGCCGCCGATCAGCCCCATGCCGAAGACCACCGCCTGGGACGTGGTCATGTGGGCGGGCAGCAGGATCTCGGCGGCCCTGGGCATCGTGTGCAGCAGGATGAAGGGCACGCCGGCCAGGGCCAGGCCCGTGGAGCCGCCCCAGTACCAGGACCACTTGTGGGCCTCGCGGGCGGCCTCGTCGGCGGCGCTCCACCAGCGCGCGCAGAGCCACAGCATCAGGGCCATAACCGCGACGACCGACAGCGCGATGGCGATCAGCGAATAGACGGCCAGCTCGGGCTTGCGCTTGGCCAGCTCGGCGATCACGGCGGCCACGATCCCCAGGACGAAGGCCGCGCTCAGCGAAGCGACCACCGTGGTCACAAGCCGTCGTCGCGCCAGTCTCTGCCCCGCCATGCCAAGTCCCCTCGTCAAAATGACAAGGGACTTTGACATCACAATCCGGAGTCGTGTCAAGGACCCTGGACAGAATTCGCGTTTAGGCGGCGATGCGACCGCTGCGCCAGTGCAGCGGCGCGGGCGTGGCGACGCCCAGCGCCTTGGCCAGCCAGTGGGCCTTGGGGTCGGCGTGGATCAGCCAGCCATATTGCGAGAAACGGTCGCCATAGTCGTCCCAGCGGATCACCCGTCCATCGGCGTCGAGGCGCCACACGGCCTTGTCGCAGCCGGGGATGCGCTCGGCGCGCTCCCAGGCCGCCACGCGCTGGCTGTGGGTCGAGAACGGACCGGAGAAGAGGCGGTTCATGACGCGGGCTCCAATCGACGCGGCGCGGATCCGAGAAAGCGAATCTGCGTGTAATCGCAATAACTGGACACTAGCCCTTGATGACGGTTAACGCAGCTAACACCATATGTAGTGCGACGCCATGCCGCGCGACAGCTTGAACATGTTCAGCGGCTTGCGCTTCGCGCGACTCAGGGCCGCGTAAGCGGTCGCCGCCCCGCATCCAGCGCGACGTGCAGGTCGGCCCTGTTCGGAAGGTCCTGGGCGCACCAGGCGGTCAGCCGCTCGTAGTGGTCGAGGAAGCGCTCGAGGGCGGCGGGATCCAGCCCTCCGCGCTCGCCCCGCGCCGAGAGGCGGGCCTGGAGCTTGGCCTCCTGCTCGCGCCGCCAGGCGCGCACCGTGGCGAAGTCCGGCGCGGTCAGCACGGCCAGCCAGTCGATCCGTTCGAAGAGCGCGCGATAGGAACCGGCCAGGGCCGCATCGATGAAGCCGCGCCAGGCGCCGTCCCGGTCCTCGTCGCGCTCCAGGGCGTTGACCGGGCTCGCCAGGGCCTCATGCCCCTGCGGCCGCGCGCCCAGGCACCAGCCCTCCAGCAGCACCACGTCGGCGGGACCGTCGAACACCGGCCAGTCCCGCCGCGGCGCGCGGTCGTCGGCGGCCTTGTCGAAGCGCGGCAGGGCCGTCGCCCCCTCACCCGCCAAGGCGTCGAGCATCGAAAGGCCCAGGGCCACGTCGTGCGTGCCCGGCGGCCCGCGCGTGGCCAGCAGCGGATGAACGTCCCGCGCCAGGGCCCGGCGCTCGGCCCGGGTGAGGTAGAGGTCGTCCAGCGACAGCACGGCGACCTTCAGGCCCGCGTCGGCCAGCAGCCGCGCGATCGCCGCCACCAGGGTCAACTTGCCCGCGCCTTGCGGCCCCGACAGGCCGGCGACGAAGCCCGGCCGGCCATGTGTCCGCGCCGCCGCGGCCAGCCGCTCGGCCAGGGGCCGGTGCAGGATCCGGAAGGTGTCGACGAAGCCGACGTCCAGGCGCTCGGCGCGCATGAACTCGGGCAGCCAGGCGGGATCGGGCGCGCTCATGAGGCGACCATGCACAGCTTCGTTCGGTTACTGCACCCGCCGCACGCGATAACCGCGGGCCTTCATCAGCGCCGGCAGGCCGTCGGGACCGGCCATGTGCAGGGCCCCCACCGTGACCAGCTCGACGCCCGAGCCGGCCATCTCGCGGTCGAGAACCTGCGCCCAGGCCAGGTTGCGGCGCTTCAGAAGCGCTTCGTACAGCTGCGGTCGGTCGCGGCGCATGCCCTCGACCAGGATCGCGCCCAGGCGGTCGACGTCGCCCTTCAGCCAGGCCTGCTGCAGGTCCAGGCCCCGGCGCGGCGGCGCGACCTGCTCGGCGGCGACGTCGTCGAGATACTGCACCTCCACCGTCTCGGGCAGGTCGGCGAACAGGCGCAGCTGCTGCTCGAAGCTTTCGAAGGCCAGGACGGGCTTTTCGGCGCGGACGGCCTGGCGGGTGACGGTCGCGTCGGCCCCGCCTTCCACCGAGCCCCCGGCCTGCGTCATCGGCAGCACCGACAGCATCATCGCCGCCGCCCAGGGCCGCAGGCGGTCGACCCGGTCGAGGCTGGCGCCGCGGCTGTCGAGCGCCGCGCGCAGGCTGGCCACGGTGCGCGGCGGCAGCTTCTCGGTCAGGGAGCGGTCGAGATCGACGCCGTAGCGGTCGACCAGGGTCTTGATGGCGGCGGGATCGGCGTCGACGCGGGTCTCGAACCACAGCTTGTCGGCGCGGGCGTAGGCGCGGTCGAAGGCCGGGGTGCGCCAGCGCACGTCCGGCGACAGCACGTGCATCGAGCCGAACAGATAGATGCGGGAGTCGCCGTCGCTGACCTCCCACATGGCCGGGGCCGCGTGCGCGACGCCCGACAGACCCGCCAGCGCGACGAGGGCCGCCGCAGCGCCCCTGATCCAGGCCAGAACCATACGCGTCCCCGACTAAAACACGGGGACCACGCTAGGCGAGAGCGGGTTAATCGGGCGAGCGCGCGGCGCTGCGGCCTAACGCCACGGCTTGAAGTGCTTGGACAGCTTCAGGCCCTGGCGCTGGTAGTGCGAACCGCCTTCGCCGTAGAGGCGCGCGGGCCGCTCGGTCAGGGGCTCGTAGACCAGGCGGGCGACCGTCTGGCCGTCCTCCAGCAGGAACGGGGTCTCGTGGCTGCGCACCTCGAGCACGCCCTTGGAGCCGACGGCGCCGGCCTCCTCGGTGCCGAAGCCCGGGTCGAAGAAGCCGGCGTAGTGGACGCGGAACTCGCCGACCGAGGGATCGATCGGGGTCATCTCGGCCGCTTCCATCACCGGGATTTCGACGTCGTCCTTCGAGGCCAGGATGTAGAACTCGCCCGGATCGAGCAGCAGCTCGCCATGGCGGGTCTCCAGCGGCTCCCAGAAATCGCGCGGGTCGTGGCCGTCCTCGTGATCTAGGTCGACGACGCCGGCGTGGCGACGGCCGCGGAAGCCGACGATGCCGCTGTCGCCCGGGGTCAGGTCGACGCCGACGCTGCGGATGGCCAGCTTGACCGGGTCGCCGCGCTTGAGGCGCAGCTGGTTCAGGCGGGTGCCGGCGCGGACCAGCACCGAGAAGGTCTGCGGCGCGATCTCGATATAGAGCGGGCCTTCGTAGCCGGCCTCGATGTCGTCGAAGGCCTTGGAGTGGTCGCTCAGCAGGCGGACGAAGACGTCGACCCGGCCGGTGGAGCTCTTGGGATTGCCGCGCGCGGCGACATTGGCCGGCAGGGCCAGGCGTTCCTGGATCTCGGCGATGTAGACGCAGCCCTTCTCCAGCACCGCGCCCTTCGACAGGTCCAGCTCGTGCATGGCCACGTCCTTGAGGCGGTCGGGCACGCGGCGGGCGACGCCCGGCAGGAAAGAGGCCCGCACGCGCCAGCAGCGCACGCCCAGGCGCAGGTCGAGGCTGGCCGGCTGAACCTGGTCGCGGTCGAACGGGGTCTGCGAGGTGATCGCCTCCTGGGCGATCAGGGACTCGATGGTCTGGCAGGGCAGAATCCCTGCGGCGTGGGCGTCGGTCATCGGCGGCACACTCTCTAAAGCGCCGCCGCGAGGCAAGGGCGCGATGGGAGCCGCCGCGAGAATCTGGGGCGGTCCAGGCCGCCCGCCGCCACGCCCGCCAGGCGACCTTGGCCGCCCTCGCGCTCGCCCGGCGCGCTCGGACCGTGACGAAGCAGTGAAAGATCGCCTATACCCACCGCGATTGCGTCGGCGGCCTGGCCGCGGGCGCGGGCCTTTTCGTCGTCGGGAGTACGCCGTGTCCGAAGATCCGAAGAACTGGGACGTCGCCACCAAGCTGATCCGTGGAGGCCTCGCCCGTTCGCCGTTCATGGAGACCGCCGAGGCGCTCTACCTGACGCAGGGCTTCACCTACGACAGCGCCGAGGGCGCCGATCGCCGCTTCTCGGGCGAGGATCCGGGCTTCGTCTATTCGCGGTTCAACAACCCGACCGTGAAGATGTTCGAGGACCGCCTGGCCCTGCTGGAAGGCGCCGAGGTCTGCCGCGCCACGGCCACGGGCATGGCCGCGGTCCATTCGGCCCTGATGGGCCTGGTGCGCGCGGGCGACCACGTGGTGGCCGGCAACGCCCTGTTCGGCTCGTGCCGCTGGCTGATCGCCGAGTGGCTGCCGCGCTTCGGCGTCGAGACCACCTTCGTCGACGCCACCGACCTTTCGGCCTGGGAAGCGGCGATCAAGCCCAACACCAAGGCCGTGCTGATCGAGACGCCCTCGAACCCGGTGCTGGAGATCACCGACATCGCCGCGGTGTCGAAGCTGGCCCACGCCGTCGGCGCCAAGGTCATCGTCGACAACGTGTTCGCCACGCCGATCTTCCAGCAGCCGCTGGCGCTGGGCGCCGACGTCGTCGTCTATTCGGCCACCAAGCACATCGACGGCCAGGGCCGGGTGCTGGGCGGGGCGATCCTGACCACCGAGGCGATCAACGAGGAATTCTACCGCGACAGCATGCGCCACACCGGCCCGTCGCTGTCGCCGTTCAACGCCTGGGTGATGCTCAAGGGCCTGGAGACGCTGGACCTGCGCGTGCGCCGCCAGACCGACACCGCCGCGGCCCTGGCCGACGTCATGGCCGAGCACAAGAAGGTCACGCGGGTGCTCTACCCGTTCCGCACCGACCATCCCGGCTACGAGGTGGCCAAGAAGCAGATGACCGGCGCCGGCACGGTGATCGCGCTGGACCTCGGCTCGCGCGAAGCGGCCTTCAAGTTCCTGAACGCGCTGGAGATCGTCGACATCTCCAACAACCTGGGCGACGCCAAGTCGATGGCCACCCACCCGCCGACCACGACGCACCGCTCGGTGCCCGAAGAGATGCGGCCGCTGCTGGGCGTCACCGAGGGCGGCGTGCGCCTGTCGGTGGGCCTGGAAAGCCTCGGCGACCTGACGCGAGACGTGACCCGTGCGCTCGACCAGGCGTGAGTCCAGCCCGCCGCTGAAGCGGATCCGTCGGCGCCGCGGCCCCGACACGGGCATCTACGAGGCCCGCACGCGCGACATCGTCGTGCGGGTCGCGCCCTGCTACCTGCCCGAGGAGTCGTCTCCCGAGCAGAGCCTCTACCTGTGGGCCTACACCGTCGAGATCGAGAACCACGGCGTGGAGACCGTGCATCTGGTCGCCCGCTGGTGGAAGGTCACCGACGCGATGAACCGCAGCAACGAGGTCGAGGGCTCGGGCGTGGTCGGCGAGCAGCCGGAGCTGAGGCCGCGCGAAGCCTTCCGCTACGTCTCCAACTGCCCCCTGCCGACGCCGTCGGGCACGATGGTCGGCCGCTACCAGATGGTGACCGAGGCCGGCGAGGCGTTCGACGCGCAGATCCCCGAGTTCTCGCTGCACCTGCCGGGCGCCTCGCGCCGGGTGAACTGACGGCAGGATCGCGTTTCCGAAAACGCAACCTTGAGATAGTACGTCATCGTTCGCGAACCTGCGGGGGGAACCGAGCGATGACGTCCTACACCATCCAGATCTGGAACCAGTCCCAGGTCGCCAAGAGCTACGTGCTCTTCCTGCGGCAGCCGGAACTCACCGCCAACGGGGGCTCGCCCCAGGCCTACACCAATGCGTGGGCGACCTTTCCCGGCGTCACCAACGGCGGGTTCGACCGCATCACCTTCGACGAGACGGTCTACGCCTACTGGAGCCATCCGCCGGTGGGCGGCCAGATGCTCAGCGGCGGCGTGATGCAGGTCGGCGTCCAGACCCAGGATACGGTCGCCTTCAGCGGCGGCTCGCCGACCGGCTTCACCACGCTCACCAGCCCGGGCACGGCCCAGCAGGGGTCGTTCGCGATCGTCACGGGCTCGGACTTCACGCCGGCCAGCGGATACGTGCTGGGCATGGCCCGCATCGCCGGCACGCCGATCCCCGTTCCCACGATGACCTTCCCCGCCCTGCCGAACACGATCAGCAACATCAGGCCGATCCACACCTACTACGTCGCCGAGGGGGCCTATGCGCCGGGCGAGGTGATCGACGCAGCCCAGGTCACCGCCAGCGCCGAGATCGACTTCACCGGCAGGCCCCAGACCACAGCCACGGTCATCCAGCAGGCGAACGGAACCTTCTCGGTGACCTACAGCTGACCGCTCCGTGGAACGGGGCCGTTGCCAAGTAACAACGTTACGCGTTTACTTCCCTCAGCGGCGACAGACCGCGAACACATAGGGAGGTTGCGGCGTGGCCGATTACGAGCTGACCCTCATCAACCAGAGCGACGACGTCCAGAACTCGACGGTCGTGGTGTTCCAGAAGGCGCCGACCAGGCCGGTCAGCCTGGCGCGGTCGATCCCGCCCGGCGGCACGTCGAAGATCAGCTTCAACAACATCGAGCCGAACGCCCAGGCCTACCTTGTGCTGGGCGAGCGGCCGCACCTGGACGGCGGCCCGCCGTCGGGTTCGGTGCGGCTGGACCTGGACCTGACGCACGAATACGTCATCCGGCCGCCCGAGGGGCGGCACTAGGCTGCGCTAACCCCCTCCGGCCCTCCGGGCCACCTCCCCCAGAGGGGGAGGATCTTGAGCACCAAGATGCTCCCCCTCTGGGGGAGCTGTCGCAGAGCGACTGAGGGGGCCTTAAGCCTCGCCGTAGGGCTCGAGCGCGTAGACCCGCGAGCAGTATTCGCAGGTCACGTGGATCTTGCCGTCGGGCTCGATCATCTCGGCCTTCTCTTCCGGCGAGAACGACTGCAGCACCACGCCGATCCGCTCTTCGGAGCAGCGGCAGAAGGCCCGCAGCGGCTTCTCGTCGATCAGGCGCACGCCGTCCTCGTTGAACAGGCGCCATAGCAGGGTGGTGGTCGGCACGGTCGGGTCGATCAGCTCGTCCTCGCCCGTGGTCTCGAACAGCGCCTGGGCGTGGTTCCAGGCTTCCTTGGTCTCGCCGCGCGTCTCGTCGCCGGCGATGGTCTGGATCAGGATGCCGCCGGCGCGCCAGGTCATGCCCTCGCCGGTGTCGACCTGGCCGACGGCCAGGCGCACGCGGGTCGGGATCTGCTCGGACTGCATGAAGTATTGCTCGGCGCACAGGGCCAGGCTCTCGCCCTCGATGGCCGTGACGCCCTGATAGCGCTCCATGTCGGGGCCCTGGTCGAGGGTCATGATGAACACGCCGCCGCCCAGCAGAGTCTTGGCGCCCGGACGCGCGAAGCCTTCCGAGACGGCCGCCACCTCGTCGGGGTCGAAGCGGCAATAGCCGCGCAGGCCGCCGGAGGTGTCGTAGTCGACGACCACATAGCGCACCGGGCCGTCGCCCTGGGCCTGGACGATCAGCCGGCCCTCGAACTTCAGGCTCGAACCGACCAGGGCGGCCAGCGCGCAGGCCTCGCCCAAGAGGTTGGCCACGGGCTCGGGATAGGAATGGCGGGTCAGCACCTCGTTGACCGCCTCGCCCAGCCGCACCACGCGGCCGCGCACGGGCAGGCCTTCGATCTGGAAGGCGGAAACGAGGTCGTCGGACAGGATCTGGGGGGCGGCGTCGGTCATGGGGCGGTTAGATAGGCGCTTCCACGAAAAATGCGAGGGGGGCGCTGAAAGACCCCCTCCGGCCCTCCGGGCCACCTCCCCCAGAGGGGGAGGATCTATTGGCGTCGGCGCGAAGATGCTCCCCCTCTGGGGGAGCTGTCGCGGAGCGACTGAGGGGGTCGCCGAAGGCGCTACTTCTTCGCCAGATAATCCAGCGCCATGAACACCTCGGCCTTCACGCCCGTCTCCAGCACCGCCTCGTCGATGTCGAAGTAGGGAGAGTGGTTGGCCGGAGCTCCCGCCGCCGGGACGTCGGCCTTGCGGCCGCCGAGCTGGACGAACACGGCCGGGACATTCTGGCCGTAGAGGGAGAAGTCCTCGGCGCCGGTGACCAGGGCGGCCTGGTCGTCGACATTGCCGGGCGAGGCCTTCTCCAGCGAGGCCTTCACCCATTTCGACAGCGCCGCGTCGTTCCAGGTGACAGGATAGGGCTGGGTGAACACCGCCTCGGCCTTGGCGCCGTAGCGATCGCCGATGGCGGCCACGGCCTTCTGGGTCTTGGCGATCACCTCGGCCTTACGCTCGGGCGTGAAGGTGCGCAGGGTGCCGCTCATCACTAGGTCTTCCGGGATGATGTTGTTGCGCACGCCCATGTTGATGGTGGCGATCGTCAGCACCGTCGGCGAGGTCCCGACGTCGATCTGGCGAGCGGCGATCTGGTTCAGGGCCTGGACGATGTCGGCCGAGATGCTGGCCATGTCGATGCCGGCCCAGGGACGCGCGCCGTGGGTCTGCTTGCCCTTGACCGTGATCGTCAGGCGGTCGGCGCCGGCATAGAAGCCTTCGGGGCGATAGTTCAGGGCGTGGGCGTCGCCCGGGCCAATGTGCAGGCCGAAGATGGCGTCGACCTTGGGATTGTCGAGCGCGCCGTCGGCGATCATCAGCTTGGCGCCGCCCTCGTCGCCGGCCTGGGGCCCCTCCTCGGCCGGCTGGAAGACGAAGACCACCGTGCCGGCGATGTCGTTCTTCATGCCGGCCAGCACCGTGGCCGCGCCCAGCAGCATGGCCACGTGGGTGTCGTGGCCGCAGGCGTGCATGACCGGGACGGTCCTGCCTTCCCAGGTCGCCGTGGCCTTGGAGGCGAACGGCAGGCCGGTCTTTTCCAGCACCGGCAGGGCGTCCATGTCGGCGCGCAGGGCCACGACCTTGCCGGGCTTGCCGCCCTTGAGCACGCCGACCACGCCGGTCTTGCCGACGCCCTCGCGGACCTCCAGGCCCAAGGCCTTCAGCTCCTTGGCCACCAGGGCGGCGGTGCGGACCTCCTGGTTGCCCAGTTCGGGATGCTCGTGGACGTCGCGCCGCCAGGCCACGACCTTGGGCTGGGCGGCCTTGGCCGCCGCCTCGACCTTTGCCGCTGCAGGCGCGGCCAGCGCCGGGAGAGAGACGGCGCTCGCCGCCATCAGGGCCAGTACCGAAACCTTCGCGCGCACGCCCATTCCCGACTCCTTGAGAAGACTTTGCGGGCGAGCTTGGCGGTTCCTGGGACCGGGTCAAGGGCGGCGGCGGTTTACGTAAGGAACGGCTTTGCATGCCGCGCGCGAAGACTAAGCTTCGTCCATGACCGAGCCCGCATCCGACTCCCCGACCTTCGACTCGAAAGACGACGGCGAGGCGCTGGATCCCAGTTCCGGCGTCATTCGCCCGCGCCATGCCGCCACCCTGATCGTGGTGCGCGACGACGGCCCCGCGCCCCGGGTGCTGATGGGCCGGCGCAACCGCGGCCACGCCTTCATGGCCAGCAAGTGGGTGTTTCCCGGCGGCCGGGTCGACCGGGGCGACTACGGCGCGCCCTCGGCCACGGAGCTGGATCCCGAGGTCGCCGCGCGCCTGACCACCGAGCCGCGCCACCCCTCGCCCGCGCGCCTGGCTCGCGCCCTGGCCCTGGCGGCCGTGCGCGAGACCTTCGAGGAGACCGGCCTGCTGCTGGCCAGGGCCGCGCCGGCCCGGCCAGGCGCCGGCGCCTGGCGACCGTTCCTGGCCCAGGGCGCCCTGCCCGACCTGTCGCCGCTGAGCTTCGTGGCCCGGGCCATCACCCCGCCCTATCGGCCCCGCCGGTTCGACGCCCGCTTCTTCATGGCCCCGGCCAGCGCCCTGCTGAGCCTGGACCCGCAGCCCGACTGCGGCGAGCTGGACGAGATCGCCTGGGTCACCTTCGACGAGACGCGCGACCTCGACCTGCCCAGCATCACCCGCATGGTGCTGCGCGAGACGGCGCTACGCCTGAAGGACCCGAGCCGCCCCGCCCCGTTCATGCGGTTTCTGCGGGGCAATGCGGTGATGACGGAGCTTTAGCCCCCCACATTTCGTCATCCCGGGCGAAGGCGCACAGCGCCGCAGACCCGGGACCCAGGGGCAGCCGCATTGCACCGGCCCCGGGGTCCCGGCTCTCCGCTTCGCTGCGGCCGGGATGACGAGCTTTGTTGCGGAGTGGGGAAACTAAGGCTCAGAATGTAAGCCAGGTTTCGGAGCCATCGCCATGCTCGCCCTCCTCCTCGCCCTGCAGGCCGCCCCGGCGCCGATCGACCAGGCCGCGTTCCTGGCCGGCTGCTGGCGGCAGAACCGGCCCAACGGCGTGGTCGAAGAGCAGTGGCTGGCGCCCGGCGGCGGCATGATGCTGGGCATGAGCCGCACGGTGCGCGACGGCGCGGCCAGGAGCTACGAGTTCACGCGAATCCAGGCCGTCGACGGGCGACTCACCTTCTTCGCCATGCCGTCAGGCCAGCCGGCGGCCGCCTTCCCGCTGAAAAGCGCCGGCGATGGCGAGCTGGTGTTCGAGAACCCCGGCCACGACTTCCCCCAGCGGGTGATCTATAGAAGCCAGGGCGCGGACGGCCTTTTGGGCCGGATCGAGGGCGAAATCGGCGGCAAGGCGCGGTCGGTCGACTTCCCCTACAAACGATGTTCAGGCGCCGATTGACTTTGGCCCGTTCATGAGTATGTTCCGCGCCTCTCATTTCGACCGCGCGGGGACCTGCGCGACCACCGCAGGGATTCGACCATGGCCAAACCGGCTTCGATCAAGATCCGCCTGAATTCGACGGCGGACACCGGCTTCTTCTACGTCACCAAGAAGAACGCCCGCACCAAGACCGAGAAGATGGTGCTGAAGAAGTACGACCCGGTCGTGCGCAAGCACGTCGAATTCCGCGAAGGCAAGATCAAGTAAGATCGCCTCGTCGCACCGACGATTCTCGAAAACGCCCGGCGGCAACGTCGGGCGTTTTTGTTTTTCCGGTCTCCAGTCTAGGATTCCCGCGTGATCGTTCGCCTCGCCCTCGCCTTCTCCGTCATGGCCGCCCTGCCCGCCTGCGCCCAGCCTGCGCCGGTGCAGGGCTACGAGGTGGTCCGCACCTTCCCGCACGACCGCCAGGCCTTCACCGAAGGCCTCCTGGTGCGCGACGGCCAGCTCTACGAGAGCACGGGCCTGGAAGGCCGCTCGTGGGTGCGCAAGGTCGACCTGGAGACCGGCGCGGTGCAGCAGCAGGCCGACCTGGATCCCAAGTACTTCGGCGAGGGAATCGTCGACTGGGGCGACGAGATCGTCCAGCTGACCTGGCAGAACGGCGTCGGCTTCGTGCGCGATCGGGCGACCTTCGCCGTCAAGTCGACCTTCAGCTACACCGGCGAGGGCTGGGCCCTGACCAAGGACGACCGCCGCATCATCATGAGCGACGGCACCGACGAGCTGCGGTTCCTGGATCCCAAGACCCTGAAGGAAACCGGCCGGGTGAAGGTCACCGACGACGGTCGTCCGGTGAACCAGATCAACGAGCTGGAATTCATCAAGGGCGAGGTCTGGGCCAACGTCTGGCAGACCGACCAGATCATCCGCATCGATCCCAAGACCGGCAAGGTGGTCGGACGCCTGGACCTGTCGGGCCTGCTGACGCCGCAGGAGGCCGCCCGCGCCGACGTGCTGAACGGCATCGCCTACGACGCCAAGGCCGACCGCATCTTCGTTACGGGCAAGTTCTGGCCGTGGCTGTTCGAGATCAAGACGGCGAAGTAGGCGGCGCTCAAGCCGCCTTGCAGACCACGGCGTTGCGGCCGGCGGCCTTGGCTTCGTAGACGCCGCTGTCGGCGCGCTTGAGCAGGGCCTCGGGGGTGTCGCCCGCCCCGGTGGTGGCCGAGACGCCGACCGAAATCGTCACCGTCAGCAGTTCCTGGCCGCCGGCCACGCGGAACGGCGAGCCGGCCACGTGCATGCGGATCCGCTCGGCGATGCGCACGGCGTCGGCCAGCTGGGTGTCGGGCATGATCACGGTGAACTCCTCGCCGCCGTAGCGGCAAGGCAGGTCGATGGCGCGGACGTTCGAGGCCAGGCGCAGGGCGAACTCGCGCAGCACCTCGTCGCCGACGTCGTGGCCGAAGCCGTCGTTGATCTTCTTGAAGTAGTCGATGTCGATCAGCAGGGCCGAGACCGGGTCGCCGCCCATGGTGGCGCGGTTGACCAGGGCCGACAGCTGGCCGGTCATGTAGCGACGGTTGTGCAGGCCGGTCAGCGGGTCGGTGACGGCCAGCTCCAGCGAATGGTCGAGATTGTTGCGCAGATAGTCGGTGTAGCGCTTGCGACGCACCTGGGTGCGGACGCGGGCGGCCAGCTCCTGCGGGTCGATCGGGCGCGGCAGCACGTCGTTGACGCCGATATCCAGCGCCTTGACCATCCGCGGACGGTCGTCGGGATCGACCACGGCCAGGATCGGCAGGTGGCGCGTGCGCTCGCTGGACCGCAGGGTCGCGGCGAAGCGCAGGCCGTCGAAGCCGCGCGCGGCGGCGTTGACGATCACCAGGTCCACCGGCCCGCCGGCGCTGATCTCGGCCTTGGCCAGGTCGGTCTCGATCACCGGGCGGTGCTCGACGGCCAGTTCGGAGGCCACGCGCTGGGCCTGGCGTTCGTTGTCGTCGACGATCAGCACCCGGCCGCCGATGCCGTCCAGGCGGGCGGCGGCGCCGGCGATCACGCCGATGCGGCGGCCCGAGGCCTCGCGCTGGCGCAGTTCGTCGATGACCATCTTCAGGCGGGTCAGGCTGCGCACGCGGGCGAACAGCATGACGTCGTCGATGGGCTTGGTGAGGAAGTCGGCAGCGCCCGCCTCCAGGCCCTGGATGCGGTCGGCGCGGCCATCGAGGGCCGTGACCAGCACCACCGGGATATGGCGGGTGGCGGCGTCTTCCTTGAGCTTGCGGCAGACGGTGAAGCCGTCCATGCCGGGCATCATCACGTCCAGCAGGATGATGTCGGGCAGTTCCTCGGCCGCCTTCGCCAGGGCCGTCGGGCCGTCATAGGCGTAGGAGACCTGATAATACTCGGCCGAAAGCTTGGCCTCGAGCAGGCGCACATTGGCCTCGATGTCGTCGACGACGAGGATTCGCGCGCTCACGGCCTGTTACCTCTCCAGCAGTCGGCGAATGGTTTCGAGGAAGTGCGACACCGAGATCGGCTTCGAGATGTACGCCTCGCAGCCGCCCTCGCGAATCCGCTCTTCATCGCCCTTCATCGCAAATGCCGTAACGGCGACGACGGGGATATGTGACAGATCGTCGTCCTCCTTGAGCCACTTGGTCACTTCCAGGCCCGAAATCTCGGGCAACTGGATGTCCATGAGGATCAGATTAGGGCGGTGCTCACGGGCGATCGACAGCGCCTGCAGTCCCTCACGGGTCTGCAGGGTCTCGTAGCCCTGGGCCTCGAGCAGATCATGAAAGAGCTTCATGTTCAGCTCGTTATCCTCGACGATGAGGACCTTCTTCGTCATCCTGACCCCGACCATACGGTCCGTGGCGACACGTGAGGGATTCGCGCCGCTTCTTCATCCTCAGATCGCACGAATATCCTTAAGCCCGCGCTAATCGCGTTTCCAACGACCGATCGCACACAAATGGACGCCTGCTCACCCGACCTCAAGACCTGCACGCTCGACGCGCACCGTCCGCTCGTGATCGTGGACGTCGACGAGGTGCTGGCCCGGTTCATGGCCGGTTTCGGCGCGTTCATCGGCCGACACGGCTTCGAGCTGCGCGTCGACCGCTTCGCGCTGTTCCAGAATATCTACCGCCCGGGCGAGACCGAGCACCTGGACCTGATCGCGGGCCGGGCGCTGTTCGACGACTTCTTCCGCGACGGCGGCGAGGACCTCGAGCCCGCCGAGGGCGCGGCCGACGCCCTGGCCGACCTGTCGCTGGACGCCAACGTGGTGATTCTGACCAACGCCCCCGAGCACGGCCGCCAGACCCGCGCCCGCTGGCTGAAGACCCATGGCTTCGACTATCCGCTGATCATCAATTCAGGCCCCAAGGGTCCGTCGGCCGCCGAGCTGGCCGGGCGGGTCGAGGGGCCGGCGGTGTTCGTCGACGACCTGCTGCCGCAGCTTGAATCGGTGGCGGCCAGCGCCCCGGCCGTCGGCCGCTTCCAGATGGTGGCCGACGAGCGCCTGCGTCCCCTCGCCCCCAGCGCCCCCGACCGCCACGCCCGCATCGACCTGTGGCCCGACCTGAAGGTCGCCATCCGCGAGGCGATCACCCGCGAACCGCGATGAAGGCCCTCTGCCGAGACTGCCTGTGGACCGGCGAGCGCAAGGCGCCGCGCTGCCCCTCGTGCGGCTCGCCGCGCACGGTCTTCCACGAGGAGCTGGGCCGGCTTTCGATGGCGCACCTGGACTGCGACGCCTTCTACGCCTCGGTGGAGAAGCGCGACGATCCGAGCCTGCGCGACAAGCCGGTGATCGTCGGCGGCGGCAAGCGCGGCGTCGTCACCACGGCCTGCTACATCGCCCGGATGAGCGGGGCGCGCTCGGCCATGCCGATGTACAAGGCGCTGCAGCTGTGCCCCGACGCCGTCGTGGTGAAGCCCAACTTCGCCAAGTACAAGCACGAGAGCGCGCTGATCATGGCCCGGCTCTCGAACCTGACGCCGCTGGTGCAGCCGCTATCGCTGGACGAGGCCTGGATCGACCTTTCGGGCACCGAGCGCCTGCACGGCGCGCCGCCGGCGGTGATGCTGGCCAAGGTGCAGCGCGAGATCGAGGCCGAGCAGAACCTGACCGTTTCTATCGGCCTGGCCCCCAACAAGTTCCTGGCCAAGATCGCCTCGGAACTGGACAAGCCGCGCGGCTTCTCGGCCATCGGCGCGGCCGAGGCGGTGGCGTTCCTGGCGTCCAAGCCGGTGTCGATCCTGCCGGGCGTCGGCCCGGCCACCGTCTCGACGCTGGCGGGCCTTGGCCTGCGCACGGTCGGCGACATCGCCAACGCCGACCTGAAGACCCTGGCCAAGGAACTGGGCGCAGGCGGCCTGCGGCTGCACCGCCTGGCCCACGGCGAGGACGCCCGCGCGGTCGATCCCGACAGCGTTCGCAAGACGGTCAGCGCCGAGACCACCTTCAACGACGACCTCTTTCGCCGCGAGGACCTGGAGGACCAGTTGTGGCCCCTCTGCGAGAAGGTCGCCCGGCAGGTGCGTCGCGAAGAGGTGGCCGGCCGGGTGGCGACGCTGAAGCTGCGCACGCCCGACTTCAAGATCCACACCCGTCGCCGCACCCTGCCCGTCCCGACCCAGACGGCCCAGACCCTGTTCCAGGTGGCGCGCGAACTGCTGGCCGCCGAGCCGCCCGGCCGCTCCTATCGCCTGATCGGCGCGGGCCTGACCGAGTTCGTCCCCGCCGCCGGCGCGGCCGACGACTTCTTCGCCGGCGACGAGCGCCGGGCCCTGAAGAACGAGACCGCCATCGACGCCCTGCGCGGCAAGTACGGCCTGGGCGCGGTCGTCACCGGCCGGGCGCTGAAGAACAAGTAGGGCGACGCCTCGCCTCTATCCGTCATTCCCCGCGAAGGCGGGGACCCAAGCTGACGTTCAGGATGGGGCGCGGCCGCGGATTGTCCGCAGGCTCGGCTTGGATCCCCGCCTTCGCGGGGATGCTCGGTGGAGAGACAGCTCAGCTTGGCGAAGGTCGATCCGCAATAGCCTCGACCAGCGCCTCGCCCGCCGTGGTCCGCACCGCCGCCGTCAGCCGATCCAGCAGCCGCGCCGCCAGCCGCGTGCGCTGCCAGTAGAGGGCGACGGCGATGGAACGCCCCGGCGGCAGCTCGACCAGCCGGCCCGACGCCAGATGCGGCTGCGCCAGCGCGCGCGGCGTCATCGCCCAGCCCAGGCCCGCCAGGTTCATGTCGAGCATGCCTTGCGTGGCCGGCGTCCAGTGCACGGGACCTTCGGGCCGCACGCCCAGGGCCTCCTGCGCCCAGCGGGCCTGCAGGCCGTCGCGGCGGTCGAATCGCAGCAGCGGCGCATGGCGCAGGCGCTCGGCGTCGAAGCCCTCGGGAAAGGTCCGGGCCATGAAGGCCGGGCTGGCGGTGGCGACGTACTCGATCGCGCCCAGCGGATAGGTCTTGCAGCCGACGACCGGCGCGGGATCGGCGGTGACGGCGGCCAGCACCTCGCCGTCGCGCAGGCGCTCGGCGGTGTGGGCCTCGTCGTCCATGACCAGATCCAGCATGGCGCCGGTCTCCCCGGCGAAGCGCGCGGCGGCGAGCGGGAACCACGTGCTGACGCTGTCGGCGTTGACCGCGATGCGGACCACGGCCGGTCCCTCCGACAGGTCGGCCAGGCGCGGCAGGTCGGCGACCAGATCCCCCTCCAGCAGCCGCACCTGCTCCACATGGGCGCACAGCCGCGCGCCGATGGCGGTGGGCCGGCAGGGCTGGCCGCGGGTCAGCAGCACCGCGCCCAGCCGCTCCTCCAGTCCCTTCACCCGTTGAGACACCGCCGACGGCGTGACGCCCAGCACGGCGGCGGCCTTGTCGAAGGCGCCCTCGCGCGCGACCGCCGCCACCGCGGCCAGGGAGGCATAGTCCAGCATTAGCCTGCCTAATTTCGGTTTAGCATCCTTAGTTAGACTACCGCAGCACCCGCCGCCATCAAGCCGGCATGAGCACCGCCCTCCTCCCCGCCTTCGCCCCGGCCTTTGCAAAGGGCTTCGCCCTTTCGGCCGGCCTGATCGTCGCCATCGGCGCGCAGAACATGTTCGTGCTGCGCCAGGGCCTGAAGCGCGAGCACGTGCTGCCGATCGTGCTGTTCTGCGCCCTGGCCGACGCTTCGCTGATCGTGGCCGGCGTCAGCGGGCTCGGCGCGTTCCTGGCGCTGCTTCCGGGCCTGGCGCTGGCGCTGAGCCTGGGCGGGGCGGCGTTCCTGGCCTGGTACGGCGTCAGCGCCCTGCGCCGGGCGGCCAATCCTGAAGCCCTGGCCCTGGCCGACCAGCCCGGGATCAGCCTGGGCGCGGCCCTGGCAGGCACGGCCGCCTTCACCTTCCTGAACCCCCACGTCTACATCGACACGGTGATGCTGATGGGCGCGGTCGGCGCCAGCCTGCCCGCCGTCGAACGGCCGCCGTTCATGACCGGCGCGGCCCTGGCCAGCCTGTCGTGGTTCTCGGCCCTGGGCTTCGGCGCGCGGTTCCTGGCGCCCCTGTTCGCCCGGCCGGCGTCCTGGCGCGTGCTCGACCTGGTCATAGGCGCGGTGATGCTGCTGCTGGCGGCGAGCCTGCTGGTCGGCGCCCTGAACCCTTGACGATCAATTCAGAGGACTCTGCTTGACAGAGTTAAGCGACGAGACCACTCTGCACCACAGAGAGCTTTGGGGCTCCATGGAGGACGTGATGGTGCTGAGCAAGACCGAGGCCGCCGCCGCGCTGGCCGACATACAGGAAACCACCCGCCGGGGCGCCACCCTGCGCGGCTACCGGATCGGCGGTCCGATCCTGATGCTGTGGAGCGTGATCTGGATGCTGGGCTATCTCGGCATGGGCCTGTTGCCGCCCCACCAGTGGGGCTGGGCCTGGCTGGTGCTCGACACCGTGGGCGCGATCGGCTCGATCGTGCTGGCCCGGCCGGCGGAGAAGGCCGTGCAGGCTTCCGGCGCCAAGGCCGGCGGCGCGACGCTGAAGATGATCGGCGGCATGGCCGTAGCCATCGTCTTCGTGATGTCGACCTTCTACGTGCTCAAGCCGGCCGATCCGGCGGCCTACCTGGCCTTTCCGGGCCTGATGGTGGGGACGATCTACGCGGCCGTCGGCGTGTTCGTCGCCCGGCGCTACCTGGCGATCGGGGCCGTGATGTTCGCCCTGACGATGATCGGCTTCTACGCCTTCCCCGAAGTGCTCGCCTTCTGGATGGCCAGCGCCAGCGTCGGGCTGTTCGTCAGCGGCGTCTGGCTGGCGAGGGCCTGAGCATGGCCAAGGCCGACGACCTGATCCACCAGCCCCTGCGCCTGAAGATCATGGCCGCGCTCTATGCCGAGCGCGACCGCGATCCGCCGGAGTTCTCGCGGCTCAAGGCGATCACCCAGGCCACCGACGGCAACCTCGGCAGCCACCTGACCGCCCTGGAGAAGGCCGGCTATGTCGAGATCCTGAAAGACCACGTCGGCAAGCGACCCCGCACGCGGGCGGCGGTGAGCGCGGCCGGCGCCAAGGCCTTCAGGGAGCACGTGGCCTATCTGCGCGAGCTGGTCGAAGGCATCGACTGACGAAGAACGGCGGGCGGGGTTACGACCCCGCCCCAGCGCGTTCAGCCCGCGCCTTGCGCACCATCTCCATGCTCTTGGCGACACGCTCGATCTTGCAGATTTCGGGGGCCTGCCCCTTGGCCTCCAGGTCCAAGCATTGATTGGCGGCGACCATCGGCGGGACCATGTCGATCGGCTCCGACGAGGCGTCACCTCGGTTCACGACGTCGCGCAGCCTGCCCAGATAGCCCAGCACGCCCCTCCGGGCGGCGACGTCCTCGGGCTCTCCGACCCCGTCGCTAGGCGGAGCCGGCAGGGCCGCGACAAGCTTGTCGATCTCAAGCCTGGCCAGGTCGGCCTTGGCGGCGTCGAACTGGCCCAGTTCGCGGCGGGCGTTGGCCGCCCGGCCCTGCTTGCCCATCCAGCCGGCGTCGCCAGGCCTGGCCGGCTCGGCCTCGACCGCTTGCGCGAACTCTCGCTGGTAGCGGGCCTTGCGGATCGGATCGTCGTCTACCTGCCAGCTGGCCTGCAGCACCAGCCACAGCGGGTCTGCCTCGCCCTTCAGCGATCGTTCCAGCCAGGCGGCGCGATAGTAGGAAGCGTCGTCGGCGAGGGCCTTGTAGGCCTCGGAGGCGAGCAGCGCCGGAAGCTGCTTCAGCTCGGGCTTGGTGAAGTCGCGATACATGACCAGGCCGTTGCCGGGGCAGACCGGCAGCGGCATCGGGAATTCCCAGCTGCCATAGGGCTTGCCGTCAGGCCGCTGCCCCCAGGTGCTGTAGGAGGCCGTTCCGGTGTGGGTAAAGCTCTCGCCGCCGACGGCGCACTTCATCTTGATGGGATATGGCGTACCGGCCTGCGCCGCGCCGGCCAGCCCCGCCGCTACGACCGTCGCCGCGGCCGCGATCAACCAAGACTTCATGCGCCCCTCCCCTGAAAGGAAGAGGAGACTGGCACTCAAATTGACGCGCGTAAATAGGAGACGCGAAGGCGTCGCCTACATCAGCGAGCCCTTGCCGCTGGTGACTTCGGTGTAGCGGTGGACGCGCACGGCCTGGACCAGGCCGAAGCCGATCATCACCGTCATCATCACGGTGCCGCCGTAGGACAGCATGGGCATGGGCACGCCCACCACCGGCGCCAGGCCCATGACCATCGCGCCGTTGATCAGCACGTAGAGGGCGAAGGTCGCCGTCACGCCGGAAGCGGCCAGGCGCCCGAAGTGGCTGTGGCTGATCGAGGCGATGCGCAGGGCCATGAAGATGACGATGCCGTACAGCGCCAGCACCCACAGGCAGCCGACGAAACCGAACTCCTCGGCCAGGGTGGCGAAGATGAAGTCGGTCTGCTTTTCGGGCAGGAAGTTCAGCTGGCTCTGCGAGCCGAGGCCGAAGCCCTTGCCCAGGAGGCCGCCCGAACCCAGGGCGATCTTCGACTGATAGATGTGGTAGCCCGAGCCCGACTGGTCGGCTTCGGGGTTGAGGAAGGTCAGCACCCGCTTGCGCTGGTAGTCGTGCAGCACGAACAGCACGAAGGGGGGGATGGCGACCAGGGCCCCGATGACGCCGGTGGCGATCACCCGCCAGGACAGGCCGGCCAGCACGACGATGGCTAGGCCGGTCATGACGATCAGCATGGCCGTGCCGAGGTCGGGCTGGTGGGCCACCAGCAGCACCGGCGCGCCGATCATCGCCGCCGGCACCAGCAGCCGCCAGGAGAACCGGGCGCTGTCGGCCGACAGGCCGTGGTAGTAGCGGGCCAGCGCCAGCACCACGCCGATCTTCATGATCTCGGACGGCTGGAATCGGAAGCCGCCGATCGACAGCCAGCGCTGGGCGCCCAGCGACACGTCGCCGACCACCTCCACCGCGACCAGCAGCAGCAGGCCCACGCCGTAGATCGGATAGGCCAGGGTGAACCAGACCCGCAGGTCGACCATCGCCAGGATGATCATCATGATGAAGTAGAGGCCGAAGCGCAGCAGGTGCTTGTCGGCCCAGGGCTCCCACGAGGCGCCCGCGATCGAGAACAGCATCAGCGCCCCCGAGCCCGCGATCAGGCACAGGAGCAGGCAGAAGGTCCAGTCGATCTCCATGAACTTGATGATCGGCCGGTCGCGTTCGCCGGGCCGGGAGAGGCCGCCGCTAAGGGTCATATGTGGCCTCCCTGGGGTGGCTGGCCGGTCGTCGGGGTCGCCTCGGGCGGCGGCGGAGCGCCCTCCTCCGGCTCGTCGGGCGCGGCGCCTTCGACGACGCCGTCGGCGGTCTCGACCGGGGCCTCGGGCAGAGGCATGGGACGTTCGATGCGGGCGCGGATCTCCGGATCCTTCAGCAGGGCCACGCGCATCACCTCGCGAGCGCGCGGGGCGCCGGCGGTGGCGCCGCCGAGGCCCCCGTGCTCGACCAGCACCGCCACGGCGTAGCGCGGGTCGTCATAGGGCGCGAAGGCCACGAACAGGTTGTGGTCCTTGAGCTTCCACTGCACCGAGGCGCTGTTGCGGCTCTTGGCCTTGTCGTAGCTGCGGACCTGGGCCGTGCCGGTCTTGCCGGCCATCTGCACATCGCCGAGGCCCAGCTGGCTCTGGCGATAGGCGGTGCCGCGCACGTCGTTGGCCACGGCGGCCATGCCGCCGCGCACATAGTCGAGGTGCTCCTTGGAGAACGGCAGGTCCGGCACGTCGGCGCCGCTGGGCTGCTCGACGCCGCCGACCGACTTGATCAGGCGCGGGTTCAGGGCCTTGCGGCCGTTGGCCAGGCGCGCGGTCATCACCGCCAGCTGCAGGGCGTTAACGCTGAGCGCGCCCTGGCCGATCCCGTAGCTGGGCGTCTCGCCCGGAAACCAGATCTGGTTGGCCGGGTTGCGCTTGAAGGCCCGCTTCTTCCACTCGCGGTCGGGGACGATGCCCTTCTTCTGACCGGGAATGCCGATGTCGAAGATTTCGCCGAAGCCCATGCCGCGCGCGGCGGTGGCGATGGCGTCGGGGCCGATCTTCAGCGCGGTCTGGTAGAAATAGATGTCGCACGAGTTCTTGATGGCGTCGTGCATGTTCTGGGCGCCGTGGCCGCCCTTCTGCCAGCAGCGCCAGGTGCGCCCGCCGTAGTACCAGCTGCCCGGGCAGTTGATGCGCACGTTCGGGTCGATGCCCGCCGCCAGGGCCGCCAGGCCGACCGTCGGCTTGAAGGTCGAGCCGGGCGGATAGGTGCCGGTCATCGCCTTGTCGAGCAGCGGCTTGCGCTCGTACTCCGACAGCGCCCGGTACTCTGCGCCCGACAGGCCCTTGACGAACCGGTTGGCGTCGAAGCTGGGGGCCGAGACCATGGCCAGGAGGTCGCCGTTGCGGATGTCCATCACGACGATCGCGCCGCTTTCCTCGCCCATGACCTCGAGGGCGCGGTTCTGGATGTCGGCGTCGAGGGTGAGGCGCACTTCCTTGCCGGGCGTGGCCGGGATGTCGCCGGCCGGGTCCAGGCTGACCACGCGGCCCTGGGCGTCGACCTCGGCCTTGATGGCGCCGGCCCTGCCCCGCAGGTCGAGGTCGAAGGCCTTCTCCACGCCCTGGCGGCCGATGCGGAAGCCCGGGTTGTGCAGCAGTTCCTGGTCCTGGGTCGGATCCTTCCTGGCGGCCTCGACGTCGCGGTCGGAGACCTTGGCCACGTAGCCGATGACGTGGGCGAAGGCGCCGCCGAACGGATAGACCCGCACCTCGCCCATGTCGGCGCTGATATTGGGCAGCTCGGGCGCGCGGATGTTGATCCGGGAGAATTCCTCCCAGGTCATGTCCTCCATCACCACCACCGGCGCCTTGCGCGGGGCGTTGTTGATGTCCTTGAGCAGGCGGGCGCGGCGCGTGCCGTCAATCGGCACCAGGGTCGCCAGGTCGTCGAGGGTCGCCTCGACGTCCATGCCCTTCTCCTTGATCACCATCAGGCGGAAGTTGGGGCGGTTGGAGGCCAGGGCCACGCCGTTGCGGTCGAGGATCAGGCCGCGCGGCGGCGGCACCAGGCGGTAGTTGAACTGGTTGCCGGCCGATAGCTTCTGGTAGCGCTGGGCCTCGACCAGCTGCAGCTGGGCCAGGCGGCCGGTCAGGGTCAGCAGGCCCGCGCCGGCCAGGCCGCCGAGCAAAAACGCGCGACGGTGGAAGACCCCCTGCCGCTCGTTGACCTCGAAGAAGAAGATCGACGGTTCGCTCATCGCCTCACCGGAACCGGACGTCGGCGTCTTCGAAGCGATCGATCAGCCGGTGAGCGAACGGAAACAGCAGCGCCGTGGCCAGGAACTGCCAGAACACGGCCACCAGGCTGGGCATGGCCAGGCTATCCATCATCGTGAACAGGAAGCCGGCGGTCATCGAGAGCGCGCAGGCGCCCGCGTACCAGACCCACAGCATCGGGCGGCTCTGGCCGGTCAGCATGTTGCGCACCGCCAGCACCGAGGCGTAGGCGACCAGCAGCGACAGGCCCCACAGGCCCGTGGGGCCGCCCCAGAAGGTGTCGAGGAACAGGCCCAGCAGCAACAGGGCGAACGGCGCCAGGATCGAGGGCCGGATCACCGCCCAGGCGAAAGCCGGCACCATGGCGAAGATCGGCTCGGGCAACTGCAGGCCCCACATGCGGATCGGGGCCGCGAACAGGATCGTCGCCAGGATCACGAACAGCATGGGAACGCCCAGCCAGCGCCCCGGATTGAGGGGCCGGGCGCCGGTCATTGCGGCGTCCTGGCCGGGGCGGTCGTCGCCGGCGTCGTGGAGGTCGCGGGCCTCGTCGCGGCGGGCGGCCTGGTGGTCGCGGGAGCGCCGGTCCCCGGCGTCGCGGGCCGGGTCGTCGTCGGCGCAGGCGTCGTCGGCGCGCGGGGCGCGGCCGGAGCGGCGCCGGTCGTGGCGGGCGGAGGCGCCGGACGGGCGGGACCCAGGATCGACTGGTCGGGGTTCTCGGTGATCACCGGCGGCAGCACCTTGGCGGCCAGGGCCTGCTGGTCGGCCAGCTGGGCGAAGTCCTTGAACAGCAGGATGCGGATGTAGTCGATCGAGGCGCTGTCGGCGAACAGCACCACGCGCCAGCGGCCGTCGAGGCCCTTCACGGCCGCGCCCACCGGCAGGCCGCGCGGCACGACGCCGCCGTCGCCCGAGGTGACGACCCGGTCGCCGGCCTGGATCGGCTCGGAGCCGCGCAGGTATTCGAGCTTGGGATTGGGGCCGCCGTCGCCGGTCAGGATGGCGCGCGAGTTGGTGCGGTCGATCATCACCGGCGTACGCGAGGCGATGTCGGTCAGCAGCAGCACGCGGCTGGCGCCGGGCGCGACGCCGACGACGCGACCGACCAGGCCGCGCTCGTTCATCACCGGATTGCCGACGACGACGCCCTTTTCCTTGCCGGCGTCGGCCAGGCGGGTGTTGGCGAAGGGGCCGCGGCTGTCGGCCACCACGCGGGCGGCGACCATCGGGATCGGCGGATCGGTCTTCAGGCCCAGCAGCGACTTGTAGCGCTCGTTCTCGTCGACGAGGGCCAGGTACCTGTCGCGATAGGCCCGCATCTCCTTGAGCTCGGTCTTGAGGCGAGCGTTCTCGGAGCCGGCGAAGAAGTAGTTGCGCACCGCGTCGACGCCGACCCCGGTCCAGCGGCCGGGCGCGGCGATGACGCCGCTGACCGGCTTGGACACCGTGTCGACCGTCTGGCGGGTGACGCCATAGGCCTGCTGCTGCAGGGTCTCGCGCCGGTCGGCCAGGAGGAAGGCCACCGCGATCACGACCGCGACGATGAGCGCCACGGCCGCGGTCCAGGTGAGCGGCACTTTCAGGTCGCCGAGCGGACCTTCGCGAAAGGGCACGAACTGTTCTCCTGGCGCCCCCCGGCGCCGATACGGATTGTACTAGGGCTTAGGCGAGGGTCGATTCCAGGACGCCCTTCATCCACTTCGGATGCTCGAGCACCTTGCCGCAGCCGAGGGCCACGCACGACAGCGGATCGTCGGCCACGGTCACCGGCAGGCCGGTGTGGTCGCGGATCTCGGCGTCCAGGCCGCGCAGCAGCGCGCCGCCGCCCGTCAGCATGATGCCCTTGTCGGCGATGTCGCTGGCCAGTTCCGGCGGGGGGGCTTCCAGGGCCACCTTCACGGCTTCGACGATCTGCCCGACCGGTTCGGCCAGGGCGTCGGCGGCCTGCTTTTCGCTGATGCGGACTTCGCGCGGCACGCCCTGCATCAGGTCGCGGCCCTTGACGTCGATCGACAGGCCTTCGCCGTCGGCCGGCGCGCGGGCGGTGCCGATTTCCTTCTTGATGCGCTCGGCGGTCGTCTCGCCGATCAGCAGGTTATGGTGGCGACGCATGTAGCTGATGATCGCCTCGTCCATCTTGTCGCCGCCGACGCGGACCGAACGCGAATAGACGATGCCCGACAGCGACAGCACGGCCACCTCGGTGGTGCCGCCGCCGATGTCGACGACCATCGAGCCGGTCGGCTCGTGGATCGGCAGGCCCGCGCCGATCGCGGCGGCCATCGGCTCGTCGATCAGGCCGACGCGGCGGGCGCCGGCGTTCAGGCAGCTGTCGTTGATGGCGCGGCGTTCCACGGCGGTGGCGCCCGACGGCACGCACACGATCACCTTCGGGTTCACGAAGCCCTTGCGGTTGTGAACCTTGCGGATGAAGTACTTGATCATCTCTTCGGCGACTTCGAAGTCGGCGATGACGCCGTCGCGCATCGGGCGGATGGCTTCCATGTGGCCCGGGGTGCGGCCCAGCATCTGCTTGGCCTCGATGCCGACGGCGTGCACGACCTTGCGGCCGCCGACGTTGCGCAGCGCCACGACGGACGGCTCGTTCAGCACGATGCCCTTGCCCTTCTGATAGATCAGGGTGTTGGCGGTGCCCAGGTCGATGGCGATGTCGTTCGAGATGACGCCGAAGAGGGAAGAGAACATCGAAAACCCTGACTGAGGGGTAGAAGGGGCGAGACGTCAAAACCACGGAGGAAACCGCGGTGCAGGAACCCTTTCCGCCGAATGACCGGAGGAGCAGGCGAGAAAAAGGCTCCTACTGCAAATCAGGAAGAGGACAACATGATTCCCCGCGTACGCGGATCATCGTCCCTTCCCGCCTTGCGCCTTCTTGTGGCGACGGGAGCGCCACCGCCGGGCCGCGCCGTCGTCCAACCACCGGAAGAGTGTGGGAGACGCCGCCCGTTTGCACCGCGAAAGCGTTGATTTCAAGGTCTATTCGCCAAGCCTTCTCACCTGTTTCAAACTCGTATGCGAGGCGGCAGGGGGAACGCACAAAAGTGTCGATTTCTAGCCGAGCGCGGCCATGACGACTCCGACCGCCGTGACGAGGCCGGCGGCGATCTGAAAGGCGCTCAACCGCTCGGCGAAAAGACGTCGCCCGGCCAGGGCCGCCAACGGCATCTCGACGACGCCCACCGCCCTCACCGGCCCCACGGGGCTGAGCGCCATGGCCGTGAACCAAAGGCCCGAGGCGGCCGCGCCGCAGAAGCCCGCGCCCAGCGACTTGCGCCAGGCGGCCAGCACGGCGACCACCGCGTCGGGATTGCGCACCAGCAGGATAGAGGTCAGCACCACCGACTGGATGGCCTGCACCACCATCACCGTGACGAAGGCCGAATAGGCCAGGTGCGAGGGATCGAAGGTCAGCGACGCCTGGCGGAAGCAGTTGGCGCTGAGGGCGAACATCGCGCCCGAGCCCAGGCCCGCCAGCACCGCGCCGCGCTTCAGGGTCACCGCCCCGCGCGGCCACGAGAGGGCCGCCAGGCCGGCGGTCGCCACCAGGCCGCCGGCCCACTGCATGGCCGTGATCCTGTCGCCGAACAGCAGCGCGCCCCAGACCAGGGCGAACGGCAGGCCGCTCTGCTGCATGGCCGTGCCCAGCGCGAAGGACGAGCGCTGCATGGCGACCAGCAGCGCCGCCGTGGCCGCCATCTGCAGCCCCGCGCCGGCGAAGGCGCCCAGCCAGAAGCGGCCGGTCAGGTTGGCCTGCGGATCCTTGGTGACCAGGAAGGCGATCCCGGCGAAGACGATCGCGAACGGCAGGCCGAACAGGAACCGCACGAGGGTGGCGCCCCAAGGGCCCGCCCCGCCCATCACCGAGCGCTGCGCCGCGTTGCGGGCGACCTGCAGGGCCGCGGCGGCGATGGTGATGGGGATCCAGATCATGCCGCTCTTTTCGCCGCCACCAGGACGCCCGAGGCCCAGTCCATGCCGACGATAGCGAAGCGCGGATCGCCCGCCAGGCGCAGCACCAGGTCGTCGACCCGCGCCTGATGGCCCTCGGGCCAGTTCGGCTGGGGCGACATGTCGTCGACCACGTAGACGCCGCCCACCTGCAACAGGCGCAGGGCGTCTTCCAGCCCTTCGTACTTGCCCGGCATGGCGTCGGCGAAGATCAGGTCGAAGCCGCCGTCGTTCTGGCCCGCCAGATAGGCCGCGCCGTCCTCGGTGATGAAATCGACGCGGGGGTCTTCGCCCAGCACTTCGCGCGCCACGGCCTGGACCTTGGGGTCGTTGTCGACGGTGGCCAGGCGGGCGTCCTCGTCCATGCCGTCCAGAAGCCAGGCGGTCGCCGAGCCGGTGCCCGTGCCCATCTCCAGCAGCGCCTTGCGGCCGACGGCGAGCGTGCGGAGCATTTCGCCGATGCGCGCCTCGGACGACATGTCGAAGCCGGCCTCGATGGTGCGTCTGGCGATCTCGTGCCAGCGGGGCGGCGAAGCAACGCTGTTTTCCAGGGTCGAACCCATCGATCGGCTCCTTATGCCGCCCTTACGCCGGCGGCGGGTTTACGAATGGCGCCCTGACGCGGGGCGGCGTCAGAACAGCGGGGTTGGCGCACATAAGCTGCGTTTCCTAACAAGGCGTTCACCATGTCTCTCCATCCGCTCCGTCAAGCCGCTCAGTTTCTGCTGGGCGTCCCGACCGACGGGATCGATCCGACGCTCGACCGTATGCTCGAACTGGCCCAGGCCACGCCGCTGTGCTTCGTGGCGGTGACCGGACCGGACGCGGCCGAGGCCATGGGACAGCTGTGGCGGCGCGGCTACCAGCGCGTGGAAATCGCCCGCCGGGCCACCTGCGCGGCCGCCGACGAGCGCAGCGACGTGCTGCTGGTCGTGGGCGGCCCCACGGCCGACGACATACGCGCGACCGCGGCCTCGACCCTGGGGCTGCTGCGCCCGGGCGGGGTGATGGTGATCGACGTCGGCGCCCTGGTGGACGCCGAGCAGCGCCTGACGCTGTGCGAAGGCCTGGACCAGCTGGGTCTCGACGTGCAGCCGCAGGCGCACCTCGCCGCCGAGATCCTGGCGACGCGCCGCTGGGGCTGGCGCAAGGCGGCCTAAAGCCGCCCTTCCCCACACCTGTCCGTAACGCATCGCCCGGCTAGCCCGGGCGATGTCGTTTCAGGATCAGAAGCCGCTGGCGATGGCCGCCGGCGCGCTCTTTTCCTTGCGGGCGAAGAGGTTGTTGAGGGCGTTGACGTAGGCCTTGGCCGAAGCGGTCAGGGTGTCGGTGTCGGCGGCCGCGCCGGTGGCGATGCGGCCGTCCTCTTCCAGACGCACAGAGACCTGGGCCTGGGCGTCGGTGCCCTCGGTGACCGCATGCACCTGGAACAGGCGCAGGGCGGCGCTGTGCGGCACGATCTTGTGGATCGCGTTGAACACCGCGTCGACCGGACCGTCGCCCGAGGCCTCGGCGCTCTTGGCCTGGCCGTCGACGTCCAGGGTCAGCTCGGCCGACTGGCCTTCGGTGCCGGCCACCACGCGCAGGTGCGAGACGCGGATCTTCTCCGAGCCGCGCGCCAGGGCGTCGTCGACCAGGGCGATGATGTCGTCGTCGTAGACGTGCTTCTTGCGGTCGGCCAGGTCCTTGAAGCGGCCGAAGGCCTCCTTCAGGGCGTTCTGGCCCAGCTCGTAGCCCAGGTCCTTCAGCTTGGCGCGGAAGGCGTGGCTGCCCGAGTGCTTGCCCATGACCAGGCTGGACGGGGCCTGGCCCACCGACTCCGGCGTCATGATCTCGTAGGTCTCGCGGTTCTTGAGCATGCCGTCCTGGTGGATGCCGCTCTCGTGCGCGAAGGCGTTCTTGCCGACGATGGCCTTGTTGTACTGCACCGGGAAGCCGGTGATGGCCGATACGTAGCGGCTGGCGCGGGTGATGTGGGTGGTGTCGATGCCGGTCTGGAAGGGCAGCTTGTCGCCCCGCACCTTCAGGGCCATCACCACCTCTTCCAGCGCGGCGTTGCCGGCGCGCTCGCCCAGGCCGTTGATGGCGCACTCGATCTGGCGGGCGCCGCCCTGCACGCCGGCCAGGCTGTTGGCCACGGCCAGGCCCAGGTCGTTGTGGCAGTGGGTCGAGAAGATCACCTTGTCGGCGCCCTCGACGTTCTGGGTCATCCAGTTGAACAGGTCGGCATATTCCGACGGATAGGTGTAGCCCACCGTGTCGGGCAGGTTGATCGTCGTCGCGCCGGCCTTGATGGCGGTCTCGATGGCGCGGCGCAGGAACTGGCGGTCGCTGCGGGTGGCGTCCTCGGCCGACCACTCGACGTCGTCGCGCAGGTTGCGGGCGTGGGTCACCGAACGGGCGATCACGTCGATGACGGCGTCCGGCTCCATCTGCAGCTTGTGCTTCATGTGCAGGTCGGAGGTGGCGATCACCACGTGGATGCGGCCGCGCTGGGTGGGCTTCAGGGCCTCGGCGCAGCGGTCGATATCCACCTGGTGGGCGCGGCACAGGCCGGCGATCGTGCTGTTCTTGACGATCTTGGCGATTTCGTTGACCGACTGGAAGTCGCCGTTCGAGGCGATCGGGAAGCCGGCCTCGATGATGTCGACCCCCATCTCCTCGAGGATCTTGGCCAGCTCCAGCTTCTCTTCCAGCGACATCGACGCGCCGGGCGACTGCTCGCCGTCGCGCATGGTGGTGTCGAAGATGACGACGTTGTCGCGGCCCGACCCGATTTTGGAGTCAGCGGCGACGGGCGAGATGGGGGCGGTCATGAGGGTGTCTTTCGCGAGGTCCGGAGGGCTGAAGGGTGTTGTCCCCTGAGCGACCGGCCGCGACGATACGTACGCGCGGCTAGACGGACGCCCAGGGGCGGCTAAGCCCCAGCGCAAGGAGAAGAAGGTTGTCGCGTTCGCGGCACATGCCGGTTGTATTACCTAACAGCGCCGAATCCGGCAAGCCGTTTGCTCACAACGCAGTCAATTCGCCGCGCCAGGGGCAATAAATGCCCCAAACCAGATTATTGGTCGGCTTGTTCTTCCTTGGCCTTCAGCCAATTGCGGGCGACCCAACCCGCTCCGATCCAGATCGCGGCCGCGACGACCAGCAGGACGATATGCTGCACGCCCCCGCCCCGCATGGCCTGGACGATGGTGTTGCCGGCGAAGGCGGTCAGGGCGATCTTCGGGATAATGCCGATCGCCGTGCCGGCCACGAAGTCGCGCACCTTCATGGGGGTGACGCCGGCGGCCATGTTGACGACGATGAACGGCGCGGACGGCACCAGGCGCACGATCAGGCTGGCCATGAAACCGTTCTTGCCGATCAGCTTCATGAACTTGTGCACGCCGTCGCTGGGCAGGCTGGCCAGCATCTTGCCGCCGAACGAGCGGCCGACCCAGAAGCCGACCATCGACGACACCAGGGTGCCGATCCAGCTGTAGGCGAAGCCGGTCCATGGACCAAAGGCCACCACCGCCGCGGCGATCAGCACGAACTGCGGCACGCCCACGAAGGCCAGGGCCGCGAAGGCGCCGACGGCCACCGGCAGGGCCCAGGGCCCGTGCGCGGCGCTCAGCCAGTGCTCGACCGTGGTCTCGCCGTCGAGGCCCAGAAGCTGGGCGCCGAACAGGAAGACGATCCCCACCCCGCCGAACAGCACGAAGGAGACGGCCACCGCGCGCCAGGCGCGAGCGTCCATGTTGGTGAAGAAATCGATGAGACGGCGGATGATCACGGCCCCTGCCTCGCGCATGGCTATCGCCGGGTCAAGCGCCGCGATGGCGTCAAAAGCGTGACCATTGCGCATTCGCGGCCAAACTTCGCCGTCCAGGCGGGCGCCGGCGGCCGGTTTCACCTCTCGCGCTATTTACGTTGCGATAACGTCGTAGAGCGACGCTACTTATCCACAGGCCTGCAGGGGGACGCGGGCGCTTGGTGAGGAAACGTACGTGAAGACCTTGGCCGTCATCTCGCGCAAGGGAGGCGCGGGCAAAACGACTCTTTCGGTCAACCTGTCGATCGCCGCCCATCTGGCCGGCTGCCGCACGATCCTGGCCGACATCGATCCGCAGCGCTCGGCGTCGGACGTGCTGCGCGGCCGCGAGGCCGACGGCCCCGCCCTGCTGGAAAGCAGCGCCGGCAAGCTGTTCCAGGCCCGCTTCCACGCCGAGCACGAGCGGGTGGACCTGATGGTCATCGACACCCCCGCCTCGCCCGAGGCCGACGTGGTCACCGCCATCAACACCGCCGACCTGTGCCTGCTGGTCTGCCGCCCCACCTTCCTCGACATCGCCGCCGTCGCCCGCTCGGCCGAGGCCGTGCGGCGCCTGGGCAAGAACGGCCTGATCGTCATCAACCAGGCGCCGGCCAAGCGCGGCGGCCAGGAGCCGGCCAGCGTGATCAAGGCCGCCGAGGCCCTGCGGTTCTGCGGCCTGCCGCTGGCGGTCGTCGGCCTGCGCTCGCGCGCGGCCTTCCAGCAGTCGATAGCCCACGGCCGCTCGGTGCTGGAGTGGGAGCCCGCCGGCGCCGCCGCCCAGGAGATCGCCCGCCTGTGGGGCCAGGTCGCCGGCCAGCTGGCCCTGCCGGTCGCCGCCCATGCCGCCCGCGCCAGCTGAACCTTGCCCGGCCCGCCCGGCGGCGGGCATGGTCGCGTCTCCTGGAGTATCGGAGTCGCGCATGAACATCCTCGCCATCTCGGGCAGCCTGCGGGCCGGCTCGTTCAACACCGCCCTCCTCCGCGCCGCCCAGGGCCTGGCGCCCGAGGGCGTGTCGATCACCCTGTTCTCGCTGCGCGACCTGCCGTTCTTCGACCAGGACGTCGAAGCCGAAGGCGATCCGGCCGCGGTGCTCGCCTGGAAGGAAGCCGTGCGCGCCGCCGACGGCCTGCTGATCGCCTGCCCCGAATACAACGGCGGCATCACCGGCGTGCTGAAGAACGCCGTCGACTGGGCCTCGCGCGGCAAGCCCGCGCCCCTGGCCGGCAAGCTGTGCTGCCTGGTCGGCGCCTCGCCGGGCATGACCGGCACGGTCCGGGCCCAGGACGCCCTGCGCCTTTCGCTGCGCCGCGCCGGCGCCCGCACCGAGCCGCAGGGCGACGTGCTGGTCGGCCAGGCCCACACCAAGATCGAGGACGGAGTGCTGACCGACGAGCGCACGATAGAGGCCCTTCGCCGGCATTTGGCCGAGTTCGCGGAGCTGGTGCGGGGTTGAACCAATATCCTCCCCCTGAAGGGGGAGGCAGCCCGGAGGGCCGGAGGGGTCCTTCTTCTCCGTAAAATCCCCGCGGAAGCGGGGACCCAGGCGTTTTATCGTCGAGCGCAGCGCGTTTCAGAAAAAGCCCAGGCCCCCGCTTTCGCGGGGGTTTTACGGGATGTCGGTCGGGTTTGATCCGGGCCGAGCTCCCCCCTACTTCACCTGCGACGGATCGTAGTTGGCCCCGAAGTCCAGCACGAACAGCGGGCCCAGCACCACGGTCTGCCTGGCCGAGCCCAGGTGCAGCGACACCGCCGCCCCGCCCTTGTCGGCGTCCATCGTGGCGCGGCCGCTGACGGTGTAGATCTTCCACTCGGCGCTATCGACCCTGATCGCCCCGCCCTCGACGATGCCGCCCCACGGCTCGGCCGACTGCTGGACGCGGACGTTGGTGACGGTGGCGGCCGGCGCGCCGCCTTCCACCGCCTCGGCCTTGGCCCAGAAGGCCACGGTTATGACGTCGCCCTTGGCGATCTTGCCGTTCACCGCCTGGCTGCCCGACACCCGCCAGGCCGCCGCCGGATCGGGCGTGGCGACCGCGACCCGCACCCCGCCGCCGCCGACCACGGCCTTGTCCTTGACGTAGGCGTTGGTCTGGCCCGGGCCGTAGACGTTCCAGGCCGTCGACGGCTTGTTGATCGCGTACTTCATGATTCCCTCGTCGGCCGCCGTGGCGACCGGCGCGGACAGCGACAGGGCGAGCGCCGCGACGGCGGCCCCGAGAATCGTCTTGCTCATGATGCTTCCCCCTTCCGAAAGGCATGATTTTCCAATCGCCCGCCGGATGCGGACGAACGGCCGTCTCCTTCCCTGGGGAATTGTCGAAAATGCTCCGACCACGTCCCCCGACGCGGGGCTCCGTCGTGCGCGCCACGGAACCTTGTTTTTCGATGTTAGCGGTAGCAAGACCGCCACAACCTGGCAAGAAGCGCTGCTTGGCGGCCGGTCTCGCGTTGCGCCGCGAGGGGGGCGGGCGTAAAGACCGCCGCAATCCTGAAACCGGTCCTTTCCAGGGGAGTCCAAGACCATGTCGCTCGAGTCCGCCGCCCTGCGGCGCATCGCACCGTCGGCCACCATCGCCATCAGCGCCAAGGCGCGCGCGCTGAAAGCCGCCGGTCGTGACGTGATCGCCCTTTCGGCGGGCGAACCGGACTTCGACACCCCGGACAATATCAAGGACGCGGCCATCGCCGCCATCAAGGCCGGCAAGACCAAGTACACCGACCCCGACGGCATGCCCGAGCTGAAGGCCGCCATCTGCGCCAAGTTCAAGCGCGAGAACGGCCTGGAGTACAAGCCGAGCCAGGTGCACGTCGCCCCGGGCGGCAAGCCGGTGATCTACAACGCCTTCGTCGCCACCCTGAACCCGGGCGACGAGGTCATCATTCCCGCGCCGTACTGGGTGTCGTATCCCGACATGACCCTGCTGGCCGGCGGCACCCCCGTGCCGGTGGAAACCACCGCCGAAAGCGGCTTCAAGATCACCCCGCAGGCGCTGGAAGCGGCGATCACGCCCAAGTCCAGGTGGCTGATCATCAACAGCCCGTCCAACCCCTCGGGCGGCGCCTACACCCGCGCCGAACTGCAGGCGATCGCCGACGTGCTGCTGCGCCACCCGCACGTCTGGGTGCTGACCGACGACATGTACGAGCACCTGGTGTTCGACGACTTCGAGTTCACCACCATCGCCCAGGTCGAGCCCAAGCTCTACGACCGCACCCTGACGATGAACGGCGTCTCGAAGGGCTATTCGATGACCGGCTGGCGCATCGGCTACGCCGCGGGTCCCGAGGCGCTGATCAAGGCCATGGGCAAGATGATCAGCCAGACGACCTCGAACCCCTGCTCGATCAGCCAGTGGGCGGCGCTGGAGGCCCTGAACGGGACGCAGGACTTCATCAAGCCGAACGCCAAGCTGTTCCAGGAACGCCGCGACCTCGTCGTGTCGATGCTGAACCAGGCCACCGGCCTGCACTGCCCGACCCCGGAAGGCGCCTTCTACGTCTACCCCTCGTGCGCCGGCCTGATCGGCAAGACCGCCCCCTCGGGCAAGGTCATCGAGAGCGACGAGGACTTCGCCGTCGAACTGCTGGAGACCGAGGGCGTGGCCGTGGTGCACGGCGCGGCCTTCGGCCTGTCGCCGTTCTTCCGCATCAGCTACGCCACCAGCAACGACGTGCTGGAAGACGCCTGCTCGCGCATCCAGCGCTTCTGCGCCAACGTGAAGTAGGCGTCGGTTGGAGCGCTAGATTGTGGATCTAGCGGTTTGAACGAAGGGGACCGGCTCGCCGGTCCCCTTTTTCATTGGCGCTGCAACCCACGCCGATCTTCCCCGCCCTCGCGGGGAAACTCGGTGAGAAGCGACCAGATTACGGAATATCGATCCAAACTTAGTGCTTCTCGCGCCAGCGGGCCTTGGCGTCTTCCTGGGTCAGGCTGAGGTGGACCACCTCCTCGTCGACATACTCCACCCACGACAGCGGGATCAGGTGGTGCTTGAGGCCGCCGCCGAGATCGAACTTGGCCAGTTCGATCTCCGTGCCGACCACGTGGTCGACGCGGCCGACGTGCTTGCCGTCGGAGCCGACCACTTCGAGATGTTCGCGGATCTGAGATGCATCCATCATGGACATGTCCTCCCATCGGCGGCGTCCTGGCGGCGCCGCCCTGAAGCAGGAAACGGCCGTGGGCGACCGTTGGTTTCCCGATTGCCGCGCCGTTCCGTTCGCCTTACGTTCGCCGGCAGGATCGCAAGTCGAACGGTCCCCTCCCGGAGACGCGCCATGCTCACCCTCTTCCATGCCCCGCGATCGCGCTCGACGCGCTTCCTCTGGCTGCTCGAGGAGCTGGGCGCGCCCTATCGCATCGAGAAGGTCGACATCTTCCGCACCAGGACCGGCACGGGCGCGCGCGACCCGCGCAACCCCCACCCGCACGGCCAGGTGCCGGCGCTGATCGACGAGGGCGTGCTGATTACCGAAAGCGCGGCCATCGCCCTCTACCTGACCGACAAGTTTCCGACCGCGGGCCTGGGGCCGATGATCAGCGACCCGCATCGCGGGCCCTACCTGTCGTGGCTCGCCTACTATGCCGGTGTGCTGGAGCCGGCGGTGACCAACCTGTGGAAACAGCGCCAGGACGACCAGGACAAGGCCCAGTACGCTGCCCTGGACGAGCGCCTGCGCACCACGCTGGAAAAGCAGCCCTGGCTGCTGGGCGAGCATTTCTCGGCCGCCGACATCCTGTTCGTCAGCCTGCTGCAGTTCGCCCGCCAGATGTTGCCGGCCCACCCCGTCTATGACGACTGGCTGGCCCGCGCCAACGCCCGCCCCGCCCTCGCCCGCGCCCTGGCCAAGGACGACCTGTCTTGAGAAAAGCCGCCCTCGCCGCCGTCCTCTTCCTGGCCGCCGCGACGCCCGCCCTCGCCGGCCGCATCGACGCCGTTCTAAGCGACGACGCCCTGACCATCACCGAGGACGGCAAGACCGTGCTGGTCTACCGCACCAAGCCGCTGGACCCGGCCAGGGAGCCGGGCCGCTCCAACTACGTCCACCCGCTGTACGCGCCGGACGGAACGGTGCTGACCGAGGACCGCCCCGCCGACCACCTGCACCAGCGCGGGGCCTTCTGGAGCTGGCACCAGGTGCTGGTCGACGGCAAGAGCATCGGCGACGGCTGGTTCATGCAGGGGCTGACCTTCAACATCCACGACCGCAGCTTCGAAGGCGACGCGGCCGGGCGCGGCAAGGTGACGATCAAGGCCGACTGGCTGGTCAATTCGGGGCCGGAGGTGGTGTACGCCGCCACCGAGACCACATCGGTGATCGTCCACCCGCTGAAGGGCGGCGCGCGGCGGATCGAGTTCGACACCACCATCACCGCCCGCACCGACAGCCTGGCGCTGGGCGGCAGCAACGACGTCAAGGGCTACGGCGGCTTCTCGATCCGCCTGATCCGGCCCGACGCCCTGGTGTTCGGCTCGGGCGGCAAGCAGGTGAAGCCGCAGAACGAACCGGTCGAGGCCGGCAAGGCCATGGGCTTCGCCTGGTCTTCCCCCTCCGGCGCGCCGGGCCTCCCGGCCTGGACGGTGGGGCTTAGCTGCAGGGCCAATGGCAAGCCTGTCACCCGCTGGATCCTGCGCAACGAACTGTCGATGCAGAACTGCGTCTTCCCCGGCCGCGCGCCTTATGTGATCAAGAAGGGCGAAAGCCTGCGCCTGCAGGAGACCCTGATCATCCGCCCGGCCAGCAAGCGCACCCCCGCCCCGGCCGCCAAGCCCAAGACCTAAGACCCGACCATGGCCGAGATCCTCAACCTCAACCACGCCCGCAAGGCCAAGGCCAAAAGCGACGCCAAGCAGAGCGCCACCGAGAACCGCGCCCGCTTCGGCCGCACCAAGGCCGAAAAGACCCTCGACGCCGTCCGCGCCGACAAGCTGTCGCGCACCCTGGACGGCGCCAAGCGCGAGGACTGATTGGGCGAGCAAGCCGCTTCTCCCTGGCCGCTGCGCGACGCGGCGGTTCGCGCGGCTCCGATACTGGCGGCCTTCGTCGGCTGGCATGCGTTCTGGAACTGGATGGTTCCGATCGATCCCATCTGGTCGCCGCCGCCGCGCGCCCAGACCGTATTGACCATCGGCATGTTCTCTACGCCCACCGACAAGCCCGCGCCCGGCGGGTACGCCTTCGAGACCGTCGACGGTCGCGCGCTTCGCCTGGCCTGCTCGCCCTCGTCCGCAAGATCCGAGGCGGCCAGGGACGCCTGCCTGACCGGCGGAGGCCGGTTCGGCGACCACGCCCGTCGCTATGTGGCCGTGCGCTACTACGAACCGGCCGGAGCGGACAGCGCGCCGCCGAGCGGGATCCTGCTCGGCGCCAAGGCTGGACCTGACTGGCTGCTGAAGCCCGAGGATCAGAAGGCGCGGCTGTCGGCGCTGGCCGATGCAGACAGGCGCCGGAAGGCTCACTGGCGCACCGCCGCATCGGCGATCCTGACGCTGCTGGCGGGCTTCATCGCCCTACGCCTCGTGCGCCGCCTGCGGGGCTGAACCGCGCTCAGCGCGGAGCGAGATAGCGGGCGCCCTTGGGCAGGCTGTCGCAGCAGCCCGGCGCGACCGTCGGCGGCGTCTCCGCCATCCGCTTCCAAGCGGCGATCAGGCGCTCGATCGCCCACACCCAACCGAAGCTAGTTTCCTTATGGGTCTTGTGGAACTCTTCCATGGCCGCATCTCCTGTTCCCCGGCGACACAGGGAAGATCGGCCCGATCGCGGCGGGCGACAAACGCGGTTCGTTGAGCTATGGATAAACCAGACTTATGGCTGACATCCTTGCTTCATATTCGCTCGGCGCCATTCGCGTCTTCGAGGCCGCCGCCCGGCTGAAGAGCTTCACGCGCGCCGCCGACGAGCTGGGCGTCACCCAGGCCGCCGTCAGCTGGCAGGTGAAGACCCTTGAGCAGCGGCTGGGCCAGCCCCTCTTCGTGCGCAAGGTCCGCGAGGTCGACCTGACCCCGGCGGGCGAACGGCTGGCGCGCGCGGCCACCGAGTCGATGGGCCTGCTGCGCGCGGCCCTCTCCGACCTGGCCGAGGCCGACCAGGGCGTGCTGGCGATCACCACCATGCAGAGCCTGGCCAACCACTGGCTGGCCGCGCGGCTGGGCGCGTTCCAGCTGGCCCATCCGATGATCGCCGTGCGGCTGGAGGGCAGCCACGTCCTGCGGGACCTTGGTCGCGGCGAGGCGGACCTGGGCCTGCGCGCCGGCCATGGCGAGTGGCCGGGGCTGGCCGCCCACTTCCTGATGCCTTTCGTCCAGACCGCCGTGTGCTCACCCGAGTTCCTGGCGCGGCATGGACCGTTCGAGCGTCCCGCCGACCTGCTGGCCGCGCCGCGCATCGGCGCCTCTCGCGAATGGGAAGTGTGGTTTCGCGCCGCCGGGGTCGCGCCGCCGCAGGGCCCCGAGGCCCCGCGCCTGGAGGCCGACGCCCAGTCGATCGAGGTGGCCTCGGCGCTGGCCGGCCAGGGCCTGGCCGTCGGCTCGCCGATCTTCTTCGCCGCCGAGATCGCCTCGGGACGGCTCGTGCAGCCGTTCGACATCGCGCCGCACTACGGCGGCGGCTATTGGCTGGTCTATCCGGAAGACCGTCGGCGCGTGCGCAAGATCGCCGCCTTCCGCGACTGGATCCTGGACGCCGTGGCCGCCGATCCGGCCATCGCCCGCTATCCGGCGAGACCGGCGCCCTGAGGCGTCAGGCCGCGCGCTGGTAGTGCTCGCGCAGGTCCTGCGGAATGGCCTGGTAGGTGGCGGGCGGAACGATGCCGAGCGTGCGCCGCGCCTCGCTCAGCGGCATGGCGAACAGGGCCGGATAGTCGACCTCGGGCAGCCATGCGGCCTTGCGCCCCGCCCGCCAGGCCTCGCGCACCGCCTTGCCATAGGGCTGGCCGTCCTTGAGGCGACGGAACTCCTGGGCGCCGGCGAAGGCGATCAGGGCGAAGCCCAGGCTGCGGGTCTGGGCGTAGGAGAAAGCCACCACGCAGACCTCGCCCAGCGCGTCCGTGCCGTAGCCGGTCAGCACGTGCCAGACGTCGTGCACGTCGCGCAGGCGGCGGGCGTACCACAAGAGCGGGTGGGCGGCGTCCATGTCGGCGTCGGCGACCTTGCGGCTCTCCTCGGCCAGGCCCTCGGCGGTCAGGCCGCGCGGAGCGATGAAGTCGCGATAGGCCGCGCCCACCGTGCCCGGCTGGAACTGGGCCAGCCAGGCCTCGTCCGACAGCCAGTCGGCGAATTCCTCGCGGCGGTAGGCGATCGCCCCACCCTGCGGGGTCTTCAGCATCCGGGCATAGCCGTTGGGAATGGCGCGGCCGGACAGTGCCCGCATCACCTCGAACACCTGGGCCGTGTCCTCCTTGTCGGCGATCAACCGACGGACGGCGCGAAACGCCCGCAAAGGCTGCAGGCGGAAGCTCGCATCGCGGGCGCCCAGCGGAGGACGCGCAGAAGTAGCGTCAAGGACTTGCGCGGCTGTGCTCATCAGGCATGCTCCCGGCGTGGCGTCACTAAAGATGACACGCCGTCATTTTTAATCAAGAGCCGAACCGACGTTCCGCCGGAGAGTTGCGCCGATGGGCAGTTTGAAAAAGCGATCGGTGAACCTGGCGGGCCACGCCACCTCGCTGGCCCTCGAGCCCGAGTTCTGGGCCGCGCTCGAGCGTATCGCCAAGCAGGACGCCGTCAGCATCGCCGCCCTGATCCAGCGGATCGACGCCGGCCGGGCCGAACGCCCGCTGGCCTCGGCGTGCCGGGTGTATGCGCTGCAGCGGGCCGGGGGCTGACCCGCCCCCCTCAGTCGCTCCGCGACAGCTCCCCCAGAGGGGGAGCATCTAACGCCAACAAGATCCTCCCCCTCTGGGGGAGGGGGGCCGGGGGGCCGGAGGGGG
>LNIY01000087.1 GCA_001449105.1 Caulobacter vibrioides | reverse complement strand
TAGTCATCCTTCTCCCCTTGCGGGAGAAGGTGGCCGGCGCGAGCCGGTCGGATGAGGGGTCTCTCAGACATGGCCGCATTGATACGCAACGGACGCGCCGTGCAACCCCTCATCCGGCGCTTCGCGCCACCTTCTCCCGCAAGGGGAGAAGGAACCTATTTCCCGCCCCGGCGCAGCTGGCTCCAGTGGTCCAGGCGTTCCTTGACCTTGGCCTCGGCGCCGATGTGCTTGGGTTCGTAGAACTTCGGCCGGGCCATGCCGTCGGGGAAGTAGTTCTGGCCCGAGACGCCGCCCTCGACGTCGTGGTCGTAGGCGTAGCCGTCGCCATAGCCGAGGGTCTTCATCAGCTTGGTCGGGGCGTTGAGGATGTGGGAGGGCGGCATCAGGCTGCCGGTCTCCTTGGCGGCGCGGCGGGCGGCCTTGTAGGCGGTGTAGACGGCGTTGGACTTGGGCGCGCTGGCCATGTGGACCACGGCCTGGGCCAGGGCCAGCTCGCCTTCCGGGCTGCCCAGGAAGTCGTAGGCGTCCTTGGCCGCCGTGGTCAGCAGCAGGGACAGCGGATCGGCCGCGCCGATGTCCTCCGACGCCATACGCACCAGGCGGCGGGCGATGAACAGCGGATCCTCGCCGCCCTCCAGCATCCGCGCCAGCCAATAGAGGGCCGCGTCAGGATCCGACCCGCGCACCGACTTATGCAGGGCCGAGATCAGGTTGTAGTGCTCCTCGCGGTCCTTGTCGTAGGCCGGGCGTCGCTTCTGCAGCAGCTGGCCCAGCTGGGTGGGATTGAGCGGCGTGTCCGTGCCGATCGACAGCAGGGTCTCGGTCAGGGTCAGCAGGTAGCGGCCGTCGCCGTCGGCCATGGCGATCAAGACCTGGCGGGCCTCGGCGTCGACCGGCAGCTTGCGGTTCTCGGCGGCTTCGGCTTTAGCGAGCAGGGCCTCCAGCGAGGTCTCGTCGAGGCGCTTGAGCACGAACACCTGGGCCCGCGACAGCAGAGCGCCGTTCAGCTCGAACGAGGGGTTCTCGGTCGTCGCGCCCACGAGGGTGACGATCCCCTCCTCCACGAACGGCAGGAAGCCGTCCTGCTGGGCGCGGTTGAAGCGATGGATCTCGTCGACGAACAGCAGGGTGCTCTGGCCCGACTGGCGGCGCATGCGGGCCTGCTCGAAGGCCTTCTTCAGGTCGGCGACGCCGGAGAACACGGCCGAAATCTGCATGAACTCGTAGCCGCCCGCCTTGGCCAGCAGGCGGGCGATGGTGGTCTTGCCGGTGCCGGGCGGGCCCCACAGGATCATCGAGGCCAGGCGATGGGCCGCCGCCATCCGGCCGATGGGGCCGTCGGGACCCAGCAGGTGCTCCTGGCCCACGACCTCGTCGAGGCTTTGCGGACGCAGGCGGTCGGCCAGCGGCGCGGGCGCATGGGGCGCGATGCCGGCGGCTTGGAAGAGATCGGACATGGTCTCTAACCTAGGGTGCGCCGACGCCCGAGCAAACCCTCTCCCGAAGGGGAGAGGGAGGGGCCCGCCTCTCCTTCTCCCCATGGCAGAAGGTGAATAGGCCTAGGTCCGGAAGCGGGCCGCGATGCGCTGGCCGTTGCGCTCGATGACCACGTTCCAGGTCGCCGCGTCGCCGCGGGTGGCGGCGGCCAGGTCGGCCGTGGTGTTGATGGCCTTGCCGTTGACCTCGCGCACGAAGTCGCCCGGGCGCAGGCCGGCGTTCAGGGCGAAGCCCTGGCCGACCTTGGTGACCAGCACGCCCTTGCCGGCGAAGGCGTCGGCGCCGATGTCCTGGGCGGCGGCGGGCGACAGGTTCATCACCGTCGCGCCGTCGAAGGGGTTGCGGCCGCTGATCGTGCGCTCGTCCTTGGCCGGCACTTCCGGCGCGGCCTCGGCGCGGATGGTCAGGGTCTGCTCGCGGTCGCCGCGGCGGATCTGCACCGGCACGCGGTCGCCGACCTTGTGGGTGCCGATGGCGAAGGCGCCGCCGCCCTCGTCGTTCACCGCCTGGCCGTCGATCGACAGGATGACGTCGCCTTCCTTGATGCCGCCCTTGTCGGCCGAGGCGCCGGGATAGATGTCGGACACCAGCACCCCGCGCGGGGTGGTCATGCCCAAGCTCTTGGCCAGGTCGCCGGTGACCGGCTGGCCGCGCACGCCCAGCCACGGCCGCACGACGCTGTGGGCGCCGCCCAGCGCGGTCGAGACCACCTGCCGGACCACGGCCGCCGGGATGGCGAAGCCGACGCCGCTGGACGAGCCCGAACGCGAGATGATGAAGGTGTTCACGCCGATCAGGTCGCCGTCCATGTCGACCAGCGGGCCGCCGGAATTGCCCGGGTTGATGGCCGCGTCGGTCTGGATGTAGCTGCCGAACTCGGCCGCGCCCACGTCGGTGCGGGCCAGGGCCGAGACGATGCCGTTGGTGACGGTCTGGCCGACGCCGAACGGGTTGCCCATGGCCAGGACCAGGTCGCCGACCTCGAGCTGTTCCTGGTCGTCGATGGCGATGGTGGGCAGGCGCTCGCCTTTGGTGTCGATCTTGAGCACCGCCAGATCCGAGCGCGGGTCGTCGAGCAGCACCGTGGCCGGGAACTCGCGCCGGTCGGCGAGCTGCACGGTGATGTCGCTCATGTTCTCGATGTTGTGGTGGTTGGTGATGATCACCCCGTCGGCGCGGACGATGGCGCCCGAGCCGAGCGAGCCCTGCACCTGGGCGCGGGGCGTGCCGCCGGCCCCGCCCATGAAGAAGTCCCAGAACGGGTCGCGCGACTGCTGGCGCTGGACCACGCGGCGGCTGGCGACGTTGACGATGGCCGGGGCCGTCTTCTTCACCACCGGGGCGAACGAAGCCTTCATCGAGCCCGGATCGGTGGGCGCCTTGCGGGTGGGCTGGGCGAGTTCCGGGATGGACTGGGCCTGGCTGCGCGAGGCCGGATCCGAGCAGGCGGCCAGGAGGGCCAGGGTCGGAAGCAGGACGCGAAGGGCGGGCTTGGACAAGTCGATGGCTCCGTCAGATCTTGCGGCGCGCCCGGCCTGCGAGAGCCAGGCACGCGCTCTCGCCCCCTAAACAGCGAAGTTTTCGGGCGCAATCAAGGCGTTCAGCGCGCGGGATCGAGGCCCGGTTCCGCGACCGCCACGGGGCGGGCCCTGCGGGTGCCCAGGATCACCATCAAGCCGCCCAGGGCCAAGAGGCCGGCGATGACCAGCGGCAGGCCCGGCAGGTGCAGGGTCTGCTCGTGACGCACCGCAAAGGCCAGCGACAGGCCATAGAGCGCCGGCCCGATGATCGCCGTCAGCCCCATGATCGCCGAGTTGGCGCCCTGCAGCTGGCCCTGCTCGCTGGGGCCGACGCGCTTGGTCATCATGCCCATAAGGCCCGGCTGGATCAGGGCGGCGAAGGCGCTGACGGCGAGGCCCGAGGCGAAGATCCAGCCGTTGGGCGCGAAGGCGAAAATCCCGAACGAGACGACGAAGCAGACCAGGCCGACGATCACCGCCCCGCGCTCCTTCAACCGGTCGACGATCGGGCCGATCAGCAGCGCCTGGACGATCACGCCCAGCACGCCCGACAGCATCATCAGAAGGCCGATCTGGGCGGTGTCCCAGCCATAGCGATAGCCGGTGTAGAGCACGAAGACGCTGGGATAGGCGTTGTGGGCCAGCTGCATCAGGAAGCTGACCACGCCCAGGCGCGGGAGGTCGGGGTGCGAGCCCAGCAGCTTCAGCGAGCCGACGGGGTTGGCCTTGGTCCAGTCGAAGCGGGTGATGCGCTTTTCGGGCGGCAGGGATTCCGGCAGCACCAGCAGGCCGTACAGCCAGTTCAGCAGGGCCATGGCCGCGGCCACCCAGAACGGCAGGTGCAGGTCGATCTTGCCCAGCAGGCCGCCGAGCGCCGGGCCGGCGATGAAGCCGACGCTCCAAGCCGCGCCGATCAGGCCGAAGGCCTTGGCCCGGCCCTTTTCGGGCGTGACGTCGGCGATGTAGGCGCCCGCCGCCGAGAAGCTGGCGGCCGTGGCCCCGTGGATGATCCGGCCGACGAACAGCCACCACAGGGTCGGGGCCAGGGCCATGAAGATGTAGTCGATCCCCAGGCCGAAGATCGAGATCAGGATCACCGGCCGTCGCCCGAACCGGTCGGACATCATCCCCAGGATCGGCGAGCAGAAGAACTGCATCGTGCCCCAGACCATGCCGAAGGCCGCCGTCCATTGGGCGGCGTCGTCGGTGTGGCCGCCGGCCATCGCCTTCACCAGGCTGGGCAGCACGGGGATCATCAGGCCAAGCGACAGCACGTCCATCAGGGCGGTGACGAAGATGAAGCCCAGCGCCGCCTTGCGGGCCGGATGGGCGATGGGTTCGGACATGAAACCTCCCGGGGGCGGGATGTTTGACCGCCTGTCGGACAGTCGGCAAGGGCTCGAGGCCGTTCTCTCTCCCGTAAAATCCCCGCGAAAGCGGGGACCCAGGTGTTTTGTCGTCGAGCGCCACGCGTTTCAGAAAAAGCCTGGGTCCCCGCTTTCGCGGGGATTTTACGGAGTTAGGTGAACGCTCAGCCCCTCCAGCAGCCCTGTCCACCACTGGCCGTGGCGCAGCAGGAACAGCTGATCCGGGAAACCATGGCGAGCCACGTGCTCGGCGGGCACGGTTTCCCAGCCGCGATGCTCGACGGTGACCCTCGTCTCCTCGCCGACGGCCTCGAAGCGGACCTCGACCTCGGTGTCCATGCCCGGCGCGAACGCCGCCTGGCGCCAGCCGAACACCAGCCGCTCGCCGCGCACCCAGGTCCGCACCCGGCCGATCTCGAACACCTTGCCCGAAGCCAGGCGCTCGACGAGGCGCGCGCCCTCCCCTTCGCCGTCGAAGGCCAGCACGCCCGGCGAGCGCGGGGTGAACGAGAACAGCGGATTGGGCCGCCACCAGACGCCGGTCTCGCCGACGAAGGCGTCGAACACCCGCGTGGGCGGCGCCTTGATGCGCAGGGCCACGAGGATGCGGGCGCTCATGCCTCGCTCGTCTCCATGGACGCCTCGACATGGGCCTTGAGCGCCAGGAGCTGGTCGCTCCACAGCGCCTCGGCGGCCGCGGCCCAGGCCTTCAGCTCGGCCATGGGTTCGGGCCGAAGGGCGTAGACCCGCACCCGGGCGTCGAACGGCGGATGGCTTTCCTCGACCAGCCGCGCCTCGCGCAGGGCCCGCAGGTGGCGGCTCATGGCCGGCGGCGACAGGCCCAGCGCCTGCGCCAGCTCGCCGGCCCGGCGCGGACCGTCGGCCAGCAGCTCGACCGTGCGCCGGCGATGGGGTTCGGCCAGGGCGGCCAGGGTGCGATCCAGACTCATGCCCGGGCGTCTAGTTCGGCCAGCAGGCGCTTGCCGGCCTTCAGCCGCCAGGCCTGTTCGAGAGCGCTCTTCAGCGTGATCTCGTCGACGGCGTCGAGCACGACATTGGTCGCCCCCTTCAGGCCCCAGCCGCCCTTGACCGGGAGGAAAGCGGCCGGCTCGGCGGCGACCAGCATTTCCTGCAGGTCGCGGGTCAGCTGCACCATGCCGTAGCGGGCGTCGGGATAGCCCAGGGTGGCGAAGATCCGCCCGACGCGGAAATCCGTCGTCCCCATGTGCGCGCCCTCGACCACGCCCGGCAGGGCCAGAGCCAGGCGGCGGAAGTCGTCGGGGCTCACGCCCAGCCCTGGATCTTCAGGCCGGTGGCGGCCTCGGCCTCCTCGCGGGTGACGGCCTTCACCGTCTGGCCCACCGTCCAGATGTGACCTTCCAGGTCGCGGCAGCGATAGGTGCGATCGCCGTAGAACTGGGTGTCCGGCTCCATCAGGATCTCGGCCCCGGCGGCGCGGGCCCGTTCGCAATGGGCGTCGACATCCTCGTCGATATGGATGTGCACCGTCTGGGTGTTCTTGCCGCCCAGCGAGGCCGGGCTGGCGTGGTCGGCGCTCCACTCGTTGCCGACCATCACGTGGGCCTCGCCCAGGCTCATCTGCGAGTGGGCGAGATTGCCCTCCCCGTCCTCGATCAGCAGGACGAGCTCGAAGCCAAACGCCGCTTCCAGCCATTTCAGGGCGGCCTTGGGATCCCTGTAGCAGAGGGCCGAGGTCAGGCGGGCCATGCGCGCCTCCTATTGCATTGAGACGCAATATTTAACGCATAACGTAATTATTTGAGCAAGCAAAAGGGCGGAGCCTTGAGCCCCGCCCCTTGCCTTCGATCACACTTGGCGATCAGCCCTGGCCGATCAGCGCAGAGCGCCGGCCACCGGGGCCAGCCGGCCGTCGACCTTCTCGGGACGCACGCCCGTCACCTTGGCCAGCAGCGGATAGACGTCGACATTGTCGAACACCGGCAAGGTCTTGCCCGATTTGAAGGACGGACCGCTAGCGACGAACACCGCCTGCATCAAGGGATCTGCGTTGTCGAAGCCATGCGCCCCGCCGTCGCGCTCGGGGCTGGTGCGCTTGGCCTGGGACTCGGCCGTGGTGATGTACCAGCCGGTCTGGGCCGAGCAGACGATCGGGGCGATCCGGCGGTTGGAGCCGTAGTGCAGGCGGGCCGGGATCCTGGCCTTTTCCCAGCAGGTCATGTGGGCGTGCGGCTTGGTCAGGGCGGCGGTGACGGCGGCTTCCTCGCCCTTGTTGGGATAGATGCCGGCGATGGCGCCGAGGCCCACGTAGCGCAGCTTCGAAACGTCGACCGCCTCGTCCAGCACCACGCGCTGCTTGCCCGGCAGCGGGGCCATGCCGTGGTCGGCGACGATGACGATGTTGGTGGTGTCGTAGAGGCCGCGCGCCTTGAGCCCGTCGACCAGGCGGGCGATGGCGGCGTCGACGTCGGCGGCGGCCTTGCGCACCTCGGCCGAGTCCGGGCCGTAGCGGTGACCGGCGCTGTCGACGATGTCGAAATAGAGCGTGGCCAGGCCCAGCGGGGAGTCCTTGGTCTCGTCGAGCCACGACAGCAGCGTGTCGACGCGGTCGTTCGAGGGCTTCTTCTGGTCGAACACGGCCCACTTGGTCGGCCGCACGCCGTCGATCTGCGCTTCGGAGCCCGGCCAGAACATCGTGCCGGTCTTGACGCCCTGCTGCTCGGCGCTGACCCAGATCGGCTTGGCCATCTCCCACCAGCGGCTGTCGGTCACCGCGTCACGGTTGCCCAGCGTGAAGGTCACGCCGGGGATCTGAGGATCCTCCATCGTGTTGCCGACGATGCCGTTGTGGTCGGGGCGCTTGCCGGTGACCAGGGTGTAGTGGTTGGGGAAGGTCAGCGAAGGGAACGACGGACGCATGGCCGCGCGCACGCCGTCGTCGGCCAGGGCCTTCATGGTCGGGGTGTCGCCGCGGTCCAGATAGTCGGCGCGGAAGCCGTCGATCGACACCAGGATGGTCATCGACGCCTTGGTGCTGGAAGCCTGGGCCTTGGAAGCCTGGACCGGCGGGCCTTCGGCGACGGGTCGCGGCGCGGTCGCGCAGCCGGAAAGGACGGCGATCGCCAGCAATGCGGCGAGGCGGGGAAGAACGGTCATGGCCGGGCCCTGAAGCAAAGAGTTCAGCCCCTATAGGACAGCTCGGCGACAATTCGTATTGCAGTCGCCAAACAACTTGGCCGACCTGCGTTCCATCGCCCATAGTCGCGGCAAGTTCATAAGGGAGTCGTTCGATGTCGCCGTGCCGGGCAAGCGCCGCATGAGTTTCGCGCTCGAGGCCGAAGGGCTGACCAAGACCTACGGCGCCGTGAGGGCGCTGGACAACCTGACCCTCAAGATCCCCGCCGGCGGCGTGTTCGGCGTGCTGGGCCCCAACGGAGCCGGGAAGAGCACGCTGTTCCGCATCGCCATGGGCCTGGTGCGGCCGACCTCGGGCGTCGCCCGGCTGTCGGGCTCGCCGGCCGGTCACGCCTCGTCGCTGCGCCAGGTGGGCGCGATGATCGAGACGCCGCGCTATCCGCCCTACCTGACCGCTCGCGACACCCTGAAGATGCTGGCCCTGCAGAGCGGCGCCCGCGACGTCGACATCGACGGCTGGCTGGACCGCGTGGGCCTTTCCGACGCGGCCGACCGCAAGACCTCGACCTATTCGGTCGGCATGAAGCAGCGGCTGGGGCTGGCGGCGGTGTTCTTCACCCGCCCCACCCTGGCCATCCTGGACGAGCCGACCAGCGGCATGGACCCGGCCGGCATCCAGGAGATCCGCGAGCTGATCCGCCGCCTGGCCGCCGAGGAAGGCGCGACCATCATCCTGGCCAGCCACCAGCTGGACGAGGTGCGGCGGGTCTGCGACCGCGTGGCGATCCTGGCCAAGGGCAAACTGGTGGCCGAAGGCCCGGTGGAGACCCTGGCCGGCCGCAAGCCCGCCCTGCGCCTCGTCGCCGCTCCGGTGGCCCAAGTGCTCGAACTGCTCGGCGCCCAGGCTGAGGCCGATGGTCCGGACGCCGTCCTGGCCCAGATCGAGCGCCACGAGGCGCCCGCCCTGATCCGCGCGCTGGTCAATGCCGGCGTCGACATCCACGAGGCCCGCTGGCGCGAAGCCGACCTGGAAAGCGCCTATCTCGACATCCTGCAAGCCAAGGAGCCGGCCGATGCTCGCTGACGCCATCTCCGCCGAGCGGTTCCGCCTGCTCAGGGACCGCGGCACGCTGTTCTGGGGCGTGCTGTTCCCGCCCATCGCCGGCCTGGTCATGGGCGTCGGCGGCGAGCTCTTCGCCCGCGGCATGATGAAGGGCATGCCGCCGATCCCGGTCGACCTGGCCGGACGCATGGTCAAGGCGCTGGCCGGCGGCGCCTCGCCGGTCGTGGGCCTGTTCGTGCTGATCCTGTCGACCGCCGTGCTGGCCGGCGACTACCGCTGGGAGACCTGGCGGCTGCTGACCCCGCGCAACGGCCGGGCGAACCTGCTGCTGGCCAAGCTGGCGACCGTCGCCGGCGCCGTGGCCGTCAGCCTGGCGCTCTACGCCCTGGCCGCCGCCCTGGGCGGCCTGTTCAGCGCGCTCACCAGCGGCGCGCCGCTGGTGGCCTATCGCGGCTCGGCGGCGACCGACCTGCTGGGGACCTTCGCGGTCAGCTGGCTGCAGCTGATGGTGCTGGTCGCGCTGTCGGCCGTGGTGGGCGTGACCACCCGCTCGACCATGGGCGCGCTGATCGTCGGGCTGGTCCTGGCGGTCGCCCAGTCGATCGTGGCCAGCCAGCTGCACGAGCCCAGCCTGAAGGCCCTGGCCATCCCCGCCTTCTCGGGCGACCTGCTGAAGACCGTGATCCTGACGCCCCGCAGCGTCGTCGACGCGCCCGCGCCCTGGGGCCTGGCCCTGAGCTTCCTGCTGGCCTGGCTGGCCGGCCTGTCGGCCGCGGCTCTGGCTCTCTTCCAACGCCAGGACCTGACCCGCGAATGACGGAGCCGGTCTTCACAAGACCCGCCGCCCGGCTTTGCTGGACGGCGGTCGCGCTGGCCGTGGCGACGAGCGCCGCGGCCGCCCAGGCCGACTTCGTGCTGTCGCCCGCCGAGCAGGCGACCATCGAGAAGACGGCCATCGCCCGCGAGGCGGCCCTGGCCGAGGCCCGCAGGCTGCCGCCTCCCCTCCCCGCGCCGCAGCCCAGCGAGCGCAAGCCGGCCGCCTGCCGCATGACGTCGATCCCCGAGGTCGCGCTGTGCCGCGAGAAGGTGCGGCTGCAAGGCAAGTGGGTCGAGCGCGACGTCCGCTACGTGCAGGGCGCGGGCGGCATCGGCTGGCTGGACTTCCAGGGGACCTACGAGATCGTCGCCGGCCGCTATCGCCTGGCGTCGGACGCCCGCGGCGAGGCCCTGCGCCTGTGCTGGGAGCGCGACGCTCTGAGCTGCGAGACGGTGCTGGGGCCGCGTATCGACCAGTACGGCGGCAATGAGCGCTACGTCGTCATCGCCCGGCGCGACCTCCCCGACGAGACGCCGCGTTTCTACTATGTGGAGACGGCCAAGGACGGTCCGGGAACGGTGCACGGCCCGCTGACGGCCGGCGCCTTCGCGCGCGACAAGCTGAAGCTCGCCCTACCCGAGTTCGACGGCATCATCGTCAGTCGGTGACTGGGACCCTCCCTCTCCCCATGGGAGAGGTTCAAAAACGCGCTGCCGCCGATATCCCAGACAGCAAAAAGGCCCCGGATCGCTCCGGGGCCTTTTCGTTTCAGCCGGGGCTGAAGATTAGTCTTCGGCTTCGTTGGCGTAGACCGGACCCGAGTCCTTGCCCTTTTCCGAGACGTCGCGATCGACGAACTCGATCACGGCCATCGGGGCGTTGTCGCCGTAGCGGAAGCCGGCCTTCAGGACGCGGATGTAGCCGCCCTGACGATCCTTGTAGCGCGGGCCGAGCACGGCGAAGAGCTTGCCGACTTGCTCGACGTCGCGAACCGAGCTGATGGCCTGACGGCGAGCGTGCAGGTCGCCGCGCTTGGCCAGGGTGACCAGCTTTTCGACGATCGGACGCAGTTCCTTGGCCTTCGGCAGGGTGGTGACGATTTGCTCGTGCTTGATCAGCGAGGCCGACATGTTGGCGAACATGGCGGTGCGGTGAGCCGAGGTGCGGCCGAGTTTGCGGTAGGCGTTACCGTGACGCATTTTGTATCTCCTGGGCTCTTGGCCCGAGCGGCGCGAAAGAAGCGCCTGTTGTCACCAGTCCCAGCTCGCATCCCGGCCGGGTCAGAACGAAACGCCGGGGCCTTCCACCGCGTAGCGGCTTCAAAAGGCCCAGGCCGCTCTCCGGTCCCGAAGGATCGAAGAGCGGCCCGGATTCAGCGCGATAGTCGTCTTAGATCTGGTCGTCGAACTTCTTGGCCAGGTCTTCGATGTTTTCCGGCGGCCAGTTCGGCACGTCCATGCCGAGGTGCAGACCCATGCCGGCGAGAACTTCCTTGATCTCGTTCAGCGACTTGCGGCCGAAGTTCGGGGTGCGGAGCATCTCGGCTTCGGTCTTCTGGATCAGGTCGCCGATATAGACGATGTTGTCGTTCTTCAGGCAGTTGGCCGAACGGACCGACAGTTCCAGCTCGTCGACCTTCTTGAGCAGAGCCGGGTTGAACGGCAGCTCGGGCTTCGTTTCGTCCGCGGCCTTGGCCTTGGGCTCTTCGAAGGTGATGAAGATCTGCAGCTGGTCTTGCAGGATGCGAGCGGCGTAGGCCACGGCGTCCACCGGGGTGACGGCGCCGTTGGTCTCGACTTCCAGGGTCAGCTTGTCACGGTCCAGGCGCTGGCCTTCGCGGGTCGGCTCGACCTTGTAGGCCACGCGCTTCACCGGCGAGTACAGGGCGTCGACGGCGATCAGGCCGATCGGCGCGTCTTCCGGACGGTTCTGGTCGGCCGGGACGTAGCCCTTGCCGGTGTTGACCGTGAATTCCATGCGCACCGAACCGCCCTCGTCCAGCGTGCAGAGCACGTGGTCGGGGTTGAGGATCTCGATGTCGGCCGGGGTTTCGATCTGGCCAGCGGTGACCGGACCGGCGCCCGAGGCGCGCAGGGTCATGCGCTTGGGGCCCTCGGCGTGCATGCGCACGGCGAGTTGCTTGATATTCAGAACGATGTCGACGACGTCTTCACGAACGCCCTCGAGCGAGGAGAACTCGTGCACCACGCCATCGATCTGGATGGCGGTGACGGCGGCGCCTTGCAGCGACGAGAGGAGAACGCGACGCAGGGCGTTGCCGAGCGTCACACCGAAACCACGCTCGAGCGGTTCAGCGACGATACGAGCCTTGCGGCTGGCGTCGGCGCCGGTTTCGATCTGCGGCTTCTCAGGACGGATCAGCTCGTTCCAGTTTCTTTCGATCACGTGGTGTCCCTTGAACGCGACTCGCCGGCCGCGTTTGACGCAGCCGGCGAAGGAGAATTGGATCTAAAAAATACTAGACGCGACGGCGCTTGGGCGGACGGCAGCCGTTGTGCGGGATCGGCGTGACGTCGCGGATCGTCGTGATGGTCATGCCGACGGCCTGCAGGGCGCGCAGGGCCGATTCACGACCCGAACCCGGACCCGAAACGTTGACTTCCAGGGTCTTCACGCCGTGTTCCGCAGCCTTCTTGCCCGCGTCTTCGGCGGCCATCTGAGCGGCGTACGGGGTCGACTTGCGCGATCCCTTGAAGCCCATCATGCCGGCGCTCGACCAGGAGATGGTGTTCCCCTGAGCGTCCGTGATGGTGATCATGGTGTTGTTGAACGAGGCGTTCACGTGCGCCACGCCCGAGGTGATGTTCTTGCGTTCGCGCTTTTTAACGCGACCCGGTTCCTTGGCCATCGGTCAGGCTACCTTACTTCTTCTTGCCGGCGATCGGCTTGGCCGGACCCTTGCGGGTACGAGCGTTCGTGTGGGTGCGCTGGCCGCGGACCGGCAGGCCCTTGCGGTGACGCAGGCCGCGGTAGCAGGCCAGGTCCATCAGACGCTTGATGTTCATCGAGTTTTCGCGACGCAGGTCGCCTTCCACGGTGAAATCACGGTCGATCGTTTCACGGATCTGAAGCACTTCCGCGTCGGTCAGTTGATTGACGCGACGGGCGTCCTCGATGCCCACGGTCGTGACGATGTCACGCGCGGACTTCGGGCCGATGCCGTGAATATACTGAAGCGCGATGACAACGCGCTTGTTCGTCGGGATGTTGACGCCTGCGATACGGGCCACGTCTAATGTTCTCCTAGTCACGCACCAAAGACGCGAACGGCGCGCTCGGCCCGATCCGAAGACCCAGACCGACGCGCACAGATCGCGTCCTTTCGCGGAAGCGCCCCGTTATAGGGATCGTTGCGCATCCGTCAATGGCGGAATCCGTTATGAGAACGGATTCCATTAAAACTTACGCCACGACCGTCAGGGTCGCGTCGATCGAAGCGGCGACGGCTTCCACCGCCCCCATGCCGTCCACTTCCACCAGCTTGCCCTGCTCACGGTAGTACGGGAGCAAGGGGGCGGTGTCGGCGTTGTAGCGGGCCAGACGGTTCACGAAGGTCTCGGGGTTGTCGTCCGACCGCCCCTGCTCCGCGTATCGCTTGGTGATCCGCTCGATCAAGGCGGGCTCGTCTACTTCGAGTCGCACGACGGAGTCGATCTTCTGGCCGCGCTTGGCCAGCATGACGTCCAGCGCCTGGGCCTGCGCAACCGTGCGCGGGAAACCGTCGAAGATGGCGCCGCCGGCGGCCTCGGCCTCGGGCAGGCGCTCTTCGATGAGCGCGATGACGATTTCGTCGGTGACCAGGTCGCCGCGATCCAGCACGCCCTTCACCTTCTGGCCGAGCTCCGAGCCCGAGGCGATGGCGGCGCGCAACATGTCGCCGGTCGACAGCTGGACCATGCCGCGTTGCTCGACCAGCCGCTTGGCCTGGGTGCCCTTGCCCGCCCCGGGAGGGCCAAACAGGATCAAGTTCATAAATGCCCCTTCACGCGTTTCCCAGGGTCTGACGCCCCTCACCGTGGGCAGACCTAGAATGCGTTCAAAGAAAACGGAAGCCGGATTGTGACAATCCGGCTTCCGGGTGGTTTCACGCTTGCGTCAGCGACCGCGGCCGCCGCGCAGTTTCGACTTCTTGATCAGGCCCTCGTACTGGTGCGCCAGCAGGTGGGACTGGATCTGAGCCACGGTGTCCATGGTCACGGTCACGACGATCAGGATCGAGGTGCCGCCCAGGGCGAAGTTCTTGTTGCCAAGAGCGCCCATCAGGATTTCCGGGAACAGGCAGACGGCGGTGATGTAGGCCGCGCCGATCACGGTCAGGCGGGTCAGCACGTAGTCGAGATACTCGGCGGTGCGCTTGCCCGGACGGATGCCCGGCAGGAAGCCGCCGTACTTGCGCAGGTTCTCGGCCGTCTCGTCCGGATTGAACACCACCGAGGTGTAGAAGAACGAGAAGAAGATGATCAGGCCGGCGTAGCAGGCCATGAACAGCGGCTGACCGTGCTGCATGGCGCCGACCACGGGCGGCAGCCACTGGGCCCAGTTGGGCAGGTTGGCCGGGTTCAGGAACTGCATGGCCGTCGTCGGCAGCAGAAGCAGGCTGGAGGCGAAGATCGGCGGGATGACGCCCGCGGTGTTGATCTTCAGCGGCAGGAACGAGCTGTCGCCCCCGACCATGCGGTTGCCTTGCTGGCGCTTGGGATAGTGCACCAGCAGGCGGCGCTGCGAGCGCTCCATGAACACGATGGCGAAGATCACCGCCACGGCGAGCACGAAGATCACCATCAGCGGGAAGTAGTTGCCGGTGTTCTGGGCGGTCACGAACAGCTGGCCAAGACCGCGCGGCAGGGCCGCGACGATGCCGGCGAAGATGATCAGGGACACGCCGTTGCCCACGCCGCGGCTGGTGATCTGCTCGCCCAGCCACATCAGGAACAGGGTGCCGCCGGTCAGCGAGACGACGGTCGACAGGACGAAGAACCAGCCGGGCAGTTCCGAATAGACCAGGTTCGGCTGCGTCTGCAGGCCGACGGCGATCGAGAACGACTGCACCAGGGCCAGGATCACGGCCAGGTAGCGGGTGTACTGGTTGAGGGTCTTGCGGCCGGCTTCGCCGCCTTCCTTCTTCAGCTTCTCCCACGGCGGATACACCGAGCCCATCAGCTGCACGATGATCGAGGCGCTGATGTAGGGCATCACGTTCAGCGAGAAGATCGCCATGCGCTCGACGGCGCCGCCCGAGAACATGTTGAACATGCCCAGGATGCCCTTCGACTGGCCGGCGAAGGCGCTGGCGAAGGCGTCCGGGTTGATGCCCGGGATCGGCACGTAAGTGCCCAGGCGGAACACCACCAGGGCGATGAGCGTAAACCAGATGCGCTTGTGAAGTTCGGAGGCCTTCTGGAAGGACCCGAAGTTCATGTTGGCTGCGAGCTGTTCGGCGGCCGAGGCCATTCAATTCCCCACGACGAGAACGCGGCCGGATCGTCGACGACGACACGGAGCGCGCTCCAAGTATTGTACGGGGCCTGGCCGGAGATCGGCGGAATCGCCGACGCTCGAGGCTTAGGCCCCAGTGCGGAGCCACACATAGGTGAGGCTCGCCGTGATGTCACGGCGAGCCTCGAAAGAACGTCATCCCGATGGGGCTTTATGGCGAGCTGGTGCGCAAAGGCCCCTACCCCGCCCGGCTCCCGCCCCGCATGATCACGCGGCTCGGGATGACACTGTGGTCTTAGGCTTCGGCTTGCGCCTTGGCCTTCTTGGTCACGGTGACCGAACCACCGGCGGCCTCGACGGCCTTGATGGCGGCGTCGGTGGCCGAGTAGACGGTCAGCTTCAGGGCCGACTTGATCTCGCCCTTGCCCAGCAGCTTCACGCCGTCGAGTTCACGACGGATGACGCCGGCGGCGATCAGGTCGGCGACGCTGACGTCAGCGCCGGCCTTCAGCTTGCCGGCTTCGACGGCTTGCTCCAGGCGCCACAGGTTCACTTCGGCGAACTCGAGGCGGAAGGGGTTGTTGAAGCCGCGCTTCGGCATGCGCATGTGCAGCGGCATCTGGCCGCCTTCGAAGCCGTTGATGGCGACGCCCGAGCGCGCCTTCTGGCCCTTCACACCGCGACCGCCGGTCTTGCCCTTGCCCGAGCCCGGGCCGCGGCCGACGCGCATGCGGCCCTTGGTGGAGCCGGGAGCCGGAGCCAGTTCGTTCAGCTTGGTCATATGTGCCTCTCCTTGGAGATCTGCGCCTGGCCAGCGGCCAGACTCGGCTTTGGAAACGATAGAAACTTCAAACGAAAACCACCCCGGCTTTCACCGGGGTGGCGATCTTGGGTCGTCGTGTAACAGACTTACTCGACGATTTCCAGCAGGTGCGCGACCTTACGGATCATGCCGCGGACCGACGGGGTGTCTTCGAGCGTGGACACGCGGCCCAGCTTGTTGAGACCCAGACCGGCGAGCGTGGCGCGCTGGTCCTTTTCACGACGGATCGGGCTGCCGGTTTGGCGGACCGTGACTTGCTTAGCTTCAGCCATGACTTAGCCCTCGATGGCTTCCGGCGACGAAGCGCCGTCGGCGCGACGGCCGAGGATGTCGCCAACCTTCTTGCCGCGCTTGGCGGCGATCTGGCGGGGCGACGACTGGACCTTCAGGGCTTCGAACGTGGCGCGAACCATGTTGTACGGGTTCGAGGAACCCGTCGACTTGGCCACGACGTCCTGGACGCCCAGGGTTTCGAGAACCGCGCGCATCGGACCACCGGCGATGACGCCCGTGCCGGGAGGGGCAGCGCGCATCATGACCTTACCGGCGCCCCAACGGCCAGCGCCGTCGTGGTGCAGGGTGCGCGACTCGCGGAGCGGGACGCGGATCATGGTCTTCTTGGCTTCTTCGGTCGCCTTGCGGATGGCTTCCGGCACTTCACGCGCCTTGCCATGACCGAAGCCGACGCGGCCCTTTTGGTCGCCAACGACCATCAGAGCGGCGAAGCTGAAGCGACGGCCGCCCTTAACGGTGGCGGCGACGCGGTTGATGTGGACGAGCTTTTCGACGATGTCGCTGTCGACCCGCTCTTCGGGGGCGTTGCGGTCGCGACGGTCACGGCGTTGACCGCCTTCACCGCGCTGTTGGTCACCACGAGCCATTGTGTTTCCCTTAGAAGTTCAGGCCGGCTTCGCGCGCGGCGTCGGCCAGGGCTTTCACCCGTCCGTGGAAGATGTAGCCGCCACGATCGAAGACGACGTCCTTGACGCCTTTTTCGATCGCGCGCTCGGCGACGAGCTTGCCGACGGCGGCCGCAGCGTCCTTATCCGCGCCCTTGCCTTCGGCTTCCAGAGTGGAAGCCGACGCCAGGGTCACGCCGCGTTCATCATCGATGACCTGGGCGTAGATGTTCTTGGACGAGCGGAAGACCGACAGACGCGGACGGCCGTTGGCCAGCGACTTGAGGCGGGTCCGGTTGCGCTGAGCGCGCTTGGCCGCCGATTCACGAGGAGAGAGCGCCATGGCTTACTTCTTCTTGCCTTCCTTGCGACGAACCTTCTCGCCGGCATAGCGCACGCCCTTGCCCTTGTAGGGCTCAGGCGGACGAATGCGGCGGATCTTCGCGGCAATCTCGCCAACCGCCTGCTTGTCGATGCCGGCGATCTTGATTTCGGTTTGCTTCGGCACAGCGAAGGTGACGCCGGCCGGAGCCTCAACGTCCACATCGTGGCTGAAACCGAGCTGGAGGCTCAGGGCGGTGCCCTTCATGGCGGCGCGGTAACCGACGCCGACCAGCTCGAGGCTTTCCTCGAAGCCGGCGGTGACGCCGTGCACCATGTTGGCCACCAGAGTGCGGGACAGACCCCACATGCCCTTGGCGCGCTTGGTGTCGACGCGCGGAGTCAGCAGGAGCTCGGAGCCCTCTTGCTTGACTTCGACTTCGTCGGCGATCGTCCACGACAGCTGACCCTTCGGGCCCTTCACCGTGACCGTCTGACCCGCGAGCGTGACTTGCACGCCCGAGGGGATTGCGACGGCTTTCTTACCGATACGTGACATGCTCTTTCCCTCCCGCGCCTAGTAGACGCGGCAGAGGACTTCGCCGCCGACGTTAGCGTCGCGCGCGGCGGTGTCCGACATGACGCCCTTCGGCGTCGACAGGATCGAGATGCCCAGGCCGTTCTTGATCGGCTTCAGGTCCTTGATCGACGAGTAGACGCGACGGCCAGGCTTGGACACGCGGCTGATCTCGGCGATCACGGGCTCACCGTCGAAGTACTTGAGCTCGATCTCGAATTCGGGGAACGCACCGGGCTTCTCGACCAGCGAGTAGCCGCGGATGTAGCCCTCGTCGGCCAGCACGTCGAGGACGCGGGCGCGCAGCTTGGAAGCCGGCGTCGAGACCTTGTTGCGCTTGCGCAGGGCGGCGTTCTTGATGCGAGCGATCATGTCGCTCAGGGGGTCGTTCATCGACATCTGATCGTCCTCACCAGCTCGACTTGACGAGGCCGGGGATCAGGCCTTGCGAACCGAGTTCGCGAAGGGCCACACGGCTCATCTTAAGCTTGCGGTAGTAGGCGCGCGGACGGCCCGTGACTTCGCAGCGGTTGCGAATGCGGATCGGCGAGCTGCTGCGGGGCAGCTTCGCCAGCTTGAGGCGAGCCTCGAAGCGTTCCTCGAGCGGCAGGGTCTCGTCGTTGGCGATCGCCTTCAGCGCAGCGCGCTTCTCGGCGTATTGCTTGACGAGAGCCTTGACGGCTTCGTTGCGGTTGACGGCGCTTTTCTTGGCCATGGTTTCTTTCCCTTCCCGCTCTCTTAGTTGACGAACGGGAACTGGAATTCCTTCAGGAGAGCCTTGGCCTCCTGGTCGGACTTCGCAGTGGTGCAGACGATGATGTCCATGCCCCAGATCTGTTCGATCTGGTCATAGTTGATTTCCGGGAACACCAGGTGCTCCTTCAGGCCCATGGCGTAGTTGCCACGGCCGTCGAAGCTCTTGCCGTTCAGACCACGGAAGTCCTTCACGCGCGGCAGCGCGATCGTGACCAGGCGGTCGAGGAATTCAAACATCCGGTCCTTGCGAAGGGTGACCTTCGCGCCGACCACCATGCCTTCGCGCAGCTTGAAGCCGGCGATCGACTTGCGGGCCTTGGTGGCGACGGGCTTTTGGCCGGCGATCGCTTCCAGTTCCTTCAGAGCCAGCTGAGCCTTCTTGGAGTCGGCCACGGCTTCGCCGATACCCATGTTCAGGACGATCTTGTCCAGCTTGGGGATCTGCATCTCGTTGGTGTAGCCGAACTGCTCCTTCAGCGCGGCGCGGATGCGCTCGCGGTAGACGGTCTTCAGCCGGGGCTCGTAAGCTTGATCAGCCATTGATCACCTCGCCGGTCGTCTTGGCGACGCGCACCTTCTTGTCGCCTTCGATCTTGAAGCCGACGCGGGTGGGCTTGCCGTTGGAATCCACGACGGCGACGTTCGAGACGTGCAGCGCGGCTTCCTTGTGCTTGATGCCGCCCTGGGGGTCGGCTTGGGTCGGCTTGGTGTGGCGGGCGACCATGTTCACGCCCTCCACCACAACCCGGTTTTCCTTCGGCAGAACTTGGGACACAGCGCCTTGCTTGCCCTTGTCCTTGCCGGCGAGAACGACGACGCGGTCGCCCTTCTTGATCTTAGCAGCCATTACAGCACCTCCGGCGCGAGGGAGATGATCTTCATGTGGTTCTTGGCGCGCAGTTCACGGGGAACCGGGCCGAAGATCCGCGTGCCGACCGGCTCGCTCTGCTTGTTGACGATGACGGCCGCGTTCTTGTCGAAGCGGATCATCGAACCGTCTTTGCGCTTCAGGCCTTGGTTCACGCGAACCACGACGGCGCGCAGAACGTCACCCTTCTTCACGCGACCGCGCGGGATGGCTTCCTTCACGGAGACGACGATGACGTCGCCAACGCTGGCGTAGCGACGGCCAGCGCCGCCCAACACCTTGATGCACATGACCCGGCGAGCGCCAGAGTTGTCGGCGACGTCCAGGTTAGTTTGCATCTGGATCATGGTTTAGACCTTCCAGACTTAGGCCGAAGCCTTGGGAAGTGCTTCCCAGGTCTTCAGCTTGGACTTCGGAGCGCACTCGACGATGCGAATGGTTTCGCCCGTCTTGTACACATTGGCTTCGTCGTGCGCGTGGTACTTCTTAGAGCGGCGCACGATCTTCTTCAGCAGGGGGTGAACGATGGTACGTTCCACCTTCACCACCACGGTCTTGTCACCCTTATCGGAGACGACGACCCCTTCGAGGATACGCTTGGGCATATCGTTCTCCTTACGCCGCGGCCTTGGCGCGCAGCACGGTCTTGATCCGCGCGATATCCTTGCGGATCTCGTTGACGCGGTGGGTCTTCTCGACCTGACCCGTAGCAGCCTGGAAGCGCAGGTTGAACTGCTCCTTCTTCAGGGTCAGCAGGGTGTCGGCGAGTTGATCGGGGGTCATGCCCCGGATGTCGGCGATCTTCATGAGCCTCAAGCCTCCACGGCCACGCCCGCGTCGAGGCGGGTGACCACACGAGTGCGGATCGGCAGCTTGGCCGCGCCGAGGCGCAGCGCTTCACGCGCGATATCGTCCGGCACGCCGTCGATTTCGAACATGATGCGGCCGGGAGCCACGCGAGCGGCCCAGTAGTCGACGGCGCCCTTGCCCTTACCCATCCGGACTTCGGCCGGCTTGCCGGTGACCGGCACGTCCGGGAAGATACGGATCCAGACGCGGCCTTGACGCTTCATCTGGCGGGTGATGGCGCGACGAGCGGCTTCGATCTGACGAGCCGTGATGCGCTCCGGCTCAACGGCCTTGAGGCCGTAGGAGCCGAAGTTCAGCAGGGTGCCGCCCTTCGAGGCGCCGTGGATACGGCCCTTGAACTGCTTGCGGAACTTGGTTTTCTTCGGTGACAGCATAGCGCTCTATCCTTAGTCCCGATTGCGGCGGCCGCGGTCGCCGCGGTCCGGGCGATCGCCGCGCTCACGTCCACCGCCTTCACCGGCCGGGCCGGATTCGGAAGCGAGACGCTTGTCCAGCGCCATCGGGTCATGCTCCAGCACTTCGCCTTTGAAGATCCAGGTCTTCACGCCGATGATGCCGTAGGTGGTCTTGGCTTCAGCGAAACCGTAGTCGATGTCCGCGCGCAGGGTGTGCAGCGGAACGCGACCTTCGCGGTACCATTCCATGCGGGCGATTTCGGCGCCGCCGAGGCGGCCCGAGACGTTGATCCGGACGCCCTTGGCGCCGAGACGCACGGCCGACTGGATCGAACGCTTCATCGCACGACGGAAGGCGATCCGGCGCTCGAGTTGCTGAGCGATGGACTCGGCGACCAGCTGAGCGTCGGTTTCCGGCTTGCGGATCTCGACGATGTTCAGGTGGACTTCGCCTTCGGTCATCACCGAGAGGTCCTTGCGGAGCTTCTCGATGTCAGCGCCCTTCTTGCCGATGATGACGCCCGGACGGGCGGCATAGATCGTGATGCGGCACTTCTTGTGCGGACGCTCGATGATGATGCGCGAGACGCCGGCTTGGTACAGGCGCTTCTTCAGGGCGGCGCGGATCGCGAGGTCCTGGTGCAGCATCTTGCCGTACTGGTCGCCGTCGGAGAACCAACGGCTGTCCCAGGTGCGGTTCACGCCGAGCCGCAGCCCGACCGGATTGACTTTCTGACCCATTAGGCGGCCTCACCCAGTTCGCGGACCACGATCGTGATCTCGGAGAACGGCTTTTCCACGCGCGTCGCACGACCGCGGGCGCGGGGCGAGAAGCGCTTCATCACCAGGTTCTTGCCCACATAGGCCTCGGACACGACCAGCGAGTCGATGTCGAGGTTGTGGTTGTTCTCGGCGTTGGAGATCGCCGAGTACAGCGCCTTGCGGACGTCTTGGGCGATGCGCTTGTGGCTGAACTCGAGCTCGTTGAGAGCGCGCTGGACGTTCAGGCCACGGATGGACTGAGCGACCAGGTTCAGCTTGCGGGCGCTGGTGCGCAGGGTGCGCACCTTGGCCATCGCCTCAACGCCTTCAAGGCGGCGAGCTTGCTTTTGCTTGGCCATGATTACTTCCTCTTGGCCTTCTTGTCGGCGGCGTGGCCGGGGAAGTTACGGGTGGGAGCGAACTCACCGAACTTCATGCCGACCATGTCTTCCGACACGGAGACCGGGACGTGCTTCTGGCCGTTGTGCACGCCGAACACCAGGCCGACGAACTGCGGCATGATGGTCGAACGACGCGACCAGGTCTTGATGACGTCCTTGCGGCCCGACGACAGAGCGGCGTCGGCCTTCTTCAGGAGGTACCCGTCGACAAACGGGCCTTTCCAGACGGAGCGGGTCATGGCTTAGCGGCCCTTCTTCGCTTTGTGGCGCGAACGGATGATGAACTTGTCCGTGGCCTTGTTGACGCGGGTCTTGGCGCCCTTGGTCGGCTTACCAGCCGGGGTCACCGGGTGGCGACCGCCCGAGGTGCGGCCTTCACCACCACCGTGGGGGTGGTCGACCGGGTTCATGGCGACGCCGCGGACGTGCGGGCGACGACCCATGTGACGAACACGACCGGCCTTGCCGAGGTTTTCGTTCATGTGGTCGGGGTTGGAGACCGCGCCGACGGTGGCCATGCAGGTGTCGAGGACCATGCGCAGCTCGCCCGAGTTCAGGCGGATCTGGGCGTAGCCGGCGTCACGACCGACCAGCTGGGCGTAGGCGCCAGCCGAACGGGCGATCTGACCGCCCTTGGCGGGCTTCAGCTCGACGTTATGGATGATCGTACCGATCGGCAGCGTGCGCAGCGGCGAAGCGTTGCCCGGCTTCACGTCGACCTTTTCGGCGGTGACGACTTCGTCACCGGCCTTGAGGCGTTGCGGGGCCAGGATGTAGGCCAGCTCGCCGTCCTGATACTTGATCAGGGCGATGAACGCGGTGCGGTTCGGATCGTATTCGAGACGAACGACCGTGGCCGTGCCTTGCTTGCGACGCTTGAAGTCCACCAGACGGTAGAGGCGCTTGGCGCCGCCGCCGCGGAAGCGGACGGCGATGCGGCCATTGCCGCCACGGCCGCCGGACTTCGAGAGGCCCTCAACGAGCTTCTTTTCCGGGCGACCCTTGTGGAGCTCGCTGCGGTCGATCAGCACCAGGCCGCGTTGGCCGGGGCTGGTCGGGTTAAAGTGCTTCAAGGCCATGTCTTAGAGCCCCGTCGTGATGTCGATCGACTGGCCTTCGGCCAGGGTCACGATCGCTTTCTTGACGTCGGTGCGGCGACCGACGATGCCACGGAAGCGCTTGGTCTTGCCCTTGGCGACCAGGGTGTTGACCTTGGTGACCTTGACCTTGAACAGCTCTTCGACTGCGGCGGCGATTTCGTCCTTCGACGCATCGGCGGCCACCTTGAAGACGACCTTGTTCTGCTCGCTGAGCAGGGTCGTCTTTTCGGTGATCACCGGCGACAGGATCGTGTCGTAGTGGCGGGCGGTAGCGGCCATTACGCGGCTTCCTTCTCAGCGAAACGGGCCGAGATCGCTTCCACCGCGTCCTTGGTCAGGACCAGGGTGTGGCGACGCAGCACGTCGTAGACGTTCAGGCCGGCGTTCGGCAGCACGTCCACGTTCGGAATGTTGCGGGCGGCGAGCTTGAAGTTCGCGTCCACTTCCGGACCGGCGATGACCAGCGCGTTCTTCAGACCGATCTTGTCGAAGTTGGCGCGCAGGGCGGCCGTCTTGGCTTCGGTCAGAACGGCGCTGTCGAGAACGAGCAGCGAGCCGGCCTTGGCCTTCGACGCCAGGGCGTGACGCAGAGCCAGAGCCCGGATCTTCTTGGGAAGATCGAAGGCGTGGCTGCGGACGACCGGGCCGTGAGCCTTGGCGCCGCCGACGAACTGAGCCGCACGACGCGAGCCGTGACGAGCGCCGCCGGTGCCCTTCTGCTTGTACATCTTCTTGCTCGTACGAGAGACCTCGTTACGAACCTGAATCTTGTGGTTGCCCGAGCGGCGCTTGGCCAGCTGCCAGGTGACGACGCGCTGCAGGATGTCGCCGCGGATGTCTTCGATGCCGAAGATGGCGTCGTCGAGATCCACGGAGCCGGCCTTGCCGCCGTCAAGTTTGATGACGTCGAGTTTCATTAGCCTTCGCCCTCTTCGGTCGTCGCCGCGGGGGCCTCTTCAGCGGGGGTTTCAGCAGCCGGAGCAGCCTCGCCAGCCTTACGGAAGGCGCCCGGACGCGGCAGATCGGCCGGAGCGGCCTTCTTCACGGCGTCGCGGATCTTCACGTAGCTGCCTTCGTGGCCCGGGACGGCGCCCTTGACCAGGATCAGGCCGCGCTCGACGTCGACCTTCCAGACGGTGACGTTGAGGGTGGTGACGGTTTCTTGACCCAGGTGACCAGCCATCTTCTTGCCCGGGAACGTACGGCCCGGATCCTGGCGGTTACCGGTCGAACCGTGCGAACGGTGCGAGACCGAGACACCGTGGGTGGCGCGGAGACCACCGAAGTTCCAGCGCTTCATGGCGCCGGCGAAACCCTTACCGACGGTGACGCCCTGGATGTCGACCTTCTGGCCGGCGACGTAGTGGTCGGCGGTGAATTCCGCGCCCACTTCGATCAGAGCAGCTTCGTCGACGCGGAATTCGGCGACGACCCGCTTGGGCTCGACCGAGTTCTTGCCGAAGTGGCCGCGCTCAGCCTTCGAGGTGTTCTTGGGCTTCTTGGCGCCGGCGCCGAGCTGCAGGGCGGTGTAACCGTCCTTCTCGACAGTGCGCTGAGCCACGACCTGGCAACCGTCGAGCGACAGGACGGTGACCGGCACGTGCTGACCAGCTTCGTCGAAGAAGCGGGTCATGCCGAGCTTCTTGGCGATCAGGCCGGTGCGGTTAGCGGGGAGAGTCATCAGTTCGGCCCTCCTTACAGCTTGATTTCGACGTCAACGCCGGCCGACAGGTCGAGCTTCATCAGCGCGTCCACGGTCTGCGGAGTCGGGTCAACGATGTCGAGGACGCGCTTGTGCGTACGGATCTCGAACTGCTCGCGCGACTTCTTGTCGACGTGCGGCGAACGGTTGACGGTGAATTTTTCGATAAGCGTGGGCAGGGGGATGGGGCCCCGCACCGTCGCACCCGTGCGCTTGGCCGTGTTCACGATCTCGCGCGTGGAATGATCCAACACGCGGTGATCGAAGGCCTTGAGCCGGATGCGGATGTTCTGACGATCCATATCGCTCGGTTTCCTAGTGGGCTGCGCCCGCGTCTCGAACCATTTCAAAGACCAACCCGGACTCCTCTTTCGAGAACTCCGAACGCAGCGTCCGCAAAACAAATTGGCCCGCGCAGTCGCCTGCGAGGGCCGGTGATCCGCAACCACGCCGTCCTCCGAGGAGAACCCTCCTCTGGATGAGAAGGACGCCTGGTTACGGGTCGCTTGCGAACCGCGTTTGAGCCCTAGAGCTCACAGCCGGTCCAACAGAAAGGCGCTTTTACGTATCTGAATCGGTTTCGTCAAGCGGTTCGGGCGGGGTTTCGTTGAGGCATCCTTAACGGCGCTTAACGCCCCCTCCGCCGCGTTCAGATCGACTTAAGAGTTGTGGCCGAAACCCGACCTCAAAGAGCAACGTTCACCGCATAACGCCATCTCGACACAATCTTTGTGCGCGACACGCGCGTATAGAAATCGAATTCGTTCGTGCAAGTGTAGTATTTGAGCACCATCCAGCCTCGAACGGTCCGACAGAGCCTTGCGGCCGTCATCGAACCTTCATAGATCCGCCCCGCTCGACGAAAGGGAGGCCCTCCCCAAAACGACCGCCCGTCGTCGAGACCACATGAGTAAGGGGATTACCCACTATGAAGACCCAACTGTTCGCCGCCGCCGCCGTGCTGGCCTTCGCCGTCTCGGCTCCCGCCTTCGCCCAGAACATCGGTTCGGTCGGCGCCGCCGTTGACTACACCAACGTCGACACCAGCGTCGGCGACGCCGACGGCACCTCGGTCGTCATCGACGGCTCGGTCGCCATCCCGACCGGTTCGTGGACGATCACCGGCGCCGCCGACGTCTCGATCGCCGACAGCGACGTCTCGCAGCGCACCGTCGCCACGGGCGCCGTGCACGCCACGACCGTCGTCGGCAACGGCCTGCGCATCGGCGGCTTCACCGCCCTGTCGCGTCCGTCGAACGACACCCTGTGGGCCGTCGGCGGCGAAGCCCAGAAGTACCTCGGCAACACGACCCTGACGGGTCTGGTCGCCTACGGTCAGTCGAACGACCTCGACGCCGACCTGTGGACCGTCCGCGCCGGCGCCAACTACTTCGTCTCGGACGACTTCCGTCTGGACGGCGGCCTGGGCTGGTCGAAGGTCGACGGTCTCGTCGACGCCGACATCTGGGACATCAACGTCGGTGGCGAGTACAAGTTCGCCAACACCGGCTGGTCGACCTTCGCCAAGTACACCCACAGCGAAGCCGATGACCTGGCCGACCTGAAGTCGGACGCCGTGAAGGTTGGCCTGCGCTACACCTTCGGCGGCAGCCTGAAGGCCCGCAACGCCGCCGGCGCCGATCTGGCCACCGGCAGCGACCTGTTCGGCTTCCTGGCCCGCTAAGAGCCGAAGCCCCGACCTTCCGGCGCCCACCGGAAGGTCGCAGGCAGCGTTTCAAGGGACCCGCCCTCCCCCTCCTACCCTGGCGGGTCCCGACGAAAAGCCAGACGCCCCCGAAGCGAAAGCTCCGGGGGCGTTCTCTTTATATATATGTACCGACGTGCGCCGAACGGCGCGCCGGCCCGCTTTCCCGCCGGCTCACTGGCCGATGTAGATGTTGCCCGAGCCCATGGCCGACTTCTTGACCGGCCCGTTGACCTTGGCCACGCGAATGTCGCCAGAGCCGGCCACCGACAGCGACACCCGGTCGGCCTCGCCGCCGAAGTTCACACCGCCCGAGCCCATGATGCTGACGTCGATGTCGCGAGCGCGGCCGCCGGCGATCTTGACCCCGCCCGAGCCGGCTATGCTGACGTCGATGTCGCCGCCGCGCAGGGCCGCGGCCTTCACGTCGCCCGAACCGGCGATCGACACTTCCAGGTCGGAGACTTCCTGCAGGCTGATGTCGCCCGCGCCGGCCAGGTTGATCTCGGCCTTGGCGGCGTTGCCCGCCTTGGTGTCGCCCGACCCGGCCAGGCTGATCTCGAGCTTGCCCCTGGTGTTGGCCACGGTCCAATCCCCGCAGCCGGCGTTGGCCAGCTCGACGCTGTCGCTGCGGCCGATGCTGCCGTAGACCGCGCCCGAGGCGCCGACCGTGACGTTCATCGGCACGCGCACGACGACCTGCGGGATGTCCTGCCAGCGCACCTCGCCCAGCTCGCGCACCTTCACCGAGACGTTGTCGCCCCGCCCGTTGCAGTTCTGGATGCGCTTTAGGCGCAGGTTGCCGTCGATGATCGTCTGGCCGCCCACCTTGCGCACTTCCAGCGGCAGGCCGGCGTTCGTGGTCAGCAGTTCGACCTTAACGTCGCTGCGGGCTTCGGGAATGACGACGACGCGGGCGACGGCGTCCTTGATCTTCACCGACGGTTCGGCGGCGGCGGCCGCGCCGGCCATGCCCAGAACGGCCGCGCCGGCGGCCAGGCTGATGATTGCGCGCATCTTTAAGTCCCCTCGGATGGCTTTGCGTTGAGGGAACGCTAGTCGGCGAGGCCGGGCCAGACGACTTAATTCGAGGTCATGACGCTGTTGTCACGAACCCGCTCAGGCCGCCTTCTGCGTGTCGCCGATCTCGAAGCTGCGCTCGAAGCCCTTGATCTTGTCCTCGACCAGCCGCATCCGCTTGAGCGCCAGCGAGCCGGCCCACAGACCCGCCCGCGCGACCATCGGCGTCTTGTCCATGGCCGCCACCGGCAGGCCCCAGCGGCGCAGCACGCCGTTGGCGAAGTGCGCGCCGTTGGTCAGGCGCGAGCCCCAGGTCTGGTAGTCCACCGACAGCGAGACGTTGAAGGTGCCGAGGTTTTCGATCCGGTGCGGCGCGTGCAGCGGCCAGCTGGCGGCCATGCCGGGCTCAAGGTCGAACACCGCCGCGGCCGCGTCCATGTCGCGGCGATACGGCAGGTCCTCGGTCTGCTGCTTGAGCATGATGTTCTCCATGCCCTGCTGGGGCATGTGCGCCTCGTCGACCGGATAGATCCAGATCCGCTTGCGGCCGCGCAGATGGAACAGGATGACGCCCGGCGCGTCGGCGTGGAAAGGCACCTTGGCCCCGGGCGCCGACATGATCAGCTGGCCGTTCAGCTGAACGGGCGAAAAGCCCCTCGCCTGCCCGCCGATCTCGTCGAAGGCCTGCTTCATCAGCGGGGTCAGGGCCGGATACCAGGCCTCGGCCCGGCGCAGCTGCACCCAGATACGGCCTTCCTTGACGCCTTCCAGCACCTCGCGCCCCGGCAGGCGCCCGCGCGCGCCCGTGCGCATGCTCGCCTGGCCCTCGGCGTCGAAGTCGAACAGGTTGATGTCGTAGAGCTCGGCCGGATAGGCGTCGAGCAGGCGCGCCAGGGCGTCGTCGTCGAACAGTCCGGTTTCGGCCAGGTTATGCCGGAAGGTGATCGGGCTCTTGCGGAAGCCCCGGAGCTGGTCGTCCGACCAGGGCGCGACGAGACGGGTCATAAGCCTTACTCCTCCCTCAGTCGGCCAGCAGGCCGAGACTCAAGCCGAGGCCGATGCCGACGCCGATCCCGGCCCCGACGGCCGGGTGACGCCGGCCAAGGCCGGTGACGAAACTGGCGCCGCCCCTGACCTGGCCGATCAGGCCGGGTTCGCAGGCGGCGATGCGGTCGAGGCGACGGGCCAGGCGCTTGCCCACCTCGTCGATGCGGTCGGCGCCGGGCGCGCCGCGCAGGTGGGTCATCAGCGACGGCCGCATGGCCACCGCCCCCTCCAGCACCGGCTCCATCGGAACCGCGAAATCTTCCTTGTAGGCTTCCTCGCTGGGCCCGAAGTCGACGCGGGCGATCCCGCGCTCGGCGGCCACCCGCAGCGTCTCCAGCGTCATCAGCGCGCCGGGCGAATAGCGCGCGAAGGCCGGGTCGTAGATCGGGAACCACAGGTGATGGCGATCGCCGGCGGTCAGGCCCAGCTCCGCCGCCACGATGGTTCCGCCGGCGCGCAGCACGGCCAGGCGCAGACCGAAGTCCGGCGCATCGGATTCGGCCAGACGGTTCAGCAGCTCGATCGTCCAGCCGCAGGCGAAGATGTCGTGCTGGTGCGTGCGGCGGATCTGGGCGCGCTTCTGGGCGACCAGCCAGGCCAGCAGGTCCAGGGCCGGGCGCTCGAAGGTGAAGACCATCTGGCCGTGGTCGCGCTCCAGCGCGCGGGCGCGACGGCGCTTGTCCTTCAGGAAGGCGGCGCTGCGCGTGGCCTGGTAGGCCTCGAAGCCGCCCGACAGGTCGGCGGCCATGGCGTAGCGCACGGAAAGTTCGGTCAGCGGCTGGGGCGAGATCAGGCCGCTGACCCGCATGCGCTCGGCGCCCAGCAGGGCCAGCGCCGCGGGCAGCGACACGTCCGGTTCGGCGACGAGGCCGTGGAAATCGCTCATCGGCGCGCCCAGCGGCTGGATGGCCGAGCCTCGGCGCTGGAACGGCAGGAAGCCGACGATGCGGCCGCCGCGCTCCAGCACGGCGACCCGCGAGCCCGGCGCGCAGGCGGCGGCGGCCTGGATGTAGCGGAGGTCGAAGTACGGACCGCCCAGCACCGGCTCGGCGGCGCGCAGGACGTTCCAGCGCGCGCGCTCGGCGGCGTTCAGTTCGGCGGCCTCGACGACCCGCGCCTGAAGTCCTGAATCCAGCACCCTGCTCCCCGTCCTCGCGGACTACGCCGGGCGTGGATCGGCGGCCCTCCGTCAGGCCCCGTGCAGGGTTAACCGCACCGGCGCTGACTTGTAGGCCGGCGTACCACTACGCCGGTCGTGATCCTCAAGTGCTACTAGAGCATTGGTTTCCGGATAGTATGCGGCCACGCACCCGCGTGGAATTTTTCGCGCGACGGCCGTGAAGCCACGCACGACTCGCGCTCCGGTTTCATCGAAGGCGGCCGCCAGGTCGATGCGCTGCCCCTCCTCGACGCCCAGCGCCGCTAGGTCTTCCGGATTGACGAACACCACGTCGCGGCGGCCGAACACGCCCCGATAGCGGTCATTCTCGCCATAGATGGTGGTGTTGTACTGGTCGTGGCTGCGCAGGGTGGTCAGCAGCATCACCGAGGCGTCTCCACGGCGCGGATCGTCCAGTCCGGTGTGCGGCAGGAAGTTGGCCTTGCCCGAAGGCGTGGTCCACTTGCGCTCGGCCGGGGGCACCGGCAGGCGGAAGCCGCCCGGCTGGCGGATGCGGGTGTTGTAGTCGGTGAACTGGGTCGGGAAGACCTTTTCGATCAGGTCGCGGATGCGGTCGTAGTCGGCCGTCAGCCCCTCCCAGTCGACCGGATCCTCCGCGCCCAGCGCCGCGCGGGCGATGCCCGCGACGATGGCCGGCTCGGACATCAGGTGCTCGGAGGCTGGAGCATTGAGGCCGCGCGAGGCATGGACCATCGACATCGAGTCCTCGACCGTAACCGACTGGCGCACGCCGCCCTGCAGGTCCATCTCGGTGCGGCCAAGGCACGGCAGCAGCAGCGCCTCGCGGCCGACAAGCAGGTGGGTGCGGTTGGGCTTGGTGGCGATGTGGGCGACGAAGTCGACCTTGCGCATGGCGACGTGGGTGCGGACCGGATCGGGCGCGGCGACGGCGAAATTGCCGCCCAGGCCGACGAACACCTTGGTCTCACCGGCGCCCATGGCCTCGATGGCCTCGACGACCGTGTGCCCGTGGTCGCGCGGCGGTTCGAAGCCGAACACCTTGGCCAGGGAGTCGAGCAGCGCGGCCGAGGGCTTTTCCCAGATGCCGACCGTGCGGTCGCCCTGGACGTTGGAGTGGCCCCGCAGCGGACAGATCCCCGCCCCCGCCCGACCGATGTTTCCGCGCAGCAGCAGCAGGTTCACCAGCTGCTGCACGGTGCTGGACGAGTTGCGGTGCTGGGTCAGGCCCATGCCGTAGCAGAGGATCGTTGCGCTGGACCGGGCGTAGATGGCCGCGGCCTCCTCGATCTCGGCGCGCGACAGCCCCCCGACGCTTACGATCTCGTCCCAGGTCAGGGCGTCGAGATGGGCCGCCAGCGCATCGAAGCCCGCCGTGTGCTCGGCGATGAAGTCGTCGTCGAGGACGGCCGGCTCGTCGGCGCCGCGCGCAGCGCGGTCAAAGGCCAGCACGGCCTTCATCAGGCCCTGCACCACGGCCGCGTCGCCGCCGACGTTCACTTGATAATAGCGCGAGGCGATCGGGGTCGACGACAGGGTCGCCATCTCGACCGGGTCCTGCGGCGAGGCGAACCGCTCCAGCGCCCGCTCGACCAGCGGATTGAAGGCCATGATCGTCGCGCCCCGCCGCGAAGCCTCGCGCAGGGTGGCCATCATCCGGGGGTGGTTGGTGCCGGGGTTGTGGCCGAAGCACAGGATCAGGTCGGCGTGGTCGAAGTCCTCCAGGCTGACCGAGCCCTTGCCCATGCCGATGGAGTCCGGCAGGCCGACGCTGGTCGGCTCGTGGCACATGTTCGAGCAGTCGGGGAAATTGTTGGTGCCGACCTTGCGGCCCAAAAGCTGGAACAGGAACGCCGCCTCGTTGCTGGCCCGGCCCGAGGCGTAGAACTCGGCCTGGTGCGGGCTCTCCAGCGCCTGGATCGCCGCGCCGGTGCGAGCGAAGGCCTCGCTCCATTCGATCGGCAGATAGCGGTCGCTGGCCGGATCATAGGCCATGGGATGGGTCAGGCGACCCAGGTCCTCGATGGCGTGGTCGCTCCAGGTCAGCATCTCGCTGACGGTATGGGCGGCGAACACCTCGGGGCTGGCGCGCTTGGCGGTCGCCTCCCAGGCCACGGCCTTGGCCCCGTTCTCGCAGAACTCGAACGACGAGGTGTGCTTGGGATCAGGCCAGGCGCAGCCGGGGCAGTCGAAGCCCTCGGGCTGGTTGGCCCGCATCAGGGTCTTGCCGCCCTCGACGATGGTCTCCTGGTCGGCCAGGGCGCCGGCCACGGCCTTCAGCGCGCCCCAGCCCCCGGCCGGAGCATCGTAGGGCTTCACGCCCGGGATCTTGCCCCCGGCCGGATTGGAATCGTCGGCCATCACGCAACCTCCAGCGCCGCCTCGACCAGCCGGTCGGGACGGGAAAACACCATGTGGCCGTCGGCCCGGGCCAGGGCGACCAGGGTCAGGCCCGACTCCTCGGCCCGGCGCACGGCCAGGTCGGTCGGCGCCGAAACGGCGACGATCATGCCCGCGCCCATGCGCACGGCCTTCTCGACCATCTCGAACGAGCAGCGGCTGGTGACCAGCACGAAGCCATCGCCGGCGTCGCGACCCTCGCGGGCCATGGCCCCGGCCAGCTTGTCGAGCGCGTTGTGGCGACCGACGTCCTCGGCCAGCAGCACGACCCGGCCGTCCGCATGGCAGAAGGCCGCCGCGTGGGTGGCGCGGGTGCTGCGGCCCAGGGCCTGGGCGGCCTCCAGATTAGCCAGAGCGGCCGGCACCGCCGTGTGGGCGACGCGCACGCCTTCGACGGCCGGCGGCAACGGCCGCACGGCGTCGGCCAGGCGCTGCACGCCGCACAATCCGCAGCTGGAGCGGCCTTCCAGATTGCGCGGACGGGCCTTGCGGCGAACCACGCCTTCGGAAAGGCGCACGTCGACCAGGATGCCGAGATCCTCCGTGCGGGCCTCGACGGAGACGATCTCGTCGGCGCGAGCGACGCCTTCTGTGATGGTGAAGCCCCGCGCCAGATCCTCGACCTGGGCGGGCGTCGCCATCAGCACGGTATGGGGCCGGCCGTCGAAGGACAGGCCGACGGCCACTTCCTGGGGGGTCCAGCGGTCGGTCGGCGCGGCGCGCCCCGGCGCGCGCCATTCCAGGGCGGATCGGAGGCGGGCGGAAGCATCGGACATGGCGCGAAGACTACAGTTTGGGCGCCGTCGCCGCCATGGCGAAAGACGAACACGGGGTGTGTCCCCCGGGCCACGCGGTCCGTTTGCGACAAGACCAACACAAAACGGCGATTTACTTCAAAGATGGGGCGAAAGGTTTCCCCCGCATATCCAGCCGCGCCGCCAATGGCCGGTATACGATTGAGCTCAAACCGTATCCCACCGTTCTTGTAATTCATCCGAACGTTACAGAACTTTCATCTCACAATCACGCAACAAAGCCCGCCCATCCCTGCCCCACGGCGAAATTTTATTCCGCCACCATGGCCTTGGCCGCGAAGCCTTGGCGAATACTGGGGACTATGAATGGCTAGAAATACCTATCTGCTGAGCGCCTCCGCGCTCGTCATCGCCCTGACGGCCGCGCCGGTGCTGGCGCAGGCCCAGACGACCGACGACGCAGCCGCCGTGGAAGAAGTGGTGGTCACCGGCTCGCGCATCGCGCGCCGCGACTACGTCTCCAACAGCCCGATCGTCACGATGGGTCAGGAAGCGATCGAGAAGACCGGTTCGGTCACGGTCGACACCCTGCTCAACCAGATGCCGCAGTTCGTGCCGGCGGTGTCCTCGACCTCGAACAACCCGTCGAACGGCGGCCAGGCCAACATCGATCTGCGCGGTCTGGGGACCCAGCGCACCATGGTGCTGATCGACGGCCACCGGGTGGTTCCGTCGAACTCGGACGGCACGGTCGACGTCAACATCATCCCCTCGGCCCTGATCCAGAACATCGAGGTGATCTCGGGCGGCGCCTCGGCGACCTACGGCTCGGACGCGCTGTCGGGCGTGGTCAACTTCAAGCTCAACAGGAACTTCACCGGCCTGCAGATGGACGCCCAGTACGGCGTCACCGAGCAGGGCGACGGCAAGGAAAGCTCGCTGAGCCTGACCGCCGGCGGCAAGTTCGCCGAGGACAAGGGCCACGCCGTGTTCTCGGTCAGCTACTCGCAGCGCGGCGAGGTCTACAACGCCTCGCGCGACTTCGCGAAGATCTCGGGCGCCTCGTCGACCACCCCGTACGGCCGCTATGACGCCACCGGCACGAACCTGCCGACCCAAGCGGCCATCGACGCCGTGTTCTCCAAGTACGGCTACGCCAACGGCGCCGTCAGCGCCTCGTCGAACCTCGGCTTCAACAATGACGGCACGCTGTTCTACAACGGCGTCAACTACACCGGCTCGGACGCGATCGACTACTCGACGATCCCCGTCAACGGCACCTACAACACCGGCGCCCTGAACCTGCTGCAGCTGCCGCTGACCCGCTACTCGGCCTATGCGGCCACCGAGTACGAGATCAACGAACACGCCGAGGTCTACGGCTCGTTCAACTTCACCCACTACGACTCGCGCACCATCCTGGCCCCGGCGCCGGCGGCGACCTCGACCGGCTTCAGCGTGCCGGTGACCAACCCGTTCATCCCGGACGACCTGTCGAGCATCCTGGCCAGCCGCGCCGACCCGACCGCCGACTTCCTGCTGCGCAAGCGCTTCACCGACGTCGGCGCCCGTCTTTCGGAAACCACCTTCAACGTATTCCAACTGGCCGGCGGCGTGCGCGGCGCGACCGGCTTCAAGGACTGGACCTACGATCTCTACGCCTCGTTCGGTCGCTCGGAGCAGAACGAGACCCAGTCGGGCAACGTCAGCCATTCGGCGGTGCAGACCCTGCTGGACGCGGCCGACGGCGGCGCCAGCATCTGCGACGGCGGCTACGACCCGTTCGGCAACAACGCCCTGTCGGACTCGTGCCGCTCGTACATCTCGCGCACGACCAAGAACTGGACCGCCGCCGAACAGCGCATGGTCGAGCTGAACTTCCAGGGCGGCCTGTTCAACCTGCCGGCCGGCGAAGTGCGCGGCGCCTGGGGCGCGGACTACAAGTTCGACAGCTTCCAGTACGTGCCCGACAGCCTGCTCTCGACCGGCGACGTCGTCGGCTTCAACGCCGCCGACGCCATCAACGCCTCGAGCGACGTCTACGAACTGTACGGCGAAATCCTGGTGCCGGTCCTTAAAGACCTGCCGTTCGTCAAGTCGCTGAACCTCGACGCCGGCTACCGCATGTCGGACTACGAGACCATCGGCACCGTCGGCGCCTACAAGGTCGACGGCGACTGGGAGGTCGTCGACGGCTTCCGCATCCGCGGCGGCTACCAGCGCGCCGTCCGCGCCCCGTCGATCGGTGAACTCTACTCGCCGCAGAACCAGGACTATCCGTCGATCAGCGAAGACCCCTGCGCCTACAACAGCAGCTACCGGACGACCGGCGCCAACGCCGCCGCAGTCCGTACGCAATGCCTGGCGCAAGGCGTGCCCTCGGCGATCATCGACAGCTACACCTACACCAACAGCCAGGTGAACGCCCTGACCGGCGGCAACCCGGACCTGAAGGAAGAGACGGCCAACACCTACAACGTCGGCTTCGTCTGGAGCCCGCGCTTCGAGAACCCGCTGTTCGAGCGCCTGTCGCTGTCGGTCGACTACTATTCGATCGACATCAAGGACGCGATCGGCACCATCGACGCCGCCACCGTGCTGGACAAGTGCTACAACGGCGACGCCAACAGCGCCTACTACTGCAGCCTGTTCACGCGTAACACCTCGACGGGCGAGATCGACACCCTCACCCTGACCAACCTGAACCTGGCCCGCTACAAGACCACGGGCGTCGACTTCCAGGCGGACTGGGCCTTCGGCCTGGGCGCGGTCGGCCTCGACGACAAGTACGGCTCGCTGAAGTTCAACCTGGTGGGCAACTACCTCGACAGCTTCAAGGTGCAGAGCCTGGCCGGCGAAGAGTTCCAGGAGCTGAAGGGCACGATCGGCAACACCTCGATCAGCTCGGTCGCCGTCTCCCATCCCGAGTGGAAGTTCGCGGCCTCGGCCAGCTGGGTTCTGGGTCCGGTGGACCTGGGCGTGCGCTGGCGCCACATCGGCGACATGGTCGACGCCGCCGACGCTTCGGAGAAGATCGACGCCGTCGACTATCTCGACCTGAACGGCAGCTGGCAGATCAACGACACCTACTCGGTCCGGGGCGGCGTCACCAACCTGACCGACAAGCAGCCGCCGTACTTCACCTCGTACGTGCAGGCCAACACCGACCCGTCGACCTACGACGTGCTCGGCCGCCGCTTCTACGTGGCGATCAAGGCCAAGTTCTAAGCCTTAGGGTTTGGACGAAGACAGGGCGGCGGGTTCGAAAGGACCCGCCGCTTTTTCTTTGGTCGATCCCCCTCAGTCGCTCCGCGACAGCTCCCCCAGAGGGGGAGCATCTGCGCCGCGTTAGATCCTCCCCCTCTGGGGGAGGTGGCCCGGAGGGCCGGAGGGGGCCTTCTACTTCGGCGGCGACTGGAACTTCTCGAACCAGGCCAGGATGGCCGAGGCCTTGGCGGCCGACTGCGAGGGCCGCACGGCCAGGCCGCCGTGGCTGGCGCCGGGCACCTTGACCAGGGCCGTCGGCACGCCGCGCAGCTGCAGGGCCTGGTAGTACTGCTCGGACTCGGCCACCGGGGTGCGCAGGTCCTGGTCGCCGACCACCACCAGCGTCGGGGTCTTCACGTTGCCGACCAGCGACAGCGGCGAGCGGGCCCAATAGCCCTGCGGGTCCTCCCACGGCATCTTGCCGAACCAGTAAGAGGCCATGAAGCTGTACGCATCCGTGGTCAGCACCTGGCTCGACCAGTTGATCACCGGCTTCTGGGTGGCGGCCGCGGCGAAGCGGTTGGTCTTGCCGACGATCCAGGCCGTCAGGGCGCCGCCGCCCGAGCCGCCGGTGACGTACAGGCGATCGGTGTCGACGAACCCTTTGGCGACGGCCGCGTCGACCGCGCTCATCAGGTCGTCGTAGTCGTGGCTGGGATAGTTGCGGTCGATCTCGTTGGCGAAGGACTCGCCGTACGACGTGGAGCCGCGCGGATTGGCGTAGACCACCACGTAGCCGGCCGCCGCGTAGAGCTGGTTGTCGGTCGAGAAGCTGGGACCGTAGGCCGAGAACGGGCCGCCGTGGATCTCGAGGATCAGCGGGTGCTTCTTGGCGGGATCGAAGTTCGGCGGAGTGACGATCCAGGCGCCGATGTCCTTGCCGTCGAAGGACGACTTCACCGGCAGGGCCTCGACCTTGCCCAGGGTCTTGGCCCCCAGCAGGTCGGCGTTCAGCGCGGTCAGGCGCCTGGCCTCGCCGCCCTTCCTGGCGATGGCGATGTCGGAGGGACGGCTGGTCGAGCCTTGCGTGAAGGCAACGGCCCCATCACGCGCCACGCTGAACGCGCCGCCGCTGTAGGGACGGTCGAGGCCGGCGCCGGTCAGGCCGGCGACCACCGTCTCGACCTTGCCCGACAGGTCCACGCGGGCGACACGGACCGAGCCGTTCTCGTCATAGGAGACGTAGAGGCCGCGGCCGTCGGCCGACCAGACCGGGTTGTCGATCGAGCGGTCGAGATCGCCGGTCAGCACCCGGCCGCCGCCGCCGTCGATGTCCATCACGTAGAGGCGGGTGTTTTCGTAGCCGCGGCGGCGGGCGTCGTCATAGCCGACATAGGCCACCTGGCGGCCGTCGGGCGACACCACCGGATTGGCGTCGGGACCGACGCGGGTGGTCAGGGCCTTCAGCGCGCCGTCGGCCAGGGTCAGACGCCAGATTTCGGCCTCGGCCGGATTGCGTTCCCATCCCTCGGCGCGATTGGCCGAGAACAGCAGGTAGCGGCCGTCCTTGGTGAAGGACAGCGGACCCCGGTCGTCGAACTTGCCGAAGGTCAGCTGGCGCGGCGCGCCCCCCTCGGCCGAGACGGTGTAGATCTTGGAGAAGCCGGCCTTCAGCGTGCCCTCGCCATCGCCCCGGAAGGTGACGCGGGTCTCGACGGTCAGCGGCGGCGCCCACTTGGCGTTCTCGGGCTTGCCCTCGGGGGCCGAGCCCAGCTTGGCGCCCTCGTCGGCGGTCAGCATGGTGAAGGCGATGGTCTTGCCGTCGGGCGACCAGGTCAGGTCGCTGGGGGCCTCGACCAGGGTGGCCAGGCGCGCGGTGCGGCCGGTGGCGACCCACTGCACGTAGAGTTGGGCGCCGGCGTCGGGCGTCACCAGCACATAGGCCAGGCGCTGGCCGTCCGGCGACCAGCGGGGCGACATGGCCGAGCCCTGCCCCGCCACCAGCGGCGTCTGGACCCCGGTCTTGGCGTCGATCAGCCAGATCGAACGCACGGCGCGGTCGACCATGATGTCGTTGCTGGCCCGGACATAGGCGATCAGGTCGCCGTCAGGACGGATCTGCGGGTCGGAAGCGACTTCCAGGCCGAACAGGTCGCGGCCGGTGAACAGGGCCTGGGGCGCCTCGCGAACGGCGGCGGCGCTGGCCATCGGGCTCGCCGCCGCCAGGGCCAGCAGCGAGACGAGCAGCAGTTTGGTCGGGCGGCGCATGGGCGATCCTGGCGAAGCTTACGAAAGAAGGGGTGGATACTGCCGCGCTCGCGGCCAGCGTCCACCCCTAATTCCACCGCTCGCGCAAGGATCTTGCGTGGCTACGCGGCCCCGCCTTTTCCCTATTCCGAGCATCCCCGCGAAGGCGGGGATCCAAACCGAGGCTGCGATTGACCCACAGCCGCGCCTCGCCCGGAAAGTCAGCTTGGATCCCCGCCTTCGCGGGGATCTGTCGGTTGGGTTGGCTCAGCAGCCGAGCCCCTACCCCGCCTTAAGCGCCAGAGAGGCCGGCTTCAGGCCCGGCGCCGAGGCCAGGACCCGCACTTCGCCGGCCTGGCCGCGCTTGGTGCGGACGATCGCCTGGGCCAGGCCGTTGAAGACCTTGCGCTGGCTGGCGACGTCGCTCTCGTGGCTGGTCGGGTTGCCGTTGCCGACGCCGATCACCTCGCCGGGGCCGGTCACGGCGAAGGTGACCAGGTTGTCGGCCTTCGGCACGACGCGGCCCTTGGCGTCGACCACCTCGACCTTGAGGATGCCGACATCCTGGCCGTCGGCGGCCAGCGCCGAGCGGTCGGTGGTCAGACGCACTGCGGCGGCCGGGCCGGCGGTCTCGCGGCGCTGGCGCAGGATCACCTTGCCGTCCTTGTAGCCGTGGGCCTCGATCACGCCCGGCGCGTAGGGGACCGACCACTCGACGTGGTGGTTGGCCTTCACCTCCCGCACGCCCTGGGTCTTGCCGTTCACGAACAGCTCGACCTTGTCGCAGTTGCTGTGGACCCAGACGGCGACCGGCTTGCCTTCCTGGCCTTCCCAGTTCCAGTGCGGGAAGAGGTGCAGCAGCGGCTCTTTCCGCCACCAGGCGCGGTAGTAGTAATAGTTGTCCTTCGGGAAGCCGCAGGTGTCGAGCGCGCCGAAGTGCGAGCTGATGCTGGGCCAGCGGTTGAAGGGCGTCGGCTCGCCGCGATAGTCGAAGCCGGTCCAGATGAAGCCGCCGGCCATCCACGGACGATCGGCCGCGTGGCTCCACCACTTCTCGGCCGTGGTCGCCCACCAGGGGTGGTCGGTGTCGTAGGCCGGGACGTAGCTCTTGGCGTCGCTGCGCAGGTACTCGCCGCGCGTGGTGACCGTGCTGCCGCTCTCGCTGCCGATGATCGGCAGGTTCGGGAAGCGGGCGTGGAAGTCGTCCATCTTCTCGTGGCGGTAGTTGAAGCCGATGACGTCCAGCTCGCTGGTGATGCCGTCGCCGAAGCCCGAGTCCATGGCGGCGGTGACGCCGCGGGTCGGGTCGAGGCGATTGACCAGGCGCTTCATGGTCCTGGCCACCTTGCGGCCGCGCGCCGTGCCCTGCTGCGGCTCCTCGTTGCCGATCGACCACAGGATGATGCAGGGGTGGTTGCGGTCGCGGCGGATCAGCCGCTCCATCTCGTCCAGCGAGGTCGGGTCGCTGGACATGCGGCGCGTCTCGGCGATGAACAGCATGCCCAGGCGGTCGCAGGCGTCCATCAGCTCGGGCGTGGCCGGGTTGTGCGAGGCGCGATAGGCGTTGCAGCCCATCGACTGCAGTTGCTCGATGCGCCAGGCCTGCAGGGTGTCGGGGATGCCCGCGCCGACGCCGGCGTGGTCCTGGTGGTTGCAGGTCCCCTGCAGCTTGACGTGCTTGTCGTTGAGGAACAGGCCTTCCTTCGGGTCGAAGCGCACCGAGCGCACGCCGAAGGTCGTGGCGTAGCGGTCAACCACCGCGCCGCCCAGCTTCACCTCGGTGACCAGCGTGTAGAGGTGCGGGTTCTCCAGCGACCACAACACCGGATTGGCCAGGGTCACCGTCTGCGACAGCGACTGGCGCTGCCAGCCCGGCAGGCGGCCGGCGGCCGGCGCCACGGCCAGGGCCGGCTTGCCCGCGCCGTCGAGCACGGTGTGGACCAGGCTGAACTCGACGGCTTCGTCGCCCTCGTTGATCAGGTCGGTCTCGATCTCCAGCGTGCCGTCGACCTTGGACTTCACGAACACGCCCCACTGGGGCACGTGCACCGGGGCGGTCTGAACCAGCCAGACGTGGCGGTAGATGCCAGCGCCCTCGTAGAACCAGCCTTCGCCCAGGCTGGCGTCGACGCGCACGGTGATCAGGTTCTCACCGCCGACATTGGCGATGTCGGTGATGTCGACGCGGAAGCTGGCGTAGCCGCTTTCCTCGCTCTCGAGGACGTAGCCGTTCACCATCACCACGGCGTCGCGCATCACGCCGTCGAACTCGATCGACAGGCGCGTGCCGGTCTCGACGGCCGGCAGGGTGAACTTCTTGCGGTACCAGCCGATGCTGTTCTGGGGGAATTCGCGGCCGATGGCCTTGTAGCCGTGGGCGGCGCGCAGGTCCTCGTCGTCCGGCTTGCCGCTGGGCACGTAGGCCGGGTTGTTCTCGAACGGCAGGGTGACGGCCCAGTCGTGCGGCACGGTCACCGGGGCCCAGGCGCTGTCGTCGAAGTCCTTCTGGGCGGCGGCGGCCACCCACCAGTTCGGGGCGTCGGCCCCGGCCTTGGCGTAGGTGCGCTGGTTGGCGCCGTAGCCGAAGTCGCGGGCCGGGTCCTGGGCGTGGCCCAGGTGGAACTTCCAGTCGAAGTCCAGGCTGGTGCGCTCGCGCGGGCCAAGGTCGACGACCACCGGGGCCGCCTTCCTGGCGGGTGCGGCGGCGGGCTTGGCGGCGTTGGCGGAAGACGCGACGGCGAAGGCGGCGACACCTGCGGTGGCGGCCAGGGCTTGCCGGCGGCTGAACTCGACCATCGGGGACCTCTCGTAAGCAAAAAAGAAGGGAGGAAGCCGGCGAGGCTCCCTCCCCCAGCAAAGGATCGTCGGGGAGGAGTGACGTCCTGGAATGAGTGCGAAATCCTGATCCTTCGACAAGCTCAGGATGAGGATTCCGAATGCCGAAGCGATGCCATGGACCTCACCCTGAGCTTGTCGAAGGGCGAGGTCCACGCAAGGCTTCTGAACGCCTTAGAACTTCACCGTGACGTCCATCAGGAAGCGACGACCATAGATGTCGTAGCGACCCAGGCGGTTCTCGTCGCCGTCGCGGTAGGTGCGCATGGCGCGGTTGGTCAGGTTGTTGGCCTGGAAGCGCACGCCGACCATGTCGTTGATCTGGTACGAGGTGCTGAAGTCCAGGGTCTTTTCCGTGCCCAGGGTCTGCAGTTCCGAGCCGTTCCAACCGTAAATCACGGTCATCGGGCTGTGGTACTTGTAGCCCAGGCGGGCTTCGATCGGACCGTTGGAGTACCACAGGTCGACCGTCGCGGTGTGCTTGGCCAGGCCGGTCAGCGACAGCGGCTTGGTCGACGGCGTCATCTCGTTCAGGTCGGAGTCGACGTAGGCGTAGTTGGAGTAGATGCCGAACTTGTCCAGGCCCGAGGGCAGGAAGAAGAACGGCGTCTGGAAGGTCGCCTCGAGGCCCTGGATGTAGCCGCCGCCGCCGTTGACCGGGGTCGCAACGGCATAGGTCGTGCCGTTGTAGGTCTCGGGCGTCTGGGTCCAGCCGATGTAGGTGTCGACGTCCTTGTAGTAGTAGGCCAGCGCGAACAGGGCCTCCGGACGGAAGTACCATTCGCCCGACAGGTCGAACTGGACGGCCTTGAACGGCTTCAGGGTCGGGTTGCCGCCCGAACCGGTGTACGGCGCCCAGGTGGTCAGGGTCTTGCTGGCGCGCAGTTCGTCCAGCGGCGGACGAGCCACGACCTGCGACAGGCCCACGCGCACCACCTTGCCTTCGCCGAAGTCGAACTTGGCGTTCGCCGAGGGCAGGACGTCGGTGTAGTCGTTGTCGACCGTCACGGCGGTGAAGGTGCTGGCGCCGGCGTCCTGGCGGTAGCCGTCGCTGCTGGTCTTGGTGGTGACCACGCGCACGCCGACGTTACCCGTCAGCCACGAACCGGCGAAGCTGTCGGTGGCGAAGTTCAGCTTGGCGTAAGCCTCGCCGACCTTCTCGTTGACCTTCCAGCGCTGGGCCAGGTTGTCGCGGGCGTTGGCGTAGTTGAAGGCGTTGTCGCCGTAGAGCGAGCGCGCGACGGCGTCCAGATCGCCGGTGATGACGCCCGGAACGTTGAAGCCGCCGATCGTGTACGAGCTCAGCAGGTTGGCCGGCACGACCTTGGACTGGAGACAGTTGCCCCACTCGTCCTGCAGGCTGGCGTCGTAGATGTTGCTCAGGTTGCCCGGGTTGGCGCAGACGAACCACTGGCCTTGGCTGTGGTCCTTGGTGCGGTCCGACACGCGGAAGCCGAACTGCAGGCTCTTGAAGGTGCCTTGCAGGTCGCGGGTGAAGTCCAGGGCCCCGGCGACGAGTTCGTCGTTCAGTTGCTCCAGGCCGTCGTTCTGGCCGCCGTTGTCGCTGGCCTTGCCGTTCCAGGACGTCTGAGCCATCGACAGGGTGTCTTGGTTCGTGGTCACGGTCGGCTTGCGGCCGGCGCGCACGTCATAGCTCAGCACGAACGGCGTGGTCGGCGAGGCGTCCATGCGGACGGCGCGCCAGTTGTTCTCGCGCTCGGCCTTCGAGTACGAGAGGTCGCCGGCGATGGTCCACTGGTCCTTGTTCCACTTGCCGTTCAGGCCGGTGGCGAACAGGGTCTTGTCCTCGGTGTAGCGCGCCAGGATCGAGGTCAGGCTAGCGCCCGGCAGGGTGGCGGCGACCACGGCGTTGTTGACCAGGGTGTAGGAGGCGCCAGGAGCCTGGGTGTAGTCCCACTGGTTGCCGTTGGCCCAGTTGCCGCGGTTGCGGGCGTAGACGGCCTGATCCTGGTCTTCGCGGATCTTGATGTTCGAGTAGAGGGCGTCGAACTTCAGTTCGAAGCTGTCGGTCGGCTTCCACTGCAGGCCGGTCGAGACGCCGTCACGCTTCTGCTCGAGCTTCTTGACTTCCAGCTGCAGGCCCCACGGGGTGGCGTCGGTCACGCCGTCGCCGTTCAGGTCGCCGCTGGAGTCGCTGGCGCCGACGGGGGTGCGGATGTTGGAGTCGTTCCAGCCCCAGCCTTGGAACGACACGTAGCCGTTCTTCTGCTTCTGCGAGGTCAGGCCCAGCACCATGGCCAGGTCGTCGTTGAACTTGTGCACGAACGAGCCGCTGGCGCGGTAGCCGGTCTGGCCGTAGTTCGGGATGTCCTTGCCGCCGTCGTAGTAGACGGGGCCGGCGCGCAGCACGACCGACGGACCGCGGTAGTCCAGCGGGTCGATCGTCTGGATGTTGATGGTGGCCGCGACGCCGCCGGCGATCAGGTCGGCCGACTGCGACTTGTAGACCTGCACGCCCTGCACGACTTCCGAGGGATAGACTTCCCAGCGGACGTTGCGGTCGGGCTCGGACGAGGCGACTTCACGGTTGTTGATGGTGCCCAGCACGAGGCGGGCGCCCAGGCCGCGAACCACCGCCTGGCTGTCGTTGCCGCGGTCACGGGTGGCGTTCACGCCGGGCAGGCGGGCGATCGACTCGGCGATCGTCACGTCGGGCAGCTGGCCGATGTCCTTGGCCGAGATCGCCTCGCCCACCTTGTCGGAACCTTGCTTGACGCCCAGGGCGTCGCGCAGGCTCTTGCGCACGCCGGTGACGACGACTTCTTCGACCTGGGTGTCGGCGGTAGCGGCTTCCTGCGCCCAGGCGGCGGAAGAAACGGCGAGCAGGCTCAGACCGCTGGCGGCGGCGAGCAGCATGGATTGTCGGGTCATCTAGTTCCCCCAATTAGGACGCGACGCCTTCTGCGGGCGTGGCTGTCTTCTGGTTTTGCGGAGAGGACCGGCGTCCAGCGGCCGGATCAGTGGGCGCGACGGTCCGCGCCGAAGAAAAACCACGTCTCTGACGGACGCTGACGCGCCGGCTCTGCGGACCCGCGCGCCAGTGCTATTTATCATATCAATCACATCTGACAAGTCGTCAGGGCTGGGCGGGCAACCGCACGGCGCTGGGCTTGGCCGAGATGGTCGCGGTAACAGCCGAAGCCGAACCCACGGCCTCCGCCGTCGGGGCGGTGGCGACGGTGATCGCCGCACCCGGCATCAGGCGGGTGCGATAGACGAAGTCGGCGCCTTCGCGAACCATCGGACGCGGACCGGCCCCGCCCAGGAAGTCGCCGTCGATGAAGGCCGCCGGCTTGTCGCCCGCCGCCACCTTGAAGGTCGTCTCGACCGGCATGACGTAGGTCGACGACAACCACTTGATCCCCTGGACCGGCTGACCCTTGAAGTCGAACAGGGTCGAGTTCTCCCAGTTGGAGCCCGTGCCCCAGCGCGTCTTGCACTTGGTCGAGACCCAGGACGGCTCCCAATAGAAGACGCCCGTGCCGCCGCTGGCGAAGACCAGCTGAGTCAGGTCGATCAGGTACTTTTTCTGGCCTTCCTGAGTGGCCGGGTAGCCGGGGATCAGCGAGTCCGCGCCCAGCAGATTGGGCGAGCTGTCGGCGCCTTCGGTGGTGAAGGGATAGGACGTCTCGACCACCACCACGTCGGCCGCATAGGTGTGGCGCAGGCGGTTGATGGATTCGCCCAGCTGGGCCATCGAGCGCTTGGACCACTTGCTGTAGTAGCTGATCCCGATCATGTCGAAGTCGGTGACGCCGGCCTTGGCCGCGGCCGCGAACCAGTCCTCGACCGTGTCGGGCTGGGCGATGTGCAGCATCACCCGCGGGTTCTTCGAACCCTTGGCGCCGGCGTCGCGCACGCCCTTGATGCCGGCGTTGAACAGCAGCGCGTTGCGCTCCCAGTTGATCGGGTCCTTGGCCTTGGCCAGGGTCGAGACGATCTCGCCGTTGGTCTCGTTGCCCACCTGCACCAGGTCGGGCATCAGGCCCTGGGCGTCCAGCTTGGTCAGCGTGTCGTAGGTGAAGGCGTAGAGAGCCTTGGCCTGCTCGGGCGTCGACAGCTTTTCCCAGGCCTTGGGAGCCAACTGCTTTTCGCCGTCGGCCCAGTCGTCCGAATAGTGGAAGTCGAGCAGCACCTGCAGGCCGGCGGCCTTGGCGCGCTTGATGCTCTTGGTGACGTCGGCGATGTTGGAATAGTTCGTCCACTGCGGGTCGTTCCACAGGCGGATGCGGGCGATGTTCGAGCCGGCGTCCTTGAAGAACTGGTACTGCTCGACGGTCTTGTCGCCCGAACGGTAGACCGCGCCGCAGTCGTCCATCTCGTTGGCGTAGGAGATGTCGACGCCGAGATAGGTCTTCGGTTCGCCTGCGACGGCGGCGGTGGAGGCCATCAGGCCGGCGATGAGTCCCAAGCCCAGCTTCCGAAGATGTCCCGACATGGCGAATGCTCCCGTTCTGTCTTCCCCGGCCACGATGAAGGCCCGGCCGGGATTTCGGCGCGGAATATCTTCGTATTGATATTACAAATCAACCCTCGGAACCGAGCGCGATCCTGACAAAGTTTTGCAGGGCGGGTGACGGTGTTTTCCCAGTCACCAGGCTGAGTTGCGCGATCGGCGTTCCCCCGGCGATGGGCCGGAAGACCACGCCGTCCAGCGCCAGCCGGGCCATCGACACCGGCACGATCGACACCCCGAGTTCGGCCGCGACCAGCGCCACCAGCGACAGCATCTGCGGCGCCGGCTGGCCCAGGGTCGGTTCGAAGCCGCTGCGCCGGCAGGCCTCGACGGCCGCGTCATAGACCGTGGGGCCCAGGCCACGCGGGGTCAGGATGAAGGCCTCGGCCCGCAGGTCGTGCAGGTCCACCCGCTCGCCAGCCGCCGCCGGATGCGAAGCCGGCAGCACGGCCACCATCTCCTCGCCGTCCAGGTCGTGGATTCGCAGCCCCTCCAGGTCGACCGCGCCGGGTCGCAGAAAGGCCGCGTCCAGGGCCCCTTGCGCGACCTCGGCCGCCAGGTGGGTGCTGTTGGTCTCGGTCAGAGACAGCTCCACGTCCGGATATCGTCGGCGATAGGCTCGCACCGAGGCCTGGACCGCGCGATTGAGCACCGCCGAGCCGGTGAAGCCCAGGCGCAGCGACCCGCTCTCGCCCCGCGCCGCCTTCTGGGCCAGGAGAGCGGCGGACTTGGCCTGGTCCGGCATGTTGCGAACGGCGGCGTGGAACGCCCTGCCCGCCTCGGTCAGTTCGGCTCCGGTCGGCAGGCGCTTGAACAGGGTCACGCCCAGTTCGGCCTCCAGGTCCTTGATCTGCTGGCTCAGCGGCGGCTGGCCGATGCCGATCCGGGCGGCGGCCCTCGTGAAGTGCCCCTCCTCGGCCACGGCCAGGAAGTAGCGGATGTGACGCAGCTCCACGTCATCTCCAAAAGCTATCGAAATTCCGATCGCCATATATTGGACTGTCGGACGGCGGAGTTCTAGATCAGCCGCATGAACGCCGCCGCCACCCTCGCCGCCTCTCCCGCCCGGGACGCCGGCCGCCTGCGCCGGATGTCGCTGGCCCTGTTCCTGGGCGGCTTCTCGACCTTCAGCCTGCTCTATTGCGTGCAGCCCCTGCTGCCGACCTTCGCCCGCGCCTTCGGGCTGTCGCCGGCCCAAAGCGCCCTGGCCCTGTCGCTCAGCACCGCCACCCTGGCGATCGCGATCCTGCTGGCCGGCGGCGCGGCCCAGCGGCTGAACCTCAAGAGCCTGATGTTCGGCTCGATGGTGCTGGCGGCCGCCTGCAATCTGGCCGCCGCGCTGGCCCCGATCTGGCCGCTGCTGCTGGCCGCCCGCGCCGCCGAGGGCCTGCTGCTGGGCGGCGTGCCGGCCGTGGCCATGACCTACCTGGCCGAGGAGACGGAAGCTTCCGACCTGGCGGCCGCCATGGGCCTCTATGTCGCCGGCACGGCCTTCGGCGGCATGGCCGGGCGGGTCGGCATGGGCCTGCTGCTGGCGACCTTCGACTGGCGCATGGCGATGGCCGCCATCGGGGCGATCGATCTGGTCGCCGCCCTCGCCTTCTTCACCCTGCTGCCCAAGCCGCGCCACGTGCGCACGCCGGCGCCCGAGCGCCTTTCCGACCGGCTGCGCACCTGGGGAGAAGCCTGGCGCCGGCCAGGCCTGCTGGCGCTGTTCGGTCTCGGCTTCTGCCTGACCGGCGTGTTCGTGGCCCTGTTCAACTATGTCGAGTTCCGGCTGGAGGGCGCGCCCTATCACCTGAGCCAGACGCAGGTCGGCCTGATCTTCCTGGTCTACGCCTTCGGGGTCTGGTCCTCGTCGACCGCGGGACGCCTGGCCGAGCGCCACGGCCGCCGCCGGCTGCTGCTGGTCGGCCTCGCCGTCATCCTGGCCGGGATCGCCCTGACCCTGCCGACCAGCCTGGCCAGCATCATCGCCGGCATCGCCCTGGTCACCACCGGTTTCTTCGTCGCCCACGCCGTGGCCAGCGGCTGGGTCGGGCGGCTGGCCGGGCCGGCCAAGAGCCAGTCGGCGGCGCTGTACCTGCTGTTCTACTATGCCGGCTCGAGCCTGGCGGGCGCCGTCGGAGGCTGGTTCTGGCGGCACGGCGCCTGGCCCGCCGTCGCCGGCTTCACCGCCCTGCTCGCCCTGGCCGGCGTCGCCCTGGCCCTGCGCATTCCCCCGGAAGACCCGTCATGACCGACCGCCAAGCCCTCGTCTTCCTGCCCGGCCTGCTGTGCGACGCCCGCCTGTGGCGCGACCAGGCCCAAGGCCTCGCTGGCGTCGCGACGCCGACCATCGCCGACCTGACCCTGGACGACAGCGTCGCGGCCATGGCCGCCCGGGTGCTCCAAACCGCGCCGCCGACCTTCGCCCTGGCCGGCCTCTCGATGGGCGGCTACGTCGCCTTCGAGATCCTGCGTCAGGCGCCGGAGCGGGTGGCGCGCCTGGCGCTGCTGGCCACCAGCGCCGCCCCCGACACCCCCGCCCGCGCAGAGAACCGCCGCCGGGCCATGGCCGCGCTGGAGGTCGGCCGCTTCCTGGGCGTCACCCAGCGCATGCTGCCCCAGCTCCTCCACGCCTCGCGCCTGGACGAGCCGCTGGGGGCCGAGGTCAAGGAGATGGCCGCCCGCGTCGGCGGCCCGGCCTTCCTGCGCCAGCAGCGCGCGATCCTCGGCCGGCCGGACTCCTGCCCGCTGTTGCCGTCGATCACCGTCCCGACCCTGGTGGCCGTCGGTGATTCCGACCAGTTGACCCCGCCCGCCGAGTCCCAGGCGATCCACGAGGCGATCCCCGGCTCGCGCCTGCACGTCTTCGAGGCCTGCGGGCATTTGCCGGCCATGGAACGCCCGGAAGCGACGACCGCCCTGCTGCGCGCCTGGCTGGCGCAGGCCTGAGCCATGATCCAGATCGACCGCCTGGACCACTTCGTGCTGACCGTCGCCTCCGTCGAGGCCAGCGCCGCCTTCTACGAACGCGTACTCGGCGCCGAGCGAGTGACCACGCCCGGCAAGCCGACGGCCGTCCGCTTCGGCCGCTGGAAGATCAACCTGCACCCCGCCGACGCGCCCTTCACGCCCAAGGCGGCGCGAACCATCGCCGGCGCCGGCGACTTCTGCCTGATCACCCGCCAGCCGCTGGACGCGGTGATCGCCCACCTGGACGCCTGCGACGTCGCCGTCGAACTCGGCCCCGTGGACCGCAACGGCGCACTCGGTCCGATAACCTCGGTCTATTTCCGCGATCCCGACCAGAACCTGATCGAGGTCAGCCGCTATGCCGACCGTCCCGTCCAGCGGCTGGCGGTCTACGGCTCGCTGGCGCCGGGTCGCCCCAACCATCATCACCTCGCGCCGCTCGGCGGAACCTGGACCAGCGGCGTCGTGCGCGGCCGTCTGGTGGCCGAGGGCTGGGGCGCGAAGATCGGCTTTCCCGGCCTCACGCCCGCTCCCGAGGGCGAAGCGATCGCGGTGCAGGTGCTGGAGAGCGACGCGCTGGAAGCGCACTGGCCGAGCCTAGACGCCTTCGAGGGCGCCGGCTACCGCAGGGTAAGCGTCACGGTCGAAACCGAGGCCGGCTTCGTCGAGGCCTGGATCTACGCCCTGGCCTGACCTCCTGGCGGGCTCGTCATGCCACCGGTGGCAGCACCGAGCCGCCCAATCCCCGAAAATCATCGTTCGCGGCCCCGCGTTCCACGAAAGTTCCCCTTTACGGAAGCCGCGAGGCGCCTGCCATCATCCCCCGCAACGATCAGCCGCGCAAAGCGGCGACGCTTTCGAGGAGGATACGAGTATGGCGGACGCCGTAGCGACGTCGGGCGCGAAGAACGGAGAGGCCGTTCAGCGCAAGGACGCATTGGTCATCGGCGCGGCGTCGGTGGGCACGGTCTTCGAGTGGTACGACTTCTACCTGTACGGCTCCCTGGCCACCTACATCACCCACCACTTCTTCTCGGGCGTGAACGAGACCACGGGCTACATCTTCGCCCTGCTGGCCTTCGCGGCAGGGTTCGCGGTGCGTCCGTTCGGGGCGCTGGTGTTCGGGCGCCTGGGCGACCTCTGGGGCCGCAAGAACACCTTCCTCGTCACCATGCTGCTGATGGGCCTGTCGACCTTCGTCGTCGGCCTCTTGCCCAGCTACGAGCAGATCGGCGTCGCCGCCCCCATCGCGCTGGTGCTGATGCGCCTGATCCAGGGCCTGGCCCTTGGCGGCGAGTACGGCGGCGCGGCGACCTATGTGGCCGAGCACGCCCCGCACGGGCGGCGCGGCTTCTACACCAGCTTCATCCAGATCACCGCGACCTTCGGCCTGTTCCTCAGCCTGGTGGTGATCCTGGCCACCCGCTCGACCGTCGGCGAAGACGCCTTCCAGGCCTTCGGCTGGCGCATTCCGTTCCTGATCTCGATCGCCCTGCTCGGCGTGTCGCTGTGGATCCGCCTGCAACTTTCGGAAAGCCCGTCGTTCCAGAAGATGGTCGACGAAGGCAAGGGCTCCAAGCAGCCCCTGAAGGACAGCTTCGCCCGCTGGGGCAACCTGAAGATCGTGATCCTGGCCCTGGTGGGCCTTACCGCCGGCCAGGCCGTGGTCTGGTACACCGGCCAGTTCTACGCCCTGTTCTTCATCGAGAAGATGCTCAAGGTCGACGGCGCCACGGCCAATACGCTGGTGGCCGTCGCCCTGCTGATCGGCACGCCGTTCTTCGTGGTCTGCGGCTGGCTGTCGGACAAGATCGGCCGCAAGCCGATCATCATGCTGGGCTGCGCGCTGGCCGCCCTCACCTACTTCCCGCTGTTCAAGACCCTGACCGTCGCGGCCAACCCGCAACTGGCCGCCGCCACGGCCTCGGCCCCGGTGACGGTGATCGCCGATCCGGCCGACTGCTCGTTCCAGTTCGATCCCGTCGGCAAGACGGTGTTCAACACCTCCTGCGACCTGGCCAAGTCGTACCTGGCCAAGGCCGGCGTCAGCTACGAGAACCAGCCCGTCGCCGCCGGCGAGGTGGCCGAGGTCCGCATCGGCGGGACCACCCTGCCCTCGTTCCGCGGCGAGACCCTGTCCAAGGAGCAGTTCGCCGTCGAGAAAAAGGCCTGGGAGGCCAAGCTGGCCGAAGCCCTGAAGGCCGCGGGCTATCCCGAGAAGGCCGACCCGGCCAAGATCAACAAGCCGCTGGTGATCTTCGTCCTGACCCTTCTGGTGATCTACGTCACCATGGTCTACGGCCCGGTGGCGGCCATGCTGGTCGAGCTGTTCCCGACCAATATCCGCTACACCTCGATGAGCCTGCCCTACCATATCGGCAATGGCTGGTTCGGCGGCTTCCTGCCGACCACGGCCTTCGCCATGGTCGCGGCCACCGGCAACATCTACTACGGCCTCTGGTACCCGATCGTCGTGGCCGCGGTGACGGCGATCATCGGGATGCTGTTCCTGAAGGAAACCAAGGACGTCGACATCGAGGCGTAGGTTTACGCCTCTCCCCTCCTCGTCATCCCGGAAAGCGCGCAGCGCTTATCCGGGACCCAGGGGACTGGGCGCCGCGCTTGGGTTCACCGCCTGGGCGGTCGCCAACGCCCTACGGCGCCCCCCTGGGTCCCTGTGTATTTGAACTGTGAGAGAGTGGTCACGGGCGGGAGATCGTTGGGTCCCAGGTCCTGAGACCGTAAGCCGGCCAGATCCCCGCCCGCTTTTGGTGAACCACCTGAACAGTTG
>LNIY01000086.1 GCA_001449105.1 Caulobacter vibrioides | reverse complement strand
CACGCGACGGGTCTCGCCCATGCCGACGATGCCGCCGCAGCAGGTGCTCATGCCCGCGTCGCGCACATAGGCCAGGGTGTCGAGACGCTCCTGGTAGGTGCGGGTCGTCACCACGTCCTTGTAGTAGTCCGGGCCGGTGTCGAGGTTGTGGTTGTAGTAGTCGAGGCCGGCGTCCTTCAGCTGCTTGGCCTGTTCGGCGGTCAGCATGCCCAGGGTCGCACAGGTCTCCATGCCCAGAGCCTTCACGCCGCCGATCATCTCGGCGAGCTTGGGCAGGTCGCGGTCCTTCAGCTCGCGCCAGGCCGCGCCCATGCAGAAGCGCTGGGCGCCGCCGTCTCGGGCGGCCTTGGCCTTGGCGATGACCACGGCCGGCTCCATCAGCTTCTCGGCCTTCAGGCCGGTCTTGAAGTGGGCGCTCTGGCTGCAGTAGCCGCAGTTCTCGGCGCAGCCGCCGGTCTTGACCGACAGCAGTTGCGACAGCTGCATTTCGGAGGGGTCGAACCAGGCGCGGTGCACGCGCGCGGCCTCGAACACCAGCTCCATGAACGGCAGGGCGAACAGCGCCTCGACCTCCTGGAGGGTCCAGTCGTGGCGGGGCTGTGCGGAGATGTTGATCGGCGTCATGGCGCGCAGGTTTGAACTTGGGCGATCCGAATGGCAAGACGGGCCGCGCATCCGCACGATGTTGCGTTGCGGAAGCCAAACGCCGCCAGGGTGGTTATAGTCAGGTCATGGATCGCGAAATCGAACTGAAGTTCCTGATCGCCCCGGAGGCTTCCGATGCGATCCTGGACCGCCTGGGGGCGGAAGGCGCGGTGCGCCGGCTGGACGCCACCTATTACGACACCGCCGACCATGCGCTGCGCCGGGCGGGCTTCGGCCTGCGGGTGCGCGACGGCGACGGCGGCCGCAAGCAGACCCTGAAATCGGCCTCGGCCGGCGGCGTCTTCGCCCGCGGCGAGTGGGAGGCGCCCGTCACCGGGCCCGGTCCCGACCGTGATCTGCTGGACCAGACCCCGGCCGGCCGCATCGTCAACGGCGACGTGCTGGCCCCCGTCTTCGCGGCCAAGGTCGAGCGCACGCTGCGCCTCGTGGAGCACGGCGGGGCGGTAATCGAGGCGGCCCTGGACCGCGGCGAGTTGCAGGCGGGCGTCGACCGCGCCGCCGTCAGCGAACTGGAGCTTGAACTGAAGACCGGCCAGCCGGCCGCCCTGTTCGATCTGGCCCGCGACCTGATGGCCCACGCGCCCCTGCGGCTGTCGCTGGTCAGCAAGGCCGAGCGCGGCTACGCCCTGGCCCTGGGCGAAGCGCCCGGCGCCCGCCGCGAGGCCGCCGTCCTGACCCGCGACATGACCGCCGCCGAGGCCTTCCAGGCCCTGGGCAACACGGCGCTGGGCCGGCTGTGCGTCGCCGCCGAGGCCCTGTCCGACCTGCCGGGACCCGATGCGGTGCATAACCTGCGCGTCGCGGCCCGCCGTCTGCGCGCCCTGCTCAAGCTGTTCCGTCCCGTCACCGGCAGGCTGGCCGCCACGCCGGCTGCCGACGCGCTGAAGGCCCTGGCCGACGCCCTGGGTCCGGCCCGCGACCTCGACGTCTACATCGCCGGGACCTGGCGTCCCGCCGCCGAGGCCGATCCGCAGCCGGTCGAGGGCCTGGGCGCCCTGGGCAAGGCGCTGGTCGACGCCCAGCAGGTCGCCTACGCCCGCGCCCTGGACGCCGCCTCGCCCGACCGCTTCGGTCCGCTGGCGCTGGACATCGCCGCCTGGCTGGAGGCCGGCGACTGGCTGGCCGATCCCGAGCGGGTCGAGGATCGCGGGACGCCCGCCAGGGCCTTCGCCGCGGGGAGGCTGAAGGCGCTGTCGAAGGACGTGCTGTCGCGTGGAAAGGATCTGGACCGGCTCGACGCCCACCAGCGCCACCGCCTGCGCATCCGGGGCAAGGGCCTGCGCTACGCCATCGACGCGCTGGCCCCGCTGTTCCCCGACCATCCCAAGCGCCTGGAGCGGTGGTCGGCCGCGACCCGCGACTTGCAGGACGCCCTGGGCGGCCTCAACGATCATGCCCTGGGCGCGGGCCTTGCGCGCGAAGCGGCCCTGGCCGACGGCGATCCCCAGGCCGCCTATGCCGCCGGCGCCCTGTCGGCCACGCCCGAGGCGACCGACAGGCTGATGGCCGGGTCGAAGGCCGCCCTGGCCGAGCTGAAGGACCTCAAGCCGTTCTGGTAGGCGCTCAGCGCCCCTTCGGCACCACGGTCATCCGGTAGGGGATGTAGAGCGCCAGCTCCAGCGGGCCCGACTGGTACCAGGAAACGGGCAGTTGCAGCCCCTCGACCGAGACGGCGTAGTCCGGCCCGAAGGCGGTCGAGGCGCGGCGCGCGTCCTCCGAGACCAGGGCGATGACCTGCGGCCGGTGCTTTTGCGGCCCGATCAGGGTCAGGTTCCAGTCCTCGCTCGCCAGGATCTCGGTGCGCCCCACGGTGGGCGTCTTGTCGGCGAAGGCCTTGATCCTGCCGGTGGCGGCGTCGAAGGTGTCGCCCGGCGCGATGCGGGTCTTGACCACCAGCACCGCCTGGCTCGTGTCGGGCCGGTTGTCGGGCTTGATCACGCCGTCGAGCATGGTCTCGTCGAACTGGCCGATGATCTCCTCGCCGAGCCCAAGCTCGACCCCGGCGGCGGGCGCGGCCTTGATCATGTTGCGCAAGGTCGCCTTCAGCTCGTTGCGCCGCTGGCTCAGATCACGGGTGTCGCAGACCACCCGCACCTCGGTGATCAGGTTGTCGGGCCGTTTCTTCAGCGAGACATACGGCGTCTTGACCGGGTCGTACTCGGTCAGCCGGGCAGCGGTGACCACGATTTCCGAGACGTCCTCGTTCTGCGCCAGCGCCGGCCCGTTCGCCAAGCCCAGCGCTGCGACCGCCAGGGCCGCCGCCTTCCAGTGCCGCATGTCAGCCTCCCCCACTTCGTTGAGCTCCACCTTAGGCGGAGTTCGAGCGGCGGCGAAAGCCCCGGTGGGCGGCGCTACTCGCCCTTCTTCGGCTTGGCCTGGGTGGTCTGGGTGGTGCGCACAGCCACGCCGTCGCCTCGGGCCTCGGCCACCAGGCCGGCGCAGTCGGCGTCCTTCTCCAGGCCGGGGGTGACGAACGGCAGGATCGCCGCCAGGGGAGTGAGCAGCGAGCCAAGCGCCGCGGCCACCCCGCCCTGGGCGATGGCGCCGCCGGGCTGCAGGTCGATATCGGGCTTGCCGAGCGGTCCCTTGATCTCGATCGGAATGAACAGGCGCACCAGGCGGGGCTTCTTGCTGTCGCCCTCGATCCGCAGGTCCAGGCGCTCGGTCTTCAGATTGATCGTGCCCTCGCCCTTGGCCACGACGACGCCGGTGTCGGCGATGATCTTGTCGGCGCGCATGACGCCGTCCCGGACGTCGAAACTGGCCACCGCGCAGCGCAGGCTGGTTTCCTTGGGATCCTTCGACAGCAGCATCAGCAGGCCCTTGGAGGCGTTGACGCCCAGGAGCTCGGCGAAGGCCTGGCGCACCTGGCCCTTGGGGGCGACCAGGGTCACCGTGCCGTTCGACGAGGCGGCGGCGCGGTGCACCGAATTGCCCACGCCGCGCAGCTTGGCCCGCGCGACGATGCCGCCTTCGATGGCCGGCTTGCCGGCGGTCTTCAGAGGGATGAAGTCTTCCAGCTTGGCGTTGGACAGGCGCAGGTCGAGGTCTGTGACCGGCGTGTTCGGCCGGGCGTCCAGCCGCACCTTCCCGGCGAGATCCCCCCGCGAGAAGGTGAAGGCGATGGGGTCCATGTTCAGCACGCCCTTGTCCAGGGTCAGGTCCAGGCGGACCTTCTGGAGCGGCAGGTTGGGCGCGTTCACCGCCAGGGCGCGGTAGGTGACCTTGGCGTCCATGGCCCGCACGCGGTCGGTCTGCAGGGTGGCGTCGGGCAGGATGCGGCCGGTGGCCTCGCGCTGCCCGGCCTCGACCTTCTGGCCGGCTGAGGCGGTCTCGCCGCGACCCGTGGCCGGGGCGGCGCCGACCAGGCTGCCCAGGTCGTCGAAGTCGAGCCGCTTCGAACGGAGGTCGGCCTCAAGGTAGGGCCGCTCGCGGTCGACCAGCACGAAGAGGTCGCCGTTGACGTCGCTGTCGCCGATGCGGCCCGAGAACTTCTCGAAGTCGAACCGGCCGCCCTTGCGCACCAGGTGGCCGCTGATCCGGTAGGGCGGGGTGTTGGGCAGGGTAAGCCCGGTCAGGCCGTAGAGACGGTTGAGGTCGGTCCCGGCCACCGTCAGGTCGCTCTCGAACCGGCCCAGGTCGAACGGCTTGGTGATCGAGCCCTCGGCGCTCACCCGGGTCGTACCGGCGCTGACCTGCGCGTCGAACGGGTAGGGCCGGTTGGGCGAGATGTTCAGCAGCGGGCCGCCGGTCACCCGGGCCAGAAACGGCGAGCGGTTGTACGTGCCCTTGCCCTCCAGCACGAAGCGGCCCTTGCCGTCGCCGCTGGCGTGTTCGTTGGAGCTGACCGTGCCGGTGAACAGCACGTCGCGCTGGCGATCCTCGACCCGCAAGGCGCCCTCGTTGATCACGAAGTGCTGGATGGCCGGCAGCTTCAGCGGCTTGGTGCGCTTCTTGTTGGGGTCGCCGAAGGTCCAGTTGGCCCGGCCCGAGGCCTCGCGCAGCAGGCGCACGTCGGGGCGGTCGACCGCCACCAGCGGCAGGATCACGTCGCCCTTCAGCAGGGGCAGGAGCTTGATCTGCACAGCCACGCGATCGACCCTGGCCATGTGGCCGCTCTGGGGGCCGGTCTTGGGCGCCCAGTCCGGCTGGCCGAGGAACAGGCCGTAGGCCTCGGCCTTGGGCGAGAACGACCAGGGGTGGACGCGCAGGTCGCCGTCGATCCGCACCTCGCGCTTCAGCTGGGCCGAGGCGAAGCGGCCGACCGGCCCGCGCAGCATGTTCCAGTCGAACCAGACGAAGAAGGCGACGATCGCCGCCAGGATCAGCAGGGCGCCGCCGATGCCCCAGCGGGCCGATCGGGGCAGGGCGCGCCAGCGGCCCCCGGGCTTGCGCCCGGGGCTGGTCGGCGGCGGCGGTGTCGAAACGGAACCTTCCGGCATCCGCCTACAACGCGCGGCGAACGCCGTTCCGTTCCCTGATCACCCGTCCGGGCGTGATTTCAGTAGACGAGCTTCAGGCTGCCAACGACGGCGGCGACGATCACGAAGGCCACGATGGCCACGACTTCATAGGCCTTGAAGAAAGGCCGGCTCGGCGAGCGCATATCGGTAGTCCCCCACATCCCACATTGGCACTAGAGCCGCCGTCGTCCGCAAGGGTCACGCCAGTTCTCCCGTCAGGCGTATTGCTTTCTGCTCAATTCGTTGGCGCGCGGACATAAGGAAATCTTTATGTCAGTTTGCCACTCTCCGCCGCCCGCGCTATAACGCGGCCAAGACATTCCCCCGATCAGGAGCCGCCCGTGGCCGACTACATCGTCAAGGACATCTCGCTCGCCGATTTCGGCCGCAAGGAACTTGCCATCGCCGAGACCGAAATGCCGGGCCTGATGGCCACGCGCGCCGAGTACGGTCCGCAGCAGATCCTGAAGGGCGCCCGCATCGCCGGCAGCCTGCACATGACCATCCAGACCGGCGTGCTGATCGAGACCCTGACGGCTCTCGGCGCCGAAGTCCGCTGGGCCTCGTGCAACATCTTCTCGACCCAGGACCACGCCGCCGCCGCCATCGCCGCCGCCGGCATTCCGGTCTTCGCCTTCAAGGGCGAGAACCTGGTCGAGTACTGGGAATACGCCCACAAGATCTTCGAGTGGCACGACGGCGGCTACCCGAACCTGATCCTCGACGACGGCGGCGACGCCACCCTGCTGTGCGTGCTGGGCCCGAAGGCCGAGAAGGATCCGTCGATCCTCAACAACCCGACCAACGAGGAAGAAGAAGCGCTCTTCACCGTGATGAAGCGCTACCTGGCCGAAAAGCCGGGCTTCTACACCGCCATCCGCGACGCCATCGGCGGCGTGTCGGAAGAGACCACCACGGGCGTGCACCGCCTGTACCAGATGGCCGCCAAGGGCGACCTGCCGTTCCCGGCCATCAACGTCAACGACAGCGTCACCAAGAGCAAGTTCGACAATCTGTACGGCTGCCGTGAATCGCTGGTCGACGCGATCCGTCGCGGCACCGACGTCATGCTGTCGGGCAAGGTGGCGGTGGTCTGCGGCTATGGCGACGTGGGCAAGGGCTCGGCCGCCAGCCTGCGCCAAGGCGGCGCCCGCGTGATCGTCACCGAGATCGACCCGATCTGCGCCCTGCAGGCGGCGATGGAAGGCTACGAGGTCCAGACCCTCGACGACGTCGCCGGCAAGGGCGACATCTACGTGACGGCGACCGGCAACAAGGACGTCATCACCGTCGACCACATGCGGCAGATGAAGAACAACGCCATCGTCTGCAACATCGGCCACTTCGACTCGGAAATTCAGGTCGCCGGCCTGAAGAACTTCAAGTGGGACGAGATCAAGCCGCAGGTCCACCACGTGGAATTCCCGGACGGCAAGAAGATCATCCTGCTGTCGGAAGGCCGCCTCGTGAACCTGGGCAACGCCACGGGCCACCCCTCGTTCGTGATGTCGGCCTCGTTCACCAACCAGACCCTGGCCCAGATCGAGCTGTGGACCAACGCCGCGTCCTACAAGAACGAGGTCTACACCCTGCCCAAGCACCTCGACGAGAAGGTCGCCTTCCTGCACCTCGAAAAGCTCGGCGCGAAGCTGTCGAAGCTGAACAAGGAACAGGCCGACTACATCGGCGTGCCGGAAGCCGGTCCGTTCAAGCCGGACCACTACCGCTACTAAGAGCGCTTCGGCGTTTCACGGGAAAGCCCGCTCTTCGGAGCGGGCTTTTTTGTTGCGGGGACAGCAGTCGGGCGAAGGCCTCGGATTTGCCGTCGTGACGCCCTGTTCAAGTTCCGCGTGCTCGGCTAATCGCTTTGCCCATGCCGCTCGCGCTTCTCATTTCCAGCCACGTCGCCGGCAGCCAGGTGGGCGCCACCGCCCAGGCCGCGGCCCTGACCCAGTTTCGCATCGACACCATGGTCGTGCCGACCGTGCTGTTCGGCCGCCACCCCGGCTGGGGCGTCCCCGGCGGCGCGCCGGTGCCGATCGAGGTGGTCGAGGGCATGCTCGACGGGCTGGAGGCCAACGGCCTGTTCGGCCTGACCGACCTGGTCATCACCGGCTATTTCGCCAGCGCCGCCCAGGTGCGCGCGGCCGCCCGGGCCATCGACGCCGTGCGGGCCGCACCGCGCGACGGGTCCTCGGGCCGCAAGCCGACCGTCATCGTCGATCCGACCATGGGCGACGCCGGCAAGGGCCTCTACGTGCCGGCCGAGGTGGCCGACGCCATCGCCGCCGACCTGATCCCGCGCGCCGACTTCGTCACCCCCAACGCCTGGGAGCTGCAGCGCCTGACCGGCGCGGAGGTGCGCGATCCGGCCGGGGCCGTGCGCGCCGCCCGCCTGCTGAACAAGCCGGTGCTGGTCTCGTCGGTGCAGCGCGGAAACGAGATCGGCGTCGTCTACGCCGACCGCAAGGAGGCCTGGCTGGCCGCCCACGCCAAGGCCGAGCGCTCGCCCAGCGGCACCGGCGACCTGCTGACGGCCCTGTTCGCCGCCTCGATCCTCGAGGGTCAGACCCTGTCCTACGGCCTGGCCCGCGCCGTCGGCGGCGTGGCCGAAACCGTCACCGCCGCCAACATCTGGAACGCCCCCGAACTGCCGATCGTGGCCATGGCCGCACGCATCAAGCAGACCTCGCCGACCGTGCGGATAGAGCGGCTGGCCTAGGGGGCTCGATCGCCCCCCGTTCGTCATCCCGGAAAGCGCGCAGCGCTTATCCGGGACCCAGGGGGCGCCGCAATGTGCTGGCCAACGCTGGGTGACAAACCCATCCGCGACGCCCAGTCCCCTGGGTCCCGGCTCTCCGCTTCGCTACGGCCGGGATGACGAGTGCGTGGTGGTGAAATGCTTCTCCAAATTCTCCAGCACCAACGCCGCCATCGCGCTGCGGGCCTCGACCGTCGCGCTGCCGCGGTGGGGTTGCAGCACGACATTCTCCATCGCCAGAAGCGCCTGCGGCACGTTCGGCTCGTCCTCAAACACGTCCAGCCCCGCTCCAGCGATGGTCCCGTCCGCCAGCGCCGCCACCAGGGCCGCCTCGTCGACCACCGAGCCCCGCGCGACGTTGATCAGCAGGCCGTCCTCGCCCAGCGCCTTCAGCACGGCGGCATCGATCAGGGGCGGGGTGCCCGCGTCGCCGGGCGTGACCAGGAACAGTACGTCGACCGCCTTGGCGAGCGCCAGCGGGCTGGCGTGGTAGGCGTACGGGACGCCCTCGACCGGCCGGCGGCTGTGATAGGCGATGCTCGCCGCGAACGGCGTCGCCATCGCCGCGATCGCTTTGCCGATCTGGCCAAGGCCCAGGATCCCGACCTTGCGCCCCGAGGCCCGCCACGCCAGGGGCAGGCGCTCACCCTTGGGCCATCGGCCCTCGCGTACGTAGCGGTCGGCGCTCACCAGCCGGCGCGACAGCGACAGCCACAGCCCGATGGCCAGTTCGGCCACGTCCTGGGTCAGCACGCCCGGCGTCGTGGTTACGGCGATCCCGCGCGCGGCGGCGAGATCGAGATCCACCTTATCGAGGCCGACGCCGTGCACGGCTACGGTCTCCAGCGCCGGCAGGCGATCCCACAGCTCGGTGGGCACGCCCAGGTCGCCGCCGGTGACCACGGCCCGGATCTTCGAGGCGACCTCGCCGATCAGCGCCTCCGGATCGGCGGCGCGATAGGGGCGATGGACCGTGTAGGCCGCCTCCAGCCCGGCTTCGAGTTGCGGGGACAGGGCCTTGAGCTGCAGGACATCGGGCTTCATCGGCGGGCTCCGGTTACGCGTTCCTTCGGATGACAAACCCCGGCCCGGCGGGCTAGACGAAACTTCATGAGCCTCGACATCACCGGCGTCTGCCCCGCCCCGTTCGCCCAGGTCTATGACGCCTTCGAGGCCAATTTCGATCCGGCCTCGCCGGGCGGCGGCGAACTGGGCGCGCGCTTCACCCTGGCCGTCGACGGCGAGGTGGTGGTCGACCTGATGGCCGGCTATGCGGACCGCAAGCACCAGGTCGCCTTCGGGCCCGACACCCTGACCCCGCTGTTCTCGACCACCAAGGCGATCGCCGCCCTGCTGGTCGCGCGCCTGGTCGACCAGGGCAAGCTGACCTACGACCAGACCGTGGCTTCGGTCTGGCCGGAGTTCGCCCAAGCCGGCAAGCAGGACGTCACCGTCGGCCAGGTCATGTCGCACCAGGACGGCCTGTCGGGTTTCCTCGACGAGGTCGATCCGGCCATCTGGTTCGACTGGCAGGCGACGACCGCGAAGCTGGCGGCCATGGCGCCGCTGTGGCCGGTCGGCTCGGCCAGCGGCTATCACCCGGTGACCTTCGGCTTCACGGCCGGCGAAATCTTCCGCCGTGTCGACGGCCGGACCATGGGCGCGGCGCTGCGCGAGGACCTGGCCCAGCCGCTGGGCCTCGACATCTGGATCGGCCTGCCCGACAGCGAGCATCACCGCTGCGCCGACCTGATGCGGCCGACCGCCTTCCCGAAGTTCGGCGAGATCAACGACGCGGTGAAGGCCGCTTTCATGACCAAGTGGGCCGCGCCGGGCGGCCGCGGCACGGCCGAGTGGCGGCGGGCCGAGATCCCCTCGGCCAACGGCCACGCCACCGCCCATTCCCTGGCCCGCCTGATGGGCGCCCTGGCCAGCGGCGGAACGCTGGACGGCGTCAAGGTGCTGTCGCCGGAGACGATGGAGAAGGCGCGGGCCGAGCGCATCGCCGGCCAGGACCTCGTGCTGCCCTACCAGATCAGCTGGGGCGCGGGCTTCATGCGCAACACGCCCAACTTCTTCTACGGCCCGACGCCCGACGCCTTCGGCCATTCGGGCTGGGGCGGCTCCTGCGCCTTCGCCGATCCGAAGACCGGGGTCTCGGGCTCCTATGTGATGAACCGCCAGGGCAACGAGCTGATCGGCGACCCGCGCGCGGTGAGCCTGATCAAGGCGGCCTACGCCAGCCTTTGACATCTTCACCGATCTTCCCCGCGAAGGCGGGGATCCAAGCGGCTCGTCAGGACGGATCCGGAACGAGCCGCTAGCTCGGCTTGGGCCCCCGCCTTCGCGGGGGTGAACGGAGGAGAGGCTGGTCTTAAACCCCCAGCCGTCCCTTCAGACGCTCGGCCACCGCGCCCAGGGTGATGGTCGACAGGGCGTCCTGCACGGCCAGCGGCACGCCTTCCGGGGCGGACTGCACCAGCTTGGCGGTGAAGTCGGTGATGGCGGTGATGTGCTGGGCCAGGTGGTCGACCGTGTGCAGCTCCTGCATCACGGCCATGCGCGATTCCGGCGGGGTGTTCTCGAGGATCTTGCCGAGCGCGCTGTCCAGGTGGCCGCAGGCTTCGGCGGCCAATGACATCTCGACCGACAGGGCCTCGAGCACGGCGGCCAGATCGGGCGTGGTGATGGTTTCCGTGGACATGGTTCCCCCAGCATTAAGTCTGTCGCCATACCTGACGCAGCGCGTCTTGCCGCCGACTTAAAAGCCGGCGGCGGTGCGACAAATTGACCAACGTTTCGCAGCGGCCAAGGTTCAGGCCTTCGCCGGCGCCGTCCGCGTGCGCTTCCAAGCCCCATAGGCGAAAGCGGCCACGCCCAGCCAGATGAACACGAACGACAGCGCCCGCAGCGGCGTGAAGGCCTCGCCGAGGAACACGCCCAGCAGGAACTGCAAAGTGGGAGCGATGAACTGCAGGAAGCCCATGGCGCTCAGCGGCAGGCGGCGGGCCGACCAGGCGAACAGGGCCAGCGGCACGACGGTGGCCGGGCCGGCGGCCAGCAGCAGGATCGCCGTCCGGGCGTCCTGGGTGAAGTGGCCCGCGCCCGAGGCTTGCAGATGCCAGACATAGAGCAGGCCGGGGATGGCCAGATACGCGCACTCGATGAAGAGGCCCGTCTGGGCGTCGGCCTTCACCTGCTTCTTGAGGATCGCATAGATGCAGAAGCTCAGGGCCAGGCCCAGCGACACCAGCGGCAGATGGCCCAGGGCGATGGTCTGGATGGCGACGCCCACGGCGGCCAGGCCGATGGCGACCTTGCCCTCGGTGCTCATGCGCTCGCGAAACAGCAGGGCGCCGGCCGCCATGTTCATCAGCGGGTTGATGTAGTAGCCGAGGCTGGCCTCGATCACCCGGCCGGCGTTCACCGCCAGCACGTAGATCGTCCAGTTGCCGAAGATCGCCAGGGTCGACAGCAGCAGAATGCCCAGGGTCTTGGGCTGGCGCAGCACCTCGCCCACCTGGCCGCCCTGGCGGGCCAGCAGCACCAGGCCCCCGGCCCAGATCACCGACCACAGCGTCCGATGCGCGATCATCTCGAACGAGGTCACGCCCATGATCGACAGCGTGTGGAAATAGAGGGGCAGGAAGCCCCAGAGCAGATAGCAGCCGACGCCGGCGAGATAGGCCGAACGCGCGTCGCTTGACGTACTGGGAGGCATGGACCGCACCTTTCGCGGGGGGATCTGACAGATAGGGATCCCGCTGTCCGCCCACATCTTGCGGGCCCGCGCGGCTGGAGGGTGCGAAGCATCGCCGAAAGGCGGTTCCCGTCGTCCCTCCGCTGGCGGAAGGACGACGGGGGAAGTCGTCCTAGGCCGGGGTCTTCTGCTTGATCAGGCCCTTGTCGTGCAGCAGCTGGGCGATCTGCACGGCGTTCAGGGCCGCGCCCTTTCGCAGGTTGTCGGCGACGCACCAGAGGGCGATGCCGTGCTCGACGGTCGGGTCCTTGCGGATGCGCGACACGTAGACCGGGAACTCGCCCTGGCTTTCCTTCGGCGTGATGTAGCCGCCGTTCTCGCGCTTATCGACCACGACGATCCCTTCGGCGTCGCGCAGGATCTCGCGGGCGTCGTCCTCGTCCAGCGGGCCGGTGAACTCGATGTTGACCGACTCCGAGTGGCCCACCATCACCGGCACGCGCACGCAGGTGGCGACCAGCTGGATGGCCGGATCCAGGATCTTCTGGGTCTCGACGGTCATCTTCCACTCTTCCTTGGTGAAGCCGTCGTCCATGAAGACGTCGATGTGGGGGATGACGTTGAAGGCGATCTGCTTGGTGAACTTCTTCGGCTCGGGCGCGCCCAGGACGAAGACGCCCTTGGTCTGGTCCCACAGCTCGTCCATGCCTTCCTTGCCCGCGCCGGAAACCGACTGGTAGGTCGACACCACCACGCGCTTGATCGGCACCTCGTCGTGCAGCGGCTTCAGCGCCACCACCAGCTGGGCGGTCGAGCAGTTGGGGTTGGCGATGATGTTCTTGGGGATCGAGTTGACGGCGTCCGGGTTCACTTCCGGCACCACCAGCGGCACGTCCGGGTCCATCCGGAAGTGGCTGGAGTTGTCGATGACGATCGGACCGGCCGCGCCGATCTTCTCGCCCCAGGCGGCCGAAATCGAGCCGCCGGCGCTCATCAGCACGATGTCGACCTTCGAGAAGTCGAACTGCTCCAGGTCCTCGCACTTGAGGATCTGGTTGCCGAACGAGACCTCGGTGCCGATGGATTTGCGCGAGGCGATGGCGTGCATCTTCTCCACGGGGAATTTCACTTCCTCGAGGATGTTGAACATCTCGCGGCCCACGTTGCCCGTGGCGCCGACCACGGCGACCCGGTAACCCATCGCAGTCTCCAATCTTTCAGCCCCGACAAGGGGAAATGCGCCGTCCCGTTACGCCTCGTAACGCGGGTAGGCAAGGGCATGGCTTTCCAAAGATGGCGGCGCATGGCCGCGCTCGGAGGAAAAATCTTGCGGGGCCATATATGGGGACGGGCGGGCGACTCCCTAAGGGGTCGCCGGACCCTTCGTCCAACTGGACAGCCAGCCCGCGCCGGGCGCATACCCACGCCATGCGCAAGCCCGACGCCGACGTCATCATCGCGGGAGCCGGCATGGCCGGCACGACCCTGGCGCTCGCCCTGGCCTCGGCCGGGGTGAAGCCGCTGCTGGTCGATCCCCAGCCCTTCGACGCCCAGCTGGCCCCGACCTTCGACGGCCGCTCCTCGGCGATCGCCTATTCGTCGTTCCGTCAGTGGCGGGCGATCGGCGCGGGCGAGGCCCTGGCCCCCCACGCCCAGCGCATCGAGCAGATCCTGGTCACCGACGGCAAGGCGCCGGGGGCGGCCTCGGGCAAGCCCTCGCCGTTCTTCCTGCGCTTCGACAGCGGCGAGATCGCCGACCGCTCGGAAGGCGAGCCCCTGGGCTATCTGGTCGAGAACCGCCAGATCCGCGCGGCGCTGTCCAAGGTGGCCATCGACAAGGGCATCGAGGTCATCGCCCCGGCCGGCGCGGCGGGCCTGGAGGTCGACGCCGCCGAAGCCCGCGTGACGCTTACCGACGGCCGGGTGCTGAGCGCGCCGCTGGCGGTCAGCGCCGAAGGCCGCAACTCGGCCCTGCGCAAGGCGGCCGGCATCGGCGACATCGGCTGGGGCTACGGCCAGAGCGGCGTCGTCGCCACGGTGAAGATGCAGCACCCTCACGAGGGCGTGGCGCACGAATACTTCCTGCCCAGCGGTCCGTTCGCCATCCTGCCGCTGACCGACAATCGCGCCAGCCTGGTCTGGACCGAGAGCACCGCGCGCGGCGAGGCCCTGCGCCACGCCTCGCCCGAGGCCTTCCACGCCCACCTGATGCGCCGGTTCGGCGACTTCCTGGGTCAGGTCGAGATGGCCGGGCCGGTGTTCGTCTATCCGCTGTCGCTGTCGCTGGCCGAGCGCCTGACCGCGCCGCGCCTGGCTTTGATCGGCGACGCCGCCCACGGCGTGCACCCGATCGCCGGCCAGGGCCTGAACCTGGGCCTCAAGGACGCCGCGGCCCTGGCCGAGGTGGTGGTCGAGGCGATCCGCAACGGCGAGGACATCGGCGCCGAGGCGACGCTGGAGCGCTACGCCCGCTGGCGGCGGTTCGACAACGTCACCAACGCCCTGGCCTTCGACGGCTTCGTGCGACTGTTCTCGAACGACAACCCGCTGCTGCGCGCCGCGCGCGGGATCGGCATGGCGGCGGTCAACCGCATCGCGCCGGCGCGCCGGTTCTTCATGCATGAGGCCGGCGGCGGGGTGGGCGACCTGCCGAAATTGTTGCGCGGGACGGCGCTGTAGAACCCCCTCAGTCGCTCCGCGACAGCTCCCCCAGAGGGGGAGCATCTGCGGCGATAGATCCTCCCCCGCTGGGGGAGGTGGCCCGGAGGGCCGGAGGGGGTCAGCGCCGACCTACTCCCCGTCCGCCAGGCTGCGGGCTTCTTCCGGCAGCATGATCGGCACGCCGTCGCGGATCGGGTAGGCGAGCTTGGCCGTGTGGCTGACCAGTTCGCCGCGGGCGCGGTCGTAGAACAGCGGCGCGCGGGTCACCGGGCAGACCAGCACCTCCAGCAGGCGCGGATCGACGTCGACGGGCGGGGGCGGAGGAGCGGCGGTCATGGCGCTGTTCTAGATCGGGGTATGCAATCTGCAAACCCCGCGCGGAACCTCCGATGCAAGGTCGCGGTTGTCGCAGGAGCGATAACAACGATCCCGGATAGCCACATGACCGTCATCGAACGGACCTTCCTGGCCGCCGCCGTGGCCACCAGCACCCTGACCCTGGCCGCTTGCGGCTCCATGGGCGGCTCGATGGGCGGCGCCGAAAACGCCTACAGCCCGCGCCTTTCGACCCAGGCCAGCGACGAGAAGGCCTTCGCCAGCACCTTCGCCTCGTGCCGCGACGAGGTGCGCGCGGGCAAGACCAGCGGCTTCAAGGTGCACCCCGCCAGCGCCACGGCCCGCGACCTGGAGCCCGGCCCCACGGGCCTGGTGCTGAAGGTTCCCTACGACAAGGCCAAGGGCACGAAGGGCCAGCGCGCCGCGCTCGACGAGCGGCACAAGGCGGCCGTCGCCCAATGCCTGTCCGAAAACGGCTACCAGGTGGCCGCCTGGGACGCCGTGAAGCCGTAAACCCCGACGGCCCTACTGCACCGAAGGCGGCTCGTCGTCGTCCTGGGCGGCGTCGATCTCCAGCAGCGCCACGAGAGTGCTGCGGCGGTCGGCGAGGGTGCGGGCCTCCAGCAGGGCCTGCTTTTCCAGCGGATCGAACGGCAGGGCCATGGCCAGGCTGTTGATCAGCGCGTCCGACGGCGCGGCCTGGGCCTCGCTCCAGTCGATGGCCAGGCCGCGGTGGTCGAGATAGCGGCGCAGGGCGTTGAGCAGCGGCGCGGAGTCGCCGACCGCCTCCTGCTGATCCTCGCGCAGGTCCAGGTCGTACGGCGCGAAGTCGGCCCGCACCTGGCGATAGGGCGTTCGCGCCGGCAGTTCCTCGCCCAGCCGGAACCGCGCCACCCCGGTCAGGGTGATCAGATAGCGGCCGTCGCTGGTCTCGGCGAAGCTGGTCACCCGGCCCGCGCAGCCGATCGGGGCCAGGGCCGGCCGCGTGGCGTCGCCGCCGGGCCGGGTCTGGACCATGCCGATCATCCGCTCGCCCGACATGGCGTCGTCGAGCATGTTGAGATAGCGCGGCTCGAAGATGTTCAACGGCAGCTGCCCGCCGGGCAGCAGCAGCACCCCGTCCAGAGGAAAGACGGGGATGACCAGCGGCAGGTCGAGGGTCTTCCGGTATACGCCCGGCATGGCGGCCTCCTTGACTGGACTGTTCTGAACGCGCGATCCCGCCGGGGTTTCCTAGCTGAAGAGGATCGACGAAAGGCGCTTGCGGCCCTGCTTGGCGACTTCCGAGGTCGGACCGGCCGCCTCGAACACCGTCAGCAGCTGCTTGCGGGCGGCGTCGTCGTTCCAGGTGCGGTCGCGCTGGATGATGGTCAGCAGCTGGTCGCAGGCCTCGTCCAGCCGCCCGGCGCCGGCCAGGGCCCTGGCCAGCTCCAGGCGGGCCTCGTGGTCGTCGGGGTCGACGGCCAGGCGCTGTTCGAAGGCGGAGGTCTCGGACGGCGCGGCCTCGGCCAGCTTCAGGGCCGCGCGCACGCTTTCCAGGTCCGGGTCCTTGGCGGTCTCGGGCGCCATGGCGGCGATCTCGGCCGCGCGCTCCATGTCGCCGCCGGCGAGGTACACGCGGGCCAGGCCGCCGAGGGCCTTGATGTTGTCGGGCTCCATCTGCAGCACCTGGGCGAAGGCCTGGGCCGCGCCGCCCAGGTCCTCGACGTCCAGGCTTTCCTTGGCCATGGCCAGCAGCTCGTCCACCGCGCCGGCCTCGGGCGGGCCCGAGATGCGGTCGACGAAGGCTTTCACCTGGCTCTCGGGCAGGGCGCCCTGGAAGCCGTCCACGGGCTGGCCGTCGACGAAGGCGTAGACGGTGGGAATCGACTGCACGCGCAGCTGGCCGGCGAAGCCTGGGTTCTTGTCGACGTCGATCTTGACCAGCTTCACTGCGCCCTTGGCGGCCGTGACCACCTTCTCCAGCGCCGGGGTCAGCTGGCGGCAGGGGCCGCACCAGGTGGCCCAGAAGTCGACGATGACGGGCTGGGTCTTCGAGGCCTCGATGACGTCGGCCAGGAAGCTGGCGTCGGTGCCGTCCTTGATGTGCTCGCTTTTGCCGCCGGCCGGGATGGGGGCCGGCTTTTCACCGATCAGGGACATGACTGCTTCTTCTCTCGTGCGCGGACGCTCAGCGCCGCAAGATGGTCCTTGGCGAGGCAGTTCGCAATCGGGGGCTGCGCCTTCTTGCTGTGAAGGCGTTTGGCGGCGATGGTGCGCCGCCCGTTCGGGGCGTTCCGCCAGGACCGACATGATCCATCGTTTCGTATCGCGCGTGCTTGCGGGCCTGGCCCTGGCGACGGCGCTCGGCCTGGGGAGCGCGACGGCTCAACCGGCGCCCGCTCCGGCCGGACCGGCGAAGGCGATGGGGTGCGAGCCGCTGTACGCCTTCATCGGCTCGACCCCGCCGGCCGACAGCCACGAGGCGGTGTTCTTCTGGCCGGCCGACGAGACCGACGGGCAGATCTATATGTACGCGGTGCTGGCCGGTTCGCCCTCGACGCCGGACGAGGCGCGGACGGTGCTGTGGGACGGCTACGCCCGGGCGACCCACTATGTCGAGCTGGAGAAGATGGCCAAGACGCTCGCCGACTGCCTGACGGCGCCGGCGGGCCGCAAGCTGACGGCGTTGCGCCCGGCCACGGTCGATCTGGACTGCACCGGCGAGCCGACCGTGCGCGCTCGCGGCGCGTGCCTGCGTTTCCGCGTGGGGCCCCAGCGCTAGAATCGGGCGCTAGCCGACGACGGCCATCGCCTCGAAGTCGACGATCATCGGCTCGATCCCCAGCGCGGCCAGGAAGCGGCGGAAGCCGGCCTGGCTGACGGCGGTGGTGGCGTCGTTCTTCAGCGGGTGGAAGTTCACCGGATCGGCCTGGCTCAGCGCCTTGTCGAGCACGAAGCGGATCCGGCGCTCGCCGTCGTTGATCAGGCCGAAGGCGGTGACCGAGCCGGGCGTGACGCCCAGGGTCTCGACCATCATCGCCTCGGGGCCGAACGACAGCCGTCCCGAGCCGATCACGTGGTGCAGCTTCTTCAGGTCGATCGTCGTCTCGCCGAGCGCCGAGATCAGCCACAGCTGGCCCTTGGCGTCCTTGAGGAACAGGTTCTTGGTGTGGCCGCCGGGCAGGGCCTTCTTGATCTCCAGCCCCTCCTCGACGCGGAACACCGGCGGGTGGTCGAGGGTGGAATGATCGACGTCGTGGGCGTCGAAGAAGGCGATGAGGTCGGCGCGGGTCTTCATGGGACCCTGTAAAGCGAAGGGCGGGGCCGCTGGTCAAGCCGCCCCGCCCCTTCAAGAGCGATCCCGCCGCGTCCGTTACTGGGTGAGCGGGCGCAGGATGATCTCGACCCGGCGGTTCTGGGCGCGGCCCTCGGCGGTGTCGTTGGAGGCGATCGGCTGGCGCTCGCCCTGGCCGGCCACGAACACGCGGTCGGGCAGCACGCGGCCGGGACCGGTCAGGTAGCCCGCCACCGAGCCGGCGCGGCGTTCCGACAGGGCCTGGTTGTAGTCGTCCGGACCGGTGCTGTCGGCGTGGCCGACCACGTCGATGGTGGTCTGCGGATAGGCGTTCAGGGTGCGGGCCACGTCGTCGAGCACGCGGGTGAACTGCGGCTGCACGTCCGACTTGTCGACGGCGAAGGTCACGTCGCTGGGCATGACCAGCACGATCTGGTCGCCGTTGCGGCGGATGGCGACGCCCGAGCCTTCCAGGCTGCGGCGGAAGTCGGCCTGCTGGCGGTCCATGTAGTTGCCGACCGCGCCGCCGGCCAGGGCGCCGATGCCCGCGCCGATCAGCGCGTTCTTGCGGCCCTGCTCGCCCTTGTTGGTGTTGGTCAGGTAGCCCAGCAGGGCGCCGCCCGCCGCTCCCGCCAGGGCGCCGGTGCCGGTGTTGTTGCGCACCGGCATGCCCGTGTACGGGTCGGTGGTGGTGCAGGCCGTCATCGCGCCAGCGCCGATCAGGAGGGCGCCGAGGGCGGCGGCGCGGAACGCGGTCTTCTTGGTCATCATGGCCGGGATCCTGTCGTTGGTCGTGCCGAAGGTAGCTCAAGCCGGGCAAACGCGCCCGTTTATAGTCAAGTTCCGACAAACCAGATGAGCGTGGAATGAACGGCCTTCGTTCCGCCGCCTGTTGGGTGTAGTAAGGCCCGTCTTACTAACCCGCGAAGGCCAAACGTGTCCGCATCCGCCATCGAGCCCATCTCGTTCACCCTCTACAGCAAGGACTTCGCGCGTTTCGCCCAGGAGCTGGGCGCTTCGTTCGAGCGCTATGGCTTTGCTGTGCTGTCGGAGTACGACCTGCCGCAGGATCGCATCGACGCGGCCATCTCCGACACCAAGGCCTTCTTCGCCCAGCCGGTGGAGACCAAGACGCAGTACGCCGGGATCAAGGGCGGCGCGCGCGGCTACATCCCGTTCGGCGTCGAGACCGCCAAGGGCGCCACGCACTACGACCTGAAGGAATTCTGGCACATGGGCCGCGACCTGCCGCCCGGCCACCGCTTCCGCGCCACCATGGCCGACAACGTCTGGCCGGCCGAGATCCCGGCCTTCAAGCATGACGTCAGCTGGCTCTACAACGCGCTCGACAGCATGGGCGGCAAGGTGCTGGAGGCCATCGCCACCTACCTGAAGCTCGACCGCAACTTCTTCAAGCCGACCGTCGAGAACGGCAACTCGGTGCTGCGCCTGCTGCACTATCCGCCGATCCCGCAGGAGGCCACCGGCGTGCGCGCCGGCGCCCACGGCGACATCAACACCATCACCCTGCTGCTCGGCGCCGAAGAGGGCGGTCTGGAGCTGCTGGACCGCAACGGCGAGTGGCTGCCGATCAACCCGCCGCCGGGCTGCATCGTCATCAACATCGGCGACATGCTCGAGCGCCTGACCAACCACGTCCTGCCCTCGACCATCCACCGCGTGCAGAACCCGCCGCCCGAGCGCCGCCATCTGCCGCGCTACTCGACGCCGTTCTTCCTGCACTTCGCGTCGGACTACGAGATCAAGACCCTGCCCAACTGCGTCACGGCGGAGAACCCGGACCGCTATCCGGAGTCGATCACGGCCGACGAGTTCCTTCAGCAGCGCCTGCGCGAGATAAAGCTGGCCTGATCGGCCGGCGAGACCCTGAAAACGACGAAGGCCCCGTCCTCGCGGACGGGGCCTTTTTCATGCCGGCCATTCATGCCGGTCCGGCGGCCCGGCTACTTGGCGATCCGCAGGGCCGAGATTTCCTGGGCGATCGACTTGAAGGCGGTCTTCAGCTCGCCGCCGGTGGCCGGGAAATAGGCCTGGCTGGTCTTGGTGGCGCAGGTGGTCAGCATCGACTTGGCGGTGGAGTCGACGTCGAAACCGACGGTGAACACGACCACGTTCTTGGCCTTGATCTTGGTGCACAGCTCCTTGGCCTGGGCCGTGGCGTCGCCGTTGGTGGCGTTGCAGTTGATGTGGTCGGAGGCCGAGCCCGAGCCCGAGCCGGCGTTGCTGGCGATCACGCCCTTGCAATAGGGGGTGTTGAAGGCGCCGTCGGTCATCATCACGACGATCTTCATGGTCTCGGCCGTGCCGTAGGCGGCGGGCTTCTGGCTGGCGTTGGGCCACAGGTAGCTGAAGTTCGGCGACACCATGTACCAGCCCCAGGCCAGGCCGACCTGGCCGGCCGTCGAGCCGCCGTCCTCCAGGGTGGCGATCTGGTTCTTCAGCACGGTGCGGTCGGCGGTCAGCGGCGTGATCGTCGGGGTCGGGCAGGGGTTGCTCGAGGCCGGATAGTTGCGGCCGACCAGGGCGGTGGTCGGGGCGTCGTCCGTATAGGCGTAGGTCCCCGTGCGCTCGGTCGCGCAGGTGCTGAGCGCCAGGGACTTGGCGCTGCCGCTGGCGTTGGTGAAGTTGAGGTTGGCGCAGCTGATGTCGCTGCGCGAGGTGCTCAGGCACGAGCCCGTGCCGTTCGCGCCCGCCGTGGTGGTGGCGTAGGAGGTGCTGGCCGAGCCGAGCAGGTTGGTGGTCAGGGCCAGGCCCGAGACGCCGGTGATGGTCGGCGTGGCGCTGTTCAGCGCGGTCAGGCCCGTGATGCTGGCCAGCTTCAGCTGGTCGCCGGTCTGGAAGACGTGCGTCGACTTGGTGGTGACCACGAAGGTGCAGCCGGTGTTGAGGCACTTGTAGACCGAGCCGCTGGAGCCTGCGGTCACCGAGCTGCTGGGCTGGGTGGCGGCGGTGAACTTGGTGGTCGAGCCGACCGAGGTCACCTTCAGGATCTTGCCGTTCATGGTGGTCTGGTTGGAGCCAAGCACCATCACGTAGTCGTTGACCGCCAGGCCGTGGGCGGCCGAGGTCGTGACCGTCGGCGAGGTCCCCGAGGTGAAGCTGGACACGGTCTTGCTGACGCCGGTGTTCCAGGCGGCCGAGGCCAGCGGCGAGCTGGGCACGGCGCCGCGCACGGCGTCGGCGTAGGTCCCGACATTGACGCCCATCGAGTAGGGCACGATCGAGACCTTGGAATAGTAGGGCGTCTGGATGTCCTGCACGACGATGTCGACCAGGTCGGTGGCGGCGGTGCGCAGGTCGGTGATGCGGGTGCCGGACATCGAGCCGGTGATGTCGAGCACCAGGGCGATTTCCAGGTTGTTGGCGGCGCGCACGACCACGGACTGGGCGCCGACGGTCAGCGTGTTCTTGCCGATCATGCCCAGGATGATCGTGTCGATGGTGACGCTGGCGGTGCCGGTGACCTGCTTGCCGTTGGTCGACCCGACGAAGCTGGCGGACGTGATCGACTTGCCCAGTTCCGAGGCCAGGGCGGCCTTGCCCATCGTGGTCAGGGTCGCGGTGTCGGTGGCCGTCGAGCGGGCGGCGATCAGCGTGGCGGCGTCCAGCGAGTCCTGCAGGCGGCGATGCTCGATGCTGGCGCGGCTGAGGTCGAAGAAGCCGAAGATCAGCAGGCAGAGGGGGATCAGGCTCAGCGCCACCCAGACGGCGATGGCGCCGCGACGGTCGGATCGGAAGCCGCGAAGGCGGGCAGCGGCGCGGGCGAGCGCCCCGCCCTGTCGGGCGGCGGTGCGGCTGCGGACGTTCATCGGCTAGGCCCCCTGGTTCTTTCGCGGTCGAGCATGGCAGGGGACGGTGAACAGGCGGCAAACGATCTAGAAAATTAGTTTTCCTGGAAAAAATCAGGTTTCCGGCCGTCGGGCCCGGATGAAATCGATGAAGGCCCGCAGCGGCGCGGGCATGTGGCGGCGGCTGGGATAGTAGAGGAAGGGGCCCTCGAACGGCGGGTTCCAGTCCTCCAGGATCGGTACGAGGCGGCCCGCGGCCACCGCCGGCGCAAGGAATCCCTCGAAACTGGCGATGATCCCCAGGCCCTCCTCGGCGGCCCGCAGCTCCAGCTCCATCGACGAGCTGATCAACGGGCCGTCCGGGGCGATGCGCACGATCTCGCCGTCCTTCTCGAACTCCATGACGATCAGCGCGCCGCTGGAAAACCGGTGCCGGATGCACGGCAGCGACAACAGGTCGCGGGGATGGCGCGGCACGCCATGGCGGGCGAGGAACGCCGGCGAGGCAGCCGCCTGGTAGCGCTGCGGACCCGACAGGGGCACGGCGATCATGTCCTTCTCCAGCCGCTCGCCGTAGCGCACTCCGGCGTCGGCCCCGGCCGCCAGCACGTCGACGAAGGTGTCCTCGGCGGTGATCTCCAGGGTGATCCCCGGATTGGCCTTCAGGAACGGGCCGACGATGTCGGGCAGGACGAGGCGGGCCACCACGATCGGCACGTTGAGCTTGAGCGTGCCGGTCGGGCTGTCGCGGAACTGGTTCACCGCGTCCAGGGCGCCGGCCACGTCGGCGAGGGCCGGGGCCAGGCGTTCCAGCAGCCGCCCGCCGGCTTCGGTGGGCGTGACGCTGCGGGTCGTGCGGTTGAGCAGGCGCACGCCCAGGGCCGCCTCCAGCCGCCGAACCGCCTCGCTCAGCGATGATGGCGACACCCCGCGCCCCACGGCCGCGCCGCGAAAGCTCCTGGCGCGCGCCACGGCGGCGAAGGCGTCGAGATCGGCGAGGTCGGGACTGGCCATTGTGCGAAATTCCGAACGACCCGTGCGCCGCTGGCCGGATTATCGCACAGGTCGCGCGAGGTCATAGTCGGCTCGTCCAACACCCGCAGCGTTCTCCCCCTCCATCGATCGGGACGCCGCCCACCCAAGGAGATCCGCCATGCGCACGCTCAAGCTCGGCAACGCCGGTCCCGCCGTCTCGGCCCTCGGCCTCGGCTGCATGGGCATGTCCGACGACCTCTACGGTCCTGCCGACCGCGACGAGGCCATCGCCACCATCCACGCCGCCATGGAGGCGGGGATCACCCTGCTCGACACCGGCGACTTCTACGGCATGGGCCACAACGAGATGCTGATCGCCGAGGCCTTGCAGGGCCAGGACCGCGACAAGGCCGTTATCAGCGTCAAGTTCGGCGCCCTGCGCGGTCCGGGCGGCGCGTTCCTGGGCTTCGACAGCCGTCCCAAGGCGATCAAGAATTTCGTCGCCTACTCGCTGCGTCGCCTGCGGGTGGACCACATCGACGTCTACCGTCCCTCGCGCCTGGATCCCGACGTGCCGATCGAGGACACCATCGGCGCGCTCGTCGAGCTGCGCGACGCCGGCTACATCCGCCATATCGGCCTGTCGGAGGTCGGGGCCGAGACCATCCGCCGCGCCGCCGCCGTCGCCCCGATCTGCGACCTGCAGATCGAGTATTCGCTGATCTCGCGCGGGATCGAGGACGCCATCCTGCCGACCCTTCGCGAGCTGGGCATCGGCCTGACCGCCTACGGCGTGCTGTCGCGCGGCCTGATCAGCGGCCACTGGAGCAAGGACGCCGGACGAGGGGCCCGTGACTTCCGGGGCCACTCCCCCCGCTTCCAGGGCGAGAACCTCGATCGCAACCTGGCGCTGGTCGAGGCGCTGAGGGCCGTGGCCCTGGCGCGGGGCGTCAGCGTCGCCCAGATCGCCATCGCCTGGGTCGCTTCGCGCGGCGACGACATCATTCCGCTCGTCGGTGCCCGTCGCCGCGACCGCCTGGCCGAGGCGCTCGGCGCGATCGACGCCGTCCTGACGGCGGACGACCTGGCGGCCATCGAGGCGGCGGCGCCCAGGGGCGCGGCGGCCGGCGAGCGCTACGCCCCGGCGATGATGGCCCACCTCGACAGCGAACGCTGACCATCCAAAGCCCGGTTGGCGCCTTGCCTGGAGCGGTCTAGGCAAGGCGCGACTTTCCCTGGAGGCAGGCGGGCATGAACGGTTTCAATCGGCGCACGGTGCTGGGCGGCGCGGCCGCGGCCATGACCCTGGCCTTCGGCCCGAACGCGGGCGCGGCCACGGGCCGGGCCAAGGTGCTGATGCTGTCGGACCTGCACTCGGCCTACGGGATCACCCCGGCCCTGCTTGAGGCCATGCGCCGCATCGTGCGCCGCGACGCAGCCCCCAGCCTGATCCTGCTGAACGGCGACCTGTTCGAGGCCGGCAACGTGGTGGCCAAGCGCACCGACGGCCTCCTCGACTGGGCGTTCCTGGAAGCGGTCGCCAAGCTGGCCCCGACGGTGATCAACATCGGCAACCACGACGCCGACCTGGTCGAGGACATCGCCGCCGCCGCCGACCGCGCCCGAGCGCTCGGCATCACCGTCATCAGCAATATCGTCGACAAGCGCACGGGCCGCCCGGCAGCCTCATCGCGCGCCACGCTCGACCTCGGTTTCCCGGTCCACCTGATCGGCTGGGCCACCAACTCGATCGACACCTATCCCAAGGCCATCCGCCCCGACCTCGCTATCCCGGCCCCGACGCCGTGGGCCCAGGCCAACCTGCCGACCTCGCCGCCCGACGACGGCATGCTTGTGGTGATGAGCCATGCGGGCCTGCCCGCCGACCGTCCGCTGCTGGCGGGCCTGCCCGAGCGCACCCTGTTCCTGGGCGGCCACAACCACCTGACGGTCGAGCACGTGCAAGGAACCAGCCGCTACGTCCACACCGGCGCCTGGGGCCGGCCCCTGACGGTCGCCAGCATCGACCGCGCCCGCAAGGCCGATCCGATCCGCATATCCCGCGTCGTCGTCGATCCGCGCGGCCCCGCCGACCCGGCCCTGGCCCGCCAGGTCAGGGACACGCTCGCCGCCACCCTGACGCCCGAGGAGCGGGCGGTGGTCGCCAAGGTCCCCAAGGCGCTGTCGCTGGGCGACACCGGCCGCCATGTCGCCGGCCTGATGGCCAGGGCGGCCGGCGCCGACATCGGCTTCATGGGCCACACGACCCTGGGCATGGGCCTGCCGGCCGGCGACCTCTCCCGCTACGCCTACGACGCGGTGGTGCGCTTCGACGGCAAGATCGTGAAGGCTCAGGTCGACGCGAAGGTCCTGGCCGACATCCTGACCCGCACCGACCAGGACCGGGGCTTTGCGTTCGACAGGCTGACCGGCGACTTCGCCTACGCCAGCGGCCCGACCCGTCCCGACAAGACCCACCTGACCATCGTCACCACCGACTGGTGCGCCGGCCGCCAGCACGAGTACTTCGGCCGCGAGGACCTGGTGTTCAGCGACACCGATCTGAAGGTGAAGCCGTCGATCCTGGCGGGACTGGCGGCCTGAGCCCTTCTCCCTGGAGGGAGAAGGTGGCGCGTAGCGCCGGATGAGGGGTTAGGGACCGAAGACGGCGTGCCGGCACGACGGTCGAAACCGTAACCCCTCACCTTCCCACGCTACGCGCGGGCCCCTCCCTCTCCCTCTGGGAGAGGGATCAATTATTCCACCGTCACCGACTTGGCCAGGTTGCGCGGCTGGTCGACGTCCGCGCCCTTGATCACCGCCACGTGGTAGGCCAGCAGCTGGATCGGGGCCGACATCACCAGGGTCGAGACCAGCGGATCGCTGGCCGGGGCGGTGACCACCACCTTGGCGCCTTCGGGGGCGTGCTTCACGCCTTCGGTGTCGGTGATGAAGATCACCTGGCCGCCGCGCGCCATGACCTCGCTCATGTTCGAGGCCGACTTCTCGAACCAGCTGTCGTGGGGTGCGAGGATGACGATCGGGGTCTTGTCGTCGACGAGGGCGATCGGGCCGTGCTTCAGTTCGCCGGCGGCGTAGCCCTCGGCGTGGATGTAGCTGATCTCCTTCAGCTTCAGCGCGCCTTCCAGGGCCAGGGCCGACATCGGGCCGCGGCCCAGGTAGAGCACGTCGCGGGCCTTGGCCACGTCGGCGGCGATCTCCTTGATCGCGCCTTCCAGGTGGATGGCCTCGGCGATCAGGCGCGGCGCTTCCAGCAGCACCTTGACCAGGCGCTGCTCCTCGGCCGCGTCGATGGTTCCGCGCGCCTTGGCGGCGGCCACGGCGATGGCGGTCAGCACACTGACCTGGGCGGTGAAGGCCTTGGTCGAGGCCACGCCGATCTCGGGGCCGCAATGGATCGGCCAGACCACGTCGACCTCGCGGGCCATGGTCGATTCCGTGGCGTTGACCACGACGGCGCTCTTCATGCCCTTGGCCTTGCAGTAGCGCAGGGCCGCAAGCGTGTCGGCGGTCTCGCCCGACTGCGACATGGCCACGACCAAAGCCCCTGGGCGCAAAGCCGGCTGGCGATAGCGGAACTCCGAGGCGATCTCGACGTCCACCGGCAGGTCGGCCAGTTGCTCGATCAGGTATTTGCCGACGACGCCGGCGATGTAGGAGGTGCCGCACGCCACGATCTGGATACGCTCCAGCTTGGCCCAGTCGACGTCGCCGGGGATGGCGGTGCGGCTGGTCAGGGCGTCCACATAGGCCGCGATGGTGCGCTGGCACCCTTCGGGCTGGTCGTGGATCTCCTTTTCCATGAAGTGGCGATAATTGCCCTTCTCCATCATCACGGCGCTGGTCGGCACCACGCGGACGGGACGGGTCACGGCCGCGCCCGAGGCGTCGAAGATGCGGGCGCTGTCGTGGTCGAGAGCCACGTAGTCGCCCTCGTCGAGATAGATCACCCGATTGGTGAAGGGGCCGACCGCCAGGGCGTCCGAGCCCAGGAACATCTCGCCCTGGCCCTCGCCGACCACCAGCGGGCTGCCGCGGCGGGCGCCCAGCACCAGGTTCTCGGCGCCTTCGATCAGCACGGCCAGCGCATAGGCGCCGGTCAGGCGGTCGAGCGTGGCCTTGAAGGCGTCGATGGGCGCCAGGCCGGTGGCCAGCTCGGCGTCGATCAGGTGGGCGATGACCTCGGTGTCGGTGTCGCTTTCGAACGTCCGGCCGGCGGCGGCCAGCTCGGCCTTCAGCTCGGCGAAGTTCTCGATGATGCCGTTGTGCACCAGGGTGACGCGGCCGGCGCTGTGGGGGTGGGCGTTCTGGACGTTGGGCGCGCCGTGGGTGGCCCAGCGGGTGTGGCCGATGCCGGTGGTGGCGACCAGCGGATCGCCGGCCAGCACTTCTTCCAGGGCCTTGATCTTGCCCTTGGCCCGGCGGCGCTCGACGCCGCTTCCGACGACGCCCGCCACCCCGGCGGAGTCGTAGCCCCGGTACTCGAGCCGCTTGAGGCTCTCGACCAGACGCTCGGCGACGGGGGCCTTACCGACGATGCCGATGATGCCGCACATGGGACATGATCCTTTGTAGAACGCGCCTGGAGGATTTATTGCTACCAGCCGGGGATATTTCGAGCGCGGCCTTTAGCACTCGTGCAGGGACCGACGACGTAAATCTGCATTTCGGATCGTTTCGCGGTCCGTACGAGACTTCGAAGACGCTCTATATGAGCGTCGATCCGATTCACACAGCGACCCGCACAGCGACGAAGACGACGACCATGAGCAAGCGCGCCTATTTCGGCACCGACGGCATCCGCGGCCAGGCCAACAAGCACCCGATGACCGCCGAAGTCGCCCTGCGTGTCGGCCTGGCGGCCGGCAAGCTGTTCCGCTCGCAGGACGAGCGCCGTCACCTGGTGGTGATCGGCAAGGACACCCGCCTGTCGGGCTACATGATCGAGCCGGCCCTGGTCGCGGGCCTGACCAGCGTCGGCATGGACGTGCGCCTGTTCGGCCCGCTGCCGACCCCGGCCGTGGCGATGATGACCCGTTCGATGCGCGCCGATCTCGGGATCATGATCAGCGCCAGCCACAACAACTTCGCCGACAACGGCATCAAGCTGTTCGGCCCCGACGGCTACAAGCTGTCGGACGAGCAGGAGCTGAAGATCGAGGCCCTGATGGACGAGGGCCTGCAGGAGGGCCTGGCGGCCCCGCGCGACCTGGGCCGCGTCAAGCGCATCGACGACGCCCAGGCCCGTTATGTCGAGATCGTCAAGGCGACCTTCCCGCGCCACCTGAACCTGTCGGGCCTGCGCATCGTCATCGATTGCGCCAACGGCGCGGCCTACAAGGTGGCCCCGACCGCCCTCTACGAGCTGGGCGCCGAGGTCATCAGCCTGGGCGTCACGCCCGACGGCACGAATATCAACGAGGAATGCGGCTCGACCCATCCGGACGCGATGGCCAAGCTGGTGCGCGACTATCGCGCCGACATCGGCATCGCGCTCGACGGCGACGCCGATCGCCTGGTGATCTGCGACGAGAAGGGCCTGGTCGTCGACGGCGACCAGATCATGGCCATCATCGCCGGCGCCTTCGCCAAGGCCGGCACGCTGAAGGCCGGCGGCGTCGTGGCCACGGTGATGTCCAACCTCGGCCTCGAACGCCAGCTGGCGACGCTGGGCCTGACGCTGGAGCGCACCTCGGTCGGCGACCGCTACGTCATGCAGCGCATGCGCGAGGGCGGCTTCAATGTCGGTGGCGAGCAGTCGGGCCACCTGATCCTGTCGGACTTCTCGACCACGGGCGATGGCCTGATCGCCGCCCTGCAGGTGCTGGCGGTGATGGTCGAGAGCGGCCGGCCGATGAGCGCCCTGGCTCGCCAGTTCGAGCCGGTGCCGCAGCTGCTGGAAAACGTCCGCTTCGCCGGCGGCAAGCCGCTGGAAGCCAAGACGGTCAAGGAGGCGATCGCCGACGGCGAGGCCCAGCTGAACGGCGCCGGCCGCATCGTCGTGCGCGCCTCGGGCACCGAACCGCTGATCCGCATCATGGCCGAGGGCGACGACCCGGCCCTGGTGCGCAAGGTGGTCGGCGACATCGCCGCGGCGGTCAAAGCCGTCTGAGCACGAATGTTCCGTGTGGACGCACTAATTCGGGCGAAAAAGCGGCTGAAACCCGCCTAAAAGGCGACGGCTCAGGTTGTGTTTCGTCAGTTTCGTGACATCGTCTTTCCCGTGGTTAACGGCGCGAGCCCCCACAGCGCCGGGCCACGGGAGGAAACGTCAGGTGTTCCACACGCATGGTTCGCGGCCCCCCGCCGCGCCTGGTCTTCTGCACAGCCGCGAGTTCCGCCGCGCCGTGCTGTTCGGCGGCGCGTTCAGCGGCCTGTTCTGGCTGGCGACCGCCTGGGCGGCCAGCCGCCTGCTGCTGAACCTCTGAGGTATCCTGCGCGCCGCCGTCAGGCCGAGGCGCGCTCCACCAGGTCGTAGGCTTCCAGAACGTCGGCGGGCGTCGTCGCGCCTGCCGGAAGCCGCAAGGCCTCCAGCAACAGATCCAACGCCCGGCCGGTCATGCGGTCGATCGGCTGGCGCACCGTGGTCAGGGCCGGCCAGACGCGCGTGGCCAGCAGGGTGTCGTCGAAACCGGCCACGGCCAGGTCGCGGGGCAGGCGAAGACCCCGGCGATGGGCGACCCACAGGGCGCTGGCCGCCATGTCGTCATTGGCCGCGACGATGGCGTCGGGCGGCTGCGGCAAGGCCAGCAGGCGCTCGGTCGCCTCCAGCCCGGACTCGAACGTGAAGCGGCCCTCCACAACCAGTTCGTCCGGCAGCGACAGGCCGCGCGCGGCCAGGGCCTGGCGGCAGCCCTCCAGGCGCTCGACGCTGTCGGAGTGGTCCTGCGGGCCGGCGATCACGGCGATGCGCCGGCGGCCCTTGGCGGCCAGTCGCTCGGTGACGGCGTAGGAGGCGGCGCGGTTGTCGATGCGCACGGTGATCATGTCGGGCAGGGGCGCGGCGGTGGCGATGGAGGCGGCGGCCAGGCCCAGGGCTGCGAACTCCGCCGAGCCGCTCAGCGCCGTGTCGAACGGCGGCAGCAGCAGCAGGGCGTCGGCGCCCGAGCGTTGCAGCGACCGGGCGACCTCGAGCGCTTCGCCCGGCGAGCCGGCCTTGCGGGTGATCAGCTGAAGGCCGCGTTCTGCGCTGGCCACGGCGGCGGCGGACAGCACCGCGTGGATGAACATGCTGTCGACCCCCGCATAGAGCAGGCCGACCCTGGCCGGCGCAGCGCCGACCAGCCGCCGCGCGGCCGAGCTGGGCACGTAGCCCAGGGCGGCGATGGCGGCCATGACCCGCGCGCGGGTCTCGGCCGAGAACTTGCCCTTGCCGTTGAAGACGTTCGACACGGTCATGGCCGAGACGCCGGCCCGTGCCGCCACGTCCTTGATCGTCACCCTGGCCGTCTCGCGGGGGCGTCTGGCGCGCTGCATCGTCGTCGGTTCCGGACACCTGGGCGCGGCGCAGAACGCCGTTCCGAAAGAGGGTTGTGGTTTAACGATAAACCCAACAACCCTTCGGCGCGACTCATCATCAGCGAAGCTTGCCCATGACCTCTGCCGCCGCCGCGACCTCGACGGACGCCACAGCACCCGTCAAGAGCCACTACGCCGTCCTCGACGGCCTGCGCGGCGTGGCCGCCCTGATGGTGGTCGCCTTCCACCTGTTCGAGGCCTATTCCGGCGGCAGCCCGCACAAGCAGATCATCAACCACGGCTACCTGGCGGTGGACTTCTTCTTCCTGCTGTCGGGCTTCGTCGTGGCCTACGCCTATGACGACCGCTGGAGCGTCATGGGCCAGTGGCAGTTCTACAAGCGCCGCCTGGTGCGGCTGCAGCCGATGATCGTCATCGGCGGCCTGATCGGCGCGGCCCTGCTGGTCTTCCAGCATTCGCCGATGTTCCCCAAGCTGGAAACCGTCACCGCCTGGCAGGTGGTCGGGGTGATGCTTCTGAGCTTCGTGATGATCCCGCTGCTGCCCTCGGCCGAGATCCGCGGCTGGGGCGAGATCTATCCGCTGAACGGTCCGCAGTGGTCGCTGTTCTACGAGTATGTCGCCAACATCCTCTACGCCGTCGGCCTGCGGAAGCTGCCGATCCGCTGGCTGGCCGCCCTGGTCGGCGTCTCGGCCCTGGCCCTGATCGGCCTGCTGGTTCTGGGCCCGCGCGGCGACGTCATCGGCGGCTGGGCGCTGGACGCCAAGGGGATCCAGATCGGCCTGACGCGGGTGATGTTCCCGTTCTTCGCCGGCGTGCTGCTGATGCGGCTGGGCAAGCGGATCAAGGTCCGCCACGGCTTTGCGGTCTGTAGCCTGCTGCTGATCGTGGCCCTTGCGCTGCCGCGCTTCGGCGGAACCGAGCGGCTGTGGGTCAACGGCCTGTACGAGGCCGCCTGCGTGATCCTGCTGTTCCCGCTGATCGTCGCCATCGGCGCCGGCGAGAAGGATGTCGAGGGCCCCAGCTTGCGGATCGCCCGCTTCTTCGGCGATCTGTCCTATCCGCTCTACATCACCCACTATCCGCTGATCTACGTCTACACCGCCTGGGTGGTGGACCATAAGATCCCCGCCGCCCAGGGCGCGGTGGTCGGCGCGGGGGTGTTCGTGGCGGCGGTGGCGATCGCCTGGGCCAGCCTCAAGCTCTATGACGAGCCGGCGCGGCGCTGGCTGGCGAGGAAGCTGTTGCGGCGGGGGTGATGCGGCGCATCTCAATTCGTCATCCCGGCCGCAGCGTAGCGGAGAGCCGGGATCCAGGGGCCGACGCAACGCCTTGGCCAACGCCGGGCGTTCCGCCCCGGCGCCGGGCCCAGTCTCCTGGGCCCGGATAAGCCCTTCGGGCTTTCCGGGATGACGATGCGTTCTGAAGGATCAGAACCCGATCTTCGGGGCCTTCAGGCGGCGCTTGTTGACGTGGCTCTTGGGGGCGGGGGCCTCGATCTCCTCGGGCAGCTCGCCCTTGAAGTAGAAGCGCTGCCAGGCCTCCTTGGTGGCGGCCGGGTCGCGGGCGGCGATGCGGGCGTTGAACTCGCCGCGCTTCTCGGCCCAGACGTCGTACTGCTTGCGCATGTCGGGGTTGGAGTTGAAGTGCCGGATCACCGGCTGAACCGTCTCCAGCGGCTTGTCCTGGATCATGGTGATGAAGCAGAACGGCTCGCCCTTGGCGAACTTCACCGTGCCGGGGCGGGTGAACACCCAGTTCATCGTGAAGGGGAAGGGCAGCCAGTCGGTCTCGACCAGGCCCGCCAGCGGCTGGATGCCGTCCTTGATGTGGTTGGGCGGGCCCATGGTCCAGATCAGCCAGTCCGGCGGCGTACGGAACAGATAGCCGGTGTGGAAGGTGATCGTCCCGCGCGAGAAGTGCGATTTGACGAAGTCGTCGAAGCCCGGGTGCGGGTGGTCCGACTTGAAGGTGATGTCGTTCTGGTGGATGCCGCCGTTCCAGGTGGCCTCGAAGCCGACCGGGCAAAGGATCTCCCAGCCGGTGGTGTTGGCCATGGTCAGCGGCAGGCAGCGATAGGGATGGCGGTCGGCGAAGTTGTCCATCCAGGCCCGCTGCGGGCGCCCGGGCACGATTTCCGGCGGCCGGCTCTCGGTGGGATAGCACTCCAGATACATGCCGCTTCTTTCCCGTGCTTCTTGCGCCGAACCCGGCCCTTTTCCCTGCTCTAGCCCTGCGGAGGCGTTCCCGTCCAGCCGTCGGCTTCGGCGGGTTCGGCTTCACCGCCCGAGCCGCCCTTGCGCTGGGCCAGCTTGCGCAGTTCCTCGTCGCGGGCGGCGGTGTCCCAGGCCCCGCCGGCCTCGCCCGGGCGCATGCGCGCAAGGTCGGCGGCCAGCAGCCGGTCCATGGTCTGGGCCGCGTCGCGCGAAGCCAGGATATAAGCCTCTTCCTGGCCCCACATCGGCTTGAGGTCCTCGAAGGTCTTGCGGTCGTGGCGACGGAAAAACGAGGTGGCGCGGAAGGCCTTGTGGGCGCGGAAGCCCAGCTTCTGCAGGGCCGTCGAGCCCAGGGCCAGGGCCGCCTCGAAGGTCTCGCGCTCCACCGCGTCGGCGCCGTTGGCCAGCAGGTCGTAGGCGTGGCGGCGGTCCCAGGCGCGGGCCAGGATGATCAGGTTGGGGAAGGCCTTGCGGGCCGTCTCGACCAGTTCGGCGGTCTTCTCGCGGTCGTCCAGGGCGACGATCAGCATCCGGGCGTGCTCGGCGCCGGCGGCGCGCAGCAGATCAAGGCGCGTGGCGTCGCCATAGTGCACACGGCGGCCGAAGCGCCGCAGCAGCTCGATCTGCTCGATGTCGCTGTCCAGAACCGTCGACTTGAAGCCGTTGGCCTGCAGCAGGCGGCCGGTGATCTGGCCGAAGCGTCCGAAGCCGGCGATGATGATGTCGGGCTCGCCTTCGTCGAAGTTGGGGGCTTCCGGCTCGACGTCGGCGATGGCCGCGTTCATCAGCTCGGCGATGCGCTCGTAGAGGATCATGGCCACCGGCGTCAGGGCCATGGAGACCGCGACCGTGGCGGTCAGCAGGGCGGCCAGATCCGCGCCGATCACGCCGGCCCCGACCGTGAAGCTCAGCAGCACGAAGGCGAACTCGCCGCCCTGGGCCAGGGCGGTGGCCACGGCGGCGGCGCTGCGCCCCTGCGCGCCGGCGATGCGGGCGATGCCGAACATCACCGCGAACTTCAGGACCATCAGGCCCAGGACGAGGCCGATCAGGGTCAGCGGCTGGCGGGCGATCAGGGTCAGGTCGATGCCCGCGCCGACGGTGATGAAGAAGAGGCCCAGCAGCAGGCCGCGGAACGGCTCGATGTCGGTCTCCAGCTCGCGGCGGAACTCGCTCTCGGCCAGCACCACGCCTGCCAGGAAGGCGCCCAGCGCGGGCGACAGGCCCACCGACTGCATCAGGCCGGCCACGCCCACGACGATCAGCAGGGCCGCGGCGGTGAAGATTTCGCGCAGTCGGGCCTCGGCGATGAAGCGGAAGATCGGCCGCACGATGAACCGGCCGCTGCCGACCACCACGCCCACCGCGCCCAGCACGGCCAGGCCTTGGGCCCAGGCCGGCAGGTGCGAGATCAGGCTGGCGCCGTGGCCGCCGGCGTCGCTGGCATGGGCGTCCGGCGCCACCGTGGCCAGCAGCGGCAGCAGGGCGAACATCGGGATCACCGCCAGGTCCTGCAGCAGCAGCACGCCAAAGGCGGCGCGGCCGACCGGCCCCTGGCGCAGGCCCTTCTCGTCCAGCGTCTGCAGCACGATGGCCGTCGACGACATGGCCAGCACCAGGCCCACGGCCAGGGCCGTCTGCCAGGGCAGGCTCAGGAGGTAGCCGACGGCGGCCACGGCCAGGGCCGTGCCCACCACCTGGGCGCCCCCTAAGCCGAAGATCGTTTTGCGCATCTCCCACAGGGTGGAGGGGCGCACCTCCAGGCCGATCAGGAACAAGAGGATGACGACGCCGAACTCGGCGAAGCGCATGACGTCGTGCTGCTCGCCCACCAGCGACAGCATGGCCGGGCCGATCAGCACGCCGGCGATCAGGTAGCCCAGCACCGAGCCCAGCCCCAGGCGCTTGGCGATCGGCACCGAGATGACGGCGGCGCCCAGATAGACCAGGGTCTGCTTCAGGAACGGTTCCATGGCTTACGCTCCCTCGGCCGCGTGGTCGGCGGCCAGCAGGGCCGACATCCGCGCCTGGTAGCGCAGGGCCTCGGCCTTCAGCTGCTCGTCGTCCTTCATCGCCGCGCCGTGCACCACGAACGGGGTCTCCCAGACCATGCCGCACAGATAGGCCGTCTGCTCCAGCGGGCGCAGGAATTCGTCCAGGGTGAAGCGGTTGTAGCCCTTGGCGTGATAGGCCTGGGCCGGGCCGCCGGTGGTGCAGGCCACGAACAGGCGCTTGCCGGCCAGGGCGTCGCCGCCCAGGCCGTAGGCGAAGCCGTGCAGCCACACCAGGTCCAGCCACTCCTTCATCAGGGCCGGCGGCGAGTACCAGAACAGCGGGAACTGCAGGGCGATGATGTCGTGCTCCACGAGCCGCTGCTGCTCGGCCTCGATGTCGATCGAGAAGTCCGGATAGGTCTCGTACAGGTCGTGGAAGGTGACGCCGGAAAGGGCCTTGGCCGCCTTGGCCAGCACGCGATTGGCGCGCGATCGCTCAAGCGCCGGATGGGCCAGGGTCAGCAGGGCGCCGGCGGTGGCGGGCGTCATGTTCGGGGTGCTAGGCTCGGTCGTCACGCTCGGTCGCCTACAGCATCCGCGTGACGGGAAAATTTATTCATCAAGGCTTGAATTTCTCCGGCCGGCGGGCGAGAGCAGTCGGCGAACGTCGCTCCGGGAGGAAGCATGGTCGACAAGGTGAAATCCGACGCCGCCGAAGCGTTGGCCGGTCTGCTGTTCGACGGCATGACCATCATGGCGGGGGGCTTTGGTCTCTGCGGCATTCCCGAAAACCTGATCGCGGCGATCCGCGAGACGGGGGTCAAGGACCTCACGGTCATCTCCAACAACTGCGGGGTCGACGGATTCGGCCTGGGCATCCTGCTGGAGAACCGTCAGATCAAGAAGATGGTCTCGTCCTATGTGGGCGAGAACAAGCTGTTCGAACAGCTATACCTGAGTGGGGAGCTCGAACTGGAGTTCAATCCGCAGGGCACGCTGGCCGAACGCATCCGCGCCGGCGGCGCGGGCATCCCGGCCTTCTTCACGCGCACCGGCTACGGCACCCTGGTCGCCGAGGGCAAGGAAACGCGTGAATTCGACGGCGAGATGTACGTGATGGAGCGCGGCCTGACCGCCGACCTTTCCATCGTCAAGGCCTGGAAGGCCGACGCCGAGGGCAACCTCGTCTATCGGAAGACCGCCCGGAACTTCAATCCGATGATGGCCACGGCCGGCAAGGCCACCGTGGTCGAGGTCGAGGAGCTGGTCGAGATCGGCGCGCTCGACAAGGACAACATCCATACCCCCGGCATCTTCGTCGACCGCCTGATCAAGGGCGCCAGGTTCGAGAAGCGCATCGAACGCGTCACCACGCGTCCCCGCGAAGCCAAGGAGACCGCGTAATGGCCTGGACCCGCGACGAGATGGCGGCCCGCGCCGCCAAGGAGCTGCGCGACGGCTTCTACGTCAACCTCGGCATCGGCATCCCGACCCTGGTGGCCAACTACATCCCCGAGGGCATGCACGTGACGCTGCAGAGCGAGAACGGCATGCTGGGCATGGGTCCCTTCCCCTATGAGGGCGAAGAGGACGCCGACCTGATCAACGCCGGCAAGCAGACGATCACCGAGCTGGACAGCAGCTCGTACTTCAGCTCGGCCGACAGCTTCGCCATGATCCGCGGCGGCCACATCGCCCTGTCGATCCTGGGCGGCATGCAGGTGTCGGAGACCGGCGACCTGGCCAACTGGATGGTGCCCGGCAAGATGGTCAAGGGCATGGGCGGGGCCATGGATCTGGTGGCCGGCGTCAAGCGCGTCGTCGTGGTCATGGACCACTGCGAGAAGTCGGGCGCGCCCAAGCTGCTGAAGGCGTGCTCGCTGCCGTTGACCGGGGCCGGCGTGGTCGACCTGCTGATCACCGAACTGGGCGTGTTCGAGATCAACCGCGGCAAGACCCCGGTGAAGCTGATCGAGCTGGCCCCCGGCGTGTCGGCCGACGAGGTCAAGGCCAAGACCGAGGCGGCGTTCGAGGTGGCTCTCTAATTCCCTCTCTCTGAGAGAGAGGGGTCCCGTAGGCGTCCGCCCGCCTTGCGCCGTCCGCCAAGCTGAGCCATCTCCGGACGCGGGCGGCCGCAACCGCCTGCGTCCGGAGCCGACCCCATGCGTGACCTCTTCTCCCTGATGGCGGGCTACAACGCCTGGGCCAACGCCCGGCTGCTCGACGCCTGCGAGGCCCTGCCGCCGGGCGGGTTCACCGCCGAGCGCGGCGGCTTTTTCGGCTCGATCGCCGGGACGCTGAACCACCTGCTGGTCACCGATCGCATCTGGACGGCCCGCCTGCGCGGGACGCCGCTGCCGCCCTACGGCCTCGACACCCTGCTGTTCGGGGATCTGGCCCAGTTGCGCGCGGCGCGCACGGCCGAGGACGCGGCCCTGGTCGACTACGTCGCCGGCCTCACCGATGAGGCCTGTGCGGCCGAGTTCCGCTGGACGCGCAAGGCCGACGGCGTCGAGGTGGTCGGTCCGTTGTGGACGACCCTGGCCCACCTCTTCAACCACCAGACCCACCATCGCGGCCAGGCCCACGACCTGATCGGCCAGGCGGGCCTGCAAACCCCGTCGCTCGACCTGCCGGTCTACCAGCGCGAGGCCGGGGCCTGACCCCGGGCCGTCTCCGCGCCAAGGCCGAGTTTCGCCACATTCACCCCTAGGGTGCCCCGGTGAAGCTTTCAGGGGAGTTGGGGCATGAGGACGGTCGGACTGGCGATGACGTTGCTGGCGGCGGGGGTGCTGTCGGCCTGCACGCAGAAGGCCGACGCCCAGTCGCCGCCGCCGGCCGCCGCATCGGCCTCCGCGGCATCGGTAGAGGGCGGCCCGTACGTGCTGAAGGGCACCCAGGTCTGGACCGTGCCCGACCCGGTCTCGGGCCGCGACTACGAGGTCTTCGTCAGCCTGCCGGCCAGCTATGAGGCCAGTCCGAAGCGCCGCTATCCGGTGGTCTTCGTCACCGACGCCGACTACGCCTTCCCGATCATCCGTCAGGTCGCCCGGCGGGTGAACCTGGACGGGCCGGTGATCGAGGAGTTCATCCTCGTGGGCCTGTCCTATTCCCGTGGAGACAATGGCGTCGTCAGCCGCAATCGCGACTACACGCCCACCCCCAACGGCCCCCGCAACGCCGGCGCGACCGTCCATGGCCAGGGTCCGGCCTATCAGGCCTATCTGAAGAGTCAGGTGATCCCCTTCGTCGAGGGCCGCTTCCGCGCCGATCCGGCCAGGCGGGTGCTGCTGGGCCATTCCTACGGCGGCCTGCTGGGCGCGCAGATCCTGTTCACCGACCCGGCGATGTTCCACGCCTACGTGCTGGGCAGCCCGTCCTTCTGGTTCGACAAGCGCCACATGATGACGATGGAGGCGGACTACGCCCGCGCCCACAACGACCTGCCGGCCGAGGTCTTCATGTATGTCGGCGGTTACGAGGCGCCGGGGCCCAGCTCGCGCCACGCCTCCGGCCCCGACATGGTCGCCGACATGAAGGCCATGGAGCGGGTGCTGAAGTCGCACGGCTATCCGGGCCTGAAGGTCCGCTCGACCGTGCTGGAGGACGAGGATCACCTGACCGTGGCCCCGGTCGGCTTCACCCGCGCCCTGATGGCCGTACTGCCGGCCAAACCCTGATGGAGGGATCAATTCACGCCTGTAGCTCCACCCCCTGGATGTGCTAGATCGCGACCATGAAACGCGCCGTCGAGCACCGTATCGGGGTCCAGGCCCCCGCCGAGATCGTCTGGGAAGTCGTGTCCGAGTTCGACCGCTGGCACGAGTGGAACCCGCTCTACGTCAAGGCCGCCGGCCAGCTGAAGATCGGCACCGCCCTGACCCTGGAAGAGGCCATCGGCGATCGCCCGGTCAAGGTGATCCAGCCCATCGTCCAGGACTGGGTGCCCTACGAGCAGCTGCACTGGCGCAGCCAGCGCCTGGGCGGCTTCGTCACGGCCATCCGCTACCTCGAAGTCGAGAACATGGGCGACAGCAACGCCACCTTCTCGAACGGCGAGCTGTTCATGGGCATGCTGGTCAAGTGGATCTCCAAGGACGAGCGGCGGGCTCTGAAGGCCGCCTTCACGGCCATGGGCGAAGCGGTGCGCGACCGCGCCGAGGCCCTCTGGCAAGCGCGCGCGGCCGCCCCATCTGAAGTCGGATGATCGACGATCTCTACAGCGCCAGGATCCTGACGCTCGTGGCCAACATGCCGCGCGCGGGACGCCTGTCCGCGCCGCAAGCCAGCGCCGAGAAGACGGCCAAGCTATGCGGCAGCCGGATCCTCGTCGACGTCGTGCTGGAGGACGGCAAGGTCGCCGACTTCGCCCAGGAGGTTTCGGCCTGCGCCCTGGGCCAGGCCAGCGCCGCGGTGCTGGGCGCCAACGTGATCGGCGCGGATCTCGCCGAACTTGAGTTGGCCCGCGACGCCCTGGCCGCTATGCTGAAAGCGAACGGTCCGCACCCTGCGGGCCGCTTTGCGGAGCTCGCCGTGCTGGAGCCGGTCAAGGACTATCCCGCCCGTCACGCCTCGACGCTTTTGGCGTTCGAAGCCGCGGTCGAGGCTGTCCGGAAGGCCACAGGGGCCACCCAAACGCGAACTAGCCGCGCCGGCGCCGCTTGATCGGAGCTTTTCGCGGGTGCGATAAGTCCCCGACTCCGTTCGCGAAAGCGCCGGCATGAGCCTTTATCACCGAACCGTCGACCTGGGCCTGCGCGCCTACAAGTTGACGCTCTCGCCTCTCATCGGGCGCCAGTGCCGCTTCCTGCCGACCTGTTCGGAATACGCGGCCCAGGCGCTCAAGGATCACGGACCCGCAAAGGGGTCCTGGCTCGCTCTGCGACGGATCTGCCGCTGCAATCCGTTTGGAGGCTGGGGGTACGACCCGCCGCCTCCGCCGCGCGAGCCGCGCAAGTGGATGTGTGAAGAATGATCGATCTGGTTTTCCCCGACGGCTCCTCCCGTCAGTATCCCGACGGCTCGACGGGACGCGACGTCGCCGCGGCCATCTCCAAGTCGCTCGAGAAGAAGGCCCTGCTGATCAAGCTGGACGGCCAGGTGCTCGACCTCGACCGGGCCCTGACGCCCGACCTGCTGGCCGGCGAGCGCAAGTTCGAGATCCTGACGCGCGACGCACCCGAGGCCCTCGAAACCATCCGCCACGACACGGCCCACGTGCTGGCCGAGGCCGTGCAGGAGCTGTTCCCCGGCACGCAGGTGACGATCGGTCCGAACGTCGAGGACGGCTTCTACTACGATTTCGCCCGCGACGAGCCGTTCAGCCTGGACGACCTGGCGACGATCGAAAAGCGCATGAAGGAGATCGTCGACCGCGACGAGAAGATCACGCGCGAGGTCTGGGACCGCGACGAGGCGATCAAGCACTTCGACGAGATCGGCGAACAGTACAAGGCCCAGATCATCCGCGACCTGCCGGGCACGGACACGATCACGGTCTATCGCCAGGGGAACTGGAAGGACCTCTGCCGCGGTCCCCACCTGCCGTCGACCAAGCACGTCGGCAAGGCCTTCAAGCTGACGAAGCTGGCCGGCGCCTACTGGCGCGGCGACCAGAACAACGCCCAGCTGCAGCGCATCTACGGCACGAGCTGGGCCTCGGAGGCCGACCTCGAAGCCTATCTGAAGCGCATCGAGGAAGCCGAGAAGCGCGATCACCGCAAGCTGGGCAAGGCGCTCGGTCTCTTCCACATGCAGGAAGAGGGTCGGGGCATGGTCTTCTGGCACCCCAAGGGCTGGAAGCTGTGGCAGACGCTGGAAGCTTACATGCGCCGCAGCCTCGACCGCGCCGGCTACATCGAGGTCAAGACGCCCCAGGTCCTGGACAAGACCTTCTGGGAGAACTCGGGCCACTGGGACAAGTACCGCGCCAACATGTTCGTCTGCGAGACGGTCGAAGGCGAGGTCCTGTCGCTCAAGCCGATGAACTGCCCCGGCCACGTCCAGATCTGGAACGTCGGCCAGCGTTCGTACCGCGAACTGCCGATGCGCATGGCCGAGTTCGGCGCCTGCCACCGCTACGAGCCGTCGGGCGCCCTTCACGGCCTGATGCGGGTGCGCGCCTTCACCCAGGACGACGCCCACATCTTCTGCCGCGAGGACCAGATCGTCGATGAGACCGAGCGCTTCATCCGCCTGGCCCGGATGATCCACGCCGACCTCGGCATGACGACCAAGTACATCGCCCTGGCCACGCGTCCGGAACTGCGGGCCGGTTCGGACGAGTTCTGGGACAAGGCCGAAGGCATGCTGGCCGAGGCCGCGCGCCTGGCCGGCGTCGAGCCGGTCATCGCCGAGGGCGACGGCGCCTTCTACGCGCCCAAGCTCGACTTCATCGTCCAGGACGCCATCGGGCGCGAGTGGACCTGCGGCACGCTGCAGCTCGACTACGTTCTGCCGGAACGCTTGGACGCCGAGTACGTTGCCGAAGACGGATCCAAGAAGCGGCCGGTGATGCTGCATCGTGCGATCCTGGGGTCGTTCGAGCGGTTCATCGGCATTCTGTTGGAAAACTACGCGGGCCATCTGCCGCTTTGGCTGGCGCCGACGCAAATCGTCGTGGCGACGATTACGTCGGACGCCGACGACTATGCGCGCACCGTCGTTGACCGGTTGACGGCTCTCGGATTGCGCGCGGAAGTCGATCTTCGTAACGAGAAGATCAACTACAAGATTCGCGAGCACAGCCTCGCCAAGGTTCCTGTGATCGCGGTGGTCGGGCGTAAGGAAGCGGAGACGGGGCAGGTCGCCCTGCGGCGCCTGGGCGGCGAGGGTCAGCAGATCCTCTCGCTCGACGAGGCGCTGTCGGTGCTGGGCCTGGAGGCCACGCCGCCGGATCTCCTGCGCGCCCGCGAGCCGCAAGCGACGCGGGAGCCCGCCCAGGTCTGATATGAACAGTATTCTCCCGTCCTTCACGGTGCTCGCCGCAGGCGCGCGTCCCGCCAGGCCCCTGGTTTCGGTGGTGATGGTCGTCTACTGGACGGGAGATGCGCTGGTCGACAGCATCCGCCACGTGCTGGCCGAGCCGATGGTCGACGAGTTCGTCATCGTCGATAACGGCTCGTCCCCGGCGGAGGCGGACATGCTGCGCGCGCTGGGCCTGACCGAGCCGCGGGTGCAACTGATCCAGGGGCACGGCAATGTCGGCTTCGCCCGGGGCGCCAATCTCGGCGCCACGGTGGCGCAGGGCGAATACCTGATCTTCCTCAATCCCGACGCCAACCTGCAGCCCGACTGCGTGCCGGCGATGGTCACGGCCTTCCGCGGCCAGCCCGTGCCGACCGTGATGGGCGCGCGGGTGATGAACCTCGACGGCACCGAGCAGCGCGGCGGCCGTCGCGGCGAGGTGACGCCGGTCACCACCCTGCTCAGCCTGTCGCAACTCAGCCAGAGGGTGGCGCGCTTCAAGCGCTTCGAGATCCACCGCGAGCACGAGCCCCTGCCCGCCGAGCCGACGCCGATGCCGACCATCTCCGGCGCCTGCTTCGCCCTGCGCCGGTCGGACTTCGACGCCCTGGCCGGGTTCGACGAGGGCTACTTCCTGCACGTCGAGGACGTTGACCTGTGCTGGCGCGCCCGGCGGGCCGGCGGCCAGGTGCTGTTCCACCCGAACGCCCGCGTCGTCCACCTGGGCCACACCAGCCTGGAGCATCCGCTCAAGGTCGAGTTCCACAAGGGCGTGGGCCTGGCGCGCTACTTCATCAAGCGGGCCGACAACATCCAGCGCTACGTGCTGGCCGTGATGCTGGCGCCGATGATCCTTGGGCTGTCGGTCTGCCGCCCGGCCATCAACGCCCGCCTGCGCAAAGCCAAGGCCAAGGCCAACGCCAGGGCGAAGACCTAGAGCGGGCCTTCCAGCCGTCCGGCGTATCCGAAGATCACGCCCAGCCAAGGGTGGGCGACCAGAACGCGAAAGCGGTAGCCGCCGTCGCGCTCGAAGATCCGCGCCCGGGTACGCGGCGCCCAGGCGGCGGGCAACGGCAGGCGGCCCAGTCGCCAGCCCGTGAAGCGCCAGAAGAAGCCGTCGCCCAGGAGCCTGGCGCGGAAGCGGAAGGTCAGGACCCCGAGCGTTTCCTCGAAGGCGGAAGGATCGTCGCCCGCCAGACGGAGGCGCGAGGCGATGGGCCGCCCGTCGAACCGCCTCGTCCAGGCCTCGCCGCCGTCGCCCAGCGGCGTGATCGACACCGTGGCGGGGTGAAGGCCGGGTGCGGGCAGGCCGTGCAGCCGCCGGATCAGGGCCGCCGGACCGCCCGCGCCCCGAGCCCTGGCGCGTCCCCGTAGCGTAACGACCGTTTCGCCGCCATGGGCGGCCCGCACGGCGGCGGGCAGGGCCGCGAAGGCCTGGCCCAGGACCCGGGGGAACACGCCCTTCGGGTGGTCCGCGCTCATGCGGTCGGCGGCTCCAGCACGAAGCGGGCCCTCTGCTCCGGCGTCGGGACCATGCAGGTCGACCGTTTGCCCATCAGCCGATAGCGGTTGGCCGCCAGCCAGTCGTAGCCGGCGTCGAGCCAGGCCTTGGGCGGCAGGCCGACGATGGCCGCCAGCCACGACCAGGGCGCGCCCAGCCGGCGCAGCAGGGCCAGGATCGCGGCGCTCTTCTCCAGCGCCCGCCCACCGTCGAGATAGAGGAAGCTGGCCGGGTGGTCCGGGTCGATCCCGTGGGCGATCGCCAGGGCCCGGCCGTAGTCCGACTGGATCGGCGTGAACCGCATGATCCCCTTGCGGTCGATGGCCAGCACCGCCCGCACCGAGCCCGAACACAGGTTGCAGACCCCGTCGAACAGCCAGAGCGGCTCGGGAGCGGTCATGGCCGGCCCTCCAGGCATTCGCGCCTCAGGGCCAGCAGGGCGGCGGGCACGTCGCGGCGCATGGCGGCGGCGGCCATGCCGGCGGGCAGGCCGAACGGGGCGCTGACCTTGTTCTCGTAGACCACGCGGGTGGTCGCGCCGTCGTCCAGCGGCGTCAGCAGCCACTGGCCCTCGCAGTCGTCGATGTCGCCGCCGATGCAGCGAAAGCCGATGCGCCGGGCGGGCTCCAGCTCCAGCCGCGACACCGAGCGCAGCACCGGCGAGAACAGGCCGCGCTTGATCCAGTGTTCGCGGGTCTCGGACCGCCCGTCGGGCGAGCGTTCAAGCACCGTGCAGCGCTTGACGCTGGGGGTCATGCGCGCCGCCAGGCCGCAGTCGAGGATGGTGCGCCAGACCCGTTCGGGCGGGGCGGGGATGTCGATGCTGGCCCGCACCTCGCCGCGCCCGTCGGCGCCGGCCCGCACCCGCGTCGCCACGCCATCCGCCGCGAGCGCCGGGGATGTCGCGACCAGCCAGACGAGGGCGAGGGCCAAGCCGTTCATGGGGTCACGCTAGAGGGTTTCCACCCTTGCGGGAAAGTCGCTTTCGCGCCTCAGCGCTTCAGCGTGGTCGCGCCGTTGGCGTGCCAGGCCCAGGCGTGCTGGATGATGTCGTCCAGGCCGTAGCGCGGGTTCCAGCCCAGCAGGGCGCGGGCCTTGTCGCTGTCGGCCACCAGGATCGGGGCGTCGCCGTCGCGGCGGGTGACCGTCTCCAGCGGGAAGTTGCGGTTGGAGCGCCGCTCGATCGCCGCCACCAGCTCGCGCACCGAGGTGCCCTCGCCGGTGCCCAGGTTGAAGGCGGTGCTGTGCTTGCCGTCCAGCAGCCACTTCAGGGCCAGCACGTGGGCGTCGGCCAGGTCCAGCACGTGGACGTAGTCGCGGATGCAGCTGCCGTCGCGGGTGTCGTAGTCGCTGCCGTACAGGGTGAACTTGTCGCGCTCGCCCCGGGCGGCGGCGATGGCCAGCGGGATGGCGTGGGTCTCCGGCTCGTGCTTTTCGCCGATGCGCCCCTCGGGGTCGGCGCCCGCGGCGTTGAAGTAGCGCAGCACCACCGAGCGGAAGCCCTTGTAGCGGTCCATGTCGCGCAGGATCTGCTCGACCATCAGCTTGCTGCGGCCGTACGGGTTGAGCGGCGCCTGCGGGTGGGTCTCGTCCATCGGCAGGGTCACCGGCGGGCCGTAGGTGGCGCAGGTCGACGAGAACACCAGCTTGTTGACGCCGGCCTTGCGGGCGGCCTCGATCAGGGTGATCGCGCCGCCGACATTGGTGCCGTAGAAGGCGCCCGGCTCGGCGATCGAGAAGGCGACCTCGACGAAGGCGGCGAAGTGGATCACCGCCACCGGCTTGTGCTTGGCGAACACCTCGGCCAGCCGGACCGGGTCGTTGACGTCGCCGATCTCCAGCGGCCCCCACCGGACGAAGTCTTCCCAGCCGTTGCTGAGATTGTCGTAGACCACGGGCGTGAAGCCGGCCTCCGCCAGGCGCAGGCAGGTATGCGAGCCGATGTAGCCCGCGCCGCCGGCCACGAGGATGGCTTGGCTCAAGGTCGCGCTCCGATTTCCATTACGAGTCTGTGGGTTGCCCCTCTCTCCCTTCTTGGCGCGCGGCCGGGCGGGGTCAAGGGGCTTGCCGTCGCCGGCCGCCTCAGAAGGCCTCGGCCAGGATGGTCCCGTCGGGCATCAGGGCCGCGCGCTTGAGGCCGCTGGAGGCGAACGGCATGGCCACATTGCCCTGCCGGTCCACCGAGACCAGGCCGCCGTGACCGCCCAGGTCGGCGACGCCCTGGATGGCGCCGGCCGCCGCCTCGTCCAGGCCCTGGCCGCCGAAGCGGATGCGGTGGGCGATCTGCGCGCCGACGGCCGTGCGGATGAAGTATTCGCCCTGGCCGGTGCAGGAGACCGCGGCCCAGCCGTCGGCCCAGGCGCCGGCGCCGATGATCGGGCTGTCGCCCACCCGGCCCGGCATCTTGCCGAACACGCCGGCGGTCGAGGTGGCCGCCGCCAGGCGGCCGTCCTGGTCGAGGGCCACGCAGCCGACCGTGCCGGTGGGAAGTCCCCCGGGAGGGGCGTTGTCCTCGAAGGCCCCGGCCCGGGTGTAGTAGCCTTGCGGATCCTCGACGGTTTCCAGCCCCTGGGCGCGGGCGAAGGCCATGGCGCCCTCGCCGGCCAGCATCACGTGCGGGGTCTGGTCCATCACCGCCCGGGCGGCGGCGATCGGGCTGACGAAGCCCTGCAGCGCGGCCACCGAGCCGGCGCGGCTGGTCGCGCCGTCCATCAGGCTGGCGTCCAGCTCGTACTCGCCCGCGGCGTTGGGCGAAGCGCCCTTGCCGGCGATGTAGAGACCCGAGGCCTCCAGCGCCGCGACTGTCTCGACCACCACGTCCAGGGCGCTGGCGCCCGCCGCCAGGCGGTCGCGACCGGCCTCGATCAGGCCGCGCATGTGGGCGATCTCGACCGAGTAGTCGTGGCCGCGCTTGGCGCCGGCGCCGCCGTGCAGGGCGAGGGTAAAACGTTTGTTTGACATTTGGCTTTCTCGGTCGTCGCGCCTGCGCTAGCGTCGGGCTTCTAAACAAAGAGGCAGGGAGAAGCGAGATGAAGGCGGTGCTCAGCAAGGAAGTCGGCGGTCCCGAGTCCCTGGTGCTGGAGGAACTGCCCGATCCGGTTCCCGCGCCCGGCCAGGTGCTGATCGACGTCAAGGCCTGCGGGGTCAACTATCCCGACCTGCTGATCATCCAGGACCTCTACCAGTTCAAGCCGCAGCGGCCCTTCGCGCCGGGCGGCGAGGTCTCGGGCGTGATCGCCGCCATGGGAGAGGGCGTCACCAGCCTGCGGGTCGGCCAGAGGGTGCTGGCCTCCACCGGCTGGGGCGGCATGGCCGACAAGCTGGCCGTCGAGGCCGCCCGCTGCACGCCGATCCCCGACGCCATGCCCTTCGACGAGGCCTCGGCCTTCATCCTGACCTACGGCACCTCGTACTACGCGCTGAAGGACCGCGGCTTCCTCAAGCCCGGCCAGACCCTGCTGGTGCTCGGCGCGGCCGGGGGCGTGGGCCTTGCGGCCGTGGAGCTGGGCAAGGCCATGGGCGCGCGGGTCATCGCCGCCGCCTCCAGCCAGGAGAAGGTGGATCTGGCCATCTCGCGCGGCGCCGACGCCGGCGTGGTCTACGCCCGAGGTCCCTTCGACAAGGACGGCCAGAAGGCCCTGGCCGACCAGCTGAAGGCCGCCTGCGGCCCCAACGGCTGGGACGTGGCCTATGACGCCGTCGGCGGCGACTATTCGGAGGCCACCATCCGCGCCGCCGGCTGGGGCGGCCGCATGCTGGTGATCGGCTTCCCGTCGGGCATCCCGAAGATCCCGCTGAACCTGACCCTGCTGAAGTCGTGCGACATCGTCGGCGTGTTCTGGGGCGCGGCCGTGGCCCGCGATCCGGCCGGCCACGCCGCCAACGTGCGCGAGCTGATGGACCTCTACGCCGCCGGCAAGATCAAACCCTACGTCTCCGAACGCTTCCCCCTGGAAAAGGCCGGCGACGCCATCGCCCACCTCGCCAGCCGCAAGGCCATGGGCAAGGTGGTGGTGACGACGGAGTAGGGGGCTCCGTTAACGTCGCCTCGCACCTACTGCGTCATCCCGGAAACGGCGCAGCCGTTATCCGGGACCCAGGCGACTGGGTGCGGCGTTAATCGCCGCGCCCGTCCGCTCGGTCGGCGTCGTGGGGCGGCCCCTGGGTCCCGGCTCTCCGCTACGCTTCTGCCGGGATGACGGGGAAGGTCGTGGTTAAGCTTTCGCAAATCACCCGCCTGCCGTCCCGTTCTGAAACAACAGTAAAATCATACGGTTAAACGGTCGGTAAGGACGTCCCTTAGCAAAGCGGTGAGATCAACTGGGCTATTGCTGCTCTTCGAATAGTCGGAGGCGGCGTTCAGATGTTCCTTCCTGCTCGCGACGCGTTTCCCGTGGAAGCGCGCCGCCCGTACCGCATGAACCGGCGTCCCGAGGAGCGCGTGAAGGTGCTCGGGGGCGAGATGGATCTCGTGCGCCCGGAGGAGGTCTTCCACTTCGTGGCGGGCCGGATCGCGGGCGGCAAGGGCGCGATCGTCGCCAACCACAACCTGCACAGCCTGTATCTGCTGCAGAAGGACCCGCAGGTCGTCGACTTCTTCAAGGCCGCCGAGCTGATCGAGGTCGACAGCGTGCCGCTGATCTTCTGGGCGCGCATCGTCGGCCGGGCCAGCCGCCGCTTCCACCGCTGCACCTATCTCGACTGGCGCAACGACTTCTGGGCTCGCGCCACCAAGGAAAACTGGAAGGTGTTCTTCGTCGGCGGCGCCCCTGGCGTGGCCGAGAAGGCGCTGGAAAACATCCGTCGCGACTGGCCGACCGCCCAGGTCGAGAGCCATCAGGGCTATTTCGACGTCACCGACGGCAGCGCCGAGAACGAGGCGGTGGTGGCGAAGATCAAGGCCTACAAGCCCGACATCCTGTTCGTCGGCATGGGCATGCCGCGCCAGGAGAAATGGCTGCTGGAGAACCACAAGAAGCTCGACCCCTGCGTCGGCTTCACGGTCGGCGGCGCCTTCGACTACGAGGCTGGCGTCCAGTTGGCCGCGCCGCGCTGGATGGGCCAGGTGGGCATGGAATGGCTGTTCCGGCTGATGGCCGACCCCGAGCGGCTGTTCACCCGCTACTGCGTCGAGCCCTGGCATCTGTTCGGCCCGGCCATGGCCGACGCCCGCAGGGCTCTTGCGCGGCAGCTGCAGCCGGGCAAAAAGAAGAACGCCGTTCCGCCGGAGGCCGCCTACAGGCGCGCCACCGATCTCGCGCTCAAGCCTTAGCCGGACGTCCGTGGGGGACCAATGGGTTTGAAGATCGACAAGAAGCCGCGTCGCCGCGCGACCGAGCAGCCCAACGCCTGGCAACGCGTCTGCGCCATCTTCGGCCTGGCGGGCCTGGTCCTGGCCTGGGCGGTGATGCTGGTTCCGTGCGCCCTGTGGCTGCTGTTCAGCCTGGTGGTGCGTCGTCCCCAGGGCCGCGCGACGTTCGGGCGCGCCTCGGCTGCTGACGCCACGTAAGGCTGGCCGCTCGCGGCGGCCCGTCCCATGATCCTCCCGCGCCAAGCGGCCCGCTTCCAGAGGCCGCGCGCCAACAGGGAGGATGCCGCATGGGCGGACGTCTGGACGGCAAGGTCGCCGTCGTCACCGGAGCTTGCTCGGGCATAGGCCTGGGAACCGTCGAACTGTTCGTCGCCCAGGGCGCGCGGGTGATCGCCGCCGACCTTCAGGCCGAGAAGGGCGCGATGCTCCAGCAGCGCTTCCCCGACGCCGTGCGCTTTTCCCGCTGCGACGTGACGGTCGAGGACGACATCGCCGCCGCCGTCGGTCTGGCGACCGAGGCCTTCGGCGGTCTCGACATCCTGTTCAACAACGCCGGTCACGGCGGCGCGCCCAACGGCGTGGCCGACATGACGGGCGCGGCCTGGGACGCCACCTTCGCCGTGCTGCTGCGCGGCCCGGTGCTGGGCATGAAGCAAGCCCTGCCGGCCATGCTGGCGCGCGGCGGCGGCTCGATCATCAACACCGCCTCGATCGCGGGCCTGCAGGCGGGCTTCGGGCCGCTGGCCTATTCCTCGGCCAAGGCGGCGGTGATCCACATGACCCGCTGCGCGGCGGCCGAGCTGTCGCCGCTGGGCGTGCGGGTCAACGCCATCTGCCCTGGCCTGATCGCCACCTCGATCTTCGGGGCCTCGATCGGGCTTTCCCGGGACGTCGCCGACCAGATGGCCGCCCGCGTCGCCGAGGTCGGGCCCAAGATCCAGCCGATCGCCAAGGCGGGCCTGCCCGACGACATCGCCGCCGCCGCCCTCTATCTGGCCAGCGACGACAGCGCCTTCGTCAGCGGCACGCACATCGTCGTCGACGGCGGCATCACCATCGGTCCGCGCAGCAGCTGGGACGTGCGCACGCCCTCGCCGATCCTGGCGGCCATGGGCGTCTCGCCCGAGCAGGCCCAGGCCATGCGCGAGGCGATGATCGCGGGCCAGGCGGCCGGGTAGGCGGCTCAGTCGTCCCGGCGGGCCTTGACCAGGGCCTCGCGCAGCCGGCGATGACCGGGGTCGAAGTCGCGCCGCCGGTGCCAGGCCATGACCAGCCGAATGGGGGCGACCTCGAACGGCAGGTCGCAGACGACCAGCCCTTCGGCCGGCGCGGCGGGCAGGCTGCGCCGCGCCGCCGTCAGAACCAGGTCGGTTCCGTCGATCAGGGCCGGGGCAACCGACCAGTGCGGCAGGGTCAGCGCGATGTTTCGCGAGCGGCCGCCGGCGGCCAGCGCCGCGTCCACATCGCCGACGTCGCGCGGCGAGGCCGCCACGGCGACGTGCGGACGCGCCATATAGTCGTCCAGCGTCGTCGGCGCGGGTCCCTCGCGGCGGTCGAAAAGGCAGGCGAAGCGGTCGTTCAGCAGCGGCGCGAACGACAGCCCTTCGGCCGCGGCCTTGTCGCGCTCGGGATAGACGCCCACCGCCAGGTCGATCTCGCCGGCCTCGAGCGCGGCGAGGGCGGCGCGGCGTCCCAGGGTCAGCAGGCTCAGCCTGGTTCCCGGCGAGGCGCGGCGCAGGTCGCGCGCCAGCGTGGGCAGCAAAGCCTCGGCGGCGTAGTCCGACATCGACAGGTGGAAATGCCGTTCCTGGGCGCCCGGCGCGCGTTCGGGGTCGCCGAGCACGCCGCCGATCAGGCCAAGAGCCTCGCCCAGGGGCCTGGCGATCTCCAGCGCCCGCGCCGTGGGCTCCAGTCGTCCGTCGACGCGCACCAGGATCGGATCGTCCAGCAGGTGGCGCAGCCGGCTCAGGGCATGGCTGACGGCCGGCTGCGACCTGTTGATGCGCAGCGCGGCCCGGGTGACGTGCCGCTCGGCCAGCAGGGCGTCGAGCACGACCAGCAGGTTCATGTCGATGCCGGACAGATCATTCGTCGTGCGCATGTTTGCCATGCTGACAGATCATTTTCATTCGCTCAATCGATGGCGGACGATGGGCCGTGAAGAGAACGGAGCCGACATTGACCATCGCCGACGATATCGACCTGGGCCTGACGCACCTGGCCCTCGTGATCCGCGACCTCGATCGCAGCCGCGGATTCTACGAGACCTTCGCCGGCCTGCGGATGGTCCATGCGCGCCAGGCGGGCGGGGCGATCGAGCGGGTGGCGTGGATGGCCGATCCACGCGGCGCCTTCGCGGTGGTGCTGGTGGAGTCGCGCGCGCTGAACGACACGCCGCTGGGCCCGTTCGGCCATCTGGGCCTGGCCTGCGCCAGCCGCTGCGAGGTCGACCGTCTGGCTGCCCTGGCGAAGGCGCAGGGCGTGCTGCGCTCAGCGCCCGTCGATGGCGGTCATCCGGTCGGCTACTGGGCCTATATCGCCGATCCCGACGGCAACACGCTGGAGGTCTCGTACGGCCAGCAGATCCGCTTCAGCGCCTCGGGCGACGGAGCGTTTCAGCGGCCGTAGAAGTCGGCGTACCAGGCCGCGAAGCGCCGGAGGCCTTCCTCGACCCCGACGGTGGGCTTGTAGCCGGTCAGGGCGTGCAGCTTGGAGACGTCGGCATAGGTGGCCGGCACGTCGCCCGGCTGCATCGGCAGGAACACCTTCTGGGCCTGGCGGCCGATGGCGCTTTCCAAGGCGGCGATCATGTCCATCAGGCCGACGGGATTGCTGTCGCCGATGTTGTAGACCTCGTGCCCGCCGCGCGGCGGCGGGTTGTCGAGCACGCCGACGATGCCGTCGACGATGTCGTCGATATAGGTGAAGTCGCGGGCCATCCTGCCCTCGCCATAGACCTCGATCGGCTCGCCGCGCAGGATCTTCTGGGTGAAGCTGAAATAGGCCATGTCCGGCCGGCCCCAGGGGCCGTAGACCGTGAAGAACCGCAGGCCCGCCTGGGGAAAGCCGTACAGGCTGGCGTAGCTCTGGCTGATCAGCTCGCACGAGCGCTTGGTGGCCGCGTACAGCGACACCGGCGCCTCGGCCGGGTCGGTTTCCTTGAAGCCCTCGCCGGCCAGGGGGCGCTCGCCATAGACGCTGCTGGACGAGGCGTAGACCAGGGCCTCGACCCCGCCGTGGCGGCAGGCTTCCAGCACCGACAGGTGGCCGGCCAGGTTCGAGCGCTCATAGGCGAACGGGTTGTCGATCGAGTAGCGCACCCCCGCCTGGGCGGCCAGGTGGACGATCCGCCGGGCGCCCGACGACTTGACCAGGTCCAGCAGGGCCTCGTGCTCGGCGATGTCCATGCGGACCATGGTGAAGCCCGGGCGGCCTTCCAGGCGCGCGGCGCGGGCGTCCTTCAGGGCCGGGTCGTAATAGGCGTTGAAGACGTCGACGCCGATCACCGTCTCGCCGCGCGCGAGCAGGCGCTCGGCGACGTGCATGCCGATGAAGCCGGCCGCGCCGGTGACGATGACGGGGCCTGCGCTCATGCCCCGCGCCCCACCGAGGCGTAGATGAAGCCGTGGCGGACCATCTCGTGGGGCTTGTAGACGTTGCGCAGGTCGACGACGACCGGGGCGGCCAGCAGGCTCTTGAGGCGTTCCAGGTCGAGGGCGCGGAACTGGTCCCACTCGGTGAGGAT
>LNIY01000085.1 GCA_001449105.1 Caulobacter vibrioides | reverse complement strand
AGATGTGTATAAGAGACATGAGAGGGGTGATGGGCGGGAGGTAGTTCTTCCCGCCCGCGTCGTCAGATCGCCTTCACCGCCTTGGCGTGGTCGCGGATGATCGCCAGGGTCGAGGCGTCGGCGTCGAAGACGCCGAACAGGCCCTGCTCCTCCTGCGGGGGATCGCCGACATAGGAGCGGTCGCCCTTCTTGAACCAGGCGTCGGCGTGCTGGGCGCGGCCCTCGCCGTTCCAGGCCCAGAAGTTGACGCCCGCCGTCGGCCCGCCGGCTTTCATGTCGGCCTCCACCTCGTCGAACACCATCCGGTAGAAGCGGTCGCGGAAGGTGGTCGGCGAGCCGGGCGCGAAGGCGCGGCCGTCGCGGATCAGGCCGAACTCCTCGATGGTCAGGGGCTTGCCCATCGACTTGGCCAAAGCGATGTGGCGGCGGATGTAGTCGCGCGAGCGGGCCGCGCCCGCCTCATAGGTCGAGGGCTGGTCGGTCATCGAGATCCAGCTCCAGTTGTTGGGCCAGACGTGCAGGGTCAGGTAGTCGATGGCCGGGGTCTTGTGGCTCTCGACCACGCAGGCCTCGCTGCCCAGGCATCCCATGTCGCCCTCGCTGCCGCTGGAGACCAGGTGGTTGGCGTCCAGGCTCTTGATGAAGCGGGCCGTGCCGTCGATCCAGGCGTCATAGGCCGGGCGGTTGACCTTGCCGAATTCCTCGCTGCCGGCCGGGCGCGGCTCGTTGGCCAGTTGCCAGGCCATGATGGTCGGATCGTCGCGATAGGGCTTGCCGGTGACGGTGCTGGTGCGGCCGACCAGGGTCTTCACATAGTGGCGGAAGAGGGCGTTGGCCTTCTCGTCGGCGTAGAAGCGGGCCGAATAGTCCGCGAACTGCGGCCAGGGGTGGGCCGGGTCGCCCTGCTGGAACCAGGTCCCGTTGCCGGTCCAGTTCAGATAGGCCGGCATGCCGCCCGACCAGTCCCAGAAGTTGTTGACGTAGATCACCGCCTTCATGCCGCGCTTGGCCATCTCGGCCAGCAGCACGTCGAGGCCGGTCAGCAGGGTCTGGTCGTAGTCCTCGCCCGGGCCGCGGAAGGTCGGGTCCAGCGCGACCTTGGCCGGCGAGCGCTCGCCCGCGCCCAGGACCCGCAGGTTGGTGACGCCCAGCGACTTCAGCTTGTCGAGCTCGCGGGCCAGGCGCGCATGGTCGCCGAAGGCGGCGGGAGTGCCCAGCCAGGCACCGTACCAGAGGTTGGCGCCGACGAAGCGATAGGGCTTGCCGTTCAGGCTGAGGCGGCCGTTCTCGACCTTCACGAAGCCGGGGCGAGCCGAGGCCAGGGTCGGCAGGGCGGCCAAACCCGCCGTCAGGCCGGCCGCGCCGGCGGCCAGGATCGCGCGTCGCGAAAGCATTCCCGGTGTCTCCCCACTTTTGATTTGCAGGGACGTTAGCGGAGGCGGTCGGGGGCGGTCCAGCGATTAAATAAATTTGATGAAGTTATTCCATCGAGCTCAACGCTGCTCCAGCCCGTGCCAGATCCGGGCGATAATGACGCCATCCTCGTCGGAGCCGTAGCGTACGACGTAGGAACGGCCGCCAAACCGCACGATCAGTTCGCGCAGGCCCTCGCCCAGATCCCGCCCTCTGTCCGACGCTGAGCCGAGGCTCGCGAAGGCTTTGTCCAGGGTCTCGATCAGACGCGCCGCAGCCCTTGGGTTCTTTTCGAATAGAAAGTCGTGCAACCGCTCCATGTCGATCTCGGCTTCGGGCGAAAGATCGACGGGGCGCACCAGCGGGCTGTTCAGCGATGGCGAGCGCGTAGACGGTCGCGCACTTCGGCCCAGGGCACGGTGTTTCCGGTTTCCCTGGCCTTGGCCACGATGGCCCGGTCGATGGCCGGATCGGGATCGATCGTTGTGGGGGGCAGGTCTTCCAGTCCGGCCTCGATCAACGACCTTGCATAATCGATGGCCGATAGACCAAGCAGGTCCGCCACGGCCTGGAGCCGGGCGGCTTGTTCTTCGTCGATGTGGATGTCGAAGCCGTCGGCCATGGACGAAGGGTCTCGCCCATGGCCGGGATCGTCAAGGTCAGAGATTGAGCAGCGTCGGGTCGCCGCCCTGGGCGGTGATGTTGACGCTGAGGGCGCGCTCAACGGCGAAGCGCAGCAGGGCGTGGGGGCCGCCGGCCTTGGGGCCGGTGCCCGACAGGCCCTCGCCGCCGAACGGCTGCACGCCCACGACCGCGCCGGTCATGGTGCGGTTGACGTAGGCGTTGCCGGCCGGGACCAGGCGCACCACGTCGTCGGCGAAGGCCTGGATGCGCGAGTGCACGCCCAGGGTCAGGCCGTAGCGGCGGGCGGCCAGGGCGCCGGCGACCTGCTCCAGGTCCTCGGGCTTGTAGCGGACCACGTGCAGGATCGGGCCGAACACCTCGCGTTCGAGGAAGTCGGCGGCCGGGATCTCGGCCAGCACCGGACCGAAGAACGTGCCGCCAGCCGGGGCTTCCAGCGCGTGCAGCACCTTGGCCTCGTGCTTGAGACGGGCCAGGTGCTTGTCCAGCGCGTCCTTGGCGTCGGCGTCGATCACCGGGCCGACGTCGGTCGAGGCGTCGGCGGGGTCGGCCACCACCAGGGCGTCCATGGCGCCCTTCAGGCCCTCGATGATGTGGTCGGCGGTGTCGGTCGGCAGGAACAGCAGGCGCAGGGCCGAGCAGCGCTGGCCGGCCGAACCGAAAGCGCTGACGATGACGTCGTCGATCACCTGCTCGCGCTGCGCCGTCGTGTCGACGAACATGCCATTGAGGCCGCCGGTCTCGGCGATGAACGGCACGATCGGGCCCTGCCGTTGCGCCAGGGTCTGGTTGATGCGCCAGGCGGTGTCGGTGCCGCCGGTGAAGGCGACGCCGTCCAGGCCCTCGTGCGCGGTCAGGGCCGCGCCGACGGTCTCGCCCCGGCCCGGCAGCAAGGCCAGCAGGCGCGGGTCCAGGCCCGCGGCGTGATAGAGCTTCACAGCCTCGTAGGCGATGATCGGCGTCTGCTCGGCCGGCTTGGCGACCACGGCGTTGCCGGCGGCCAGGGCCGCGGCGATCTGGCCGGTGAAGATGGCCAGCGGGAAGTTCCACGGGCTGATGCAGACGAAGACGCCGCGACCGGCCAGGGCCAGCGTGTTGGTCTCGCCGACCGGACCCTTCAGCAGTTCAGGCTCGCCGAACTGCTTCTCGGCCAGCACCGCGTAGTAGCGGCAGAAGTCGACCGCCTCGCGCACCTCGGCGATGCCGTCCGACAGCGTCTTGCCTGCCTCACGAGAAAGGACTGCGATCAGGCGCTCGATATTGGCTTCCAGGGCGTCGCCCATGGCGCGCAGCACCTTGGCGCGGGCCGGGCCGCCGGCCTGGTCCCAGGCCGGTTGGGCGGCGCGGGCCAGCTTGAAGGCCTTGTCGATCTGCGGCAGCTGGGCTTCCGACACAGCGCCGACCACGCGGCCGGCGTCGACCGGCGAGACCACCGGCAGCGGCGGGCCGCCGGCTTCCATCTTGCCGCCGACCAGCGGGCCCGACTGCAGCGGGGCGGCGTCCAGCACGCTCACCGCCGCCGACAGGCGGAAGCGGTCGGCGCGGGTCGACAGGTCCAGGCCCGCGCTGTTCTTGCGGCCTTCGCCATAGACGTCGATCGGGGTGGGGATCTTGGCGTGGCGGTCGGGGTGGGCCTCGACCACGTCGATCGGGTCGACGACCACCTTCTCGACCGGCACCCGCTCGTCGAGCAGGGCATGGACGAACGAGGTGTTGGCGCCGTTCTCCAGCAGGCGGCGGACCAGGTAGGGCAGCAGGTCCTCGTGACCGCCCACGGGGGCGTAGGCGCGCAGGACGACGCCGTCATAGAGGTCGTCGGCGGCCTTATACAGAGCCTCGCCCATGCCGTGCAGGCGCTGGTGCTCGATCTTCACGCCGACGTTCTTGGCCATGCGCACCACGGCCGCCAGGGTGTGGGCGTTGTGGGTGGCGAACTGAGCGTAGAGGTGTGGTGCGGCGCCGATCAGGGCCTTGGCGTTGACCAGGTACGACAGGTCGGTGGCGGGCTTGGTGGTGTAGACCGGATAGTCGGGGCGGCCGGCGACCTGGGCGCGTTTGATCTCGCTGTCCCAGTAGGCGCCCTTCACCAGGCGCACCATCAGGCGGCGACCGGTTTCCTTCGACAGGGCCTCCAGGCGGGCGATCACCTCGCCGCAGCGCTTCTGGTAGGCCTGCACGGCCAGGCCCAGGCCCTTCCACTCAGCCAGGGCCGGCTCGCGGCACAGCCTGTCGAGCAGCTTCAGCGACAGGGCCAGGCGGTCGGCCTCTTCGGCGTCGATGGTGAAGTTGATGTCGTACTTGGCGGCGATGAGGGCCAGGCGCAGGGTGCGGGGATAGAGCTCCTCCCACACGCGGTCCTCGTGCGTGGCCTCGTAGCGCGGGCACAGGGCCGACAGCTTCACCGACACGCCGTGGCCGGCTTCGGGCCCCGCCTTGTTCGACAGCTTGCCGACCGTCTCGATGGCGTCGGCGTAGGACTTCTCGTAGCGGGCCGCGTCGGCGGCCGTGCGGGCGCCTTCGCCCAGCATGTCGAACGAGCACATGGTGTCTTCGCTGGCCGCGCGCTTGATGGCCGCCTCGATGGTGCGGCCCAGGACGAACTGCTCGCCCATGATGCGGATGGCCTGGCCGACGGCGGCGCGGATCACCGGCTCGCCGACGCGTCCCGCCAGCTTTTTGATAAACGCCGGCAAGTCCCGCCGCGCTTCGTCGTCGGGCTCGACGATCTTGCCCGTCAGCATCAGGCCCCAGGTCGAGGCGTTGACGAACAGGCTGTCGCTGCCGCCCAGGTGCGAAGCCCAGTCGGCCGAACCGATCTTCTCGGCGATCAGCTTGTCGCGGGTGTCGTCGTCGGGAGTGCGCAGCAGGGCCTCGGCCAGGCACATCAGGGCCAGGCCCTCGCGGGTGCCCAGGCTGAACTCCTGCAGGAAGCTTTCGACCACGCCCTGCTTGCGTACGCTGCGGCGCGCGCCGCGCACCAGGGCCTCGGCCTCGGCGCGGACGGCGGCGCGATCCTCGCTGGACAGGGGCTTTGCGGCCAGCAGGTCGGCGATCACCGCCTTCTCGTCACGGTACTTGCCGTCGTCCAGGGAGTCCCAATCGGCCATGAGGCGCCTCGCTAATGATTTATCGTCGCTGTAGCCCGGCAATGATCGAAGGTGCTTCGTTTGTTGGCTCTGGCTTCCGTATCCTGTTCGGCGTAAACGTCGAAAAACGTCGTCCGCTCCAGACGCGCCGAAACCTCCGCGACAGGGCGTCGCGGCGTGCGCCACGCGGGTCGGCGAACGCTAGATTACGAGGGCCGTAGGGTCTGAGGGAAGGGGAGCACTGGAAGGGACGCGTCTCGGGGGGACTCGCGCGTCCCTTCCGCTCGTCGCCGACGCTGGGGGATGCGTGGCGACTTTCCCGCCGAGCGGGAGGTCCTTTGCGAAGTGCGCCGACTGGGGGATGCGGCGTGGGGGAAGCTTCGCTAGGACGATTGAGGGTGTAGGCCTCTTCGTGCCGAAGGTGCTTTGTTTGTTATCGCTATTATCAGAACAATCTTCGCTGAAAGTGACGAAAATCCATGTCCGCTCTAGATGACACCGATCGCCGGCTGCTGCGCGTGCTGCAGGCCGACGGCCGGATCACCAACGCCGAGCTGGCCAAGCGCTGCAACCTGTCGCCCGCCGCCACCTTCGACCGGGTGCGGCGCCTGCGCGAGCGCGGCTTCATCACCGGCTACGCGGCCCTGCTCGACCCGGCCAAGGTCGACCGCGCCCTGCTGATCTTCGTCGAGGTGGTGCTCGACCGCACGACCGGCGAGGTGTTCGAGGACTTCGCCGCCGCCATCCGCCGCGCCCCCGAGGTGCTGGAGTGCCACATGGTGGCCGGCGGCTTCGACTACCTGATCAAGGCTCGCGTGCGCGACATGGACGCCTATCGCAGCTTCCTCGGCGACATCCTGGTCAAGATGCCCGGCGTGCGCGAGACGCGGACCTACGCCGTACTGGAAGAGGTCAAGAGCACGGTTCAGCTGCCGCTCTGAGGCGCTGGTCTCCCAATGAGGGCCGATCGCCGCTAAACTGCCCTCCATGATCCACGACCTGCCCATCGGCCGCGCCCTGCGGCGCTTCCGGCGGCTGAACGCCGTCAAGCAGGGGCATCTGGCGGAGTTGCTGGCCGTGTCGCAGGGCACGGTTTCGCGCTGGGAGAGCGGCGAGCATGAGCCCGACGAAATCCACCGCGAGCGGATCGCGGCCCTGATCGCCGCGCAAGCCGGCGAGGGCGGCGATGCGGCCATCAAGCGGCTGGTCGAGACCTCTTCCCAGGCCGTGCATCTGGTCTGCGACGCCACCCACCATCTGCTGGCGGTGTCGCCGGCGCGGCTGGCCTCGTGGCGGATCGACCTGGCCGACTATCTGGGCGTCTCGCTCTGGCGCTTCGCCAGTCCCGAGATCGCCCGGGCCCAGGGCGAACTGGCCGACACGGGCTGGTTCGAGCGGCCCTACCAGCGGCTGCGCTTTACGACCGGCGCCAATGACAGCCCCGAGGTTCCCGTCGTGCCGGGGCTGACCGAGTGGGAGACCATCCCCCTGGCCGACGGCCGGGTGGGGCGGCTGACCACCACCATCGACTGACGGTCTTCGCGCGTAGACCCGGCCACGCATAAGTTTTTCGTGTCGCGCGAAGCCGCATCGGTCTAGGGCGGCGCCATGCTGCGCTCCTGGACAAACATCGTCGCCCTCTGGCTCATCGGCGTGCTGGCCGCCGCCCAGCTGCCCAAGATCGCCGTGCTGGTTCCGGTGCTGCGCCAGGAGCTTGACCTGTCGCTGGCCCAGGCGGGCCTTCTGGTGTCGCTGCTGGAGATCGGCGGGGCGACCCTGGGCGTCGCCGCCGGTCTGGCGCTCGGGCGCTTCGGCGGTCGGCGCTTTCTCGCCCTGGGCCTGATCGGCCTGCTGGCCGCCAGCCTGGCCGAGGCCTTCGCGCCCAATGTGGCGGTGCTGTTCGGCGCCCGGGCGCTGGAGGGCGTGGCCTACCTGCTGGTGGTCATCGCCGCCCCGACCATGATCGCCGCCGTCGCCTCGGACAAGGCGCGCGGCCCGGCCCTGGCCCTGTGGAGCACCTTCGTGGCCGTGGGCGTCGCGGTCGGCAGCGGCGTCACCGGCCTTGCCATGGCGCTTAGCGGTCCGCGCGGGGCCATGCTGGTGTGGGCGGTGCTGTGCGCCCTTGGCCTGCTTGTCGCCTTGCGCCAGCCCAAGGCCGTGTCGGACGGCGCCCGTATCGCCCTGCCGCCGCCGGCCGCCTGGGTGCTGACCTTCGGCTTCGGCCTCTACACCGTCTTCATCTGCGCCCTGACCATGCTGCTGCCCAGCTTCCTGATCGAGAGGACCGGGGCGGGCGTCGCCGGCGCCAGCCTCGCCACGGGGCTCGTCTCGCTGGCCGCCCTGCCGGGCTCGGCCATCGCCATCCGCATCCTGCACGTCGGCGCGCTCGACCGCCGCCGCATGACGCTCGTCGTCGTGCCGGCCCTGCTGGCCACGGCGGTGGTCGCGCCCTTCGTCTTCCTGTCGGCCAAGGCGGTGCTGGTCGCCGTCGTCGCGTTCCTGGTGGTGCTGCTCAGCGGCATCGCCTCGCCGCTGGTCTTCGCTCGCCTGCCGGCCATGGCCGGCGGGACCGACGGACCGCGCATCGCCGCCGCCAACGGCCTCCTGACCCAGTTCGGGGCCGGCGGGGCGCTGATCGGCCCGCCCCTGGGCGGCCTCGTGGTGGGCCGTTTCGGCTGGGAGGCCCTGGGGCTGGTCGTCGCCGTCCTGGCCGTCGGCATGCTGGCGGTGCTGCTGGCGGCCGAGCGGATGGCGCGCAAGGCCCCGGTCGATCTCCATCGCCCATAGGGAGAGGCGCCCGTCGGGGCGTACACGAAAAAGCCGCCCAGGTTTCCCCGGGCGGCTTTTCCATTTCAGCGATGCCGACGCCTTAGTGGCTGTCGCGCGGCAGGCCCTTGGTCTGGGCGATGCGCTGGTACTTCACGGCCGGCTCCAGCACCGCGCCGGTCTCCATCTGGCCGACGAGGGCGCGCTGGATCTCCTGCCACGGGGTCTGGCTTTCCGGATACTTGTAGCCGCCGGCGGCCTCCAGCGCCTTGCGGCGCTCGGCCACTTCCTCGGGGCTGATCAGCACGTCGACGCGCGACTTGCGCAGGTCGAAGCGGACGCGGTCGCCGGTCTTCAGCAGCGCCAGGCCGCCGCCGACGGCGGCTTCCGGCGAGGCGTTGAGGATCGAGGGCGAGCCCGAGGTACCCGACTGGCGGCCGTCGCCGATGCAGGGCAGCTGCTTGATCCCGCGCTTGATCAGGTAGTCGGGGGCCCGCATGTTCACCACCTCGGCCGAGCCGGGATAGCCGACGGGGCCGGCGCCCCGCATGAACATGATCGAGTTCTCGGTGATGCCGACCGACGGATCGTCGATGCGGTGGTGATAGTCTTCCGGACCGTCGAAAACGATGGCGTCGCCGACGAAGGCGTCGGGGTCTTCCGGGTTCGACAGGTAGCGGTCGCGGAACTCGCCCGAGATCACGCTGGTCTTCATGATCGCCGAGTTGAACAGGTTGCCGCGCATGACCACGAAGCCGGCGCGCTCGACCAGCGGGTTGTCGAAGGTGCGGATGACGTCGGCGTCCTCGATGGTCGCGTCGCGGCAGGCGTCGCCCATGGTCTGGCCCGAGACGGTCATGGCGTCTTCGTGGATCAGGCCCTGCTTGATCAGCTGGGCGGTCACCGCGGGCACGCCCCCGGCGTGATAGTAGTCCTCGCCCAGATACTTGCCGGCCGGCTGCAGGTTGACCAGCAGCGGCACGTCCTCGCCCTTCTCCTGCCAGTCGTCGACGGTCAGCTCGACGCCGATGTGGCGGGCCAGGGCGTTCAGGTGGATCGGGGCGTTGGTCGAGCCGCCGATGGCCGAGTTGACGACGATGGCGTTGAGGAACGCCTCGCGGGTCAGGATGTCGGACGGCTTGAGGTCTTCCTTGACCATGTCGACGATGCGCAGGCCGGTCAGGTAGGCGTTTTCCTGGCGGTCGCGGTAGGGGGCCGGGATGGCGGCCGAGCCGGTGAGCGACATGCCCAGCGCTTCGGTCAGCGAGTTCATCGTCGTGGCCGTGCCCATGGTGTTGCAGAAGCCGGTCGACGGGGCCGAGCTGGCGACCAGCTTGATGAAGCCGGCATTGTCGATCTCGCCGGCGGCCAGCATCTCGCGGGCCTTCCAGACGATGGTGCCCGAACCGGTGCGCTCGCCCTTGTACCAGCCGTTCAGCATCGGGCCGACCGACAGGGCGATGGCCGGGATGTTCACGGTGGCGGCGGCCATCAGGCAGGCCGGGGTGGTCTTGTCGCAGCCGATGGTCAGCACGACGCCGTCGATCGGGTAGCCGTACAGGGTCTCGACCAGGCCCAGGTACGACAGGTTGCGGTCCAGGCCCGCGGTCGGGCGCTTGCCGGTTTCCTGGATCGGGTGGACCGGGAATTCGATGGCGATGCCGCCGGCGGTGCGGATGCCTTCACGCACGCGTTCGGCCAGCACCAGGTGGTGGCGGTTGCAGGGCGACAGGTCCGAACCGGTCTGGGCGATGCCGATGATCGGCTTGCCCGACTGCAGTTCTTCCAGGGTCAGGCCGTAGTTCAGGTAGCGCTCGAGATAAAGCGCGGTCATGTCGACGTTGTCGGGATTGTCGAACCAGGCCCGCGAACGAAGGGCACCGGGCGCGGACTTGGTGGTCATGTCGGTCCTGTTTTTCCTCGATCGATCCAACCGGATCGCCTCGCTGGGCGAGGTTTATACTATTTGTCTGACTATACCGGCGAGGGCGGAGCGTCAACGACCGCCATGGCGGGGAAACGTCGCATGGCTTCAAGGTCTTGCGAGGCGATCGCAAGAGCCGAAAACGCGCCCGAACGCCGATGATAGCGCTCACATTCTAGCGTCGGCCGCTTCGCGGCGCCATCCACGACGTTGTTCGCCCAACGCGGAATATGTAGGACCAATACGCGCCGAGGTCGAGCGTTCAAGCCCGATCTCGTCATCGCGGCGGCGGTGTGCTCCTTTGCCGATCGGGCAGATCGCTCGTTTTCGCGGTCCCGTTTGACAGGCGCGGGGAGGGCGTTATTTGTCTGACTAATCTTACAGAGGTCGCGAGGCGCGGCCCGAACCATCGTCAGGTGTCCGTCCAGATGACCATCCGCATCGCCATCGTCGGCCTGGGCAAGATCGCCCGCGACCAGCACCTGCCGGCCATCGAGAAGGACGCCCGGTTCGAACTGGCGGCCGTGGCCAGCCGCAGCGCCGGCGTCGACGGCGTCCCGCACTTCACCGACCTTTCCGAACTGCTGGCCTCGGACGTTGCGTTCGACGCCGTCGCCCTCTGCACCCCGCCGCAGGTGCGCCACACCATCGCCCGCCAGGCCATCGACGCCGGCAAGCACGTGATGCTGGAAAAGCCCCCGGGCGCGACGCTGAGCGAGGTCGAGGACCTGAAGGCCGCCGCCCAGGCGCAGGGCGTCACCCTGCAGACCACCTGGCACTCGCGCTACGCCACGGCCGTGGCCCCGGCCCAGACCTGGCTGTCGGGCAAGACCATCAAGTCGGTCCAGATCAACTGGAAGGAAGACGTGCGCGTGTGGCACCCCGGTCAGACCTGGATCTGGCAGGCCGGCGGCCTGGGCGTCTTCGACCCCGGCATCAACGCCCTGTCGATCGCGACCGTCGTGCTGCCGGCCTTCTTCCTTGAGAAGGCGACGCTGCACGTGCCGGAGAACTGCCAGTCGCCGGTCGAGGCGCAACTGACGTTCCGCACCGTGACCGGCGCGCCGGTCAAGGCCGACTTCGACTTCCTGCAGACCGGCGAGCAGAGCTGGGACATCATCATCGACACCGACGGCGGCGAGCTGAAGCTGTCGCACGGCGGCTCGCGCCTGTGGGTCGACGGCCAGCTGGCGCACGAAGGGCCGGACGAGGAATATCCGGGCCTGTACGACGCCTTCGCCCGCCTGATCGCGGCCGGCGGCTCGGACGTCGACGTCAGCCCGCTGCGCCACGTGGCCGACGCTTTCCTGCTGGGCGAACGGGTTACGGCGCCGGCCTTCATCGAGTAGTCCGCAGCCATGCCAAATAAGCATTGGTTGCGCTAACATTGGACTGACAACCGGGCGCGGAACGGCCTATATGCGAGGCCATTCCCGTCCGCCAAAACGCGAGCGCCCGCCCATGACTGAACTCCGCAGCCTGAACCCCGCCACCGGCGAGCACTTCGGCGAGGTCTTCCCCGAACCGACCGCGGAGCAGATCGAGGCGGCCCTGGCCGCCGCGAACGCGGCCTTCGACGTCTATCGCGAGACCGACCTGGAAACCCGCGCGGCCTTCCTCGAAGGCGTCGCCGCCGAGATCGAAGCCATCGGCGACGAACTGATCGTGCGCGCCATGGCCGAGACCGGCCTGCCGCGTCCGCGCCTCGAAGGCGAGCGTGGCCGCACGACCGGCCAGCTGCGCCTGTTCGCCAAGACCGTCCGCCAGGGCGACTTCCTGGGCGCGCGCATCGACCCGGCCCAGCCGGAGCGCAAGCCGCTGCCGCGCGCCGACCTGCGCCAGCGCTTCATCGGCCTTGGCCCCGTCGCCGTGTTCGGCGCCAGCAACTTCCCGCTGGCCTTCTCGACCGCCGGCGGCGACACCGCCGCGGCCCTGGCCGCCGGCTGCCCGGTCGTGTTCAAGGGCCACCCGGCTCACCCCGGCACCGCCGCCCTGGTCGGCGCCGCCATCAGCAAGGCCGTCGAGAAGGCGGGCCTGCCGGCCGGCGTGTTCTCGCTGCTGACCGGCCAGACCCACGAGCTGGGCGGCGCCCTGGTTCGCGACAGCCGCATCAAGGCCGTGGGCTTCACCGGTTCGCGCGCCGGCGGCGTGGCGCTGATGAAGATCGCCAACGATCGTCCCGAGCCGATCCCGGTCTATGCCGAGATGAGCAGCGTCAATCCGGTGATCCTGTTCCCGCACGCCCTGGCCGCCCGCGCCGAGGCCCTGGGCGCGGCGTTCGTCGGTTCGCTGACCATGGGTTCGGGCCAGTTCTGCACCAATCCGGGCCTGATCTTCGCCCTGGCCGGTCCGGACTTCGATGCGTTCGTGGCCTCGGCCTCGGCCGCCCTGGCCGGCGCCCACCCGCAGGTCATGCTGACCCCGGGCATCTTCGGCGCCTACGAGCAGGGCGTCGAGAAGCTGGGTTCGCGCCCCGGCGTCACCGTGGCCGCCCGCGGCCTGGTCGGCGAAGGCTGCAACCAGGGCCAGGGCGCCCTGTTCGTGGTCGAGGCCGAGACCTTCGCCGCCGACCCGGCCCTCAGCCATGAAGTGTTCGGCTCGTCGTCGGTGATCGTTCGCTGCCCGGACGTCGCCACCCTGGCCGGCCTGCTGGAAGGCCTGGAAGGCCAGCTGACCGCCACCCTGCACCTCGACGCCGAAGACGCCGAAGCCGCCCGCGGCCTGCTGCCGATCCTCGAGCGGAAGGCCGGCCGCATCCTGGCCAACGGCTGGCCGACCGGCGTGGAAGTGGCTCCGGCCATGGTCCACGGCGGCCCGTTCCCGGCCACCTCGGACGGCCGCTCGACCTCGGTCGGCACCCGCGCCGTCGAGCGCTTCCTGCGTCCGGTCTGCTACCAGGACCTGCCCGACGTGCTGCTGCCCGCGGCGCTGAAGGAAGCCAACCCGCTGGGCGTCAAGCGCGCCATCGACGGCGTGCTGTAAGCAAAGACCGATCCTTCGGGATCCGGAAGAGCGCGCGGGGGAGATCTCGCGCGCTCTTTCCTTTTCAGAACATCCGCTCGACCAGCAGCCACAGGCTGAAGACGAGGCACGAGGCGGGGATCAGCACCTTGCCCATGGCGGGGCTCCTTGGTCGTTGGAGCCATCATCGCCGATCGCGGAATCGGGGGCTTGGATGCAGCCGCCCCGCCGTGGACATTCTTGCGACGACGTCTAAATCGCCGGTTTCGCCGGCCGGTCGCAACACTTGGCGGGCGAGCCTGCATGCTGGCGACAACCTTCCGGTCGCTTTGAAACGGAAGTGTATCGGCGCGGCCCTCGCCGTAGCCGCGCGGAAATTTGCGAGACACGCCTGGGCCATGCAGGGCCCCTAAGCCTCGGAGGTTCCTTCAAGCGGGTCCTCCATGTCGCGTAAGCTTCTGATCCTCTCGGCCGCCGCCCTGCCGATGCTGCTGCACGCCGCCCAAGCGGCCGCCGAGACGGAAGTCACGAGCAGCAGCCGCACGACGCCGATCGCCACCTCGACCGCCAAGAGCGGCGCGGCCGACGACGTCAAGGTCACCACCGACGGGGTGATCACCTACAGTTCCGCAGGCGCGATCGCGACGGTCGACAGCAGCAACACCTTCACCAATAACGGCACGCTGACGAGCGAGGACGTCTCCAACTCGACGGGCGTCCTGATCAACGGCGGCGTCACCTCGACGGTGACCAACGGCGGCACGATCAGCCTGACCGAGGACTACGACTACGTCGATAGCGACAGCGACGGCGACTACGACGGCCAGTTCGCGCTGGGGACCAACCGCTACGGCATCCGCCTGACCGGCTCGGGCGACTATACCGGCACGATCGAGAACACCGGAACGATCACGATCGAGGGCAACAGCTCGGTCGGGATCATGCTGGAATCGTCGGTGATCGGCGACATCCTCAACTCCGGCTCGATCGCCGTAACCGGCGACGACGGCTACGGTATTCGCAACACCGCCAAGGTGACGGGCAACATCGTCAGCGACGGCACGATCACCGTGCTGGGCGCAAACAGCGTGGGCCTGGCGGTCGACGGCGAGGTCGACGGCTCGGTCATCGTTCAGGGCACGATCACCGCCACCGGCTATCGCTACACCAGCCGCTATACCGATCCCGACGACGAGGCCCTGCTGGACGCCGACGACCTGCTGCAGGGCGGCTCGGCGGTGAAGGTCACCAGCAACGTCTCCAAGGGCCTGGTGCTGGACGCGCCGCCCACCGACACCAACGACGACACCACCGACGACGAGGACGGCGACGGCGTCGCCGACGACGAGGAAGGCACCGCGGCCGTCTACGTCTATGGCGGCGCGCCGGCGATCCAGATCGGCTCCGACAGCCAGGCGATCACCCTCGGCTCGGCCGGGGAGGGGATCTACGACTACGGCCTGGTCATCCGCGGCGCGGTCGGCGCCTATGGCGTGCATGCGGGCGTGACGGCCACGGGCGTGCAGATCGGCGGCTCGGCCGGCTACGAGACCCTGGTCACCAACGGGATCAACCTGGAAGGCTCGATCTCGGCCAGCGCCTACGAGGCCGACGCCATGGGCCTGCACCTGACCTCGGGCGCGATCGCCTCCATCCTCAATAACAGCGGCGCGCTCAGCGGCGCGGTCGAGGCCGAGGGAAGCTCGAACGCCTACGCCCTGCTGATCGACGCCGGCGCGACCATGACCACGGTCAATAACAGCGGCAGCATCCTGGCGACCCTGTCGGGCGAGACCGGCAACGCCAACGCCATCGTCGACAATTCCGGCACCCTGACCAGCATCACCAACACCGGCACGATCGCCGCCTACGTGATCGCCACCGACGACGACTACGACACCGACGACACCGACACCGACGCCTCGAACGAGACGGTCACCGGCAAGGCGATCGCCATCAACCTCAAGGCCAACACCACCGGCGTCACCATCACCCAGACCGGCGTCAACGACGGCGACGACGGCGACGACGGGGTGGCCGACACCGATACCGACGGCGATGGCGTGGACGACGCCGACGAGCCGACGATCATCGGCCAGGTGTTGCTGGGCTCGGGCGACGACACCCTGAACCTGCTGAACGGCACCCTGATCGGCGACATGTCGTTCGGCGACGGCGCCGACACGCTGAACATCGACGGCACCGCCCACGCGATCGGCGGCCTCTACGACAGCGACGGCAAGCTTTCGATCAACATCGGCAATGGCGGCCTGCTGATCACCAACACCGACACCATCAAGGCCACCAGCCTGAACCTGGGTTCGGAAAGCACCCTGGTGTTCACGGTCGATCCCAACGCCGGGACCTCGACCCAACTGGTGGTCGACACCGCCACCATCGCCAGCGGCGCGAACCTGGGCCTGGTTTTCAACAATCTGCTGACCGACGCCAGCACCTTCAAGGTGATCTCGGCCGGGACCCTGACCGCCGGCGAGATCGACCAGGACCTGCTGGGCGACGCGCCCTACCTCTATGTCGCCGAGGCTCGCACCCAGGACAACGACGTCCTGATCGACGTGCGCCGCCGCACGGCCGCCGAGGCCGGCATGACCACCGGCCAGGCCAGCGCCTACGACGCCACCTTCGCCGCGCTCGGCGCCGACGACGACATCGCCAGCGCCTTCCTCAGCCAGTCGACCAGCGACGGCTTCTACAATCTCTACAATCAGATGCTGCCCAGCACCGGCGAGGGGATGTTCACCACCCTGCAGGCCGTGCAGCAGCAGATCTCGGCCTCGACCGCCATCCGTCCCGACGGCCAGGACCGCTACGGCCCCGACAGCGTCTGGGTGCAGGAGATCAACAGCCTGGTCCGCATCGAGGACGGCGAGAACCTGGGCTCGGACACCAAGGCCACCGGCCTGGTCGCCGGCTACGAGGCCATGGGCGACGCCGGCGGCGCCCTGGGCGTCACCCTGGCCTTCGCCAGCCTGGAAGAGAAGGACACCGCCGCCAAGGTCGGCGAGGAGACGACCGCCTCGCTGTTCCAGGCCGGAACCTACTGGCGCCGGTCGGTGGGGGGCTGGCGCTTCAACCTCGGCGGGGGGCTGGGCTACATCCGCTTCAACGGCGACCGCAGCTTCATTAGCGAGGACGTCGACGGCGACGGCGAGTCGGACGTCTCGATCACCAACACCGCCTCGTGGAACGGCTTCACCGCCAACGCCTTCGCCGGGCTCGGCTACGAGCACAAGTTCGGCCGCAACTACATCCGCCCCGAGGCGCGTCTCGACTACGTCTACCTGTGGGAAGGCGAGCGCAAGGAGCACGGCGGCGGCGAGGGCTTCGACCAGACGGTGGCCTCGCGCAAGTTCGACAACCTGTCGGGCGACATCGGCGTCGCCTTCGGCCGCGAGTTCGGCAAGGAGGTCTGGGTCCGCCCCGAAGTCCGCGTCGGCTACCGCAAGACCCTGGCCGGCAAGTACGCCGACACCACGGCCTGGTACTCGGGCGGCACGCCGTTCACGATCCTGGGCAACGCCGCGCGCACCGACGCGGTGACGCTGAACCTGGCCCTGCGCGCCGGTTCGGACCTTTCCTATTTCGCCCTGGAGGGCGGGGCCGAAGCCTCGCGTCGCCAGACCCGTTATTCGGCCCGGCTTGTCGGCCGGGCGATGTTCTGAGAACGCCCGTGAGACCCCGTCTGCTCATCGTCGACCCCGACGTCGACTCCCGCGCCGCCATCAGCGCCCTGCTGGGCCGGTTCGACCTGGAAGTGCTCGAGGCCGCCTCGGCCCGCGAGATGGACCAGATCCTGGGCCGCACCCAGATCGAACTGGTGGTGATGGACATCCTGTTGCCCGACGAGGCCGGCCTGTCGGTCTGCGCCCGGCTGCGCCGCCTCAACCCCGCGCCTGGCGTGGTGGTGGTCAGCGCCGTCGACGACGAGAGCGACGTGGTCGTTGGCCTGGAGATGGGCGTCGACGACTATATCGCCAAGCCGTTCAGGCCGCGCGAGACCGCCGCCCGCATCCGCGCCGCGGTGCGCCGCCGCCAGGCCTGGCGTGCGCCCGAGCCGATCGCGGCCCCGCCGGTCTACCAGTTCAGCGGCTGGCGTCTGAACGTGGCCACCCACGAGCTGTTCGACCCGCGCGGCGACTCGGTGAACCTGTCCTCGGCCGAGTTCCTGGTGCTGTGGACCCTGGTGGCCAAGCCCCAGCAGATCCTCACCCGCGACCAGCTGCAGCAGGGCCCGCCCGAGGCCCGCAGCAAGGCCCCGCCCCAGCAGATCAACGTCACCATCAGCCGCCTGCGCAGCAAGCTCCGCCGCTCGGAAGGCGGGGCCCAGATGGTGCGGACGGTGCGCCACGCGGGGTACATGTTCGCGCCGCGCGTGGACCGGGTGCACGCGGATTGAGGCTTAGAGACCCTCCCCCTTCAGGGGGAGGGTCTTGCGCGCTGGCTTCTCTACTTCTTCCGCACGAACACGAGGCTCTGGTCCGGCGGGCCGGGTTTTCCGTCGATGTCCTGCTCGACCAGGATGGTGTCGGGGGCGGTGACGCCGACGCGCATGCTCTGGCGGCGGCCGGTCTGGCCGTGGGTCATCACCGCCACGCTGGACGCGCCGGTGCGCTCGACGCTCAAGGTCACGAAGTTGAAGTTGACCACGGCCCGCGTCGGGGCGCCGTCCAGGGGTGCGTCGGCGAACTGGATGGCGGCCACGCCTTCATCGTCCTCTTCCACCAGCGTCCAGGCGATGGCCTTGCCGTCGTCCTTGGTGATGTCCAGCTCACCGCTGATCGGCGCGGTCCCGGTCAGGCCCTCGTTGAAGCGCGAGCGCGACAGGTCCAGCGTCCACTTGCCGGCCACGCCCAGCGGTCCCGTCGCGGGCGCCGGCGCCTGGGCGAGGGCGGGGACGGTCGACAGCAGCAGGCCAAGGCCCGCGAGCGCGGCGGCGGCTTTCAGGTGGGCCATGGCGTGGGTTCCGGCGGGGTGGCTGACGAAGGGTCAATGTCGGGTGGCGAGCGGCGTTCGTCCAGAGGACGCGCCCAGATCATTTGGGGATTGCCAAGCGGGCGGCGGCCCCGCTCTGGTCGGCGGGTTCAAGAATCGGAGCCTTCGCCCATGCGCCGTCTGTCGCGTTCGATGCTGTTCGCCGCCTCGCTGTTCGCGGCCGGCGCCCTCTACGGCCCCGAGGCCGACGCCGCCGACAAGGCCGACACCTCGGTCAAGGCCGTGCAGAAGATCGTCGGCGGCCCGGGCTTCAAGGCCGCGGTCAAGCAGTTGGACGCCGATTACGACCGCACCGTCGCCGACATCGTCACCCTGACCGAGATCCCCGCGCCGCCCTTCAAGGAAGAGCAGCGCGCCAAGGCCTATCTGGAAATGCTCAAGGCCGTGGGCCTGACCGACGTCGAGATGGACGCCGAGGGCAACGTCATGGGCGTGCGGGCCGGGACGGCGACCAAGGGCAAGGGCCCGTTCGTGGTCATCGCCGCCCACCTCGACACCGTCTTTCCCGAAGGCACCGACGTGAAGGTCAAGCGCGAGGGCACGAAGCTGTCGGCCCCCGGCATCGGCGACGACACCCGCTCGCTGGCCGTGCTGCTGGCCTATGTGCGGGCCATGGACGCGGCCAAGATCAAGACCAGGGCCGACATCCTGTTCGTCGGCAATGTGGGCGAGGAGGGGCCGGGCGACCTGCGCGGGGTCAAGCACCTCTTCACCAAGGGAAAATACCAGGGCCGGATCAGCGCCTTCTTCTCGATGGACGGCTCTGACCCCTCGCGCATCGTCGACCGAGGCGTGGGCTCCAAGCGCTATCGCGTCACCTTCAAGGGCCCGGGCGGCCACAGCTACGGCGCCTTCGGCGTGGTCAACCCGATGACGGCCATGGCCCAGTCGGTGGTCGACCTCTATGCGGTCAAGCCGCCGGCCGATCCCAAGACCACCTATTCGGCCAGCGTCGTGGGCGGGGGCACCTCGGTGAACTCGATCCCCAACCAGATATTCCTGGAGTTCGACATGCGCTCGGAAAGCGCCGCCGAACTGGCCAGGCTGGACCAGACCTTCATCGGCATCCTCGACAAGGCCGTGGCCGGAGAGAACGCCGCCCGCTCGACCAAGCCGGGCGTGATCTCCTACGACGCCAAGGTGATCGGCGAGCGTCCGGCCGGCGGCACCGATCCGCAGGCGACCATCGTCACGGCCACGGCGGCGGCGATTTCGGCCCTGGGCTTCAAGCCCGAGCACGAAGCCTCGTCCACCGACGCCAACCTGCCCATGAGCCTGGGCGTCCCGGCCATCACCATCGGCGCCGGCGGCAAGGGCGGCCGCGCCCACGCCCTGGACGAATGGATCGACATCGAGAAGGGCGAGACTCTGAAGGGCATGCAGGTGGGTCTCGCGGCGCTGCTGGCCGTGGCCGGGGTGGAGTAGGCTCGCCGTTCGGCGAGACCCCCTCCGGCCCTCCGGGCCACCTCCCCCTCTGGGGGAGCTGTCGCAGAGCGACTGAGGGGGCCGCCGCAGGCGGACACGGCTTATCCGCCTCGCGCTTGCGCTGCGAAGTTGATGGAGAGGGCGCGGGGCGTCCGGGCCTCGCCCGGATGTGTGAGTTCTAAGTACCGTTTCGACGAAGCAGAACGCCCCGCGCGATCGTTATTCCTCAGGCCGGGGCGCGCAGGCCTCTTCCGCCTTTGACCCCTTCCCCATGCAGTGCGCCCCGTTTCTTGGCGGCCAGGCGTGCATGCTAGGCGCGGACCCTTGGGCGGGCGGGAGCCTAATCAGGCAAGCTCCCGATGGATGGGTTTACGTCCCCCATCCTCATTCAAGCCTTCAGGCCCGGCTCACGCCGCTCCTTCAGCCCCGCTCGATCGCATCCACGTCGCCGCTTCGGGCCGGATCCTTGCGCCCTCTCCCTGCGACGGGACCCGATGATTATGCGGCGGGATTCAGCGCGTCTGATCGGGGAGGCTGAGAAAGTTGCAAGGGGTTGATCGGGTTCAGGACTTTTCGCTGAACGCCGGGGATCCACGCTGCTCTGTCCCCGTCCGAATATGTTCTCCCTTCCCCCTCGATGGGGGAAGGGCCGGGGTTGGGGGTGGCTGCGGCGGTCGGTCTCGATGCGGCCTTGCGGGCTGAACGGCTGCGTCACCCCCATCCCAACCCTTCCCAGCCTTCCGCGCCTCTACGGATTTGAAACCCAGGCTGCCCAGGCGTAAACCGGCGGCATGAACGCGCACGTTTCCCCCGAATCCGCCGCGCCGGCCGACCCCGCCGACGAAACCTGGACCGTCGCCGGTCGCACCTTCCGTTCGCGCCTGATCGTGGGCACGGGCAAGTACAAGGATTATGCGACCAACGCCGCCGCCGCCCGCGCGGCCGGGGCCGAGATCGTCACCGTGGCCGTGCGCCGCGTGAACCTGACCGATCCGAGCCAGCCGCTGCTGGTCGACTACATCAAGCCGACCGAGTTCACCTATCTGCCCAACACCGCGGGCTGCTTCACCGGCGAGGACGCCGTGCGCACCCTGCGCCTGGCCCGCGAGGCCGGCGGCTGGGACCTGGTGAAGCTGGAAGTGCTGTCGGATCCCAAGACCCTGTTCCCGGACATGGAAGAGACCCTGCGCTCGCTGAAGCTGCTGGTTTCCGACGGCTTCCAGGTGATGGTCTACTGCTCGGACGATCCGGTCTACGCCAGGAAGCTGGAAGAAGCCGGCGCGGTGGCGATCATGCCGCTGGGCGCGCCGATCGGCTCGGGCCTGGGCATCCAGAACCGCGTCAACCTGCGGATCATCGTCGAGAACGCCAAGGTTCCCGTGCTGGTCGACGCCGGCGTCGGCACGGCCTCGGACGCGGCCATCGGCATGGAGCTGGGCTGCGACGCCATCCTGATGAACACCGCCATCGCCGAGGCCAAGGACCCGATCCGCATGGCCAAGGCCATGAAGCACGCGGTGATCGCCGGCCGCGAGGCGTACCTGGCTGGGCGCATGCAGAAGCGGCTGTACGCCGATCCGAGCTCGCCGCTGGCGGGGCTGATCTAGAAACCACCTCGTCATCCCGGAAACGGCGAAGCCGTTATCCGGGACCCAGGAGACTGGGCGCAGTGGTCGGGTTCATCGCCCAAGCGGTTGCGGGCGCGCTGCGGCAGCCCCTGGGTCCCGGCTCTTCGCTTCGCTGCGGCCGGGATGACGATGGAATTGTCTGGGGGAAATCGGCCGTCTCGGCACTAGCTGAAAACGGCCCCCCCTCCGTCCGCTTCGCGGACACCTCCCCCAGAGGGGGAGGATTTTCTGGCGTCAGGCCTTGAAGTCGACCAGCACGCCCTTCTTCTCCTCGGCCTGCTGGGTGACCTCGTCCTTGATCATCTGCTTGATCTTGTCTTCCAGCTTTTCGCGTTCCTTGGGGTCCATCGCCGCGACCTCTTCCTCGGTCATGCCGAGCTTGCCGAGGATGGCCGCGCGCATCTTCTCGGCGGGCGACTTGGCGGCGTAGTCGTAGAGCTCCTGGCGGGCCGAGGGGCCGCCGACGCCGTTTGAGGCGGGGGCGAACTGGCTCGTGGCGCTGTCGACCCGGCCGGCCGCGTTCGCCGACAGGTTCGCCCAGGGATTGGAACCGGAGATAAGCATGTGAACTCCCGCCGCTGATCAGGCGGGAGCTGCAAAGCAAACGCCGTGCAAGCGGGGCTCGCACGGCGGTTACCAAAGATATCAACATGTTGCGACGTCGTGTCGCGGAGCGTCGGGGCAGGGTGCGGCAAAGCTTGCCGCGCCGTTTCAACCGCCGGGCGATCCTTGCCGCCCCCGCGGCTTCCAGGTCAGCCCTTCTTCTTGGCCTCGATCCGGGCTTCCTCGATGGCCAGCTTCAGGGCCTGCATGTCGGCGCCGGGGATCATCTTGTCGCCGACGATGAAGGCCGGGGTGCCTTCGATGTGCAGCGCCTGGGCCAGGCCCTGGACGTCCTTGAGCTGCTGGGTGACGTTCTCGGCGGCGCCGGCCGCGCGGGCCTTCTCGACGTCGACGCCGGCGGCCTTGGCGATGCGGGCGATGGCGGCCTCGTCCAGGCTCTTCTCGGCCATCATGCCCTTGTAGACCGGCAGGGTCTTGCCCTGGCCCTGGGCGCCGATGGCCATGCGGGCGGCCAGCTCGGAATCGCGGCCGAAGATCACGAACTCCTTGAAGACGAACCGCACGTCGGGGTTCTTCTCGATGATCTCGACGATCTGGGGCGCGGCCAGCTTGCAGTAGCCGCACTTGTAATCGAAGAACTCGGTGACGGTGATCGCGCCGTTGGGATTGGCCACGAAGTCGCGCGGGTCGCGCTCGATGGCCTGGCGGTGCTTGGCGATCGCCCCCTGCGACTTGGAGGCGGCCTCGGCCAACTGCTTTTCCTGCAGCTTGGCGCTGACCTCGAGCAGGACCTCGGGGTTCTCAAGCAGGTAGGCGCGCACCTTCTTTCCGAACGCCTCGTCGCTTTTGGGCTGGCTGCAGGCGGCCATGCCGGTCGTCAGGACGAGAGCGGCGGCGGCCAGGGCGAGGGAGCGGCGAAGAGGCATTCGGATCTCGGGTCAGGACTTCGGAATCAGTGACGGTGGCCCGTAAGGCCTTCCTTGGCCAGGGCCTTGAGGTCCTGGTCGCTGGGGCGGGAGGCCAGGACGATGTCGGTGGCGCGCCGCCAGTCGGGCGTGTCCTTCTTCAGGAGCTCGCGGGCGCGCATGGCGAACACCCGCGCTTCCTGGACGGCGCCCAGGTTGAAGTACTGCTCGGCGGTGGCCAGACGCGCCTCGCCGTCCTTGCCCTGCTTGTCGTAGGCCTGGGCCAGCAGGCGCCAGGCGACGGCGTTGTCGCTTTCGTTGATCAGGGCGCGCTTCAGCTCGCCGACGCCTTCCTCGATCTTCTTGGGATCGTCGAGGCCGATCAGGGTCTGGCCCAGATTGATGCGCAGCAGGGCCGCGTCGGGCTTGAGCGCCACCGAGCGGCGCTGGGGCTCCTCGGCCTGGGCCACGCGGTTGAACTCGAACAGGATCTGGCCCTTGAGCTCCCAGAGGTAGGGGTTCCTGTCGTTCTCGGCGATCAGGTCGTCGAGGATCTTCAGGGCCCGGTCGGGCTCCTTCATCTGGTAGTAGGCGATCGAGCGGGCGTAGCGGGCCGGGAAGCTGCGGTCGGTCTCGCGGTATTTGATCAGGGCCGTCTGGGGATTGATGAACCCCTCCAGCTTGGCCTTCATGATCTCGTGCTCGGCCAGCTCGTCGGGGCTGTCGACGGCGTCGTAGTGCGGCAGGCGCTCGACCTTGGCCCGCAGGGCCTCGATGCGGTCGGACGACAGCGGGTGACTGCGGAAATAGGCGAAGCGCCGCGACTGGTCGAAGACCTCCTGGTAGCGGAAGTTGTCGAAGAACTCGACGAGGCCGCGGCCCGACTGGCCGGTGGCTTCCAGGAAGTTGGCGCCGGCCTGGTCGGCGCGGGATTCCTGCTCGCGGCTGTAGCCCAGCGCGCCCAGGGTGCCGAAATAGCTGGCGTTGCCCAGCAGCACCGCGCCGGCGTCGGGCGCGCCGGCCAGGGCGGCCAGGACCCCCAGGCCCATGGTCAGGATCATCGGCTTGAGGCCGGCCTTCATCATTTCGTCGGAGCGCAGCGGGTGGGCGCCGGCGAGGTGGCCGGTTTCGTGGGCGATGACGCCCTTGAGCTGATTGGGGGTCTCGGTCTGCAGGATCAGGCCGGTGTTCAGGCCCATCATCAGGCCCTGGGTGGCGAAGGCGTTCAGTTCCTTGTCGCCGACCAGCAGGATGCGCACGGTCTTGGGATCCAGGCCCGCCGCCGCGTAGATCGGGTCGGAATCGCGGTGCAGGATCTCTTCGATCTCGGTGTCGCGGATCAGCGACAGGCCCTGGGCGTGGGCCGCGATCGGGGCCGCCACGGAGGCCAGCAGGGCGAGGGCGGAGAGGCCGGCGCCGAACGTCTTGCCGACGGTCCTCTTGCGGGACGTCATCGATGGTCTCCTGGTCGCGCCCCCGCGCCGTCCGGCAGTCTAGCGCGCGGGAAGCACGGCTGGAAATCGCAAGGGCGAGGCTTGTCTAGGAGGGGATATAGGCGCGAACCGCGGCGACGCCATGGCGCCGCCGCGGTCCTTTGCGGTCTGATCAGCCGCGACGCCACCAGCCGCGCTTGGGCTGGGCCGGCGGGGCGCTGATCTCGTTCGGATCGGGCTCGGCCGCGACCGGCTCGGCCTCGGCTTCGACGACGGTTTCCACCGGGGTTTCCACCGGGGTTTCCACCGGCGCTTCGACGGGCGCGGGAGCGGCTTCGGCGACCGGCTCGGGGGCCGGTTCCGGAGCGATCTCGACGTCCGCGGCGACGATCGGAGCGGTCTCGGCGACCACTTCGGCCAGGGCCTGCGCGGGTTCGGCCGCGGCTTCGATCGCCTCGGCGGTCTCGGCCTCAGCGGCTTCGACCTCGGTCTCGGCGGCGGCCTTGCGGCTGCGGCTGCGCGAGCGGCGCGGCTTCTTGGCCGGGGCGGCCTCTTCCGGCGTCGGCAGTTCGACCCAGACGTCGGCGGGCGGACCTTCGATCACCGGCGGCTCGAGCACCAGCGGAGCGACGTCCTCGACCTCGACCGGCGCGATCGGGGTCTCGGCGGCCGGCTGGCGGTCACGACCGCCGCGACGACGCTCGCGGCGCTCCGGACGCTCAGCAGCCTCCGGGCGCTCCTGGCGTTCGGGACGCTCGGCGCGGTCCTGACGCTCGGCGCGATCTTGGCGCTCGGCGCGATCCGGGCGCTCGCCGCGATCGCGACGGCCTTCGCCGCCACGGGCTTCGAGGGCTTCGGGGTCGTGCCAGACATAGGGGTTGTCGCCGAACGGAACGCGCGGGCGGTTCCAGACATAGACGTCGGCGGCGCGATCGCCGTCCTCGCGACCCCCGCGGCGACCGCCGCGACGGCCACGGCGGCGGCGGCGGCGGCGCGAATCCTCGTCGTCGCCGTCGGCGTCGCCTTCAGCGTCGAACTCGGCGCCTTCGGCTTCGTCGGCGACGGCCTCGTCCGAGGTTTCCTCGTCACGGCGGCCACGACGGCGACGCTTGTTGCGGCGACCGCCGCGATCGTCGTCCGAGCGGGCCTTGCGGGGCGACTCGTCCTCGTCTTCGTCCTCGTCGCCTTCGTCGGAGACGATTTCGTCTTCCTCGTCTTCGTCCTCGTCGTCGAAGACCTCGTCGAACACCGGATCGGGCTCGTAGGCGATCGCCGGCGGCGCGATGCGGTCGCCCAGTTCGGTGCGCTCGATCTCGTGCTCGGCCTGGCGCAGGCCGTCGTCGACCAGCACGGTGACGAACACGCCGTGGTTCAGCTGCAGGCGCTGCAGATAGGCGCGCTTTTCGTTGAGGATGTAGATGCCGACGGCGCGGCTGACCTTCAGGGTCACGGCGCCGCTGCCCTTCAGGGCCTCGACCTCGACGCCGCGCAGGGCGGCCAGGGCGCTCGATTCGACCGAGCGGACGCGGCCGGTGCCTTCGCAGTGCTCGCAGACATGGGTGGTGCCTTCCAGCACGCCGGTGCGGCGGCGCTGGCGGCTGATCTCCATCAGGCCGAAGCCCGAAATCTTGCCCATCTGGATGCGGGCGCGGTCGTCCTTGAGAGCGTCCTTGAGGACCTTCTCGACCGTGCGGTTGTTCTTGGCTTCATCCATGTCGATGAAGTCGATGACGATCAGGCCGGCCAGGTCGCGCAGGCGCAGCTGGCGGGCGGCTTCTTCAGCCGCCTCGATGTTGGTCTTGAGGGCGGTGGCCTCGATGTTGCGCTCGCGCGTGGCCTTGCCCGAGTTGACGTCGATGGCGACGAGAGCCTCGGTCTGGTTGATCACCAGGTAGCCGCCCGAACGCAGCGGAACGACCGGCGAGTAGATCTGCGCCAGGTGGTCCTCGATGCGGTTCTTGACGAACAGCGGCGTGGCCTCGCGGTACGGGAAGACCTTCTTGGCCTGGCTGGGCATCAGCATGCGCATGAAGTCGCGCGCTTCGCGGTAGCCGGCCTCGCCCTCGACCCAGATGCCGTCCAGGTCCTTGTCGTACATGTCGCGGATGGCGCGCTTTACGAGGTCTTCCTCCTCGTAGATCAGCGCCGGCGCGACCGAATGCAGCGTGTTGTCGCGGATGTTCTCCCACAGACGCAGCAGGTACTCGTAGTCGCGCTTGACCTCGGCCTTGGTGCGCTTGGCGCCGGCCGTGCGGACGATCAGGCCCATGCCCTGCGGCACGTCCAGGCTCTGCACCACGCTCTTGAGACGCTTGCGGTCGGTCACCGCGGTGATCTTGCGGCTGATGCCGCCGCCGCGGGCGGTGTTGGGCATCAGGACGCCGTAGCGGCCGGCCAGCGACAGGTAGGTGGTGAGAGCCGCGCCCTTGTTGCCGCGCTCTTCCTTGACGACCTGGACCAGCATGATCTGCCGGCGGCGGATCACTTCCTGGATCTTGTACTTGCGCATCAGGCGGCGCTTGCGGCGCGCCAGTTCTTCTTCGACGTCGTCTTCTTCGTCGTCGATGGCGTGGTCGTTGCTGTCGTCCTCGTCCTCGCCGCCGGTGGCGCGGCGCGAGATCGGGGTGTCGTCCTCGTCGTCGTGCGAATCATCGCGCATCAGCGCTTCGCGGTCGGCGACCGGGATCTGGTAGTAGTCCGGATGGATCTCGTTGAAGGCGAGGAAACCGTGACGGTTGCCGCCGTACTCGATGAACGCAGCCTGGAGGCTGGGTTCAACGCGGGTCACCTTGGCGAGATAGATATTTCCACGAAGTTGTTTGCGGGTCTGGCTTTCGAAATCGAATTCTTCAACCCGCGAACCGTCCACGACCACCACACGCGTCTCTTCGGCGTGGGCGGCGTCGATCAACATCTTCTTCGACATACAGGGAATCTCCACGGCGCGCGGCGGGCGCGAGGCCCGGGCGCCGATATGAAAGGAGGGCGCGCGCATCGCAGACCGCGACTTCGCCGGAGCGAAGTTCGAAGGGCGGTTGCCAGAGGCGATCGGGTGCGGCGCAGCCCATGGGGTTTCGTTTGTTTCCTTTGACGCGCCGAGTGGCGCGGATCGGATGACGCGTCGTCGCCGGGAACGGCCAGGGCCCGACGCGGGCCCTTTTGGGCTTTGGCCGTCGAGACATCCGCCCCGCGCCGACCATCGCCCGCAAACTCCAAAGTCCGGCGGATCCGGCATGAGGGCGCTATGGACGCGTCCGACACTTGGGAACCACTCACGCAAAGCGCCATCGTCTGACGACGTCGCTCTGCGCACGGCGCCACTTTAGCAACATCGGAAGACAAATGAAAAGCGCCGTGGAGCAACCGGCGAAATTGATGAAGTCGACGGTTTCCTTAACGGTTTCTCTACCCGCCCCGGGCGATATCCGTCATTGGTTTCCAAGGTAGCGCCATTGGCTGGGCGGTAATGCTTAAGGTCGTCATCGGAGCAGCGAGAACGGGTTGGGCGAAGGCGGCTTTGATCGTCGGCGCGCTGGCGCTCGCCGGCGTGGCCGTGGCGACCGTCCAGGGCCCTGCGCCGGCCGCCGGCGTCCAGAAGGTCCGCTTCGGCGGTGACCGCGCCGAGACCCGGGTCGTGATCGACCTGGACCGCGCGGCCGTCGGCAAGCTGATCGGCGACGGCGCCGCCGCCAACCGCGTCATCGTCGGCCTGCCCAACGTGACGGTCTCCGGCGACCTGCAGGGCGCGGGCCACGGCCTGGTCGACCGCTGGGTCATCGACGAGGCCGCCGGCGGGGCGCGCCTCTCGCTCGATCTTTCCTCCAAGGCCGTGGTCAAGCGCCGCTTCCTGCTGCCGCCCGCCGACGGCGCGACCGCCTTCCGCTATGTGATCGACCTGGCCGCCGCCGATCCGGCCTCGGCCGGCTCGGCCGTCATGCGCCCGACCACCGTCTCGACCCCGGCCAAGCCGTCCGCGCTGAAGCTCAAGAAGACGATCGTCATCGACGCCGGTCACGGCGGCAAGGATCCCGGCTCGGCCGGGGCCAACACCAACGAGAAGGACGTCACCCTGGCCGCGGCCAAGGCGCTGAAGACCAAGCTGGAGAAGTCCGGCCGCTTCATCGTCGTGCTGACCCGCGACACCGACACCTTCATCCCGCTGGAATCGCGCGTGCAGATCGCCCGTCGCGCCGACGCGGACCTGTTCATCTCGCTGCACGCCGACTCGGGGCCCGACGTCGGCACCCGCGGCGCCAGCGTCTACACCCTGTCGGAAAAGGGCGCCGAGCGCGCCGCCCGGGTGCTGGAGAAGGACGACTGGCTGATGAAGGCCAGCCTGCCGGGCCGCGATCGCGCGGTCGGCCAGATCCTGCTGGACCTGTCGCAGCGCGCCACCAAGAATCGTTCGGCCGCCTTCGCCGAAACCCTGCTGGAAAAGGTGGGCGACGAGACCGTGCTGCTGCGCCGCAGCCATCGCGACGCCGGCTTCATCGTGCTGCTGGCCCCCGACGTGCCGGCCGTGCTGCTCGAGATGGGCTTCATGACCAATCTCGACGACGAGAAGCTGCTGAAGAGCCCGGCCGGCCGCGAACGCCTGATGGGCGCGGTCGCCAGCTCGATCGAAAGCTATTTCGCCACCCAGACCCGGATCAGCGCTCGCTGAGGCGGGATCTACCCGCCTCGCCAATCAACGCCAAAACCCTCGTCATCCCGGAAGCCTCGCAGAGGCTATCCGGGACCCAGGGAACTGGGCGCTGCATCCAGTCCATCTCCCTGGCGGTAGCCAACGCAACGCGGCGGCCTCTGGGTCCCGGCTCTGCGCTTCGCTCCGGCCGGGATGACGTCCGTTGGGAGGGCAGGGGCGTTGGCGCCTCGCCCGATGCGGGTTACAGCCATCCTCTGGATGATTTGAGCGTGCGCATCTCGCGCCGCTCCACGGAGGCCGTGTGGACTTGAAGCCCGCCGAAAGATGGATCGCCATAGCCGGCGTCGCGGTGCTGTCGACGATCGCGGTGGCGGGTTTCGCCATCGCCATCTATGCCGCATGGCTGTTCCACGACATGCCGGACGCCGGCGAGCTGCAGGACTATCGTCCGCCGACGGCCACGCGCGTCTACGCATGGGACGGCACCCTGATCGGCGAGTACTCCAAGGAACGCCGGATCTTCGTTCCCTACGACCAGATCCCGCCGCAGCTGGCCCAGGCCTTCATGGCCGCCGAGGACCGCAACTTCTTCAAGCACGGCGGCGTCGACGTCGGCGGCTTCTCGCGCGCCATGCTCAAGAACGTCGGCAACGCCATGCGCGGCCGCCGCCTGGAAGGCGGCTCGACGATCACCCAGCAGGTGGCCAAGAACGTCCTTCTGACCAGCGACGCCACGGTGGGCCGCAAGTTCAAGGAAGCGATCCTGGCCCGCCGCCTGGAGCAGTCGCTCGACAAGCAGCAGATCCTCGAGCTGTACCTGAACGAAATCTGGCTGGGCTATCGCTCGTTCGGCGTCGGCTCGGCGGCCTACAACTACTTCGGCAAGTCGCTGCCCGAGCTCAGCCTGTCCGAGGCGGCCTATCTGGCGGCCCTGCCCAAGGGGCCCGACAACTACCATCCGATCCGCAACAAGGGCAAAGCCATCGCCCGTCGCAACTGGATCCTCGACCAGATGGCCGACCTCGGCTGGGTCAGCCGCGCCGAGGCCGAGAAGGCCAAGGCCGAGGACCTTGTGGTGCAGCCGGCGCCCAAGCGCGCGGCCTATGCCGACGCCGACTACTTCGTCGAGGAAGTGCGCCAGCGCGGCACCGCCACCCTGGGCGACCGGATCAGCGAGGGCGGCTACTACATGCGCACCACGCTGGACCCGACGCTGCAGACGGCGGCGCGGGCCTCGCTGATGGACGGCCTTGAGAAATACGACCGCCGCCACGGCTGGCGCGGGGCTTGGGGCCATGTCGAAAGCCTGGACGAGGGCTGGGAGAAGGCCGCCCAGGCCAAGCGCCCGCCTTCGGAGCGCCGGGGCTGGCGCGCGGCGGTGATCACCTCGGCCGGCGGCGGCGTTCGCCTGGTCAAGGACGAAGGGCAGGGGAGCCTGACCGGCGAGGACGTCGCCTGGGCCAAGGCCGGCAAGGGCCTGAAGGTCGGCGACCTGGTGTTCGTCGAGCAGGTGGCGGGAACCTCGTCCTATCGTCTCAAGCAGATCCCGGCCGTCAACGGCGCCCTGGTGGCCATCGAGCCCTATACGGGCCGCGTGGTGGCCCTGGTGGGCGGCTATTCGTTCTCGCTGTCTAACTTCAACCGGGCGACCCAGGCGATGCGCCAGCCCGGCTCGTCGTTCAAGCCGTTCGTCTACGCCACGGCGCTGGAGAACGGCTACACCCCCGCCAGCGTGATCCTGGACAGCGCCATCACCTTCAAGGGCGCCAACGGCCAGGACTGGAGCCCGGAGAACTACGAGAAGAAGTTCTACGGCGCCCTGCCGCTGCGCAAGGGCCTGGAGCGGTCGGTCAACGCCATGACCGTGCGCCTGGCCCAGGGCGTGGGCATGAAGAAGATCATCGAGATGTCCAAGAAGACCGGAGTCACGCGCGACATGGCGCCGGTGCTGGCCATGGCGCTGGGGGCCGGCGAGACGACGCCGTTCAAGATCACGGCCGCCTATGCGCCGTTCGCCAACGGCGGCCGCCGCATCGAGCCGCACCTGATCGAGCTGGTGCAGGACCGCGAGGGCAAGGTGATCTTCCGCGCCGACAAGCGCGACTGCCCGCGCTGCACCGCCGGCTTCAACGGCGACGAGAGCCCGCGCGTCACCGCGCCGGGCGAGCAGGTGATGGACCCGGTGACGGCCTACCAGATCACCTCGATGCTGCAGGGCGTGGTCCAGCGCGGCACGGCCGCCTCGGTCAGCCAGCTGGGCTATCCGCTGGCCGGCAAGACCGGGACGACCAACGAGTACCGCAGCGCCTGGTTCATCGGCTATTCGCCCGACCTGATCGTCGGCGTGTTCGTCGGCTTCGACGACAACCGCTCGCTGGGCGCGGGCGAGACGGGTTCGCAGGACGCCGTGCCGGTGTTCATCGACTTCATGAAGGTGGCGCTGAAGGACAAGCCCAAGACCGACTTCAAGCCGCCCAAGACCGCCAAGTTCGCCATGGTGCGCGGCATCCGCGAGGCCTTCCGTCCCGGCACCGAGCCGAAGGTGGTCGCGCCGACGCCGACCGGCGGGCCGATCTCCTATGGCGACGCCTGGCCCAACGGCGTGCCGACCGGCCAGCCTTCGCCGTCCGAGCCGCAGCCGAGGCAGCAGCCGAAGGCCCCGGACATCAGCGGGCTTTATTAGAACTGTGCGGGGTCCTCGTCCTTCGACAAGCTCGGGATGAGGACCCTGTTTCGGGCGGTGGAAAAACCTCATCCTGAGCCTGTCGAAGGACGAGGTTTTCGGCTTGGCAGCCGCCGTTTCCACTTTCGAGCAGCCGGCGCGGTTGCGCCGACTCATTCTTGGGAAAGATGGAGCCGGCGCGGTTGCGCCGACTCCGGGCGCGGGCTATTCCCCCGCCCTTACTTTTAGTCACGGAGTTACGTGATGAGACCGGATGTCGAGGCCGCCGCGGCCGACATCGAGCAGTCCGTTGGACTGCTCAGGAGGCGTCTTTGACTGGGATGTCGCCCTTAGAAAACTCGATGAACTGAACGCTCGGGTCGAAGACCCGACGTTGTGGGACCGTCCGTCCGAGGCCCAGGCCGTGTCGCGCGAGCGCGCCAACCTGGCCGCCAAGGTCGAGGCCGTCCAAAGCATCGAACGCGACGTCAAGGACGCGCTCGAATATGCCGAGCTGGCCGACATGGAGTCCGACGAGGATTCCCTGAACGACGCCCGCGCCCAGCTGAAGGCCATCAAGGAACGCGCCGCCCGCGCCGAACTCGAGGCCCTGCTGTCGGGCGAGGCCGACGGCAACGACGCCTATATCGAAATCAACTCGGGCGCCGGCGGCACCGAGTCGTGCGACTGGGCGGGCATCCTGCTGCGGATGTACACCCGCTGGGCCAACGCCCACGGCATGACCACCGAGCTGGTCGAAGAGACCGACGGCGACCAGGCCGGCATCAAGTCCGCCACGCTGCTGGTCAAGGGCGCCAACGCCTACGGCTGGCTGAAGACCGAGGCCGGCGTGCACCGCCTGGTGCGCATCAGTCCGTACGACAGCAGCGCCCGTCGCCACACCTCGTTCGCCTCGGCCTGGGTCTATCCGGTGATCGACGACACGATCGAGATCGACATCAACCCGTCGGACGTGCGCACCGACACCTACCGCGCCTCCGGCGCCGGCGGTCAGCACATCAACAAGACCGACTCGGCCGTGCGTCTGACGCACATCCCGACCGGGATCGTGGTGGCCTGCCAGGCCGGCCGCTCGCAGCACCAGAACCGCGACGAGGCCTGGAAGATGCTGCGCGCCCGGATGTACGAGGCCGAACTTCAGAAGCGTGAAGCCGCCCAGCAGGCGCTGCACGATCAGAAGACCGACATCGGTTGGGGTCACCAGATCCGGTCGTACGTCCTGCAGCCGTACCAGATGGTCAAGGACCTGCGGACCAACGTCGAAACCTCCGACACGGCCGGCGTGCTGGACGGCGATCTCGACGCGTTCATGGGCGCCTCGCTGGCCCAGCGGGTCGGCGCGACGCGGGACGCCGAGGGCTGAGGCCTTCGGTGCGCGCTGAAAAGACGAACGCCCCGGAGCGATCCGGGGCGTTTTTCGTTTTGGCGAACCTGGGAGCAGAACCTCGTCCTTCGACAAGCTCAGGATGAGGTTCTGAATGCCGCCTCGGTAACTCGTCCTCACCCTGAGCTTGTCGAAGGGCGAGGACGGCGAGGCCTCAGCCGATCGGCCGCGCCGTCAGGGTCAGGTCGGCGGCCGGGGCCGGAGCCACGGCGACCGGGGCTGCCTGCGGCGGGGCCTGTCGCTGGAACTTCAGGCTGCGGCCCTGGAAGAAGGCGCCGGTTTCCATGGCCAGTTGCTCATGGGTGATGTCGCCGTCGACATAGGCCGTGCCGTAGAGGCGGACCTGCTTGGCGGTGATCGCGCCGACGACGCGGCCGCGGATCTCGACGGCTTCGGCGTAGACGCCGCCTTCGACATGGCCGGTCTCGCCGACGGTCAGGCGGCCGACGCGGACGTCGCCGCGCACCACGCCGTCGATCTGCAGCTCGCCGTCGCCGCTGACGCCGCCCTCGATGGTGATGTCCGAGGAGATCAGCGAGGCCACGCGCGGCGGGGCCTTGCGGATCTGGTCGGCGGGAGCCGCGGCCGGAAGGGGCAGGGGCTCGATCTGGGGCGGGGTCTTGGACCCCTTAGCCGGCTTGCTGAACATACTCGCCTGCCTTGAGGAAGCGGTTGGGGTTCTGGGCGCGCCCGTTGACCCAGACCTCGTAGTGGAGGTGCGGGCCGGTGGAGCGGCCGGTGGAGCCCATGGCGCCGACGCGCTGGCCGATGACCACGCGCTGGCCGACGCGCACGGCGATGCCTTGCAGGTGCGCGTAGCGGGTCTTGAAGCCGCCGCCATGGTCGATCTCGACGGTGTTGCCGTAGCCCGAGCGCACGCCGGTGAACGAGATGACGCCCGGGGCGGTGGCCATGATCGGCGTGTAGAAGGCGCCGGGGAAATCGAGGCCCGAGTGGAAGGCCGGGCGGTGCGTGAACGGGTCGAAGCGCACGCCGTAGCTGCTCGACAGGGCCGGGTTGGCGGTCGGGCGGTTGAACGGCAGGCGCTGGGCCGCGCTGCTCAGCGAACGCATGTCGGACATGTCGCTGGCGGCGCGGTGGATGCGGGCGGCGAACTCTTCGTCGACGTCGAGGACGGCGGCGAGGGCGCGGGGGTCCTTGGCTTCGATCAGCGGGCCGCCCAGCGAGGCGCCGCGGCCGGTGAAGCTGCCGGCGTCCAGGCCGGCCATGCGCATGGCCAGGCGCAGGCGCTCGGCCCGGCTCTTGGCGAAGCCCTCGGCGGCGTCGATCAGGCGCTCCTGGTCCATGCGGGTGGCCTGGATGCGCTCGACCGGCGAGGCGTCGGCGAGCGCGGGCTTGCTGACGGACAGGGCCTGGGCGGCGCCGGGCGCGCCCTTGAAGTCGCTGACCAGCATGGCCAGCGCGGCGTGGCGCTTCTCGACCGACATGGCCAGGTCGTCGAGCGAGCCGCTGGTGGCCGACAGCTGGGCGACGGCGCTGTTCAGGCGCGCCTGGCGGTCGGCGTTGAGGCGCTCGTAATAGGCTTTCTGCTTGAGAACGACCTGGTCGGTGTTGCTGACGGCCAGGGCGTTGACCAGCATCGCGGCCGTGCACACGCCCATCCAGAGCGCCGCGGCGCCGACGCCGGCCGCGCAGGCCAGCTGCTTGTTGGTGGACAGCACATAGCCGCGCATCTCGCCGCCGGAGCGGACATAGAGATGACGTTCGGGAAACAGACCTTCGAGGGTCTTACGCAGGCGGTGAAAATGCGCGATCGCCATACCCAGGAAACCCCCCAGTTTTCAAGGTCTGGGGGATATGCAACGAGAAAGCGGAAATGCGCAAGACTCTTCGCACCTGCGAAGGCGCGGATGGCCAAGTTTCGACCATGAACCTGCGTCGATTAACCCGGCATGAACGGGCTGGCTACACGTGGCGCGCGAGAAGTGGCGGAAAAGCGAGCCTTTGCGGCGCCGGCGCCACAGTGAGCCCGGTTACCTGTCTTCCAGCGTGTGCCAGAGGCGCAGCACGAACACCGAGCTCTCGGTGATTTCATATCGGAGCTCGTAGCCGCCGACGATGAGGCGGCGGACCTCGCGAGGCGCGAACTCCTCCAGCCGTTCGCCGAGCCGAGGCGCAGTCAGCAGCCGCTTGGGAGCCGCGACCAGTTCGCGCGCCGTCCGCGCCGCGGCGCGTGGGTTTACTTCGGCGAGGAAGGCGTGGAGCCGTGCGAGGTCGGACGCGGCCTTGCCGGTCCAGACCAGGCGCATCAGCGTGGCGAGGCGTCGTTGTCGAGGCTGTCGACCCAGGCTTCCATCGCCGACTGTTCGACCAGACGGCCGGCGTCGACGTCGGCCAGGCCTTCGAGGGTCAGGGCGCGAAAGCGGTCTTCGCGATCGGCCCATGCCGTCAAGGCCTCGCGAACGACCGAGTCCTGCGAGCGGTCCTGGCGCATGGCCAGCCGGTCGATCTGCTCGGCCAGCGGGGCGGGAACTTCAACGGTCAGCACCTTGGTGCGCACGGGCGCCTCCGAGCCAAGGCCGCAATGGTAGCCCAGCGCGGCGCGATTGCTAGCCCTTCAGGCCCTGGGCCGCCTTGAGCACGGCCTTGACGTGGCCGGGGACCTTCACCTTGCGCCAGACCTCGCGGACGACGCCTTCGCGGTCGATCAGGAAGGTCGAGCGGTCGATGCCCATGTACTTGCGGCCGTACATGCTCTTTTCGACCCAGGAGCCGTAGGCCTCGACGGTCTCGCCCAGGGTGTCGGAGCCGAGCTCGACGGTCAGGTCGTGCTTCTTGCGGAATTTGCCGTGGCTGGCGGCGCTGTCCTTGGAGACGCCGATCACCACCGCGCCGGCCTTGGCGAACTCCTCGACCTCGGCCGAGAACTGCAGAGCTTCGGACGTGCAGCCGGTCGTGTCGTCCTTCGGGTAGAAGTAGAGCACGACGTTCTTGCCCTTCAGGCCGGCGAGGCTGACGCGGCCGGTGTCGGTGGGCAGGTCGAAGTCGGGGGCCTTGTCGCCGGGGTTCAGCATCGAAGTTTCTCCAACATCATTTCAGATATCAGCTCGTCATCCCGGCCCCCCGATACGCGCTAATGCGCGTTCGAGGGGTAAACTCCGCGAAGCGGAGAGCCGGGACCCAGGGGCCGTGCGCACCGCCCCTGGGTCCCGGATAAGCCCTGCGGGCTTTCCGGGATGACGAAGCTTATGCGGCTTCGCGGTTAGATCAGACCGGTTTGACGAGCACGATCTTCTTCTTGCCCTGGCTGAGCTTGACGACCCCGTCGACCAGGTCGGCGTTGGTCACCAGGCGGTCGCCGTCCTTCTCCTGGGCGTCGTTGAGGCGCAGGCCGCCGCCCTGGGCCAGGCGACGGGCTTCGCCGCGCGAGGCGGTGAGGCCGATGTCGGTGGCCAGCACCGCCAGGGCCACGCCCTCGGCCAGCACCGCGGCGGCGATCTCGACCGTCGGCAGGTCGGCCGACAGCTGCCCTTGCTCGAAGGCCTTCTCGGCCGTGGCGCGGGCGATCCTGGCCGCTTCGTCGCCGTGCACCAGGCGGGTGGCCTCGTCGGCCAGCACCTTCTTGGCGTCGTTGATCTGGGCGCCTTCGAGGGCTTCCAGCTCGGCGATCTTGTCGAGCGGCAGGTCGGTGAACAGCTTCAGGAAGCGGCCCACGTCGGCGTCCTCGGTGTTGCGCCAGAACTGCCAGTAGTCGTACGGCGACAGGGCGTCGGCGTTGAGCCAGACGGCGCCGGCGGCGGTCTTGCCCATCTTGGCGCCCGAGGCCGTGGTAAGCAGCGGCGTGGTCAGGCCGAAGGCGGCCTTCTGGTCGACGCGGCGGGTCAGTTCGACGCCGTTGAGGATGTTGCCCCACTGGTCCGAGCCGCCCATCTGCAGCACGCAGCCGTACTTCCGGTTCAGCTCCAGGAAGTCGGTGGCCTGCATCAGCATGTAGTTGAACTCGAGGAAGGTCATCGGCTGCTCGCGCTCGAGCCGCAGCTTGACCGAGTCGAAGGTCAGCATCCGGTTGATCGTGAAGTGCACGCCGTAGTCGCGCAGGAACTGCACGTAGCCGAGCTTCGACAGCCACTCGTCGTTGTCGACCATCACCGCGTCGGTGGGGCCCTCGCCGAAGGTCAGGAAGTTGGAGAACACCTTCTTGATGCCGTCGATATTGGCCTGGATCTGCTCGTCGGTGAGCAGCGGGCGCTGGGTGTCCTTGAAGGTCGGGTCGCCCACGCGGGTGGTGCCGCCGCCCATCAGGACGATCGGCTTGTGGCCGGCCTGCTGGAGGCGGCGCAGCATCATGATCTGGATCAGGTGGCCGACGTGCAGGGACGGGGCCGTGGCGTCGAAGCCGATGTAGGCGGTGATCGCGCCGCCGGCGGCGGCCGCGTCCAGTTCGTCCGGGTGGGTGATCTGGTGGATGTAGCCGCGGCTCTGCATGGTTTGCAGGAATTCGGACTTGAAGCTCTGCGGCGCGGACATGGCTCGACTCTCTGTATCGCTGGTCCGCGCGTCTAGCACGGGCGGGGCGGTCTGTGGCGAGGGTTTCATCGATTGGTCTCCTTGAAGGCTGGTCGCCGGAGACGTCGTCGGTAGGGGGAGGGACGCATCGCCGGCCAGGTGGCGGTGCGTCGACATGACCGGTCGTTCGCCCGCTAGATCAGCGGGCGGTAATAGGCTCGGGTCTGGAGGGCCTTGGCGGTCATGGGGCCTAGCTACCCGAGGCGCGCCGTGGCAGTCAACGACCCCATGCGCATTCTCGGATTCATGACCGGCACCTCGCTGGACGCGGTCGACATGGCGGTGCTCGACACCGACGGCGAGGCGATCCATGGCTTCGGGCCCTCGGGCGAACGCAAGCTGCGCGAGGACACCCGCGCCCTGCTGCTGGAAACCACCCGCCAGGCGCTGGCCTGGAAGCGCGGCGAGCCTGAACCGGCGATCTTCGACGACGCCCGCCGCGCGGTGGCCGAGGAGCACTTCCACGCCGCCGAGGGCTTCCTGGCCGAGCATGGCCTGGCCTGGAGCGAGTTCGACCTGCTGGGCGTGCACGGCCAGACGGTGCTGCACGAGCGGCCGACCGCCGAGCGGGTTGGGCGGACGGTGCAGTTGCTCGACGCCGAGCGGCTGGCGCGCCTGACGGGACGGCCGGTGGTCTTCGACTTCCGCACCGCCGACGTGGCGGCCGGCGGGGAGGGGGCGCCGCTGGCCCCGATCTATCACGAGGCGCGCGCCCGGGCCTCGGGCCTGGCCGCGCCGGTGGCGGCGCTGAACATCGGCGGGGTGGCCAACATCACCCTGATCGGCGCGGACGGAACCCTGCTGGCCTTCGACACCGGCCCCGGCAACGGCATGATCGACCTGATGCTGCAGGAGCGCGGGCTGGGCCGTTTCGACGAGGGCGGCCGACTGGCGGCGGCGGGCGCGGTGGACGAGGCGGCGCTGTCGGGACTGCTGGCCAGCGCCTATTTCGCGGCGCCGGCGCCCAAGTCGCTGGACCGCTACGACTTCTCGCTGGACGCCGTGGCGCACCTGTCGGCGCAGGACGCGGCCGCGACCCTGGTGGCCTTCACGGCGGCGGCCGTGCTCAAGGCGTTCGACAAGAACGACGCTCCGCCCAGCGCCTTGATCGTCTGCGGCGGCGGGCGGCACAATCCGCGGATCATGGCGGCCCTGGCCGAGCGGGTTCCGGTTCCGGTGAAGGCGGCGGAAGACTACGGCTGGCGCGGCGACGCCATCGAGGCCGAGGCGTTCGCGTATCTTGCCGCGCGCACGGCGCGGGGGCTGCCGATCAGCTTTCCGGGCACGACGGGGGTGAAGGCGCCGATGACGGGCGGGAGGGTCGTTAGGCCGTAGCCCGCTGCGCGGGCCCCCTCCGGCCCTCTGGGCCACCTCCCCCAGAGGGGGAGGATCTGAAGCGCCAAGATGCTCCCCCTCTGGGGGAGCTGTCGCGGAGCGACTGAGGGGGACGCCGAAGGCGTCAATGCAGCTTCAGCCGCCCCGCCACGCGCTGCTGGAGCAGGCGCGCCAGGGCCAGGGTGATGGTCTTGCCGACGCCGAGGATGGCCTTGTGGTGGGCCAGGTGCAGCGAGACGTAGAACCACTTGGCCACCAGGCCTTCGATGAAGAAGTTGGGCCCGCCGAGGCCGCCCATCAGGGCGCCGACGCCCTTGTTCTCGCCCAGTGAAACCAGCGAGCCGAAGTCCTTGTAGACATAGGGCTCCTCGACCCGCGCCTGGCGCAGGCGGGCCAGCAGGACCTTGGCCATGTAGCTGGCCTGCTGGTGGGCGGCCTGGGCGCGGGCCGGGACCAGCTTGCCGTCCTTCCAGGGGCAGGCGGCGCAGTCGCCCATCGCCCAGATCCCCGGCGCAGAGGTCTCCAGCCGGTCGTTGACCACGAACTGGTTGAGGCGGTTGGTCTCAAGGCCAAGCTCGACATTGCTGTCGGCGGCCTTCACGCCGGCGGCCCAGACGATCAGGTCGGCGGGGATGTCGCCGACGCTGGTCTCCAGCCGGTCGGGGTGGACGGCGATGACCTTGGCGCCGGTGCGCACGCGCACCCCCTTGCGCTCCAGCGCGACCGTGGCCTGGGCCGAGGTCTTCTCGGGCAGGCCGCCGAGGATGCGCGGGGCGGCCTCGACGATGGTGATGTCGAGGCGGAAGCGTTGCTCGACGCCCAGGCTTTCCAGCAGTTCGCGGTGGGCTTCCAGCAGCTCGGCCGACAGCTCAACGCCCGTAGCCCCGCCGCCGACGATGGCCACGCCCATGGTGCGTTCGGGCGCGAACGAGGCCTTCATGAAGGCGGCCAGCAGGCGGGTGTGGAAGGCCTCGGCGTCCTCGGTGCGCTCCAGCAGGTGGGCGGTCTGCGCGCCGGGCGTGCCGAACAGGTTGGAGCCGCTGCCGATGGCGATCACGCCCCAGGTGAAGGTGATCGAGCGCTCGGGCACGAGCACCGCGCCGTCCTTGGTGGTGATGGCCTTCAGCGTCAGGCGCTTGGCGACGGGATCCAGGCCCGACAGCTCGCCCAGGTGGAAGCTGAAGTGGTTGGCGCGGCCGAGGATCGGGTAGGAGAGGCCCTCCTGGTGGACGTCCAGCGTGCCGGCGGCCACTTCGTGCAGGCTGGGCTTCCATATGTGGAAGCCCGAGCGGTCGATCAGCAGGATCCGTTCCTTGCCCTCGCGCCGGCCGAGCCTTCGCCCCAGCTGGGCCGCCAGCTCCAGACCACCCGCGCCGCCGCCGACGATGACGATGTCGTAGTGCATGGCCGGGCATCTCCGCTGATAGCGATACCCCAAGGTCTTAGGCCTTAGCGGAGCGTCTGTCTCGCGGTTGCGAAGGGCATGGGCGTGCCTTCTCTCCGCCTTCCCTGTATTCGACTCCCATCGCGGGCGTGCGTTCCGGGTCTGAGCGGCGGAACGATGGGTCCTCGGCACAAGGCCGAGGAAAGCAAAGTAGGGTGTCGGCTGGGAGTGGGGCAAAGTTCGGCGCCCCAAACAAAAAGCCCGCCCTCGTCGCCGAGAGCGGGCTTTTCAGATTCCGAAGCTTCCGAACCCTACGGGATCGGGTTGGCTTCCAGGCGCTTGTCGATGTAGCCGCCGACGGTCTGCTCGACGAACGGCAGGTGCTCGGCCCAGAAGTGGGTGGCCTTGTCGACGACTTCATAGTCGATGACGATGCCCTTCTGGGTGCGCAGCTTGGAGACCACGCGCTCGACCTCGACCGGCGGGACGACGGTGTCGGCGCCGCCCGTCAGGATCAGACCCGAGGCCGGGCAGGGGGCCAGGAAGCTGAAGTCGTACATGTTGGTCGGCGGCGACACCGAGATGAAGCCGTCGGTTTCCGGACGGCGCATCAAGAGCTGCATGCCGATATAGGCGCCGAAGCTGTAGCCGGCGACCCAGGTCTGGGCGGCGGCGGGGTTGTTGGCCTGCAGCCAGTCGAGCGCGGTGGCCGCGTCGGCCAGCTCGCCGATGCCGCTGTCGAATTCGCCCTGGCTGCGGCCGACGCCGCGGAAGTTGAAGCGCAGGGTCGCGAAACCGCGCTTCATGAACAGGTGGTAGAGCTGCACCGACACCGGGTGATTCATGTGGCCGCCGGCCTTGGGGTGCGGGTGCAGGATCAGCGCGATCGGCGCGTTGTCCGTCTTGCCCGGCGAATAGCGGCCTTCGATACGGCCAGCGGCGCCGGTCAAAATCACGTCAGGCATTCAGATCCCCGTCACGAGTTGGGGCGTCGGGGGCCGCTCCATTCGCCGCGAAGGGCGCATGGAATACTTGACCGCCGCGCTTGGTCTTCTTACATCCGCATCGCGCGAAGCGCCCTTGCCGGGCGCGGCGCGAAGTCGCGGCTTGTAGCATACGCAAATGCGGTTGCGCGGGGAATCTGCAAGGGAGAGCGCGGGATGCGCCTGAGCACGAAGGGACGTTACGCCGTAATGGCCATGACCGACCTCGCCCGCAAGCAGGACGAGGCGGAGGGCCGCGCCGTGGCGCTGGCCGAGATCGCCGCCCGCCAGCAGATATCGCTTTCCTATCTCGAACAGCTTTTCGCCCGTCTGCGCCGCAAGGGCCTGGTGGTCAGCGCCCGCGGTCCGGGCGGCGGCTATCGCCTGGCGGCCGACGCGCGCTCGACCCGGATCTCCGACATCGTCATGGCCGTCGACGAGCCCCTGCGCGCCACGCGCTGCGGCGTCGGCAAGAGCGGCCACAAGGGCTGCATGGCCGGCGGCGCCAAGTGCCTGACCCACGACCTCTGGGAAGAGATGGGCCGGCAGATCCATTCCTACCTGGCCTCGGTCACCGTGGCCGACGTGCTGGAAGGCCGCCTGCGTCCGGAGGCGAAGGTCGCGGCGTGACCAGCAAGCCCGCCATTTATCTGGACTACAACGCCACCGCCCCGATCCGTCCCGAGGCGAAGGAGGCCGTCCTGCGCGCCTTCGAGCTGGCCGGCAATCCAAGCTCCGTGCACGCGGCCGGCCGGGCCGCCCGCGACGTGGTCGAGACGGCCCGCAAGGCCGTGGGCGAACTGGTCGGCGTGGTCGCCGGCTCGGTCACCTTCGTCAGCGGCGGCACCGAGGCCAACGCCCTGGCCATCGAGAGCGCCGTCGCTTCCGGGGTGAAGCGCCTGGTGGTCAGCGCCGTCGAGCACGACGCCGTGGCCGAGACGGCCGCCGCCAGCGGCTTGCCGGTCGAGGTGCTGCCGGTCGACGCCGACGGCGTGGCCGACCTTTCCAGGCTTCCCGAGTTGTTGGCGGGCGAGGGGCGGACCCTGGTCTGCCTGATGCTGGCCAACAACGAGACGGGCGTCATCCAGCCGGTGGCGCAGGCCTCGGCGATCGTGCGCGAGGCCGACGGCCTGCTGCACGTCGACGCCGTGCAGGCGGCCGGCAAGATCGCCATCGACTTTTCCGCCCTCGGCGCCGACACCCTGGCGCTGTCGGCCCACAAGATCGGCGGCCCGCAGGGCGTGGGCGCGCTGGTCGCCGGCACGCGGGCCAATATCGTCCGTAGACTGCATGGCGGCGGGCAGGAGCGCGGCCGTCGGGCCGGCACCGAGAACGTCGCGGGCGTCGCCGGTTTCGGCGCCGCCGCCGCCGCCGCCCTGCGGGACTTGCCCCGCGCGGCCGATCAGGGCATTTGGCGCGACGCCTTGGCCCAGCGGGTCAAGGACGCCGGCGGCGTGGTGCTCGGGGAGGGCGCGGAAAACGCCCTTGGGCGCCTGCCGCAAACTCTCTGTTTGGCCGCCGAGGGCTTCGCCTCGCAGGTCCAGGTCATGAACCTGGATCTCGCCGGGGTGATGGTCAGCGCCGGCAGCGCCTGTTCGTCGGGCAAGGTCAAGGCCAGCCGCGTGGTTGAAGCTATGGGCCGCTCCGATCTCGCCCCCTATGCGCTGCGCGTCAGCGGCGGCTGGGCGAGCACCGAAGCGGATTGGATTGTGTGCGGCGACGCCTGGCTCGCCGCCTGGAAGCGTATCGGCGCACGGCGCCGGGAGGTGGCTTGATGGCCGCGGTCAAGGAAACGATCGACACCGTCGCCGCGCTCGAGAAATACGAGCACGGCTTTACGACCGACATCGACCAGGAGTTCGCCCCCAAGGGGCTCTCCGAGGACATCGTGCGCTTCATCTCGGCCAAGAAGGACGAGCCGGAGTGGATGCTGGAATGGCGCCTGGAGGCCTACCGTCGTTGGCTCGAGCTTGAAGAGCCGAACTGGGCCAAGGTCAGCTATCCGAAGATCGACTACCAGGACACCTACTACTACGCCGCGCCGAAGACCAAGGAAGGGCCCAAGAGCCTGGACGAGGTCGATCCCGAGCTGCTGGCCGTCTACGAGAAGCTGGGCATCCCGCTGAAGGAGCAGGCCGTGCTGGCCGGCGTCGAGGGCGCGCCGCGCTACGCCGTGGACGCGGTGTTCGACTCTGTGTCGGTCGTCACCACCTTCAAGAAGGAGCTGGCCCAGGCCGGCGTCATCTTCTGCTCGATGAGCGAGGCGATCCGCGAGCACCCGGAACTGGTCAAGCAGTACCTGGGCAGCGTGGTGCCGACCTCGGACAACTATTTCGCCTGCCTCAACAGCGCGGTGTTCTCGGACGGCTCGTTCGTCTACGTGCCGCCGGGCGTGCGCTGCCCGATGGAGCTGTCGACCTATTTCCGGATCAACGCCAAGGATTCCGGCCAGTTCGAGCGCACCCTGATCATCGCCGACAAGGGCTCCTACGTCTCGTACCTGGAGGGCTGCACGGCCCCGATGCGCGACGAGAACCAGCTGCACGCGGCCGTGGTCGAGCTCGTCCTGCTGGACGACGCCGAGATCAAGTATTCCACGGTCCAGAACTGGTATCCGGGCGACCCGGAGACCGGCAAGGGCGGCATCTACAACTTCGTCACCAAGCGCGCCGACTGCCGCGGCGATCGCAGCAAGGTGTCGTGGACCCAGGTCGAGACCGGCTCGGCCATCACCTGGAAGTATCCGTCGTGCGTGCTGCGCGGCGAAGGCTCGTCGGGCGAGTTCTACTCGATCGCCGTGACCAACGGCCATCAGCAGGCCGACACCGGCACCAAGATGATCCACCTGGGCGCCAACACCAAGTCGCGGATCGTCGCCAAGGGCATCAGCGCCGGCAAGTCGACCAGCACCTATCGCGGCCTCGTTTCGGCCCACCCCAAGGCCAAGGGCGCGCGCAACTTCACCCAGTGCGACAGCCTGCTGATCGGCAAGACCTGCGCGGCGCACACCGTGCCCTATATCGAGGCCCGCAACGGCCAGTCGGTGTTCGAGCACGAGGCGACCACCACCCGCCTGTCGGACGACCAGCTGTTCTACTGCCAGCAGCGCGGACTTTCGCAGGAAGAGGCCGTGGCCCTGCTGGTCAACGGCTTCGTCCGCGACGTGCTGCAACAACTGCCCATGGAGTTCGCCGTCGAGGCCCAGAAGCTCGTGGCGATTTCTCTCGAAGGATCCGTCGGTTAAATGCTTTCGATCAACAACCTCCACGCCCGCGTCGAAGACAAGCCGATCCTGAAGGGCGTCACGCTCGAAGTGCCGGCGGGCGAGGTGCACGCCATCATGGGCCCGAACGGCGCCGGCAAGTCGACGCTGTCCTACGTGCTGAGCGGCCGCGGCGGCTATGAGGTCACGGAAGGGACGGCCAGCCTGAACGGCGAGGACCTGCTGAGCCTGGAGCCCAACGAGCGGGCGGCCAAGGGCGTGTTCCTGTCGTTCCAGTATCCGCTGGAGATTCCCGGCGTTCCGGCCCTGACCTTCATTCGCACCGCCGTGAACGCCCAGCGCCGCGCGCGCGGCGAGGACGAGATCGCCGCCCCGGCCTTCCTGAAGCTGGCCAAGGAGAAGGCCGCCTCGCTGAAGATCGACTTCGAGATGCTCAAGCGCGGCCTGAACGTCGGCTTCTCGGGCGGCGAGAAGAAGCGGATGGAAATCTTCCAGATGGCGATGCTGTCGCCGAAGTTCCTGATCCTCGACGAGACGGACTCAGGGCTCGACATCGACGCCCTGAAGATCGTGTCGGAAGGCGTCAACGCCCTGCGCAGCCCCGATCGCGGCATGCTGGTGATCACCCACTACCAGCGCCTGCTCGACTACATCAAACCCGACCGCGTGCACGTGCTGGCCGCCGGCCGCATCGTCGCCTCGGGCGGCCCGGAACTGGCCCTGCAGCTGGAAGCCGAGGGCTACGACAAGTACGTCGGGGCCGCCGCCTGATGAGCCTCGCTTCCGCTCTCAAGACCGGCGACGTCACCGAGCTGCCGTCGCGCCGCGACGAGGACTGGCGCTGGACCGACCTGCGCGGCCTGGTCCGCGTGCTGCCCGAATCCGCGCCGAAGTTCGACGGCCAGGTCGCGGCCGGTCCGTTCGCGGGCCTGGCCGACGGCGAGATCCTGTTCGTCAACGGCCGCCACGTTTCCACGAACGGGCAGGGCGAGGTCATGGCCCTGCGCTTCGTCGCGGCGACCGACAAGACCTCGCAAGGCGCCTCCTACGCCCTTGTGGTCGAGCCGGGCGCGAGCCTGACCCTGCTGGAAAGCCACGAGGGCCGCGCGGCCGGTTACGTCACCGACGTTGCGCTGGACATCGCCGTGGGCGAGGGCGCGAGCCTGACGCGCATCGTGCTGGTCGACGATGACGCCGAGGCCGTGGACGTCGTCACCGCCCGTGTGGAGCTCGGCGCCGGCGCGACCTTCAACCAGACCGTCCTGACCAGCGGCGCCCGTCGCCAGCGGATCGAGACCCACGTCGCCCACCCGGGCGCCCACGCCCAGGTGCGCCTGGACGGGATCTATCTGCTGAACGCCCAGCGTCATGCCGACCAGACCACCGTGGTCACTCACGACGGCGTCGATGGCGTGACCAGCCAGCTGACCAAGGGCATGGTCGCCGACCAGGCGCGCGGCGTGTTCCAGGGCCGGATCATCGTCCAGCCCGGCGCCGACCAGACCGACGCGCGCATGGGCCACCACGCCCTGATCCTGTCGGACAAGGCCGAGATCGACGCCAAGCCCGAACTGCTGATCTTCGCCGACGACGTCGCCTGCGCCCACGGCAACACCATCGGCGCCCTGGACGAAGAAGCGGTGTTCTACGCCCGCCAGCGCGGCATTCCCGAACTGGAAGCCCGCGCGATGCTGACGGAGGCCTTCGTCGGCGAAGTGGTCGAACGCATCGAGCACGACGGCGCGCGCGAGCTCGCCGCCGCCTGGGTCGCCAAGCAGCTGGGGCGTGAAGAATGACCGCCGCCTTCGACCTCGACGCGATCCGCGCCCAGTTCCCGATCCTGTCGCGCACGGTGCACGGCAAGCCGCTGATCTATCTGGACAGCGCCGCCAGCGCCCAGAAGCCCGACGTGGTGCTCGACGCCATGACGGGCCTGGCCCGCACGTCCTACGCCAACGTCCATCGCGGCCTGCATACGCTGGCTAACGAAACGACGGAAGCCTATGAAAAGGCGCGTGAAACCATCGCGCGCTTCATCAACGCCGACGTCAATGAGATCGTCTACACCAAGAGCGCCACCGAGGCGGTGAACCTGGTGGCCGACACCTTCGGGCGCAGCTTGAAGGCCGGCGACGAGATCGTGCTCTCGGAGATGGAGCACCACGCCAACATCGTGCCCTGGCACTTCCTGCGCGAGCGCTACGGCGTCGTGCTGAAGTTCATCCCGGTGCTGGACGACGGCCGGCTCGACATGGAGGCCTATGCGGGCCTGCTGTCCGAGCGGACCAAGATGGTCGCCGTCACCCACATGTCGAACGTGCTCGGCACGGTCAACGACGTGGTCGAGATCATCCGCCTGGCCCACGCCGCCGGTGCGCCGGTGCTGCTCGACGGCTGCCAGGGCGTGGTCCACACCAAGGTGGACGTCAAAGCCCTGGACGTCGATTTCTACGTCTTCAGCGGCCACAAGCTGTACGGTCCCACCGGCATCGGCGTGCTGTACGGCAAGGCCGAGCGCCTGGCGGCCCTGCCGCCGTACCAGGGCGGCGGCGAGATGATCGGCTCGGTCAGCCTGGACAAGATCACCTATGCCGACCCGCCGCACCGCTTCGAGGCCGGCACGCCGGCGATCCTCGAGGCCGTCGGCCTGGGGGCCGCGATCGAGTGGCTGAACACGATCGACCGCGACGCGGCCCTGGCCCACGAGCACGCCCTGTACGAACGGGTCGCCCAGCGCCTGGAGGGCGTCAACGGCGTCCGGATCCTCGGCACGGCACCCGGCAAGGGCGCGGTGATGAGCTTCGTCGTCGAGGGCGCCCACGCCCACGACGTGGCCCAGGTGCTGGACCGCTACGGCGTGGCCGTGCGCGCCGGCACGCACTGCGCCGAGCCCCTTATGAAAAGGTTCGGGTTGACGTCGAGCGCTCGCGCTTCCTTCGCCCTATATAATACCCCTGCCGAGGCCGACGCGTTCGTGGACGCGCTGGACAAGGCCCGTAGCTTCTTCAGTTGAGCCTATGACCGACCAAGCCCCCGCCGCGACGGCCCTGTCCTCGGACGAGCTGAACCGCCTGACCGACCAGCTGATCGAAAAGCTGAAGACGGTGTTCGACCCGGAAATCCCGGTCGACATCTACGAGCTCGGCCTGATCTACAAGGTCGACGTCAGCGACGACAAGGACGTGGCCATCGACATGACCTTGACCGCGCCGGGCTGCCCGGTGGCCGGCGAAATGCCCGGCTGGGTCAAGGACGCGGTCATGGAGATCGACGGCATCCGCTCGTGCAACGTCGACCTGACCTTCGACCCGCCGTGGGACCCGTCGCGGATGAGCGACGAGGCCAAGCTGCAGCTGAACATGTTCTAGAGGCAGGACCCGCCATGGAAACCGCCGTCACCGCCCGTCCGCGCCGCCCGCGCCCCAAGGTCGTCACCCTGACCGAGGCCGCCGCCGCGCGCGTGAAGGAGATCATGGATAGGGCCGATCAGCCCTATGCGGGTCTGCGCGTGGGCGTGAAGAACGGCGGCTGCGCGGGCCAGGAATACGTCTTCGAATACGCCAAGGAGAAGGGCCCGATCGACGAGGTCGTCGAGGACAAGGGCGTCACCATCCTGATCGAGCCGAAGGCCGTGCTGTTCCTGATCGGCACCGAGATCGACTACGAGATCACCAAGCTGTCGTCGAAGTTCGTGTTCCATAACCCGAACGAGACCGACGCCTGCGGTTGCGGCGAGAGCGTCACGATCCAGCCCGCGCCCGAGCCCAACGACTGAGACGAAACCTCGTCCTTCGACAAGCTCAGGATGAGGTTTTCTGCTGCCGAGCCTATCGATGATCCTCATCCTGAGCCTGTCGAAGGACGAGGATCACGCACCGGATACGCCTTTCGGCGCGGGCCCCACCTTCTCCCTATGGGAAAAGGTGAAGTTTGGCGCCGCCCGACGGGCGTAGAGCGCCACCGTCGCGACTGACGCCGCCGCGCTGGCCGCCAGCAGCCACAACCCCGCCGTCTGCGTCCCGACCGGCGCCAGCAGCAGGGAAACGCCCAGGAAATTCAGGACTATCTTCGGATGTTCGATCGGCGGGTAGTTGAAGTCCCGCTCCGGCTGGGCCTGCTGCAGGCCGGCGACGGCGAAGTTGCGGGCGATCAGCAGCAGCGGAACGGCGATCCAGGCGCCCGGAAACGCGCCGACCGCCATCAGAACGCCGAGGCTGACCAGGGTCAGCATCCGGTCGGCCAGCAGGTCGAACATCGCCCCGAAAGCCGAGGTCAGGCCGAACCGCCGGGCGATCCAGCCGTCGAGCACGTCGGTCAGGCCCGCGCCCAGGAATAGCGCCAGCGCGATCCAGCCGGCGTCGGCCAGCACGGCCCAGACCAGGAAGGGCAGGGCCAGAAGGCGCAGGGCGGTGAGCAGGTTGGGCAGCATGGCCGCCTATGCCGCCGCCTCGGCTTGGTCCGCCGACGGCTTCTTCTTCGGCGGCTCGACCAGCACCGACGGCTTGACCGGCTGGCCGGTGGCCTGGGCGATCAGCTCGTTGGTGCGGTTCTCGACGGTGTTTTCGAGCAGCTTCATGAACTCGGCCTTCTGCAGGCCCTGGGGCAGGGCGGGCAGGAACTCGACCGTGGCCTGGCCGGGCGTCTTCTTTTTCTCCTGCTGCTTCCAGAAGCAGCCGAGGTTGGTGGCCACCGGCACCACCGGCAGGCCGAAATCCTGGCTCATGTGATAGACGCCCGTCCGGTAGCGGAAGCGTTCGCCCGGCGCGGCCAGATGTCCCTCGGGGTAGATAAGGATGCGGCGCCCCTCGGCGGCCACCTGGGCGGCGCTCTTGGACAGGGCGGCGCGAGCCTCGGGCCCGCCGCAGCTGTCGACGACGATGGCGCCGAACTTCTTGAGGATGGCGCCCAGCAGCGGGAACTTCTCCAGGTGGTCGCCGGTGACGAAGCTGAGATTGTCGACATTGGCGAACATTACGAAGCCGTCGCCCCAGCTGTGATGCTTGGCGGCGATGATGAAGGCGCCGTCGGGAAGGTTTTCCTGGCCCTTCAGCTCGACCTTGACGCCGGCGAAGGTGCGCAGCGCCCACAGCATGCGCTTGGAATAGAGCCGCAGGGCGAAGGTCACCGGGTGGCGGCCCGGCAGCAGGGCCGAGAGCGCCGCCGACAGGCCGTAGAAGATCGACAGAACCCAGTAGTAGGCGTTGAACAGCGCGCTGCGCATCGCTTGGTCCTTCGTGGAGGGTTGTGATTGGGTCTGGAGTTCAGCGGGCCATGAGCACGGCCTGGACGGCCGCGGTCATCAGCGGAGCATGGGCCGAAAGGGCGTCTTCGCCCAGCCGTCCGTAGGCCCGGTTCTGGGCGGTCTGAGTGATCACGCCGATGGCCATGGCGGCCACCACGCGCGGATCGCCGGGCGGCAGCTCCATCTTCAGCATCGCGTACTTGATGATGGTCTCGACCAACGTCACCGGGTCGCGGCCGTCGTCCTGATAGTAGGGCAGGAAGTGATGCAGCTGCAGCAGGTGGAACGAGAACAGGGTCCAGTCCTCGTCGGCGGCCGTGCAATAGGCCTTCACCAGGGCCGCGGCCTTGGCCTCGACGCCATGGACGGCGCCGGCCTCGGCCTCGATCAGGTCGGACAGGCGCTTGTGGGCGGCCATGAACAGGCCGATAGCCAGTTCGTCCTTGCTCTTCCAGTGGCGGTAGATCGCGCCTTCCGAAACCTCGGCGCGGGCGGCGATCAGCTTGGTGGTGGCGCCGTCGACGCCGTGGGCGGCGAAAACCTCGAGGGCGGCGCGTTCGATGCGGGGCTTGGCGCTCATGTGACCGACGTTACCGCAATTTGCGCCGCTTGCAAGTAAATGCTCACATACCGACTGGGGCGATTGACGGATACGCCGGGCGCGGCCATGCACGGCCATGGTCCAGACGGTTCTGATCTATTCTATGGGCGAGGTGATCGGCGACGGCCTGATCAAGCTGCCCTTCATCGCGGGCCTGCGCGCGGCCTTTCCCGACGCCCGGATCACCTGGTGCGCGGCCAAGGGCGTGACGGTCTATGACGGACCGCTGAAGCGGGTCGTGGCCGGCTATGTCGACGAGATCGTCAAGGACGGCGTCACCGGCGCCGGCGCGCTGGACGTGCTGCCTTGGGTCAGGCCGCTGGGCGGGCGCAGCTTCGATCTGGTCATCGACACCCAGGAGAACCTGCGCCGCAGCCTGGTGGCCGGGCGTGCGGTCGCCAAGGGCGGTCGGTTCGTCTCGGCCGCCATGCAGGCGCGCAAGCCCGACTGGCCGGCGGCCGTGGTCGATCGCCTGGCGCGGTTGCTGGCCCTGGCCACGGACGGGCGGGGCGCCTTGCGGCCGCTGGCCCTGACCGAGGCCGACGCCGTCTGCGCCGCCCAGGCGCTGCTGCCCGATGGTCCGACCTATGTGGGCCTCGCGCCGGGCGCGGGCGGTCAGGAAAAGCGCTGGCCGCTGGAAAGCTATCTCGACCTCGCCCGCGCCCAGCAGGCGGCGGGACGCGCGCCGGTGTTCTTCTTCGGTCCGGACGAGGCGGCCGACGCGGCCGTCGCGCGGGCGCAGGTTCCGGGCGCGCTGTTCCCCGAGGCCGACCGCACCGACGGCTTCACCGGCGTGAAGGGACCTATCCTGGCCATCGCCCTGGCCGGACGCCTAGCCGCCGCCGTGGCCAACGACGCCGGCCCGGGGCACATGCTGGCGGCCGGCGGCGCGCCGCTGCTGTCGCTGCAGCTCAATCGCCGCAAGGCCGTGAAGTTCAAGCCCGCGGCCCAGCGTCTTGAGATGCTGTGCGCCGAGGACTACGGAGAGGGCATGGCCGCCCTGCCGCTCGACCCGGTGAAGGCCGCCCTCGACACCCTGATCGCCGGAGTTTCCTGATGTCCATCCTCGCCCCGATCTCCGCCGGCGAACTCGTCGACAAGATCACCATCCTGCGGGTGAAGGCCGAGCGCATCGGCGACGCCGCCAAGGAGGCCAATGTCCGCAAGGAGCTGGCCCTGCTGGAAGGCATCGCGGCCGGCGCCCTGACGCCCAGCGCCGAACTCGACGCCCTGACGGTCGAGCTGACCGCCATCAACGCCGCCCTCTGGGACATCGAGGACGGCAAGCGCGCCTGCGAGCGCAGCCAGACCTTCGGCCCGGAGTTCGTCGAGCTGGCTCGCCGCGTCTACAAGGACAACGACAAGCGCGCCGCCGTGAAGCGCCAGATCAACGCCCTGACCGGCTCGGACATCGTCGAGGAAAAGAGCTACAAGCCTTACTGAAACAAGGGCTTGAGCCGATATATTCGCAGGTGGAGCGGGGCGGCCGATGCAGTCGAGCCGCCCTTTTCGCATCCGGCGTTCAGCGGCCCTTGAAGGCCGCCGGACGCTTTTGCAGGAAGGCGCTGACGCCTTCGATGAAGTCCTCGGTCTTGCCGCAGGCGCGCTGGGCGTGGCGCTCGGCGTGCAGCTGGCCGACCCAGTCGGCGTCGAGGCTGTCCCAGACCAGGCGACGGATGGCGCCCAGCGAGGCCGGACCCTCGGCCAGGGCGCGGGCCAGTTCCAGAGCCTTGGGCATCAGTTCGGCGTCGGGAACGCAGCGGTTGATCAGGCCCCAGTCGAGGGCCGTGGCGGCCGGAACCTTGTCGCCCAGCAGCATCATCTCCATGGCCCGCGCCTTGCCCACCAGGCGCGGCAGCAGGTAGGTCGAGCCGCCGTCGGGCACGAGGCCGATGCGACGGAAGGCTTGCAGGAAATAGGCGCTTTCGGCGGCCACGACGATGTCGCCGATCAGGGCCAGGGAGCAGCCGATGCCGGCGGCCGGGCCGTTGACCGCGGTGACGATCGGCAGCGGGAAATCCCGCAGCAGCGTCATCAGCGGGTTGTAGACGCTCTCCAGCGCCGCGCCCGTGTCGGGCTTGCCGTCGGCGTCCATCGGCCGGCCCGCCGTGGCGCCGGACGACAGGTTGGCGCCCGAGCAGAAGCCGCGGCCTTCGCCTGTCAGGATCACGGCCCGGGCCTCGACCTTTCCGGCGGCGATCGCGCCGAAGGCCTGGGCCAGCTCGCGGGCGACCTCGGGGCTGGCGGCGTTCAGGGACGCGGGGTCGGACAGGGTGACGACGGCGACGCCGTCCCGGGCTTCCAGCCGGATCTTCTCGTAAGCCGTGTCGGCCATGGGCATCCTCCGGGCGTCTTTACGCGCCTGGACGCCAGCTAGGCGCGACTGTCCCTGGGGAACGCAAGAGGGGGCTTCGGGCAAATGAAAAGGGCCCGCCGATCCTTGAGGATCGACGGGCCCCGACGCGGTTCTCTGGAGAAGAACGCGTGTTCCGTCAGGCCGCGTTGGCCGATTCAGCCTGGGTGTCGGCGGCGGTGACGCGGTTGCGGCCGCTGCGCTTGGAGGCGTAGAGGGCCGCGTCGGCGCGTTCCATCACCGAGTGGCCGGTCTCGCCCTTGCGGCGCTCGGCGAAGCCCGACGACAGGGTGATCGCGCCCAGGTCCTCGTTGGTCGGGCGGCGCTTGAGCATGCGCGAGGAGACCTCGACGCGGATCTCCTCCAGCGTGGCGCCGACGACGGCGGCGGCTTCGCCCGGGAAGATCATCGCGAATTCCTCGCCGCCGTAGCGGGCGGCGAAGCGGGGCAGGGCGGCGACGCGGCCGATGACGCTGGCGACGTAGCGGATCACCTGGTCGCCGGTCTGGTGGCCCCAGGTGTCGTTGAAGCCCTTGAAGTGGTCAATGTCGAGCACGGCCAGGCAGATCGCCGAGCCGGCCTCGTCGGCCTCGGCGCAGGCGCGCTCCAGCTCCTCGTCGAAGGCCTTGCGGTTGGCGAGGTTCGTCAGGCCGTCGGTGGTGGCGTCGCGGCGCACCTGTTCCAGGTGCTCGCGCAGGCGGTCGACCTCGGCGGTCGACTCAGCCAGGCGGCTTTCCAGAGCCTGGTTTTCCTTGGCGACGCGGCGGGTGGCGTCGGCCAGACCCGCCACGACGGCCTTGATGCCTTCGACGCCGGTCGGGGCGTCGAGGTCCTTGGACACGCCCGCCAGGGTCTTGCCGAAGGCGGCGTTGGTCTTCTGGGCGTTCTGGATGGCCTTGGAGACCGACTCCAGCTCCTTGGAGAGCAGGTCGCCGGCGTCGCGGATCTGTTCGTTGAGGCGGGCCTTGGGTAGATAGGCCGCGGCGAGCTCCTCGCTCAGCATCTCGGTGATGGGCTCGCCCATCGAGATCAGGCGGGTGATCTCGCGCGCCAGGGCGCCGTCGGGATCGGCCACATAGTGGGTCCAGAGTTCGAAGTTCAGCGCGGTCGGCCAGATCTGATGGCGCTCCATCAGGTCGAGGGCCCGACGGGCGATCTTGTAGGCTTCCGGGCCGCGCAGCGTGGTCTCGACGTCCGACATCATTCATTCCCCCGTTCGATCCGGGCTTCTCCCAGACCGATCGCTTGCGCCGACAGCATAGGCACGAGAGTTCAAACGAGCGGTTAAGGCTGCGCGGGGGTGCTTGCGCCCGCCACAACTCCAAAGCATTCTGAACGCTGATAAGATGAGCCGAGAGGCCGTTTTCGGGAGAGCCGCCGCATGACCCCCCCCGCCAATCTCGGCCAGGAGGCCGCCAAGGCCGGCCTCGAGATCATCCTCCAGCGCCAGAAGGCCGCCCACCTGCGTGACGGCGCGCCGTCGGCCGAGCGGCGGATCGACTGGCTGAACCGCTGCGTCGCGCTGCTGGTCGACCATCAGGCCGAGATTGCGCAGGCGATCGGCGACGACTTCGGCGTGCGCTCCAGGGACGCCACGGCCCTGACCGACGTCGCCGGCTCGATCGGGCCGCTCAAGCACGCCCGCGATCACGTCCGCAAATGGATGAAGACCGAGAAGCGCCGAACGACGCCGGCTCTGCTGGGCCTGTTCGGGGCCAAGGCCGAGGTGCGCTGGCAGCCCAAGGGCGTGGTCGGGGTGATCAGCCCCTGGAACTTCCCGGTCAACCTGACCTTCGCGCCCTTGGCCGGGGTGCTGTCGGCCGGCAACCGGGCCATGATCAAGCCGTCGGAATACACGCCCGCGACCTCCGACCTGCTGAAGGCGATGTTCGCCAAGGCGTTCGACGAGGACGAGATCGCCGTGGTCACCGGCGGGCCCGAGATCGGCCAGGCCTTCGCCGGGCTGGCCTTCGACCACCTGCTGTTCACCGGCGCGACCTCGGTGGCCCGGCACGTGATGCGGGCGGCGGCCGAGAACCTGGTGCCGGTGACGCTGGAGCTGGGCGGCAAGAGCCCGGTGATCCTGTCGCGCGGCGCCGACCTCGACACCGCCGCGGCGCGGGTGATGGCCGGCAAGACCCTGAACGCCGGCCAGATTTGCCTGGCGCCCGACTACGTGCTGGCCCCGGCCGAGGACGTCGACCGCTTCGTCGAGGCCGCCCGCGCCGCCGTCGCCCGCAGCTTCCCGACCCTGAGGGACAATCCCGACTACACCGCCCTGGTCGCCCAGCGGCACTACGACCGGGTGAAGGACTATGTCGACGACGCCAAGGCCAAGGGCGGCAAGGTGATCGAGCTGAACCCGGCCGCAGAGGACTTCTCCCAGCAGCAGCATCGCAAGATCCCGCCGACCCTGATCCTCAAGCCGACCGACGACATGACGGTGATGCAGGACGAAATCTTCGGCCCGCTGCTGCCGGTGAAGGCCTATGACCGCATTGAGGACGCCATCGACTACGTCAACGGCCGCGACCGGCCGCTGGCGCTCTACTGGTTCGGGACAGACGAGGCCGAGCGCGAGAAGGTGCTGGCCGCCACGACCAGCGGCGGGGCCACGGTCAACGACGTGATCTTCCACGTCGCCCAGGAGGACCTGCCGTTCGGCGGCGTCGGTCCCGCGGGCATGGGCGCCTATCACGGCCACGACGGCTTCCGCGAGTTCAGCCACCGCAAGGCGGTGTTCCACCAGCTGAAGAAGGACATCGGCCCGATGCTGGCCCTGCGTCCGCCTTATGGCGAGGGGATCCGCAAGTATCTGGCGGGGCAGATCAAGCGGTAGTGCGCCTGCGGCGGCCCCCTCCGGCCCTTCGGGCCACCTCCCCCAGAGG
>LNIY01000084.1 GCA_001449105.1 Caulobacter vibrioides | reverse complement strand
TACTCGTTTCTATCGAATCGCTAACGCACATCTCAGTGATCCCCTCTTCTCATTTCGTCGTCAGCGTCAGCTTTTTATAGGAGACAGCACCATGGCCACGCCGATCGAGACGGCGGCGCGGGCCAGAACCGGCACGAACTCGCGCTGGCCGCCCGAGGACGTGCCCTGCCCGCCCGGCTGCTGCACGCTGTGGGTGGCGTCGAACACCACCGGGCAGCCGATCTCCTTCATGATCGGCAGGCTGCGCATGTCCGAGACCAGGGTGTTGTAGCCGAACGAAGCGCCGCGCTCGCAGGCCAGGACGTTGGGATTGCCCGCGCCGGTGACCTTGGCGATGACGTTCTTCATGTCCCACGGGGCCAGGAACTGGCCCTTCTTGATGTTGATCGCCCGGCCGGTGGCGGCGGCGGCAAGCAGCAGGTCGGTCTGGCGGCACAGGAAGGCCGGGATCTGGATCACGTCGACGGCCTCGGCGACCGGGGCGCAGTGGCTGATCTCGTGCACGTCGGTCAGGGTCGGCAGGCCGACGACCTCGCGGATCTCCTGGAAGATCGGCAGGCTGTCATAAAGGCCGATGCCGCGCGCGGCCGTGGCCGAGGTGCGGTTGGCCTTGTCGTAGCTGGTCTTGTAGATCAGGCCGACGCCCAGGCGCTCGCCGATCTCCTTGAGGGCGTGGGCCGTTTCCAGCGCGTGCTGGCGGCTTTCCATCTGGCACGGGCCGGCGATGAAGGTCAGGCGTTCGGCGTTGCCGATGCGGACGGCCTTGCCGGTCTCCGTCTTCACTTCGACGACGGCGTTGGGAGCGACGGGCTGACTCAAGGCGGGACTTCCGAGTTAGAGAGTGGCGAACAAGGTGGCGCCGATTTGGCCCCACAGGTGGCCCCAACGGCGGAAAGGTGCAAGTGCGGATCGATCCAGGCGTCCCCGGACCCGTCATCGTGTGGCTGCGTAACGACCTGCGCCTGGCTGACAATCCGGCCCTGAAGGCCGCCGCCGACACCGGCCGGCCGGTGATCCCTCTCTATATCCTCGACGAAACCAATGGCGTGCGGCCCATGGGCGCGGCCTCGCTGTGGTGGCTCGACAAGTCGTTGCGAGCGCTCTCCGACGGGCTGAAGGCCATCGGCTCCAAGCTGGTCCTGCGGCGAGGCCCCGCCATGGACGTGCTGCGGGACGTGGTCGCCCATGCCGAAGCGGCGGCCGTGGTCTGGAACCGCCTCTACGAACCGGCCGCCATCGCCCGCGACGCCGAGATCAAGGCCGCGCTCAAGGCCGACGGCGTGGTCGTCGAAAGCTGCGTCGCCGGCCTGCTGAACGAGCCGTGGACCGTGCAGAACGGCTCCAAGCAGCCCTACAAGGTCTTCACGCCCTACTGGCGGGCGGCCCGCGCGCACCTGACCCACGTCGAGGTCGAGGCCGCGCCCAGGCGGCTGGAGGCGCCCGAGCACTGGCCTCACAGCGAAGCCCTGGACGGCTGGGGCCTGCACCCGAGAAAGCCCGACTGGTCGAAAGGCTTTTCCATCTGGACGCCCGGCGAAGCCGGCGCCCTGGCGCGGCTGGACGACTTCCTCTCCGGGCCGGTCGATGGCTATGGCGAAGGCCGCGACGTTCCAGGGCTGGAGGCGACCTCTCGCCTTTCGCCCCACCTCCACTTCGGCGAGATCGGCCCGCGCCAGGTCTGGGCCGCCGCCCGCACCGCCGGCGAGGCCGGCGACGCCCCGCACGGCGAGATCGAGAAGTTCCTGTCCGAGGTGGGCTGGCGCGAGTTCAACCACTCGATCCTGTTCAACTGGCCGGAGCTTCCGAAGAAGAACTTCCGGCCCGAGTTCGACGCCTTCCCCTGGTCGAAGAACCCGCGCGGCTTCGAGGCCTGGACGGAAGGGCGCACCGGCTATCCGCTGGTCGACGCCGGGATGCGCGAGCTGTGGGCCACCGGCTTCATGCACAACCGTGTACGGATGATCACCGCCTCGTTCCTGATCAAGCATCTGCTGGTCGACTGGCGCGAGGGCGAGGCCTGGTTCTGGGACACGCTCGTGGACGCCGACCTCGCCAACAATGTCGGCAACTGGCAGTGGGTGGCCGGGAGCGGCGCCGACGCCTCGCCCTACTTCCGGATCTTCAACCCGATCGGCCAGGGCGAAAAGTTCGATCCCAAGGGGACTTATGTAAAGCGGTGGATCCCCGAACTGGCCAACCTGCCGGCCGACGTCGTCCACCAGCCGTGGACCGCGCCCGAGCGGCTGAGCGCCGGCGCCAGGGCCGTCTACGGCAAGCCGATCGTCGATCATCCCCGCGCCCGGGCCGCGGCGCTGGAGGCCTATCGCCAGCTGCGCGGAGGCTCCGGCGAAGACTGATCCCCTGGCGAGCGTTGGCGCGCGCCCCCATTTACAGTTCGGCTTTCGGGGGTCTTACTTGTCCCATTCAAGGGATTGGGAGCGCTGATGACCGACACCTTGCCCGCCTCGTGGCGAGACGAAGATCTCCGGGCCGCGCCGCCGGCCTTCCGCACGGCGCTGCGTATCGCCGTCGAGAACTGGGCGATCGGATCCCTCACCTTCGTCCTGCCTTCGGGCAAGCCGCTGCGCATCGACGGCAAGACGCCCGGGCCGGACGCCGTGGTCCGCATCCACGACTATCGCTTCATCCGCCGCGCCTTCGCCTCTGGCGACATCGGTTTCGCCGAAGGCTACATGGCCGGCGAGTGGGACACCCCCGACCTGTCGGCGGTGCTGACGGCTTTCGCGCTGAACTTCGACAAGCTGGCGGCCCTGGTGCGCGGCAATCCGGTGATGCACCTGATCAACGTCATCTTCCACTGGATGAACCGCAACGACCGCAGCGGCTCCAAGCGCAACATCCACGCCCACTACGACCTGGGCAACGCCTTCTATTCCCAGTGGCTGGACCGGACGATGACCTATTCGTCCGCCCTCTACGACACGGCGCCGGGCGGCGCGCAGGGCGCGTCTCTCGACGCGGCCCAGACCCGCAAGTACGAGGCCCTGGCACAGTCCATCGGCCTTGCCCCCGGCAAGCACGTGCTGGAGATCGGCTGCGGCTGGGGCGGCTTCGCCGAGTACGCGGCCCGCGAGGTCGGAGCCAAGGTCACCGGCATCACCATCTCGCCCGCCCAGCACGACTTCGCCCGGAAGCGGCTGTTCGACCAGGGGCTGGCCGAGAAGGCCGACATCCGGTTGATCGACTATCGCGACGTGCAGGGCCAGTTCGACGGCGTGGCCTCCATCGAGATGTTCGAGGCGGTCGGCGAGGAGTACTGGCCCACCTATTTCGGCAAGATCCACGATGTGCTGACTCCCGGCGGCCGCGCCGGCCTGCAGATCATCACCATCAAGGACGAGCTGTTCGACGGCTACCGCCGGCACACCGACTTCATCCAGCGCTACATCTTCCCGGGCGGCATGCTGCCCAGCGAGACGCGCCTGCGCCAGGAGACCGACAGGGCCGGCCTGGCCTGGGACGGCGTGCTCCGGTTCGGTCAGGACTATGCAGACACCCTGGCCGAATGGGCCCGTCGCTTCGAGGCCGCCTGGGACCAGATCCGCCCGCTGGGCTTCGACGAGCGCTTCCGTCGCCTGTGGCACTTCTATCTGAGCTACTGCGAGGCGGGCTTCCGCACCGAGCGGACCAACGTCGTGCAGCTTGGCCTGTCCCGCGTGTAGAGGAGCATCCCCGTGTCGCTCTTCACCCTGGTCCTGGACTATCACGGCGGCACCTATCTCTCGCAGTTCGACGCCGAGACGCCGGTCGAGGCGGTCGGCGCCTGGTGCCGCGAGCTGCACGACAACCAGCTGCTGGGCGAGCCCTCGTCGCTGGTCGCCGAGGGCATCATGGCCGACGCGGTCGAGAACAGCCTGGTGGGCATAGACGGCCTGTGCGGCGCCTGGTGCGCGGCCACCGCGGCGGCCGGGGGGCTGGCCCTGCTGAACGTCATCCAGACCGAGCCCACGGCCCACTGAAGCTGACCTCCCGACCGCCGCTTTCAGGAAAACTGGATTGATCCGGGCGGCCGCATCGCGATCTACCCTGGCCTCCAACGGCGCCTTTTCGCGCGAAGCCGCAGATTTTCGACCATGCCCGTCACCGCCAACGTTCTCGACGCCATCGGCAACACGCCGCTGATCCGCCTCAACCGGGCCAGCGAGGCCACCGGCTGCGAGATCCTGGGCAAGGCCGAGTTCATGAACCCCGGCCAGTCGGTGAAGGACCGCGCCGCGCTCAGCATCATCCGCGACGCCGAGGCCAAAGGCCTGCTGCGCCCTGGCGGCCGGGTGGTCGAGGGCACGGCCGGCAACACCGGCATCGGCCTGGCCATGGTCGCCTCCGCGCTCGGCTACAAAACGACGATCGTCATCCCGCGCACACAGAGCCAGGAAAAGAAGGACGCCATCCGCCTGCTCGGCGCCGAGCTGGTCGAGGTGGACGCCGTCCCCTACTCCAACCCCGACAACTACGTCCGCTACTCCGGCCGGCTGGCCGAGGAGCTGGCGAAGACCGAGCCCAACGGCGCGATCTGGGCCAACCAGTTCGACAACGTCGCCAACCGGCAGGCCCACTACGACACCACCGGCCCGGAAATCTGGGAGCAGACCGGCGGCAAGGTCGACGGCTTCATCTGCGCCGTCGGCTCGGGCGGCACCCTGGCCGGCGTGGCGCAGGCCCTGCGCGAGCGCAATCCCTCCGTGAAGATCGGCCTGGCCGACCCGGGCGGCGCCTCGCTCTACAACTGGTACGCGGCCGGCGAGCTGAAGGCCGAGGGCAATTCGATCAGCGAAGGCATCGGCCAGGGCCGGATCACCGCCAACCTCGAAGGCCTGGCCATCGACCACCCCTACCGCGTCTCCGACGAGGAGATGATGGAGCAGATATTCGACCTGGTGCAGCACGAGGGCCTGTGCCTGGGCGGCTCCACCGGCATCAACGTCGCCGGCGCCGTGCGCCTGGCCAGGGACCTGGGGCCCGGCCACACCATCGTGACCATCCTCTGCGACCACGGCTCGCGCTACCAGAGCAAGCTCTTCAACCCCGCCTTCCTGGCCGAGAAGGGCCTGCCGACGCCGCCCTGGCTGTGAGCGGAAACCCCGCCCTTCGACAAGCTCAGGGTGAGGTTTCCTACTGAACGGCCTGCGAAATGGTCCTCACCCTGAGCCTGTCGAAGGGCGAGGACCGCGCACGGCCCCGTTCAACGGCTTGCGCCAACGCGCGGCGCACGTGAAGTTGCCGCCCCTGTTCGCCAGTCCGAAAGGCCAGCCATGACCCACGCCGATCCGCTCGTCTCGACCGCCTGGCTGGCCGACCATCTCGACGCCCCGGACGTGCGCATCGTCGACGCCTCGTGGTTCATGCCCGGCACGCCGCGCGACCCGAAGGCCGAGTTCGAGGCCGGCCACATCCCGGGCGCGGTGTTCTTCGACATCGACGAGATTTCCGACGAGGCCTCGCCCCTGCCCCACATGCTGGCCAGCGGCGTGAAGTTCGCCTCGCGGGTGCGCAAGCTGGGCCTCGGCGACGGCTCGCGCATCGTCGTCTACGACAGCACCAGCATCCTGCCGGCCGCCCGCGTGTGGTGGAATTTCCGCGTCATGGGCCACGAGGACGTCGTGGTCCTGGACGGCGGCCTGCCCAAGTGGATCGCCGAGGGCCGCCCGCTGGAGGACGGCCCCGCCGCCCCGCAGGAACGCCACTTCACCCCGCGCCTGCAGGCCGACCTCGTCCGCTCCTTCGAGCAGATGAAGAAGAACCTGGAGACCGGCCGCGAGCAGGTGATCGACGCCCGCGCCGCCGGCCGCTTCAATGGCGAGGTTCCCGAACCGCGCGCGGGCCTGGCCAGCGGCCACATCCCTGGTTCGCGCAACATCCCGCTGTCGGCCCTGCTGGGTCCCGACGGCGCCATGCTGCCAGCCGAGCGGCTGAAGACCGTCTTCGCCGAGGCCGGCGTCGACATCGACAGGCCGATCGCCACGACCTGCGGCTCGGGCATCACCGCCTCGGTGGTGTCGCTGGCCCTGCATCGCCTGGGCAAGCCGCGGGCGGCGGTCTACGACGGCTCGTGGACCGAATGGGGCGGGCGCGACGACGCCCCGGTCGCGACCGGTCCGGCTGTGTAAAAACACCCAAAGATTACACGTTTTCGATATACAATCCTGAATTGACAAGGCGCTTCGTGTGGCCGACCCTCGACGTGTTGGGGGTCGGTCCCGCACCGCCATGGATCGCGGCAACGCCGCGCGCCTCTCCCCGCCAGTGCCCGTCAGCTTAACGATCATCGGCGCGCAACCCGCGCCGAGCACGCAACCGCGCGACCGGCGGAGCCGTCGGCGCGCCCGTGGGGAGAAAACGCCATGTCGTCGTTCCGACCGCTCTACGCCGTCACCATCACCGACGCCGTCGCCTCCGGCGACCTCGAACAGCTGAAGAAGCTGGCGGCCGAGGCCGAGGCCCACCTGCAGCAGTACGGCGACGTGGCCACGCTGCTGACCGCCCTGAAGCTCGAAATCGCCAAAGCCGAGGCCTGATCCGCATGAACATCAAGCCCTACGGCGTCGCCGTGACCGACGCCATCGCCTCGGGCGACCTCTCGCGCCTGAAGGAAGCCCAGGCCGCCGCCGAAGCCCACCTGGCCGAGTACGGCGACGTGGCCACCCTGCTGCCGCTGCTCAAGCTCGAGATCGCCAAGCTCGAAGGCAAGAAGTGATCCGCGGGCGGCGCTTTCCACGCGGAGAGCGCCGCCTTCGTCTCGCGTTCGGGGAAACGCGCGCATGACCGACACCCTGCCCTCCGCCGCCGCGCGACCGGCGAGCGCCGAAAACGCCCTGCCCCGGCGCGCGACGCCCGAAGGCAAGTCGGTCCGCTTCCGCACCGAGCGCGACTACGCCGAGCTGACCCCTGTCCACGTGGTCTGGGAGGTCACCCTCGCCTGCAATCTCAAGTGCCAGCACTGCGGCTCGCGGGCCGGCCGGCCGCGCCCCGACGAGCTGAACCCGGCCGAGGCGCTGGAGCTGATCGACCATCTGGCCGCTCTGGGCACGCGCGAGCTGACCCTGATCGGCGGCGAGGCCTATCTGCGCCGCGACTGGATCGAGCTGATCCGCCGCAGCCGCTCGCACGGCATCCGCACCGCCGTCCAGACCGGCGCCCGCAACCTCACCGACAAGCGCCTGGACGAGGCGGCCGAGGCCGGCCTGCAGGGCATCGGCGTGTCGATCGACGGCCTGCCCGACCTGCACGACCGGGTGCGCGGGGTGCCCGGCTCCTACGACCAGGCGATCAGCGCCCTCAAGCGCGCCAAGGCCCGCGGCCTTGCCGTCTCGGTCAACACCCAGATCGGGGCCGAGACCGCCGCCCACCTTCCCGAACTGATGGAGCGGATCATCGAGGCCGGCGCCACGCACTGGCAGATCCAACTGACCGTGGCCATGGGCAACGCCGTCGACAATCCCGACCTCCTGCTCCAGCCCTACCAACTGCTCGACGTCATGCCGCTCTTGGCCCGGCTCTATCGCGAGGGGCTGGAGCGGGGGCTGCTGATGATCGTCGGCAACAATGTCGGCTATTTCGGTCCCTACGAGCGGATGTGGCGGGGTCTGGGCGACGAGGCCGACCACTGGAACGGCTGCGCGGCCGGCCAGGGCGGCATCGGCATCGAGGCCGACGGCACCATCAAGGGCTGCCCGTCCCTGGCCACCTCGCTCTACGCCGCCGGCAACGTCCGCGAGATGAACATCGCCGACATCTGGCGCTACAGCGAGAAGATGGCCTTCGGCCGCGTACGCGACGTCGAGGAGCTCTACGACTACTGCCGCACCTGCTACTATGCCGACGTCTGCCGGGCCGGCTGCACCTGGACCTCGGAGTCGCTGCTGGGCAAACGCGGCAACAACCCCTACTGCCACCACCGGGTGCTGGACCTGGCTCGCCACGGCTGGCGCGAGCGCGTAACCAAGGTCAAGGACGCCCCGGCCGCCAGCTTCGCCATCGGCGAGTTCGCCCTGGTGCGCGAGCCGATCCCCGGCGCCCAGACGGTTCCCATGCCCGTCCGCGACCCGGCCAAGGTCCACGTCCCCCACCGCGAGCGCACCGCAGCCGGCGGCGCCCTGCCTCCGAAGCTCAAGGTCTGCCGCTCCTGCGACCAGTACGTCTGGCCGCACGAGACCGAATGCCCCCACTGCGCCGCCGACCTCGCCGAGGTCGAGCGCCAGCACGCCGAGGCGTCCGAGCGCCGCCGCGCGCTGATCGAGCAGGCCCAGCGTTTTCTGGAAAGCGTCCAGGGCCGGCCCGCGCCTGTCGAGGATCGGTCCTACGCGGCCGAGCTCAAGCCCTCTCCTCACCCGTAGCACCCCCGCGAAGGCGGGGACCCAGGCTTTATTCTGGAGCGCGCGGCGCTTAATCCCCACCACATCCCCACCACTGCGTCCCTCGCCACGAGGACTACGAAGGCGACCTTGGCTTGGGCTTTTTTTGAGCCCTCTCCCAGAGGGAGAGGGAGGGGCCCGCGCGTAGCGTGGGAGGGTGAGGGGTTACGCCGCCAGCCGGCGTGCCGGCACGCCGGCTGGCGTCCCTAACCCCTCATCCGACGGTCTTCGACCGCCACCTTCTCCCTCCAGGGAGAAGGATCAGGAAGTGCGGACAGAGCAACGCGGCTCCTCGGCGCTCGGCGACAGCACCTCTGGGGAGGGCTGGAGGGAGTCTCGCGCAGCGGGCCTGGCCACGGCAAAAGGCCCTCCCCTGTTTCCAGGGAAGGGCCAGTCAGCAACCGGAAAGGAGAGACTAGTTCCGGTAGGTGAAGCCGAGGGCGACGCGCGAGCCGCCGTACTGGACCGACCAGGGGTTGGCGCGGCCTTCGAAGCCGCGGTCGTCCGAACCGACCGACAGGCGGGCGGCCTGCAGCAGGTTGCGGCCTTCCAGGTAGACCTCGAGGTTCTTGTTGATCCGGCGCGAGATCTTGGCGTCCAGGTACTCGTATTGCTCCGAGTAGTAAGGCTCGCCCGGGTTGTACGGGAAGCGCACGAAGTTGCCGATGTTGGTGTTCGGCGCGTTGCTCACCGGCGAGGCGCTGGTGTTGCCGCACGGCGAGATGCAGGTCAGCACCCGGTCGCGGGTCTGGTAGGCGATACGGGCCTTGGTGACGCCGTCGTCATACCAGAACACCAGGTTGGCGAAGTACTTCGACTGCCCTTGCGGGTCGAGCGCCTCGGCGGTCAGCGGGTCCATGTAGGTGACCGCGGTGCCCGACTTGGTGGTCGAGACGTTGAAGTCCATGCCGGTCTTGCTCAGCTTCCACGGCAGGTAGGTGAACGCCGTCCGGGCCACGAACTCCCAGCCCGACTGCACGTAGCCGGGGCCGTTTTCGTAGGTGGTCATGCCGAACTCGTAGTCCGAGAACTTCTTGCCGCCGGTGCCCGGGATTTCGATGTCGGTGCCTTCGAAGACGTTCGAGTTCTTGACCGGCACGGCCAGCGGCCCGCCGACCCGAACCTTCTGGCGGTAATAGGCCAGGCTGAACGAGGTGTCCTTGTTGGGATACCACTCCAGGCTCGTGTTGTTCTTCGTCGCCTGGTACGGCTTCAGCTCGGCGTTGCCGAAGGTGCCGCAGGTCATGTCCTGCTCGGAACCGTCGGCGTCGGTCACGCCGTCGCGACGCTCGTCATAGGTGCAGGTGCCGCCCGGCCACAGGTACTTCATCGCCGGCGGGGCGATCGTCTTGGCCCACGAGTAGCGCAGCACCACCTTGTCGGGGATCGCCCAGACGGCCGCGTTGTAGGACGGCAGCCAGCCGGTGTAGCTCTTGTTGATCGACACCGGGCGGACGCGGTTGGTGGTGACGATGCCGGCGGCGAGGTTGGGGTTGTTCGGATCGAAGGCCGGGGTCTTGAAGGTGGTGGCCAGGGTCACGTAGCCCGAACCCTCGACCTCGGTCTTGAACATCCGCGAGCCCAGGTTGCCTCGGAACTCCATGCCGAACGGCAGGTCGTGAGCCAGATCGGCCATCCAGTACCAGGAGGCCATCTTCTCTTCGGTCTCGTTGAACGGCTGCTTGTAGACCTTGCCGTCGCTGGCCGTGCATTCCTTGAGGCAGTCGAAGTTGTAGTTCACCGCACCGGCCATCTGCGAGAAGGCCTTCTTGACGTCGATGCTGTCCCACAGCTCCAGGCCCGAGACGCCCTTGTAGCCTGGCATGAACTTGCCCGAGTTATGCTCGATCGAGTTCTGGAAGATGTCGATCAGCTGGGCCTGGGTCAGGGTCTCCAGGCCGTACAGGAAGTTGACGCCGGTGGTCGGGTTGGGCGCGTAGCCGTAGGAGCAGGCGTTGGCCGGCAGGGTCGAGGCCACGTTCGCGCAGGCCCGCACGTCGCCGCGCAGGGTCAGGGTCGGCACGAAGATGCCGGGGTCGGGCGAGTAGCCGCCGCCGCCCCACGAATTGGCCGTGCCCTTGCGATAGAGGACGCCCGCCTTGAAGCGCGTGAACAGAGGCATGTCGGGCAGGTAGGTGACGTCGAACTTCAGCTGGTCTTCGGCGCTCTCCACCTTGCGCGGATTGAAGACCAGGCGATAGGCGTTCGAATAGGCCGGCTGGCCCACCGCGGTCGGCGCGTTCAGCTGGGCGTAGTTGCGCATGTCGGTGTCATCGAACGACGACGGCATGTCGATCGTCCAGATCCCGTTCTCCAGCGCGCGCATGGTGGCGTTGCCGTAGGTGTAGCTGCGCGAGAAGCGCAGGTCGGTGCGCGAGTACTCGCTCTCGTTGCGACCGAAGAGCAGGTCCATGGTCAGCGGGCCGCGATTGTAGTTCGCGCCGCCCGAGATGTAGTTCGTCTTCCAGATCTGGTCGTTCTGGATCTGGTCGATGCCCAGCGCGGCGTTGGTGATGTCGAACTGGGTCAGGTGGTGGTTGCCGTCCATCTGGATGGAGCCCGGCACGATGTTGGCCGCCACGCCCATCAGGGGGAACGAGTTGTTGGTGACGGTCGAGCCCGGCGTGGTGTCGATCGTGAACGGCGCCGTCGGCATGCCTTGGTTGTAGATGTAGAAGCCGCCGCCCGGGATGGCCGAGAGAACGTTGGGCGTGCCGGCCGGGTAGAAGGTGTTGGTGAGCAGCGAGGTCGCCGTCTGGTTCTGCGAGGCGCCGTACAGCGAAGTGATGCCGCCGCGGGTGCGCTGACGGTTGTTCTCGTTCTGCTCGCGGTTGGCGACCTGGTACTTGGCGAAGATCGTCAGGTCGTCATTGACGCGATAGTCGAAGCGCAGGTCCCAGGACAGGCGGTCTTCGTACTGGGTCAGGTTCTGGTCGCGCACCAGGTTGGGCGCGTAGTCGTTCCACTGGTTGAGACAGCTGATCTGGGCGTTGATCTGGGCTGCCTGGGCGGCCTGGCGGTTGGCGCCGTTGGAGCCGGCCACGATCGTGCCGAGCTGCGCGTCGTTCAGCATCGGGAAGGCGGCAAGGCACTCGGCCTTGGTCTTGGCCGCGGCCGACTTGGTGTAGACGTCCAGCGGCGTCGGGGCGTTGAACGTGCCGCCGCCGACCATGGCCCACGAGGCGATCGGGTCGCCGGCGCCGACGCCGTTGGCGGTCGCCGGGTTGTAGGTGAAGGTCTTGTCCGGCGAATTGTCGAAATCGGCGAAGCGCGTATAGCCCTGGGCGTTGTTCGAGCCGCCGTTGTTCAGCGCGTGGCTGTCGTTCAGGCGCTTGCTGTAGCTGATGTTGCCGATCACGCCGAGACGGTCGTCGAGGAACTTGCGGGAAGCCACCACGCCGATTTCGGGCGAGGCCTTGCGCGACAGGCTGTTGCCGGCGGCCGCACCGCGGATCGACAGGTAGGGCTTCTTGAAGTCCAGGCCCGTGCGGGTCTGGATCTGGACGGTGGCGCCCAGGCCGCCCGGCGTCATGTCGGCCGTCTGGCCCTTGATGACGTCCAGGCTCTTGATCATCTCGGCCGGGAATTCACGCAGGTCGGCCGCGCGGCCGCCGCCGTCGCCGACCGCCAGGCTGAAGCCCGAGGCCGCAACGCCCATGCCGTCCAGTTCGATGCGGGTCAGGTCGGCGCCGTTGCCACGGATCGACACGCCGTCGCCTTCGCCGAAGCCGTTGCGCTCGATGGCCACGCCGGCGATGCGCGACATGGCTTCGTTGACGTTGCTGTCGGGGAACGAGCCGACGTCGTCGGCGACGATGGAGTCCTGGGCCGTCGCGCTGCGCTTCTTGCGCGCGATCGACGACTGCTGCGAGGCGCGGGCCCCGACAACGATGGCCTCGACCTCGGTCGGAGACTCGACCGAGCCGGATGTCTTGACGGTTTCGGATTGTGCGGCTGCGTGCTGGACCGGCCAGACGGCCGCGCTCAAGGCGATGATCGACACGGCCGCGGCCGTGCGGCCGCGCGCGCTGAAGCGCTTCATTACTTCCTCTCCCAAAGTCTTCTTATTCTCGGGGCGCCTCTTCGGCCGCCCGCCAGGCTCTTGGACTGCAATCGGCGACGTCGCCCGGCCGGCCCGCGCGGGGCTCGACCGGGCCGTCGCTATGCGTCGGCCGGTACTGTCGTGATCATCGTTTCCTCCCGCCCTCGCCGACGGTCGATGCCGTCAGCCCATGCCATATTTGGCCTGACCACTTTGTTGCATACCCGAGATACTCAGACAAGTTATTGTTATGATCAATGCGACAAGCTCACCGCCAGGTATCCGGCGATGACAACGTTGACATATGGAAGGGTAGAAACCGCTCGAAAGCTCAAAACCTTCGACGAAACAACGAACAACGCTCGCTCAAGTGCCTCGGCGCGAGCGAGCGGTATGGCCACCTTCGGCAGCCTTAAAAACTCCTACAAGTGACCGGTGTTTTTCTGAAAGCGGCGGAAAAACGCCGAATCGAGATGTCAGGCCTTGGTCCGGCCGGCGCTCGCATAGCCGCCGACCTCGGCCTCGTCGTCGATCACCCGGCCGGTCCCGTCCTTCACCTGGCGCAGCACGCGCAGGTCGACGGCGTCGCGATCCCAGGGCCGCGCCCCCGCCGTCGCCAGCACGTGGCGCTCGACGGCCGAAGCCGGCAGGGCCTTCAGTCCCTTGGGCCACAGCGGCGCGGCCGTCAGGCGGCGCACCTGCGGCAACGGCGTGGTGGGCAGCACGCGCAGATCGGGCATCGCGCCGCCGCCGGCGTAGGTCGCCAGGTTGTCGCGGGCGAACAGATCCAGGTCTCCCTGCCCTTCCACGATCAGGAACGGCAGGTCCGGCCGGGTCGACGCCCCGCCCCGCACCACGTTGCCGACCAGCGCCAGCCGGCCGACCTGCCAGGCGCGCCCTTCCCACTCAGGCCCGTTCAGCGCGTAGTGCATGGCCCGCGTGCCCGGGTCATGGACCAGGTTGTTGACCGACACGGCGTGCACCGCGCCCTTGAACAGCTGGTTGCGCTCCAGATTGTGGGCATAGAGGTTGCCGGCGATCAGCACCTCGGTCGCGTTGTCGTGGATCAGCGTGCCCTTGGAATGCTCGCCCTTCACGTGGCTGGCGTGGGACAGGCCTTCGGAGACGATGTTGTTGCTGAAGGTGATCCGGTGCGAGGTCCCGTTGCGCCAGGCCTCCACCGTGTCGCCGCCGTCGAAGCGCGGCCCCGAGGCCGACAGGTTCTCGTCGGTGGCCCAGGCGATCGAGCAGTGGTCGACGACGACGTCACGAGCCTTCCAGCAGGTGATGCCGTCCACCTCCCAGCCGCTGCGGTCGGGGGCGCCGTCACGGCCGGCCCGCACCCGCAGGTGGCGCAGCACCACGTCGTGGCTCTGCACCTCGATGCCGCCGCGGATGAAGGTGATCCCCGGCGACGGCGCGGTCTCGCCGGCGACGGTCAGGAACGGCTCGCGGATCCGGATGCTCCTGCGGCCAAGGTCGATGACGCCGGCCACGTCGAACACCACCTTGCGCGGACCGGAGGCCTCCACCGCGGCGCGGAAAGAGCCCGGGCCATCGGCAGCCAGCGTGGTGACCCGCAGGATCCGGCCGCCCTCCCCGCCCCTGGCGCCGGCCCAGCCGAGAGCGGCGAAGTCGGACGCCTTGGCCCAAGTCGCGCTCGGCGCCAGCATGGCCGCGCCCGCGCTCGCCAGCATCGTCCGGCGGTCCACCATCAGGTCACGCATCTTCATCGCCAACTCCAGGCCGAACTGAAAAAGAAGCGGCGGAGAACCGCTCGGGTCCTCCGCCGAGGCCGCCTTCGAGCCCTGGGGAAAGCCGAAGGGGTTGGCCGCCGCGCGGAGGGGCGCGGCGACCAGTCTCGCGGCGCGCTAGTACTTGTAGCGCACGCCGATCCGGTAGTTGGGGCCGCTGCCGCCGTACGAGAGGATGACCGGGTCGTTGTAGACGAACCGCTCGGACTTCTCGTCGGTGATGTTCAGCGCCTCGAAGGTGATGCTGACCTGCTTCAGCGGCTGGTAGCGCATCGAGAAGTCGACGTTCATCGTCGACTTGGCCCCTTCGAACTCGTTGATCAGCGGGCCGTCGCAGGCCGAGCCGTTGGCCTGCAGGCCCGGATCGCAGTTGCCCGAGGCGATCGGGTACTTGGTGTAATACTGGTCGCGCTGGGCCATGGAGACGCGGGCGTTGAACTTCTTGGTCTCGTAATAGACCGTGAAGTTGATCCCCTTGGGCGAGGCGCCCAGCCAGGGGCCCGTGCCGTAGACCGGCGCCTTGGTCACCGCGCCCGTCGTGGCGTTCACCGCGCCCGGATCCAGGATGTACTTCAGCTCGGTGTCGAGCTTGGTCATGTTGAACTGGACGCCGAGGTTCTTGAAGTACCAGGGCAGGAAGGTGAAGTCCTGCTGGTAGCTGAACTCCCAGCCCTGCAGCACGCCGCCGGGCGCGTCGCGGACCTGGCGGGCCAGCATCACGTTGTCGGCGTCGATATAGGCGCGGCGGAAGATGTCGCCGCCGGTCTCGCCCGGGAACTGCAGGCGCAGCTGGGCGATGGCGTCGGCGTCGAGGAACTCCGACAGCGGGGCCTCGTAGAAGACCGTCTGCGGATAGGAGTCGATGTCCTTGCGGAAGTAGCCCAGGCTGATCAGGCCGCCCTTGGCGAAGTACCACTCGGCCGCCACGTCGAAGGCCTTGCCGCGGAACGGCGAGAGCTTCGGGTTGCCCACGGTCAGGGTGCCGCCGGTGACCGAGCCGTCGCCCGGGATGCTGACGCCGGTGACGGCCGGCGACAGGTTGCCCAGCAGCGGACGGGCCATGACTTTGGCCGCGGCGAAGCGGATATAGAGGTTGTCCCAGGCTTCCCAGGTCAGGTTACCCGACGGCAGGGTGTCGGTGTACTTGTTCTCGCCGCGGATCGGCCGGCCGGCCGTGGTCTCGCCGAGGGACTCGACCTCGGTCTCGGCTTGGCGGACGCCGAAGTTGCCGAACAGGCGACGACCGCCCCAGACCTGATAGTTGAAGCCGAACTGGGCGTAGTAGGCGAGGTTCTTCTCGACCACCTCGAACGAGGCCGAGCGGTTGCGCTTCCGGGTGATGCGGAAGTCGCCGTACTTGTTGATGCAATCGCAGTCGAAGCCGAAGACGCTGCTGAAGGCCTCCAGGTTCGGCGCGAAGAAGCGCGTGGTCGAACCCTGCGGCACGTCCAGGCCCTGGCCGAACTCGATGACCTGGCCGAGCGAGCCGCTGGTGACGCCGGCTTCCTTCTCGGTCGGGTTCAGCAGGTCGTTGTTGCGCTCGTACTGGTCGGTCGAGAATTCGTACTTGCGGCCCGTGACGCCGAACTTGATCGTCCAGTTGTCGTCCAGCTCGTAGGCGACGTCGATCTTGGCGCCGTTGTAGGTGTTCAGGGTGTTGCGCTTGTAGTGGCGCATCCCCGAGAAACCCTTGACGATGCCCCACTTGGTCGCGTCGGCCGCGTCGAACCCGGCGTCGAAGCGCGGCATGCCCGAAGCGCCCCGCTCGTCGAAGATGAAGGGCTCCTGGGCGTCCATGTAGTTGAACTCGACCAGCGTGCCGGTGTTCTTGTTCTCCGACCGCGAGGCGCCGTAGGCGGCGGTGGCCTTCAGGCGATCACTGAACTCGTGGGTCAGCTCGGCCGACACCTGACGGAAGTCGGTGGTGTAGGCGCCGCGGTCGGCGCCCGAACGCCAGTCCACATTGCCCAGCTTCAGGTACTCGGCGTTCTGGCCCACCACCTCGGCGTCGAGCAGCTTCACCGACGGCCGGCCGATCAGGTCGCCGCGGAACGGCAGGCTGGCGGCCGAGCCGGCGTAACCCGGCGAGGACGCGTTCGTGTAGTACTCGTACGGATCCAGGTTGTAGGGGTTGTAGCTGTAGGTGTAGCCGCTGACCGGGTTCTGCCCGTACAGCTGCTGGCCGCAGTCCTGGCCCGGGTTCAGGTCGGTCTCGGCCGTGAAGGTGCAGCCGCCCGGATAGAGCGCGCGACGCTGGGCGTCGGTCATGGCGCTGCCGTTGCGGGCCGTCGCCGTCGGCACGTTGGCCCCGTAGGAGTAGCTGGCGTTGGTGTTGTTGCGGTTCAGGCCCACCGGCGAGAGCTGGTAGTTGGTGCTGACGCTCTCGAACCGCGAATAGAGGCCGTCGACCGTCAGCTTGGTGCGCGAGGAAATCTCGAACTGCACCGAGCCGGTCAGGCCCAGGCGCTCGGTCTCGACGTCGCGCTGGGCGATCGAGGGCAACGCCGGGAACCGGATCTGGCTGTCGTTGCAGCCCGGCGATGTCGGCGTCAGCCCTGCCACCGCCTGGGCGGTGGTCGCCGCGCAGTTCGGATAGAGCTTGGCGTAGGCCGCCGGGTCAGACCCGGTCATCTCGGCATAGGCGGCCGGATTGGCCAGCGGGTTGTAGTAATTGGCCGGATTGGCCTTGTAAGCGTCCAGGGCCGAGCCCGTCAGGGTGGTCGGGATCAGGGCGGTGAACACCGTGCCGGTCGGCGCGGCGAAGCCGGCGCGGCCGGGCAGTTCGTCGCCGGTCCAGGTCGAGCCGCGATAGACATAGTCGGACGAACCGCCGCCGCGGGCGTAGGTGTCGTCCTCGGAGGTGCGCTTGGCGTAGGCGGCCGACATCAGAAGGCCCAGGCGGCCGTCGAACCAGCGGTTGGAGACCAGGCCCGTGATGCGCGGGCTGTGCTTCTTGCCATTCTCATAATAGCTGTCCTCGGCCGACAGGGCGAAGGCGCTCTTCTTGTAGTCGAACGGCCGGCCGGTGATCAGATCGACGGTGGCGCCCAGCGAGCCTTCGTCGGCTTCGGCCGACGAGGACTTGCGAACCCGCACCGAGCTGAACAGCTCCGAGGCGAAGGCGTTGAAGTCGAAGGCGCGCGAGCGGTTGGGGCTGGAGCCGGAGTCGTTGGACGCGCCGGTCGACAGCGCCTCCATGTTGTTGATCCGCACCCGGCTGAAGTCGCCCGACAGGCCGCGCACGCTGATCGTGCGGCCTTCGCCGTTGTCACGGTCGATCGAGATGCCCGGCAGGCGCTGCAGCGACTCCGCCAGGTTGGAGTCGGGGAAGTCGGCGATGTCCTCGGCGTTGATGGCGTCGAGCATCACGTCCGAGTTCTTCTTGGTGTCGATGGCGCTGCGCAGGGCGGCGCGATAGCCGGTGACCACCACCTCGCTGACCGCGTTGTCGGTGATCGGCTTGTCGGCCGCCTGCGGCGCGGTCGCCTGGGCCAGCGCCACGACCGGCGTCAGCAGCGCCGCCACCGTCAGGCTGGAAATCCCCGCCATCAGCCGCGCTCGCGGCCGGGCCATGACCGTCATCTGAGTGTTCATCCTCGTCTCCCTCCCAATTGTCTGATCGCGCCCCTCCGGACGCGTCGGCTTTGGCGCAAGCGCTCCCGTTCGCCGCGCCAGGGACGCGGCGGCGAGAAAGCCCGCACTGATCTCTTGGTCTTCACGGACGGCGGCAGGCCGCCGCCTTGGTCTTGGCTCTAGGCGCTAGACATCGTCGCTCACCCTCCTGGGCTCGTGATCGGATCGGCCGCCAGCCAGTCCAGCGCGTTGCTCAGCCAGCGCGTCTGGAGCGGGGCGACCATGTCGGGCAGGCGGTGGACCAGCACCCTGGCCGCGCCCTTGCGCGCGATCAGGCTGGCCGCGCCGTTGTTGCGGTCGTGGTCGCGGCTGTAGGCGGCGATGACCTCGACGCCCTCCCCCTCGACCAGCAGGCCGTTCGAGGGCTGTCCCTCGACCTGGTGCAGCACGCTCATGGCCATGTCGGACGGAATGCCGGCGAAGGTCGGATGCGCCCGGACATAGTTCCAGTTGCCCATCCACGGCGCCCGCAGGCCGCCCACCTGGCCCGCGTAGGAGAAGAGGCCAAGACCCGCCAGTTGCTTGGCCACGCCTTCGGCCAGGCCGTCTTCCTGCACCATGGCCAGCAGCGGCGCGCCGCTCGACACCGCGGCCAGCACCTCCGGCGGCAGTTCGCCCAGCACCAGTTGAGGCTTCTCGCCCTTCTTCGGCTGGGCCTCCAGGCCGGTCTGCTCGCCGACCTGGCGACGCACGATCTCCTCGGCTTTCAGGCCCGAGGCGACGATGCCGTCGTAGCGGACGCCGACCTTGAACTCTTCGACCGTGACGCCGGGCTGCTTCTCAAGCTGGCCGCGCAGGCTTTTGGCGACGCCCGAGACGGCGATCCTCAGCTTGCGGCGCGGCGCGCCTTGCGGGGCCGCGACCCAGACCTCGCGGTCGGAGACCACCTCGCCCGAGCCGGCCAGCACCAGCCGGATCAGGTGCCGCCCCTCCCGCTCGAAGGCCGGGACGCGGACGCTCTCGGCGACCAGCCAGGACATCCGGTCGGCCTCGTGCGCGGGAACAGGCCAGCGTCCCGCCGCCCTCGCCGCGCCGTCCGGCCCGACCACGCTCAGCACCAGCTCGCCCGTGAGCGGCTTGCCGGTGTCGTTGAACAGCCAGATGTCGAGCTCCGCCGCCTCGCCCGGCGCATAGGCCAGCTTGCGCGGCTTGGCCACGGCCAGGAGCGGCCGTAGGCTCTGGGACATCAGCGTCGGATCGGCCTTGAAGCCGCGCAGGGCGTCGACGATGCCCGAATGGTTCTCGATCGCCGTGCTTTCCCAGCCCGAGATGGCGGCGACGTCGACGCTCTCGCCCAGGCGGATGTTCTCCAGGTAGTTGCGCCAGGCCTCATAGGCCTTTCGGCCGACCGACAGGAACAGCGCCTCGGTGGTCGGGAACGCCTTCCGGAAGCCCCAGCGGTCCAGATAGGTGTTGGTGGCCTCGACGATGACCTTGTGGTCCTCGAGGTCGTAGCTCTTGCCGCCCTTTGCCAGGATCTCGGCGACCATGGCCACGTGGTTGTCGGCCACGGCGCAGCCCTGCATCTCGCCGAACTCGACGATGAACGGCTTGCCGGTCTGACGGTGGATGTAGTCGTCCTTCGACGCGTAGAACTTGTCGTACCACTGGTCGCCGGCGCCCTGGTGCTCGACCCACCAGCCGCCCCACTCCTCGACGTCCGAGCGGAAGTAATGGTCGTTGTACGGCAGGTACATCGCCTGGGCCGCGCCGCGCTTGACGAAGCCGTCGTTGAGGATGACCGCCCGGCTGGGATCCAGGTCGTGCATGGCCTTCAGCACGTGCTGCACGTCGGGATTGGCCAGGTTCGCGCCGATCTCGTTCTGCAGCGTGTAGTGGGCCAGGGACGGATGCGAGCGGAAGGCCCGCACCATGGCCTGGCACTTCTCGACCATGAACTGGCGGCTGAAGGCGTCGGCGGCATTGAGGCTCTCGCCGGGCTTCAAATCCCGGCCAATGGCGTGACGGCCGCCGCCGGGCTCCATAACCCGCAACAGGCCCATCTCGTCCATGGCCTGGAAGACCTCGGGCTTGCCGACGTTGCGGTGGAAGTGCAGCGCGTTGAGGCCCAGCGTATGGGCGGCGCTCACCTCGCGGCGGGCCAGCTCCCAGGTCGGCCACAGGCCGTTGAAGCCCCAATAGCCCCAGGAGATCGCCGAATAGAGCCGGATGCGGCGACCGTTCAGCCGCAGCAGGGCGTCCGTGCCCACGCCCTCGACGCAGAACCAGCGGAAGCCGAAGCGCACCTCGCGGGTATCGATCTCGCGTTTCGTCTCGGCCCACGAGAAGCGCAGGCAGTGCAGGCGCGGCGCGTCGAGGTCCCAGAGGTCGGCCTTGGGCGCGGTCACCAAGAACCGGGCGCGCAGGCGAGCGCCGCCATTCAGGGCCTCCAGGCCTTCGAGCCTGATCTCGGCGGCGACCGGAGCGCCCTTGTCGTCGACCAGCGTGGCCGACGCCTTGGCGCGCAGCTTCTGCGGATCGGCGACGGGCTTTTCCAGCACCACGTCCATGACGGCCGTGACCGTGCGCGGCTGCGGCGTGTTCAGCACCCAGGCGTCGTCGATGCGGGCCGCCAGCGGATGCACGCTCAGCGTCATGCCGCGGTCGAGGCCGCCGAAGCCGTGCGAGGCGAACAGCTTCACCTTGCCCCAGACCATGGTCGTGCTGTCGCGCCAGTCGAACCGGCCGCCGGGATTGGTGATGCGGATCGAAAGGCGGTTGGCCTCGCCGGGCTTCATCGCCCCCGTCAGGTCGCAGGCGAACGGCAGCTCCGACATGATCGAGTAGCCGACCAGCCGCTCGTTCAGGAACACCTCGGCCCGCAGCCGTGCGCCGCGCAGGTTCAGCAGCACCCGCTTGCCCCTGGCCGAGGCCGGAATGTCGATCGACCGCGACCACCACGACACGCCCTTGTAGGCGCCGTAGCGCGGCACGTCGTCGTCCTCGGCGTAGCGGTATTCGTCGGCGCCGTAGGGCCGGGAGGCGAACTTGCCCCAGAAGTGCTCCTCGACGGTGGTCGGCAGGCTGACCGTGATGGCGTCGGCGGCCTTCAGCGCGCTCCAGCCGCCGGTTGGCGGATTGACCGGCAGGCTGGCCAGATCGACGGCGCTGGGTAGGTGCAGCGCATCGTCCTTCCAGGCCGCGGCCTGGTCGATCCAGAGGCTCCAGCCTTCGTCAGGCACGGTCAGAAGCTCGGCGGCCAATACAGGCGCGGCCTCGGCCAGGCCGGTCGCGGCCAGGCCCGCGCCGCCGGCGGCGAGGAAAGAACGGCGATCCAGCTTCACGGCAGCACCTTCCGCCCGATGACGGCGATGCGGGCGGAAACGCCGGCGGGCCTGGCCAGACCCGGCCGCGCGATCGGCTGACCGCCTCCGATCCACAGATCGACGGGACCGGCCTCGACCGAACGGACGCCAGCCGCGTCGACCACGCTGAGGGCCGACGGATCGAGGTCGAAGGTCAGGGTCCTGGTCTCGCCGGCCTTCAAGGCCACGCGCTGGAAGCCCTTCAGCGAACGCACCGGCGCGCCGGCGGCGCCGCGCGAAACGTAGAGCTGCGCGACCTCGTCGCCATCGCGGGCGCCGGCGTTGGTGACGTCGACCGACACCTTCAGGCTCTCGCCGGCCTTCACGGCCTTGGCGAGCTTGGGTTGCCCGTACTTGAAACTGGTGAAGCTCAGACCGTGACCGAAGGGATAGAGCACCTCGCCCTGGAAGTAGCGATAGGTGCGCCCGGCCATGCCGTAGTCCTTGAACGGCGGCAGCTGATCGGCCGAGCGGTAGAAGGTCAGCGGCAGGCGGCCCGAGGGGCTGTAGTCGCCGGCGATCAGGCCGGCCACGGCATGGCCGCCCTCGCCGCCCGGATACCAGGCCTCGACGACGGCGGGCAGCTTCTCGTCGGCCCAGTTCACGGCCATGGCCGAGCCGTTCATCAGCACCAGCACGACCGGCTTGCCGGTGGCGTGCAGGCCTTCCAGCAGGGTCTGTTGCGGCGCGGGCAGGTCGATACGGGTGCGATCGCCGCCGGCGAAGCCCGGAGCGCGGACCGACATCTCCTCGCCCTCCAGCTTGGCGGTCAGGCCGCCGACGAACAGCACCAGATCGGCGTTCTTGGCGGCGGCGATGGCGGCCTCCGCGCCCTGGCTGGGCCTGCTCCAGGTCAGGCGCTGGTCGCCGCGGTCGCCGTCCTGCCAGGCCTCGACGGTGATGGCGTGGGCCTGGCCGGCGGTCAGCGCCACCGCGCCTTCCGGCGTCGCGTCGGCCGGACGCTTCCACGCGTCGACCACGACCTTGCCGTCGACGATCACTCGATAGCCGCCCTCGCCGCGCAGGGTGAAGCGGTGGACGCCGGTCTCGGTCGGCTTCAGGAAGCCCGTCCAGCGCGTGGACGTCTGGCGCTTCTCCCGCTGCGGCCGGCCCCAGCTGACCTGGACGTTGCCGGCGGTCTCGGCCTTGGCCTCGCCGGCAAGTTCCAGACCTTGGAAGGTCTCGAGCTTCACGCCCTTGGTCGCGCAGGCCGCGTCGGCGCAGAGCGCTTCATTGGGCAGGGTGTTCATCGGCGCGCCGACCAGGCCCGTCCCCTCGACATAGCTGACCTGGGCGTCCGGGTAGCGCGCGCGGATCCCGGCCAGCACGGTCACCGGCTTGGACGGCGTGCCGTTGTAGTTGCCGACCAGGGCGTCGAGGCTGTCGGCGTTCGGTCCGATCACCGCGATGCGCTTGGGCCCGGCCTTCAGCGGCAGCAGGCCGTCGTTCTTCAGCAGCACCATGGAAGCCTGGGCCGTCTTCAGCGACAGGGCCCGGTTGGCCGGGGTGTCGTTGTCGGCCGGGGTGATGGTCGAGAACGAGACGTTCGACGGCGGGTCGAAGAGGCCCAGCTTGATGCGGGCCACGAACAGGCGGCGGACGGCCTGGTCGAGCTCGGCCTCGGTCAGGAGACCGCCTTTCACCGCATCGACGATGGGGCCGATCTCGGAACTCTTGTTGGCGCCGAACTCGGCGCAGATCAGGTCGGTGCCGGCCTTCAGGCTGACGGCGACGCCCTCGGCGGGCGTCTTGGCGTAGTTATGCGAGGTCGGCAGGAAGACGTCGGCGATGGCGGCGCAGTCCGAAACCACGTGGCCCTTGAAGCCCCACTTGCCGCGCAGGGTGTCCTTCAGCAGGAAGTCGCTGGCGCAGGCCGGCACGCCGTCGACGGCGTTGTAGGCGCACATGACGGACTCGACCTTGCCGCGCTTCACCAGCGCCTCGAAGGCCGGCAGATAGGTGTCGGCGAGGTCGTGCTTGCTGGGATGGATATCGTCGTGGTGCCGGTCCGCCTCGGGCCCGCTGTGCACGGCGAAGTGCTTGGCGGTGGCGGCGGTCTTGTAGTGCTTGGGATCGCTGCCCTGCAGGCCGTGGACGAAGGCGACGCCGAACTCGGCGGTCAGGTGCGGGTCCTCGCCCCAGGTTTCCTGCCCCCGCCCCCAGCGCGGATCGCGAAAGATGTTGATGTTGGGCGACCAGACCGTCAGGCCGCGATACTGGGCGACGCTGCCGTCGGCGCCGCGTTTCTCGACGTACTTGGCGCGGAACTCGGTGGCGATGATGTCGGCCACGTCCTGGATCAACGGAACGTCCCAGGTGGCGGCCATGCCGATAGCCTGCGGAAACACCGTGGCCTCGCCGGCGCGGGCGACGCCGTGCAGACCCTCGCTCCACCAGTTGTACGCGGGCACGCCCAGCCGCGGGATCCCCGGCGCGGCGTGCTTCAGCTGCCCCGCCTTTTCCTCCAGGGTCATGCGCGAGACCAGATCGGCGGCGCGGGCCTCAGGCGACAGGCCCACGTCGTGGAAGGCGTCGGCGCGCGCCAGGGCGACGGCCGGCGCCGCCGCCAGTGTGAGCGCCAGAAGGGAAACGACGCCGAAGCGACGGCTACGGACGGATACGCTCATCAAACATCGCCTCGGGAAGAATTCAGGTCGCGCAGCAGCTTGCGGTCGGGCCGGTAGACGACGGCGCGCTCGCCGCCGAGGTCGGCGCGGGCGCCGCTCATCGGATTGACCAGGCCGTAGCGGCGCTTGTCGCGGATTTCGAAACGGCCGACGCCGGGCAGGTCGACGACCTTTCCTTCCAGCAGGGCCTCGCGGATCTGGCGGCAGAGGGAGCGGGTCAGCATGTCGCCGAGATCGGCGTCGAGCGGCGCCTGGAACGCGCGGGCGATATCGAAGACGGCTTCCTCGGCGGGCCGCTCATCGGCCTTGGAGAGACCGCGCGGCGCAGCGCCCGACTCGCGCGCAGAGCTGTTCATCGAACCGCCTCCCCTTCCCATGATGCGGCCTTGTCGACCGTCTCGCCCGGATAGCCACCGGTGTCATGATTGAAATAAGCATGTCGCAATCGACACGAAAAGAGAAAAAGGTACCGGTAACTTAAATAAATACGGAGATTTTCTCCGCTTTTCTTCCCGACATTGAACGACGTCCGACGAGCGCCGATCCGCACAAGAAAATCACGGTCCTCGCATAATTTTTCGCGGTCCATTGATCGGACGAGCTTTCGCCAGCATCGTCCGCCCAACCGGCGAGACCGGATGTTTGGGGAGACCCCGTGTCGAGGGCGGAGCGGCCAGAGGCTCGCGGCGACGATGCTGAGCATTGGGCCGAGCAGTGGAAAGACCGATCGGCCTATCGGCGCACCTATGCCCGGGACTGGGGCGACCTGTGCGCCTTTCTGCGCGCCCGGTTCGGGGCCGGCCCGCCCGATCCCGAGGACGTCGCCCAGCAGGCCTTCCTCAAGCTCGGGGAACGGCCTTCGGATCGCTCGCTGGAAAGCCCGCGCGCCTTCGTCTTCCGTGTCGCCATCAATCTGACGCTCGACGGCCGCCGCCGCCGCCAGCGCGCCACCCGCCTGCTCGACGCTTCGGCCCCCGCGTTGGAACCTGACGACGCGCCTGACGTCGAACGCGCCCTGATCGCGCGCGACGACCTGAAGCTGCTGGAAAAGGTTGTGGCGGGCCTGCCCGACCGGCACCGGCGCTACCTGTCGGCCAACCGCATCGAGGGCCTGAGCTTCGCCGAGATCGGCCGTCGCGAAGGAGTCTCCGAGGCGCTGGTCCGCAAGACCATCGACGAAACCACCGCCGTCTGCCAGCGCGCCCTGGCGCGAGGCGCCATCGACTATCGAACCGACTTCAAAGGCCTGTCGCGTGAACGCAACCGTCGATCCTGACTCGCCGATCGGCCGGGAGGCCCGAAGCTGGGCGCTGGCGGTGCTGGGCGAGCCGTTCCCGCCGGAGCGCTCGGCCGCGCTGCGCCGCTGGCTCGACGCCGATCCGGTCCATCTCCGCGCCTATGGCGAGGCCGAGGCGGTGCTGCTGGCTCTGGGCGAGCTGGACGTCCTGGCGCGCCCCGCCCTCCCCGCGCCGCGCCGCGCGGTCCTGGCTCGCCCCGTCGCCTGGATCGCCGGCGTGACAGCGCTGGCCGCCTGCCTGATCGCCGCCCCGATCCTCGTCCGCCCCCCTGCCGCGCTGGAAGCCGGCGCCCAGCCGCGCCACGTCGCGCTGAAGGACGGCAGCACGGCGGTGCTCGCCCCGGGCAGCCGCCTGGCGTCCGCCTCGCGCTGGAACGATCGCCGCTATGTGCTGGAGCGCGGGGAAGCCTTCTTCATCGTGCGCAAGGCCGAGGGCCGGCGCTTCCAGGTCGAGGTCGGCGAGACGGAGGTAGAGGTGCTGGGCACCCGCTTCGACGCTCGCCGGAGCGCCGGCGGTCAGGTCCGCGTGGCCGTCGAGGAAGGCCGCGTGGCCGTCTATGAAGGCCAGGCGCGCCGGCAGGTCGCCCACCTGGGGGCCGGCGACTACGTGGTGGTCGAGAACCGCCGGGCCGAGACCGGGCGCCTGGCCACGCCGACCGAGGCCGCCGCCTGGCGCGCCGGACGCCTGGCCTATGCCGACGCCCCGCTGGGCGACGTGATCGCGGACCTGACCGCGCGCGGCCACGCCGGCCTCAAGATCACCCCGCGCGCCGCCGCCCTGCGCATCACCGCCAGCTTCCAGCTCGACCAGGCCGACCGCTTCATCGCCAGTCTGCCCGATATCCTGCCGGTCAGCGTCGATATCTCCGGAGGCCGGCGGACCATCGACGTCCGCGCCGGAACCGCCTCGACGGCGCGATGAGAAACGCCCCCGCGATCGGGGCGCTGGCGGCGGCCTTGATCACGGCCGCGCCCGCCCTGGCGGCCGCGCCAGAGCGCCGGTTCGCCTTCGACCAGCCGGCCCAGCCGCTGGCCACCGCCCTGCTGGCGGTGTCGGCCCGCACCGGCGCGGTGATCGCCGCTCCCGCCAACCTGACCGCGGGCCGCCGCGCCCCGGGCCTGTCGGGCTCGATGCCCTTGAGCCAGGCCCTGCGAACTCTCCTGGCAGGCTCGAACCTGGATTTCTCGATCTCGGCCTCCGGCGTCGCGACCCTGAGACGGCGCAGCGATGCCGTCGTCACCGCCCCTCCGGCGCCCGTCCGCCCGCAAGCACCTCCGCTCGACGAACCGACCTTCGTCACCCCGATCAGCGTGCTGGCCCGCCCCCTGGCCGAACCGGCGAGCGACCAGACGCGCGACGCCCCCGCCCAGGTCGACGTTCTGCTGGAGGAGCAGCTTCGCGGCGCCGGCGCCTTCGGCCTGGCCGACGCCCTTAGGCAGATGCCCGGCGTCGCGGCGGGTCCCGAGGCCGGCGAGGCGCGCCAGATCGCCGTGCGCGGCGTAGGCGGCCGCTTCACCCGCGTGCGGGTCAACGGCATGGAGACCCTGGCCACCTTCGGCGCCAGCAACGCCGTCGGCGGCACCAATCGCGGCCGGGCCTTCGACTACAACATCTTCGCCGCCGACCTCTTCAAGCAAGTGCGGCTGCAGAAGACCGCCTCGGCCGACATCGACGAGGGCTCGCTGGGCGCCACGATCGACATGCGCACCCGCTCGCCGCTGGAGCTGCCGCGCCGTCACGCGGTGTTCGTCGCCGAGGCCGGCTACCAGGCCCTGTCGCGCGAGGCCCAGCCCCGGGTGTCGGCGGTGCTGTCGCGGCGCGACGCCGCCGGTCGCCTGGGCGTACTGGTCTCGGCCGCCTATTCCGGCCGCTCGGCGGTGGAAGCCGGCGCCAGCGCGGGCCAGTGGGAGACCGGCGTCGCCGTCGCGCCCGGCTTCGGATCGGCCGCCGCGCCGCTCGATCTCGCCGCCGTCAACGCGGCCCTGCACGCCCGCATCCCCCGCCTGGAGCTGATGGAGATCGACCAGCAGCGCCTGGGACTGACCGGTTCGCTGGAATGGCGTCCCGACGATGCCACCCGCATCGCGCTGGACACCATCTATGCCGAGCTGCGCTCCAGCCGCCGCGAGAACCTGCTGGAAAGCTTCACCTTTCGCACGCCGGGCGTTTGCGCCGCGCCGCCGGATCCGCGCTGCGGCATCAACGCCGTCGCGGTCACGCAAGCCGACATCGCCCTGTTCGGCGGCCGCAAGCCGGTGCTGATCGCCGGCCGCTTCGACAATGTCGACGTCCGCTCCGAGGCCCGCCGCGACGAACTGAACACCATCTTCCGCCAGACCACCCTGGCGGCGACGCACCGGTTCCGCGAAGGCCTGGAAGGACGCCTTCTGGCCGGCTTCAGCCGCTCGGACTTCAGCAACCCGGTGCAGCAGACGCTCTATCTGGAGCAGTTCGACGTCGACGGCTTCGCCTACGACTTTTCGGACCGCGACCGGCCGGCCCTGAGTTTCGGCGACGCCGACCTCGCCGCGCCCGGCGCCTGGACGCTGAGCGAGTTCCGCTCCGACCCCAACTGGGTCGACAACAGCTACCGGTCGCTGGCCCTGGACCTGGAGAACCGCTCCGGCGTCGTGGACTGGCGCGTCGGGGTTCTGGCCAAGACCTATCGCAATGTCGGCTCGGCCCGGATGCGGTCGGACGGCGGCGTGGGCAACGTCAACGCCGAACTGCCGGCGAGCCTGCGCGACCTGGCCATCACCGACTACGTCCGGCTGGTCGGCCAGGGCATCGACTTCGGGGTGGCCGGCGCGCCGGGTCGCTGGCTGGCGATCGACACCGCCGCGGCGCTGGCCAGGGCATGCCCGACGGGAGAATGCTCCGGCTTCGCGCTGAGCCCCGCCCCTGTCGCCGGCCTAAACTACGACGTCACCGAACGTTCCGACGCGCTCTTCCTGCAACTGGCCCTGCCCCGCTCGCCCGGACGCCGGTTGTGGGGCGAGGCCGGCGTGCGCGTCGTCCACGCCAAGGTCGACGCCGCCAGCCTGGACATAGGACCCGACGCCGTCGCGCGCTGGACCGGCGCCTCGAACGACTACTGGTCCACCTTGCCCTCGCTGAATCTGGCCTGGAGCCTGTCGCCCGAGGCCGTCCTGCGCTTCGGCGCGGCGCGCGTGATGGTCCGCCCTGACCTGATCAGCCTGCGCCCCGGCGTCAGCATCTCGACCACCGGCGCCAAGTCGGTCTCGTCGGGCAATCCGGACCTGCGGCCGACCAGCGCGGACGCCTTCGACCTGTCGCTGGACTGGCGGCCGCGTCCGGGCGTGCAGCTGTCGGCGGCCATCTATCGAAAGCGCATCGCCACCACGGTGCAGGGCACCAGCACACGGCCCGCGCCATTCTCGGCCAATCCGTTCGGCCTGCCCGACAGCGTCGCTCTCGCGGCCTGCGGCGCGGCGCTGGATTGTTCCCCCGACCTGCCGATCTGGCAGTTCTCGCGGCCTATCAATTCAGGTCCCGGCACGCTGACCGGCGTCGAAGTTTCCTTTCGCGCCCCGCTGGGCGAGGCCTGGAGCGTCCAGGGCGCGGCCGCCTACACGCGCACCGTGGTGCGGCTGCTGGACCAGGCCGGCGCCTGGGTCGACATGCAGGACGCCCTCGGCGCGCCGCGCCTGGCGGCCAATCTCGGTGTCGCCTACCAGCGGCCGGGCATCGAAGCGCGCGCCGGGCTCAGCCATCGCAGCCGCTACCTCGCCACCATCCCAGCGCCCAACGGCGGCGACGTCGATGGCGTGGATCCGCTGACGACCCTGGACGCGGCGGCCAAGCTCACCCTGTCGCCGCGCCTGAGCCTGACCGCGGAAGCCTCCAACCTGACCGACGCCTATCAGCGCCAGTTCAGCGACCGGACCCTGATCCCGACCTACCGCCACCACACGGGCCGCGAGTTCCGGCTGGGCCTGCGCTGGACGATGTAGCCGCCGCGCTCATCAGCGCCGATGACACGCGCTCAACGGCCGGCCGCTCATCAACAGCTGCAGAATTACTCATAAGCCGGCGCGACCGTTCTCGTGCGCGCTCAGACAATCTGAATACCCATCAAATTCAATGCTCAAACAATTCCAGATGAAACGCTGGAAGACGAGCCTCAAGCGGACGCAGTTTTTCTGAATACCCATCAGACGCGAGGCGGCAGCCGAATACCGCCTGGAAGCGATGCATAGCGCTGCTTCCTTCTTTGGCGACTTCCCCGCGTTCACTCCGGCCGCCGCCTCGGCGGCGGCCGCTTCTTGGGGAGGTCCTTAGTCGGGGCGTTCTCAGTCTTGGTCAGTCGTCGTTCGTTCATCACCCGCGCCTTCGCCCTCGGAGGCTTCGCCGCCGGCTATGCCGCGCTACAGGGCCTGGGCCTGACATCCACCGCCTTCGCGCAGGAAGCGCCGGACCTGCCGCGCGACTTCGGCAAGGGCCGCTCTGTCGTGGTGCTGGGCGCCGGCATCGCCGGACTGGTCGCCGCCTACGAACTGGAACGGGCCGGTTTCGCCGTCACCGTGGTCGAGGCCCGCGAACGGGTCGGCGGCCGCAACTGGACCATCCGCGGCGGCGACAGGGTCGAGACCCTGGACCGGCCGGACCAGACCGCCGGCTTCTCGCCCGGTCTCTATTTCAACGCCGGCCCCGCCCGCCTGCCCAGCCATCACCAGGGCGTGCTGTCCTACGCCAAGGCGCTGGGCGTGCCGCTGGAGGTGGAGGTCAATTCCAGCCGCAGCAGCCTGCTGCAGTCCGACGCGGCGTTCGGCGGCAGGCCGATCCAGCAGCGCCAGGCGATCAACGACCTGCGCGGCGGCCTTTCGGAACTGCTGGCCAAGGCCACGCGCGGCGGCGGCCTGGACCAGGAACTCACCACCCCCGACAAGGAGCGCCTGCTGGCCTTCCTGAAGACCTACGGCGACCTCGACGCCGGCGGCGCCTACAAGGGATCGGAACGGTCCGGCTATGTCACCACGCCCGGCGCCGCCGACCAGCGGGGCGTGGCCCGGCCGCCGCTGCCGCTGCGCGACCTGCTGTCGGACGACACCCTGCCCTACGCCCTGTTCGAGGAGAACATCCTCATGCAGGCCACCATGCTGGAACCGACAGGCGGCATGGACGCGATCCCCAAGGCCCTGGCCAAGGCGCTGAAGGGGCCGGTCCTGCTGAACGCCGAAGTCACCGCCTTCCGCCAGACGCCGCAGGCCGCCGAGGTGGCGATCCGCGACCGAAAAAGCGGCGCGGCGCGAAAGCTGACCGCCGACTATGTCGTGGTCACCGTGCCCCTGCCGATCCTTGCCAAGGTGGCCAGCGACCTGCCGGGCGAAGTGAATGCGGCCATCGCCGGCGCGCGCTACGACAACGCCACCAAGGTGGCCTTCGACTCCCCCCGTTTCTGGGAGGCCGAGCAGATCTATGGCGGGCTGTCCTTCGTCGGCGGCGAGACGACCCTGGTCTGGTATCCCAGCGGCGGCTTCCACCAGCCGCGCGGCCTGCTGGTCGGAGCCTACACCGTCGGCGCGGCCGCCCGGACATTCCAGGCCCGCAGCTTCGAGGATCAGGTCGCCCTGACCCGCGCCGCCATCGACAAGCTGCACCCCGGCAAAGGGCGCGATCTCGCCGCCCCGCTGGTGATCGACTGGAACCGCCAGGCCTTCAACCTCGGCCCGTGGATCCACTGGGAGGGCGACGGCAACGACCCGGCCGCCTACGCCCTGCTGAACCAGCCCCAGGGGCGCGTCTTCCTGTCCGGCGCCCACCTCTCGCAACTGCCCAGCTGGCAGGAGGGCGGCGTCGCAGCCGCCCGCCGCACCGTCGGCCTCATCGCCCAGCGCGTCCGATCCGACCGCCTGACCCTTTCCCGAACGGAGACCCGTCCATGATCCGCAAGCTCGCCTTCGCCCTTGTTCTGACCGCCGCTTTCGGGGCGGCTTCGGCAAGCGCCGCCGAGATCCGTCGCGCGCCCTCGTCGGGCCCGATCGCCATCACCCCGTCGGTCGCCGTGCCGGCTGGGACCGAACTCGTCTTCCTCAGCGGCGCCCTGCCGACCATCGCCGACAAGGCCAAGCCCGGCACGACCGAGGAGCAGACCCGCTCGGTGCTGTCCAAGCTGGAAGCGGCGCTGAAGGCCGAGGGCCTGGGCCATGGCGACGTGGTCAAGGCCACGGTCTTCCTGGTCGGCGACCCGGCCAAGGGCGGCGAGATCGACTTCGCCGGCCTCAACAAGGCCTGGTCCGAAGTCTTCGGCACGGCCGCTCAACCCAACAAGCCCGCGCGCAGCACGGTGAAGGTGGCGGGCCTCGTCCTGCCCGGCGCCCTGGTCGAGATCGAATTCGTCGCCGCCAAGACCCGCTGACGGGCATCCGGCGACAACCAATCTGAGCGTGGCGACCACCCAGTTCGGTCGCCACGCCTGAGAACCGCCGCGCGACGGGGCCGCTTCCCAGGCCGATCGCCCATTCCAACAATCTGAACTTTCATCGGGGGATAGGATGAAAACCCAAATTCTGGGCGCGTCGACGCTCGCCTTGACGACGGCCCTGTGGGGCGGGGCCGCGCTCGCCGGACCGGCGCCGGAACCGGCCGCGCCCGACGTCGCCTCGGTCGAAGCGGTGATCGTCACCGGCACCCGGCAGAGCGGCGTGCGCGCGGTCGACAGCGCTGCGCCCGTGCAGGTGATCGGCGACGAGGCCCTGGCGCGCACCGGCCAGTCCGACCTTCGCCTGGCGATCAGCAACCTGGTGCCCTCGTTCACGGCCCAGGCCTTCGGCGGCGATGCGGCCAACCTGACGCTCTCGGCCCGCCTGCGCGGCGTCAGCGCAAACCAGACCCTGGTGCTGATCAACGGCAAGCGCCGCCACGGCACCGCCAACCTCGCCGTGCTGGCCGGCGCCTATCAGGGCTCGGCGGCGGCCGACCTCAACTTCATCCCGACGGCGGCGATCGCCCGCATCGAGGTGCTGACCGACGGCGCGGCCGCCCAGTACGGCACCGACGCCATCGCCGGCGTCATCAACATCATCCTCAAGGACGACGATCACGGCGGCACGGCCTCGGCGACCGGCGGCGCCTACTACGAGAGCGACGGCGAAACCTACAGCCTGTCGGCCAACGCCGGCTTCGCGCCGGCGCCGGGGGCCTACGTCAACGTCACGCTGGAGAACCGCTTCCACGACTTCAGCTTCCGCGGCGCGCCGGATGCGCGGATCGTCACCCCGGCCGCCGTCGCCGCCAATCCGAGCTGGCCGACCGCCCTGCCCGGCTATCCGTACGTGAACCGCATCGCCGGCGACGCCCGCTACCAACTGACGGCGGGCACGGTCTCGGCCGGCTGGAAGGCCAGCGAGGCGCTGGAGGTCTACGGCTTCGGCACCTATGGCGTGAAGAAGGCCACCGCCTACGAGAACTACCGACTGCCCAACCGGCTGCCGGCCATCTACCCCAGGGGCTTCAGCCCGATGCTGGAGACGCTGGAGAAGGACTACGCCCTGACCGGCGGGGTCAAGGGCCTGGCCTTGGGCGGCTGGCGCTACGACCTGTCCAGCACCTACGGCCGCGACGACCACGAGGTGCGGGTGCGCAAGTCGGCCAACCTGCAGCTCTATGCCGACACCGGCGCGACCCCGACCGAGTTCCACGCCGGTGACTTCATCTCCACCCAGTGGACCAACAATCTGGACGTCAGCCGCGAATTCGAGGTCGGCTGGGCCTCGCCGCTGACGCTGGCCCTGGGCGCCGAGCAGCGTAACGAGAGCTACGAGATAAAGGCCGGCGACGCTGCCGCCCGCTACAAGTCCGGCTCGCAATCCTACCCCGGCTTCGCCCTGACCGACGCCGGCAAGCACAAGCGCGACAGCTGGGCGCTCTACGCCGACCTCGCCGCCTCGCCGGTCGAGAACCTGAAGCTCGACTTCGCCGTCCGCCACGAAGACTTCAGCGACTTCGGCTCGGCCGACATCGCCAAGCTGACCGGCCGCTACGATTTCACCCCGGCGTTCGCGGTGCGCGGCACGGTCAGCAGCGGCTTCCGCGCGCCGACCCTGGCCGAGCTCTACTACTCGGCCACCAATGTCTCGCCGACCACCGCCTTCGTGCAACTGCCGCCGGGTTCGGCCGGGGCCAGGCTGCTGGGGCTGGACGGGCTGGATCCGGAAAAGTCCACCAACATCAGCCTCGGCATCGTCGCCGAACCCCTGCCCCGCGTGTCGCTGACCATCGACGCCTACCAGATCAAGATCGAGGATCGCATCGTCGGCAGCGGCGCGCTCTACGGCAAGATCGGCGGCGCCGTGGTCAACGCGGCGATCACCAACGCCATCACCGCCAACGGCAATGTGCTCGACCCCACCGTCGGCACCACCGGGATCAACCTGTTCTCCAACGGCCTGGACACCCGCACGCGCGGCGTCGAGATCCTGGCCACCACCTGGACCGACCTGGGCGAGCTTGGAAAGGTCGACTGGACCCTGGGCGTCAACGTCAACCAGACCAAGGTGACCCGCATCGCCACGCCGCCGTCGGGCCTGGGCAGCGCGGTGCTCTACGACCGCGCGGCGATCGCGTTCCTCGAGCACGCCTCGCCTCGCTACAAGGCCAATCTCGCGGCCGTCTACGCCAAGGACCGCTGGACGGTGAACCTCACCAACACCGTCTACGGTCCGGCCTGGGCCTACACCAACGTCAACGGGACCTACTTCAAGGACCGCATCAAGTCGCACCTGGTCACCGACCTGGAGCTGACCTATGCGGTCACCGAGGCGGTGAAGGCGTCTATCGGGGCCAACAACCTGTTCGACGTCTATCCGGAGAACCTGAACCCGGCGGGCACGGCCGCCTCGGTCGCGGCCGGCAATCCGGGCGTGGCGCTCTATCCCAGCTTCTCGCCGTTCGGGATCAACGGCGGCTACTACTACGCCCGCGTGACCTACAGCTTCTGACGGCGCGGGACCTCCGGGGGCGCCCGGAGGTCCCGTCCTGGTCAGCGATAGCGATAGAACTTCACCCGCTGGATCTGGAATTGGTCGGGCGACAGGCGGATGTGTCGGCCCTGATGGGTCTGGTCGCCGTTCAGGAGGCGGCCGGGAAGCCAGCGCCCCTCCCCGTCGAACACGCCTTCCTCGGCCTTGTCGATACCGGCCAGGGGAGGACCTTTTCCTGCGCCCGCGAAAGTGACCACGATCCCGCGCCCGGCGATCAGGTACTCCTCGGGGCCGGTCTGGATGATCAGGCCGCCATGGGTCGCCGGCTTCTGCGAGGCCTTCGGCGTCCAGGGATCGTTGAAGCCGACCTCGAAGCGATAGTCGCCCATCACCTGGACGACCGGCGCATCCTGCACCGTCCCGTCCTCCAGCACGCGCGGCTTGAAACCGGCCATGGCCCCCTTGCCTTGCGCGGCCAGCAGGGCCGGCGTCAGCTGGCGCAGGACGTCGTAGGCGTCGGCGATGGCCTTGTGCTCCTCGGCGTTTACGCTCTCGATGGCGAACGGCGAGAAGCCCAGGGCGTCCAGCTTGCCGAAGGCGTAGAAGGCGTTGGCCGGCGTTTCCGGGGCGCTGGCGTTGTTGGCCTCGGGCACGAACAGCGCGTTGTCGGGCCGCACGAAGCGCGCGGCCAGGTCGTTGAAGTTCGGGAAATAGATGTCGGGCGACAGCAGGTCGAGGCTCGGCGCGCCGACCTTCCAGACGTCCAGCAGGTGCGGCAGAGGCCCGCCGCTGGGATACTCGCCAGGCTTCTTGCCGGTGCGGTTCAGCGCGGCGTTGACGTACATCGGCAGCGGATAGGCGGCCTTGCCGGCCAAGGTCACGCCTTCGGCGTAGCGGGCGTAGGACCAGGCGGTGAACACCTCCTGCCCGGCCTCGTCGGCGCCGAAGACAGCCGCCCAGGTCCCCTTGTCCTTGGCGCCGTTGCGCTTCCAGAGATCGCGCAGCTCCGGCTCGATCGCCTCGCGGCCGGTCTTCAGCTTCCGGATCAGCGCCGCCGGAACCTGACCGGCATAGGCTGCATCGGCCGCCGCCCCATGCTCGCGCGCCGAGGGCAGCATGCCGATCTCGTTCTCGACCTGAACCATCAGGACGGTGTTGCGATCGCCGTCGACCTTCTTCAGATGCGCCAGCAGGGCGGCGTAGGCCTTGGCGTCGGCGGCGCGGGTGTTGTCGGAAAAGGCCGACAGGATCTCGATCGTCGAACCGTCCTGCGCCCTCACGCGCGGGAAGCGGGCCTGGTCGCGCTTCACCCAGGCCGGAACATAGGTCGACATGCTGTTCTTCCACGCCCCAAACCACAGCAGGACCAGCTTCATGTCCTGAGCGCGGGCGTCGGCGAGCAGATCATCAACGCTGGAGAAGTCGTAGACGCCCTCTTTCGCCTCGATCAGCTCCCACGAAACGGGGGCCAATACGGTGTTGAGGTTCATCGCCTTCAGGCGCGGCCAGTGCCTTGCCATGTAGGCGCGGTTGGAGGCGCTGGAATTGCCGAGCTCCCCGCCCAGGATCAGCATCGGCTTGCCGTTGACGACCAGGCGAGCGGCGGTTCCATGCTTTTCGAGGCGGGGGATCTCGGCCGAGGCCATGCCGGCCGCCAGCAGGGCCATCGCCGCCGCGCTCGCGCCGAGCCATGCGCTGAAACCTTTCACCCGAACCTCCCGATCCCCGCGCCTGCGCGCCTTGTTACCGCTAGCATTCGCGGAAACCCGGGCGGCTTGTCAAACTGGAAGTCATACCAATTCGACAAATGGTCGGACCAATTAGGCAGTGACGATCCTGGCCGCCTTCGCGGCCGCCCCTAACAGACCGGCCTTTTCGAGATAGAGGTCGTGCGGCGGCATGCCCGCCGCGCGCTCCTTGATCGCCGCCCGGATGCGCCCCAGGCGCAGGCTCAGTTCCTCGGGCGAAATCTTGTCGGCGACGGCGTGATAGTCGTCGGGCAGCAGCCCCTGCCCCGCCAGGATGGCGAACCAGTTGGTCTCCTTGAAGAGCTCCTTCTGGTCGACCAGCACCTCGCCGCGCGTACGGAACACCTCCAGCCGCTGGGCCAGGCTGTCGGGCGGAACCATGGCCTGGCACCAGCGCCAGAACTCGGTGTCGTCGCGCTCGGTGACCTTGTAGTGGGCGATGATGAAGTCGCGGACCTGCTCGTACTCCAGGGCCATCTCGCGATTGAACTTGTCGACCACCCAGGGATCGAATCCGGTCTTGGGAAACAGCGTCAGCAGCTTGGCGATGGCGGCCTGGATCAGGTGGATGCTGGTCGACTCCAACGGCTCCAGGAAGCCGCTCGAAAGGCCGATGGCCAGGACATTGCCGATCCAGCTCTTGCGACGGCGGCCGGCGGTGAACTTCAGCACCTTGGCGTCGGCCAGGGCCGCGCCGTCCAGGCGCTCGCCCAGCAGCCGCACGGCCTCGTCCTCGCCGATGAAGGCGTCGCTGAACACGTAGCCGTTGCCGGTGCGGTGCTGCAGCGGGATCCGCCATTGCCACCCGGCTTCGCGCGCGGTGGCGCGGGTGTAGGGCGTCAGCTCGCCCGCCCGCGCGCAAGGTACGGCGGCGGCGCGGTTGCACGGCAGCCAGCGGCTCCAGTCGTCATAGCCAGCGCCCAGCGTCTCCTCGATCAGCAGGCCCCGGAAACCCGAGCAGTCGACGAAGAAGTCGCCGCCGATCGCTCGGCCATCGTCCAGCACCAACCGCGAGACATGGCCGCTCTGGCCGTCGCGCTCGACGGTCGTGATCTTGCCCTCGGCGCGGACGACGCCCCTCGCCTCGGCATAGCGACGCAGGAAGGCCGCGTAGAGCGCCGCGTCGAACTGGAAGGCGTAGTTGATCTTGGGCAGGTTCGGCGCCGGCGGCGTGCGCATGAACCGGCCGCCCGCCGCCGCCAGGGTCTCGGCATTGAAGGCGCCGTGATCCCAGTCGCCGCTCTGCCTCGCCCAGCGCAGCCAGAAGTGCTGGAAGCCCACGCCGTCCATGTCGGCGCCGTAGAGGCCGAACGGGTGGAAGTAGCGATGGCCCAGGCGTCGCCAGTCGGCGAACTCGATACCCAGCTTGAAGGTCGCGTTGGTCTCGCGGATGAAGACGTCCTCGTCGAGACCCAGCACCTTGTTGAACAGCAGGATCATCGGGATGGTCGCCTCGCCCACCCCGACCGTGCCGATCTGCTCGGACTCGACCAGGGTGATCGAGTAGCGCTGCGTCCCGACGGTCTGGGCCAGCGCCGCGGCGGTCATCCAGCCGGCCGTGCCGCCCCCGACGACGACGATGTTTCGGATCGGCCCGCTCACGTGAATCGCAGGGGCGCCGGGGCCGGCGCGGCCGGTCGCAGCGCCAGCGAGGCGAGCCTGGCTTCCAACGGCCGCATCCGGCCGACGTCGGCGGCGATACGGCCGAGAATCCCTTGGAATATCTGGATCTGCTCGGCCTCGGCCACGCCCTCGGCCAGCGGATCGTGCGCCTGCGGGATCAGGCCGTGACCGATCAGGCAGGCCGCCCAATTGGCGGGCTGGAACGCCTCGTCCTCGCGGGCCGGCACGACGCCGCGCGCGCCGAACAGGCGCAGCCGGTAGGCCAGCTCGGCCGGCGGTTCGACGGCGCGGACGGCCTCCCACGGCGCGTCGCTTCGACCGTTGAGGTGGTAGTGCATGGCCTGAAAGTCGCGCAGGCCTCGCCCGTGGGCGGCCAACGCCGCGCCGTAGGCCCGTGCTTCAGGTTCGCAGTCGGCGTCCGCCGGAAACAGCGTCACCAGATGCGACAGCCCGGCCTGCAGAACATGCATCGGCGCGGCGTCGGAGGGGTCCAGCGCGATCGCGGCCACCCCCAGCGCCACGCAGTTGCCGATCCACGGCCGCGCCTGCATGCCCGGCCGCAGGACCTGCGCCTCGCCGCGCCTCCACCCCAGCGGCGAAACGCCCTCCGCCCGACGGACCATCGCATCGGCGTCTGCGGCCCGGGAATCATAGACCGCCAGCCCCGCCGTGCGGTCCTGCAATGGATAGAGCCCCACCCAGCCGCCTTCCATGGCCTCGATGTGGGCATAGGCCGGCAGCGTGTGCAGGCGCTGTCCGGCCAGCGGCAGCACACGATCGAACGGCAGCCATCGCGCCCAGGATTCGAACGTGGCGCCCGGCATCTGGCCGATCAGCGCCCCGTCGCCGACATCGACGAAGAGGTCCCCAACGACGCGCGCGCCGCCCTCCAGCACCACCGCCTCGATCCGTTCGCCGGACCGCTCGACGTCGACCACGACGCCCTGCTCGACGATGACGCCGTCCGCCAGGGCGCGCTGGCGCAGCAAGGCCGCATAGGCGGTCGCATCCACATGCAGGCCGACGCCCGGCGAGGACAGTCGCCCCGGATCGTCGCCCTCGACGACGCGTCCCTGCTTGGCGGCCGCCGCCCCCAGCGAGAAGTCTTCCAGCGCCGCCTTCAGGCCCCGCTTGCGGGCCAGCACCCAGTGATGGACGAAGTCGACATAGTCCACCGTATGGCCGTAGGTGTCGTACGGGTGCAGGAAGGACGATCCGTCGCCGGAAAAGCCGGCGAACCTCTGCCCCAGGGACGGAACCGCACCGGAGCGCCGCGCCAGCTCGGTCTCCGACAGCCCGAGCAACTGATGCAGGTTGCCCATGGCCGGCAGGCCCGCATGCGACAGCCCCGGCTCAGGCGGCCCGGTCTCGACGGCGCGCACCACCAGGCCCCCTGCGCCGAAGGCCTTGCGAAGCGCCAAGGCCGTCAGCCACAGCGGCGCACCCGCGCCGACCACCACGACGGTCTGGACGGGCCGGCTCATGCCATCGCCTCCGCGACCGGACGTTGGGTGACGGCGCAGTGTCGCGCGATGAAGTCGGCGTGGCTCGGCATGGCCGGAACCCGCCGGGCGATGGCCGCCCGCTGGCGCTCCATCTCGGCCAGGGCCTGGGACAGCGGAACATTGTCGGCCATGCGGTCGTAGCCGCCCGGCAGGACGCCCTGCCCGAGCAGCACCGAGATCCAGCTCGGCTGGGCGAACAGGCCGTCGCGATGGTTGGGCGCCACGCCGCGATGGCGGAACAGCTCCAGCTTGTCCTTGAGGCTCTCGGGGATCTCCATCTCGCGACAGTGCTTCCACAGCTCGCCGTCGGTGCGGGTGTTGGCGTGGTAGTGCAGGATCAGGAAATCGCGCACCCGATCGTACTCCATGTCGACCCGGCGGTTGAAGTCCTCGACCAGAGCCGGCTCGACCCGCTTGCCGGGGAACAGCTTGAGCAGGTTCATGACCGCCACTTGCACCAGGTAGATGCTGGTCGACTCCAGGGGTTCGAGGAAGCCGCTCGCCAGGCCCGCGGCCATGACGTTGCGGGTCCAGGAAGCGGTGCGGCGGCCGGCCTTGAAGCGGATCAGGCGCGGCTCGGCCAGGGCCTCGCCGTCGAGATTGGCCATCAGGACGGACGCCGCCTCGTCGTCGCTGATGTAGCGGCTGGAATAGACATAGCCGTTGCCGGTGCGGTGCTGCAGCGGAATGCGCCACTGCCAGCCGGCCTCGCGCGCGGTCGAGCGGGTGAAGGGCGTGAAGCGGTCGGCGCGGGCGCAGGGCACGGCCCAGGCACGGTCGCACGGCAGCCAGTCGGTCCAGTCCTCGAACGGGCTGTTCAGAGTCTGGCCGATCAGCAGGCCGCGAAAGCCGGTGCAGTCGACGAAGAAGTCGCCCTTGATCACCTCGCCCGAGGCCAGGGTGATCGAGGCGACGTCGCCCGTCTGGCCGTCGCGCGTGACGTCGACCACCTTGCCCTCGGTGCGCGTCAGCCCCCTGCCCTCGGCCACCTTACGCAGGTAGCGGGCATAGAGGCTGGCGTCGAAGTGATAGGCGTAGCTGTAGGTGGAATCGATCTTGTCGGGATCGGGGTTGGGAAACTCGAACCGATCGGCCCGCGCCGCGGCGATGGCGTAGGAGAACTGCTCGATGTCGAACTCGTGGCCCGCCAGCCGCGCCCGGTTCCAGTGGTGGTGGAAGCCCGCGCCGCCAATGCCCACGCCGTGCACGCCGAAGGGGTGGTGGTAGGACGAGCCCTTGAATCCCCAGTCGAGGAACTCGATGCCGAGTTTGAACGTGCCGTTCGTCTCGCGCATCATCTCGACCTCGTCGATGCCGACGAAGCGGTTGTAGTCGCGCATGGCAGGGATCGTGGCCTCGCCCACGCCGACGGTGGCGATCTCGTCGGACTCGACCAGCCACACCCGCGCCTGGTGCGGACGCAGGCCGCTGACCAGCGCCGTCCCCACCATCCAGCCGGCGGTCCCGCCGCCGACGATGACGATATCCAAGGGCGTGCTTGTTTCCATGCCGCCTTTCCACCCCGTTGTCGGGCTCCGCGAACGGTCCCGTATTCTTGTGACGAAGGGGCGGACCGACGGCCCGCCCCTTCCTAGGATCGATCAGTACTTGAAGCGGAACGTCAACAGGTAACGCTTGTCGGTGCGGTTCCAGGCGTTGTCCTTCAGGAGGCCGCCGGCCGATGCGTCGTTGACCTGCTGCTTGAGCACGGACTCGGTGTTCAGCAGGTTGCTGCCCTGGAGGCTGATCTCCAGGTTGTCGCTGGCCCGATAGCGGATCGAGGCGTCGAGATAGCCGGCGTCGTCCTGCCAGATCGGGAAGGCCAGGCAGCAGTCCATGGCGGTCAGCAGGTACTTCGAGCGCCAGTTGTAGGCCGCCCGCACCGCCCAGCGGCCTTTCTCGTACATGCCCACGAGGTTGTAGGCGTACTTCGACAGGCCTTCGAGCGAGTCGACCTGCACCGCCCCGTCGGCCTGGCTGAGGCCGCCGCCGCCGGTGTTGGAGCCGCCGCCGCCCGAGGCGTTGCTCAGGTTGGCGTTCGTGACGCCCTTGTTCTCGACATAGGTGAAGTTGGCCTGGATCCCGAGGCCGTCGAACGGCGCGGGCAGGAAGTCGAAGTAGCGCTGGTAGGCTACCTCGGCCCCGCGGATCTTGGCCCCGTCGCCGTTGACCGGACCACGGGTCAGCACCGTGCGGGTGACGCCGTTGACCGTGACGTCCTGGTTGAAGCCGCCGTACTGGATGTAGTCGTTGAACTTCTTGTAGAAGACAGCCACCGAGAACGAGCCCACCTCGGCGAAGTAATGCTCGAGGCTGAGGTCGATCTGGTCGGCCGTCATCGGCTTCAGGTACGGATTGTAGGACTCCGCCGTGTAGCGGATGTTGGCGCCCGTGATGTTGCCCGCGCTGTCCTTGATCCACAGCGGATCATTGACGTTGCTCATGTCGGGCCCGGCCATGTTCACCTGAACATAGTTCTTCAGGTAGCCGATATCGGGGCGCGACATGGCCCGCGAGGCCGCCAGACGCAGCTGCCACTCGTCGCTGAGATCGATCTTCAGGTTGAAGCTGGGCAGCCAGTTGTGGTGCTTCTGGCGAACGTTGCTGGACGAGGCCAGGCCGTCGGTGAACGCCTTGTCGTCGGCCGACAGGTAGCACCACAGGCTCTGGGGCACGTAGGCGCCGGTGACCGGCAGGCCGTCGGGGCCGAGCGGGCGCCCGCGCGGCTGGCAGACCCGCGGATCGGTCTTGCCGAAATCGGCGTGGACAAGCGAGCCGGCGCTCTCGTTCGTGGTGCCGACGTAGCGGAGACCGATGTTGCCGCTGACCCCGAAGCCGCCGATCGTGTGGTCCCGCCCGCCGAACTTCAGCATCACGTAGGCGGCGTTGGTCTTTTCGGAAACCTCGGTGATTTCCTGCGGCAGGAAGCAGTTGGTCTCGCCCGGGCGGTAGCAGACCGCCTCCCAGCGCGACGAACCCACGCCGGTGTTGGAATAGCCGAAGGCCTTCTGGAATTTCTCCAGGTCCTTGACGAAGTCCATGCTGGCGAAGGTCAGCATGCCCGACTTCAGGACGTCGCCGCTGAAGATGTCGTTGAACGACCGCACGTCCGGCAGGTTGCGGTCCCAGCCGCTGAAGGTGGTGGTGGGATTGCCCGTGGCGCAGTCGCCGTTGACGTTGGCGGCCGGCGCGGTGCGGTCGACGTTGTACCAGAGGTAGTCGGTGCTGTTGACGCCGCCGCCGCCCTGGTCGCAACCCCAGGCGTTGGCGATGCCGCCCCAGTTGTAGACGCTCCAGCGGACGGTCTGTTCGCGGTCGGCGTGGCGTGCGCCCACCTTCAGCGAGTCCAGCCAGCCGTCGCCCAGGTCGTACTGCACGTCGATCCGCGCGGCGAACTGGTCGCCCTCGCTGCGCTCCAGGTGATTGTTGACGTTGTTGAAGCGCCAGGCGTTCGGATTGGCCAGGCCGCCGGGGGCGTAGTTGATGTTGGCGCCCGGCAGCACGGTCATCACCGGATGGTCGCCCGTCGCGTCGATGTTGAGGTTGGCGTAGGAGACCAGGCCCACGTCGGCGTCGTAGTTCGACAGCTTGGCCTTCACCTTCTGGACGTCGAAGTTGAAGCGCAGCCGGTCGGTCGGGTCCCACTTCAGGTTGAAGGCCAGGTCCTGGGTGGTCTGCTTGTTATAATTGTAGCGGGTGGTCGCCGACAGCTCGCCGCCACGCTGCTCGGGCGCGCAATCGGTGCGGCCGGTCCAGCCGTAGCAGGGCTCGATGACCGGCTGGCCCGTCGAGGTCTGGCCGATCAGGTAGCCCGCCCAATCGTTGCTGGCCGAGGTGGTGTTGCCGACCCAGCCCAGCGGCGAGGTCATGATCCCGCTCTCGAAGTTGCCCTCGTCGTCGAACTTGAAGGTCGTGCCAGGCGCCGGCAGCACATAGGCGTTCGCGTCGGCGTTGGTGATCTCGAAGTGCGGGCCGCGGTTGTAGAGGCTGAAGGCGCTGCCCTGCACCGAACGCTCGTGCCAGATGTTCTCGTAGCTCGACTTGTTGAACTGCACCGTGGCCAGGAACTTCTGGTCGTTGTCGCGCCACTGGCCGGCGGCGGCGACGCCGTTGCGGGTGCGGTCGAACTCGGTGTGGGCCAGGCGATACCAGGCCGGAATGTACTTCGTGCCGCCACCGAACATGGTGACGTCCTTGAAGATGCCCATGCGGCCGAACTGCGAGCTTTCCGAAATGGTGTTCAGCTCGGAATGGGCGCCGTTCACCATCAGGCCGAACTCGCCGATCTCGGTCTGCCAGCGGTTGGCGTAGATGGCCGAGACCTCGGGCGTCACCTGCTCGGACAGGGTGCCGTAGTTAAGCGAGGTGGTGATGCCGATCACCCTGCCAGCGCTGTCGAAAGGCAGCCGCGTCTTCAGGTCGACGGTGCCGGCGATGCCGCCCTCGATCAGTTCGGCGGTCTGGTTCTTGTAGGTGTCGACCCCGCCCATCAGCTCGGGCGAGACGTCGCCCCACGACAGGCCCCGCGAGGAGTTGGCGCTGAAGGTGTCGCGGCCGTTGAACTCCGAACGGACCTGCGAGAGGCCGCGAACGATGACGCCCGACGGCTCGGCCGAGAAGTGGGTGGTGTCGCTGGTCGAGGCATAGCGGTTGACGGTGACGCCCGGCACGCGCTGCAGGGCCTCGGCGACCGACTTGTCGGGGAACGAACCGATGTCGGAGGCGGTGATGGAGTCGACGATCGTGTCGGCGCTGCGCTTGATCTGCTGGGCCGACTTCAGCGCCGCGCGCTGGCCGGTGACGATCACGGTCTCGACCTGATTGTCGGCGATCACGTCCGACGGCGAGGCCTGCGAGGCGGCCGGAGCGGTCGACACCGTCTCCTGCGCCAGGGCCGGCGCGGCGCTCAGCAAGGCCGCGACCGAGGCGCAGCCCATCCATCCGGCCATGCGGATTCGCGTGGTTCTCATAGGTCGTCCCCTCCCAAGACCGCGCTGGCGCGGCCCTTCAAGTATCCGGATCGTGCGTCCGGAGATGAGCGGTCGTGCCGCCGATTGTGCGGGAAGCCTTGGCCAGGCGTCCTGGCGTCGCGCTTCCTCCCGTCGCACCCGTCTCGACGCGGGCGCTTGATGTTTCATAACCGTAGCAAACACCGGTACGCCAGCATTTTATAAAAATATTTTGTTTAATCCTTGAGCCTTGCCAACCGCTGTTGCCTGACGGACACAATCACCCTTCAGTACGCCCCGTTCGAAGGGTGACGACCTTCGAGGGGGAGGACGCCAGTGAAGGAAATCCGCGAATCCACGGCGACCTCGCCGGAGGCGCTGGCCGCGCTGACGAGCGCCGCCGAGCCGGTGGTCATCCGGGGCCTTGCCTCCCACTGGCCCGTGGTCGCGGCCGGTCGCGCCGGACACGTTGCGCTGTTCGACTACCTGTCGCGGTTCGACGCCGGCCAGTCGGTCGCCACGGTCTTCGCGCCGGTCGAGGCGGGCGGGCGGTTCTTCTATGACGACGACCTGAGCGGCATGAACTTCAAGGGCGGCCGGGCTCGCCTGAAGAAGACCTTCGACTTCCTGGCCGAGCACGCCGATGACGCCGAACAGACGGCGCTGGCCGCCCAGTCGGTTCCCACCTGGAACGCCCTGCCGGGCTTCGCCGAAGACAATCCCCTGCCCCTGCTCGGCCCCGACATCGAGCCGCGCGTCTGGATCGGCAACAAGGTGATCGTCGCCGCCCATCACGACCCGTTCGAGAACATCGCCTGCGTGGTCGCCGGCCGCCGCCGCTTCACGCTGTTCCCGCCCGACCAGGTCGAGAACCTCTACATGGGCCCGTTCGAGCGCACCCCGGCCGGGGCGACCATCAGCCTGGTCTCGCTCGAAGACCCCGATCTCGACCGGTTCCCCCGCTTCGCCCAGGCGCTGGAGACGGCGCAGTCGGCCGAGCTGGAGCCGGGCGATGCGATCTACGTGCCGTACCTGTGGTGGCACCACGTGCGTTCGCTGGAAACGGTGAACATGCTGGTGAACTACTGGTGGACCCCGCCCAACCAGGGACGAGGCCTGCCCCGCGACGCCTTCATGCACGCCATGCTCACCCTGCGCGCCCTGCCCCCGGCCCACCGCCAGGCCTGGAAGGCGATGTTCGACCACTATGTCTTCCGCACCGAGGGCGACGCCGCCGACCATCTGCCGCTTCATGCCAAGGGCATTCTCGGCGATCTCGACGAGACGGCGGGCAAGGAGCTGCTGACCATTCTCTCGCGCGTGCTGGCCGAGTCCGCCGCCAGGCGCGGCTAGCGACAGCCGGAGAAGACGCGCGAACGCCGGCTTGTCTCGCGCACGCCGCCGGTCCCATCGAAGAACCGCTTGCCCCACGGCGTCAGTCGCCGCCCGTCGAAGCGCTCGACCAGGTCGAGGTCGGCGACCTCCGGCGCGTTGCCCGACCACGACCAGCCGAGATAGCCGACCCCCATCTCGCCGGAGAGCCGGAAGATCGCCTCCTCGTCCACCGGTTCGCCCCGATGGTCGGGCCCGAACTCGCCGACGATCAGCGGCAGGCGCGCCGCCTCGAAGGCCAGCAGATAGGCCTCCACGGCCCGCGCCTCGCCATAGGCCTCGTACATGTGGACATCGAAGACGAGGTTGCGCAGCGGGTCGGCGGCGAACAGCTCGGCCGCCTTGTCGCGCATCGTTCCCGAACGGTCCTGGCCGTAGTCGTGGGCGTCGATCACCAGGGTATGGCGAAGGCCCAGGGCCCGCAGGGCGACGACGGCCGTGCGATGCGCTTCCAGCCACAGCGCCGGCGTCGCGGTCCCCGCTGTCGGCTCGTTGCCGATATTGACCAGGACGAAGCTCTCCTGGCCGCGCAGGACGGGCGCGAGCCTGGCCCAATAGGCCAAGGCCGAGCCGATGTGCGCCGCCTTCGGCTCAAGGCCATAGCCGGTGGTGTCGTGCACTTCCAGGACGACAACCTGCCGGGCGCGCCTCGCCTGCGCGAGGATCCGGCGCACGGCCCCCGGCGAGGTGCGTCGCCAACGCGTCCCGTCGCTCAGCACCACGCGGACGGTGTTGGAACCCAGGACCGCCGACTCGCGGATGGCCTTGCCGGTGGCGCGCGGCTTCCAGGCGTGAGGCAGGTTCACGCCCCGGGCGACGAACGCGTCTCCGCAAGCGTCGACCAGCTTGCCGTCACGCACCGAGAAGCCGGCGACGGCGGGCGTGGCTGCGAGGATCGAGGCGAAGGCCAGGCCTGCGCCCAGCTTCCGCGCGGCGTTCATCCCCATTCAAGCCTCCCCGCTCTTGGCCTGCGACCCTGGCGATGGCGTCCGACCGGCGCAAGGTATAAAAGAAAGCAAGTTTCATTAATCAGCGGCGCCGCCGTGTCGGATCGCCGACACCGGCCTTTCGCGCTTCGCGTCGCAGGTGCTAAGCCAGGGCATAGATGAGCCAGTCGCCCAAAAGCCCCGCCCGCAAGACCTCGCAAGCTGGTCCCAGCCTGTCCGGCACGAATCTGGAGCGGGCCGGCGACTACAACCAGCGGGTCACGCTGCAGTCGATCCGCATCGGCGGAGCCAAGACCAAGCCCGAGATCGCCGCCCTGACCGGCCTGACCGTGCCGGCCATCACCAACATCACCAAGCGCCTGCTGGACGACGGCCTGATCGTCGAGGCCGGCAAGCTGCATGGCGGACGCGGCCAGCCGGCGATGACCCTGGCGGTCAATCCGGACGGCTGCTTCTCGATCGGCCTCAATATCGACCGCGACCACGTCACGATCCTGCTGCTCGACTTCGCCGGCCAGGTGCGCGCGCGCTCGACCTGGGAGGTCGCCTTCGCCGGGCCGGACGCCGTGGCCGAGTTCTTCGAGACCAACTGGAAGACCTTCCTCAAGACCAAGGGCGTCGAGGCCGGGCGGATCATCGGCGTGGGCGTGGCCATGCCCGACGACATGGCCCGGGTCGACCTGCCCCACCGCCCCGCCGAGTACGGCGCCTGGAACACCGTCGACGTGCGCGAGCTGCTGTCGCGCCGCCACGACCTGCCGGTGACCGTCGAGAACGACGCCGCCGCAGCAGCCCTGGGCGAACTGCACTTCGGCCACGGCATGAACGCGCCGAGCTTCTTCTACGTGCTGGTCACCTCGGGCCTGGGCGGCGGCCTGGTGGTCGAGGGCGAGTACTTCAGGGGCGCCCAGGGCCGCAGCGGCGAGCTGGGCTTCCTGCCGGTGACCTCGCCCCGCATCGACGTCGCCACCCTGCAGGAGGCGGTGTCGCTGTCGGCCCTGGCCCAGTTCCTGGAGAACAACGGCTTCTCCATCACGGCGCCCGGCGACCTGGAAACCCTGCCGTCCAAGGGCCTGGAGGCCGTCGAGGCCTGGATCGACCTGGCCGCCGACCTGCTGACCGGACCGACCGTGGCGATCAGTTGCCTGATCAATCCGCAGGCCGTCTATATCGGCGGCCGCCTGCCCGAAAGCCTGGTCGACCGCCTGGCCGCGGCGCTGGAGGTCAAGCTGGCCGGCGTGCCGGGCGTGCCCAGCCTCGCCCCGGTGCAGCGCGCGGCGCTGGCCGCCGACGCGCCGGCCATGGGCGCGGCCATCCTGCCGATCATCGAACGCCTGCTGCCCTCGCGGGCGGCCCTGCAGAAGACGTGAAGACCATGACCGTCGAGATCGACGACCGCCTCGCCGCCGCCGCCTTCCGCCGCCTGGTCGAGCACCTGCGGATGCGCACCGACGCCCAGAACGTCGACCTGATGGGCCTGGCGGGCTTCTGCCGCAACTGCCTGGCCGACTGGGTCAGCGAGGCCTCCGAGGGCGCGCTCGACAAGGATCAGGCCCGCGAGGCGATCTACGGCATGCCGCAGCCCGAGTGGAAGGCCAGGCACCAGGCGCCGGCCTCGCCCGAACAGCTGGCCCGCATGGAGGCCAGCGTCGCCCTGAACAAGAAGCTGCGCGACGAGCGCGGCTAGCGCACCGCCGCCGCCCGAGGCGTCACGTTCCAGCCGCGCAGGGCGACCTTCGCCGCCTTGCCGGCCTTGGCGGGATAGCGGATCTCGACCGTCCGCGCCTCGCCCGGCAGCAGCGAGACGTAGTTGTCGGAATAGTAGGCCGGAAGTATCCGCCCGCCCTTGGCGTCGACCAGGGTCAGCTTGGCGTTCAGGGCCGGCGCCGAACCGGCGTTGACCAGCTCGACGGTCACCATCGTCTCGCCGCCTACGGCCTTGCCGCCCTTGACCGACAGGGTCACCGGCTGGGCCGCCATCTCCGCCAGCCGCCGCTCGCCAGCATCGTCAGCGCCGACCCAGTAGAGGTTACGCGACAACGCAGCGCCGTCCGCGCCGGTCAGGTCCAGCCGCACCACCGCCGCCTCCCCCGCCTTCAGGCCAAGATCCAGCGTCCTCCCGGGCGTCACGGCGTTGGCGGCGGCGTCAACGGCGTCGGTCCGGTCGGACAGCACCTTGCCCGACAGGTCGAGCACCCTCGCCCGCAGCTTCGCCCCCGCCACCGGCGCGGTCGTGTTGTTGACCACCGTCAGGGCGTGGTCGGCCAGGCTCATCTGCACATGCACCCGCTCTGCGGCGGCCTTGGTTCCGTAGAAGGCGCCGTGGGTGTCGTAGTCGTGGCTGAGGATCTGCCACATCGTGCTGGGCCACGCCGGCTGGGTCATCCAGAGCAGACGGCCCGACGACCTGGTCCAGAGCTCCTGGTTCATGCCCTCGAAGATCGCCCGGTGGGTCTCGTAGTTCATCAGCTGGGCCTTGCGCTCGAAGTCCTCGAGGCTGGTCGGCGGGCCGAGCTTGCGGGCCATGGCGTCGGTGAAGGTCCTGGTCGCGCCGTTCCCGGTGGAATGCCAGTCGTGATAGGCCCAGCTGTCGCTGATCGGCCAACGATCGGGCGCGGGCACGGCGGCGAAGAACGCCTCCAGGGTCGGAAACGACGGCGTGCCGACCTCGACCGAGAAGCCCTTGGCGTGCTCGGTGAAATAGGTCTCGGGTTCACGGTAGTTGTAGGGGCCGCTGTTCTGCAGGTTCACGCGGTTGGAACTGCCGGTGTACCAGCGGGTGCCGTCCAGGTCGTGGACCAGCGCTTCCAGCCCCTCGTTGAGGATCGGCTGCGGCACGCCCTCGTTGCGGCCGAACCACAGGGCGATCGAGGGATGGTTGCGGTAGCGCGCGATAACGTCGGCGGCGTTCTTCAGGAACAGCGGCACGTCCTGCGGTTCCAGCTGATAGTCCTGGGTGGAGGCCCAGAAGTCGTTGAGCACCAGGAGGCCGTATTCGTCGGCGAGATCGAAGAAGGGTTCCTCGGTGTTCTGGCCCACCCAGTTGCGGATGGTGTTGAGGCCCGCCTCCTTGTGCAGGCGGAAATAGGGTTCGAGGCGCTCTCGCTCGATACGCTTGCGCCAGTCGTCCGTGCCCCAGTTGCCGCCCCGCGCGGCGATCCTGACGCCGTTGACCTTGAGCACCAGATGCGGCGACAGACCGACCTCGGGAACGTCGCGGACCGCCGGCGAGGTCTCGCCCTGCGCCGTCAGCGAAGTCGCCCAGCCGTCGACCACCTTGCGGATGCCCTCGTGGCTGCCGTCGGTGACATCCTGGCCCAGTTGGCGAGCCTTGGCGAAGTCAACCTCGACACGGCGCAGTTGGCCGGCCGGGTTCATCAGGGAAAGTTCGTAGGTGATCTGGCGGATGCCGAAGCGCAGGCGCCTCTCGTCCGAGGCCTGGCCGTCGACCGAAGCGGTCAGGGTCAGGTCGTGCAGGGCCTGTTCGCCGTAGCCGTTGGGCCACCAGAGCCTGGGATTGGCGACGGCCAGTTGCGGAAACTCGGCCGGCGTCAGGCGCACCGTCGACGATCCGGGCGGAGCGGTGACCGTCTTGCTGACGGAGACGCCGTCGAAGGCCGCCGTCACCGTAGCCTGCACCGCACGGTCGGACAGGTTCTCGACCGGCGCGACGATCTCGATCTCGGCGAGGCCGTTGTCCGACTTGGGAAGGGTCGTGACCACCTGAGGGTCGCCGAGGCGCGCATCCCCCGAGGCCTCCAGAACCACGTCCTGCCAGAGGCCGGTGTTGCGATCGCGGACGCTGGGGATCCAGTCCCAGCCTTCGCTGGCGACGAAGGTCGGGCCGTCCAGGGCCATCATGCCGCCGTTCTCGCCGACGCCGGCAGTCAGCGACTCCTCGTGCGCCAGGCCCGGATGCGGCGGCGGCGAGACCCGCACCGCCAACACGTTGCCGGTCGGCTTCAGCTTGCCCGCCAAGTCGAAGCGGCCGCGCACGAAGGCTCCCTTCATGTCGCCCAGCTTCTCGCCGTTCAGCCAGACCTCGGCGGCGTAGTTCACGCCCTTGAAGGTCAGTCGCGAACGCTTGCCGGCCGCGGCGGCGGGGGCGTCGAAGCTGGTGCGATACCACCAGGCCTGCTTGTTCAGGCTCTCGGGAATGGCGGTGTTGTTGAGGCCGTAGTCGGGGTCGGGATAGACGCCGCGATCGACCAGGGTGGTCAGCACCGTGCCGGGCACGGTGGCGGCGTACCAGGCCTTGGCATCGAAACCGGCCGACGAGATCGCCGCGCCTCCCGCCTCCACCTTCGGAGCCTCGACCAGGCTCCAGCGCTTCAGCGTCCAGACCGACGGGCCGGCCTCGACCAACGCCGGACCGGCATAGGGCGGCTTGGCGACGGGCGCCGAGATCGCGCCCTTGCCCTGCGGCCGGGTCCAGGCCTCCTGCGGGCTGACCTGGCCGTACATCTGGCGCACCTGCACCGGCCAGGTCGGGCTGCCGGTCTCGAACACGGTCAGCGGATCGGGTTTGGAGGCGGCCAGGGCGCGCACCTCGTCGGCCGACAAGGCGCGGGCCTCGGCCCGGAAGCCGGCCACCTGGCCTGCGAAGGGCGAAAAGCCGACGGCCTTGCGCGGGCCGAGGGCGACCAGGGCAGGCGTGGCGGCGGCGCGCGCGCTTCCCTGCCTGGCCGGCTTGCCGTCGACATAGAGGACGACCTTGGCGCCGTCCGAGACGGCGGCGACGAAGCGCCAGTCGCCGGGCCGGGGCGCCTCTCCGCCCTTGGTCAGGGCGCCGGCGGCGACGGCGGCGAAGCCGTCCGGGCCGACCGCCAGGAAGCGCCCGCTGGCGGGATCGCCGATCCCAGCGGCGAGGGCCTGGCCGGACGGCGTCCCGGAGACCTTGATCCAGGCCGACAGCGACCATGGCGCCCCAGCCGGCAGGGCCTGCCCCTCGGTCGCGCCCGCCAACGGACGCGACAGGCCATCGCCCCCGGCCGGGAACTCGGCGTTGTAGGGGCCCCAGGTCTGAGCCGTCGCGACAGAGGCCAGCAGAGCCAGGGCGCACCCGGCCAGCAGAGCCAGCTTCGGGGCGGATTTCGAGCGGGTCGTCATTTCCGTTTCCTCCTCCGCGCGCGGCTTGGTCGCCGCTTGTGTCTTGTCAGCTAGGGCCGGGTCAGGAACCGGCAGGCCGCCTCGCCGCCCTGCTCCGCCCTCGGCCCGTCGGGGGCGAAGACGAGGCGTCGACCGGAGCCGTCCTCGGCCGGCCAAGGCGGCAGGCCCGGAGCGTTCGGATCGCCGGTGCGGGCGAAGGCGGCCCAGTAGGCCTGCATCGGCGGCCGACCTTCGGCAGGCCTGTCGAAGACGTTGGCCAACTCCGAGCCGTGCCCGACGGCCGTCTGTCCGGGCGGCGGCGCAGCCAGCTCGTAGCGCCAGACCCTGCCGCCACCCCGCCGACGCAAGGCGGCGACAGAAGCGGCAGGGCAGCGGAACATGCGGTCCGTGGCCAGTTGCAGCACTGCGTCGCCCCGCAGCGGATCGGCGACCGGAAGCCGATCGCGGTCCAGACCGTAGAGCGCCAGCACCTGCGGAGCCCGCGCTCCGAAGGTCTCGCGCGCCCAAGCCCTCGCCCGCTTCGGATCGCCGCCGAACAGGGCGATCTCGCGGGCGCTGGAGCCGACGATCATCGGCTTCACCGCCGGATCGGCCAGCAGGACATCGGGCGCCTTCGGCAGCACGACGCCGTCGATCACCGCCTGGGTCCAGATGAAGCCCTGGTCGTCGATCGGGGCCTTCAGTTGCTCGGCCGCCTTCAGCAGATCCGAGCCGGAAGCCTCGCGCAGCTGCGCCAGCGACCGCGCGCCAATGCCCCTGGCCAGGCGAAGACCGATCGCCTCGTTCTGCTTCAGGCTGCGCGGCGCGAAGCCGAAGCCCGGCATGCCGCTCTGCAGGATCCCGCGCGCGAACAGACCCCTGGCCTGCGGGCTGAGCATGACCAGGCCAACGTCCTGCCCGCCCGCAGAGTGGCCGAACAGGGTGACGTTGTCGGGATCACCGCCGACCGCGGCGATGTTGTCGCGCACCCATCGGAGCGCGGCGACGATGTCCATCAGCGCGTAGTTGCCCGACGCCCCGCCCTGCTCGTTCGTCAGGTCCGGATGCGACAGGAAGCCGAAGACGCCCAGGCGATACTGCACGCTGACCAGCACCACGCCCTGGTCGACCAGGGCCGACTCCACCGTGCCTGCGCCCGACCCGGCATGGTTTGCGCCGCCGTGGATCCAGACCATGACGGGCAGCCGCGCTCCGGGCTCATGCCTGGGCGATCGGACGTCGAGATAGAGGCAGTCCTCGCTGGACCGGGCCGCGTCGGCGGCGTTCCAGCCGCGCGAGGTCTGCGGGCAAGCCGGACCGGATTTCAGCGCGGCCCGTTCGCCGGCCCAGGCGGGAACCGGCTGCGGCGCTTTCCAGCGCAGGTCGCCGACCGGAGGACGGGCGAAGGGCACGCCCAGGAACGCCTCGCCGCCGTCGACTCGCCGCTCACCGACGAGAACGCCGGCGCGGGTGGGAAGGCGGATCGGATCGGCGACGGCGGCGCCGGCCAGCGCTGTCAGGACGGCGACGATGAGGAAGCGCGCCAGCCCCATGGTTCGTCAGGCCGCGACGTCGCCGGCCCAGTCGGCCAGGCTCCAAAGGCGCGCGGCGCCGCGCACCCCCGAGGAGTCGCCCCAGCGGGCCTTGACGATGCGGCTCTCCCAGCGGTCGGTGAAGACATGCGGCGCGACCAGCGCCGGCAGCCGCTCGTAAAGCAGCTCGACGTTGGACATGCCGCCGCCCAGCACGAAGACGTCCGGATCGGCGATGTCGGCGATCACCGCCAGGCCCCGGGCCAGACGGTCGAGATAGCGGTCCAGCGCGCCCTGGGCGATCGGGTCGCCGCCGGCCGCGGCCTCAACAATGGCCGCGCCGCTGAGGTCGGCCCCGCCGTGCTCGCGGAAGTCGCGGCGGAATCCGGTGCCGGAGATCCAGGTCTCCAGGCAACCGTGGCGACCGCACCAGCATTGCGGGCCCGGGCTTTCCTCGGCCTTGGGCCAGGGCAGCGGCACATGGCCCCATTCGCCGCCGACGCCGTTGGCGCCCTCGACCAGCTTGCCGTCGACCACGAGGCCGCCGCCGCAGCCGGTGCCGATGATGACCGCGAAGGTCACCCGCGCGCCGGCCGCCGCGCCGTCGACGGCTTCCGACAGGGCCAGGCAGTTGGCGTCATTGGCCAGGCGGACGGGCCGTTCGAGCGCGGCCTCCAGGTCCTCGCGGAACCGGCGGCCGTTCAGATAGGTGGTGTTGGCGTTGCGGATCAGGCCGGTGCGCGGCGAGATCGAGCCCGGCGCGCCGACGCCGACCGAGCATCGGCCGCCGACGGCCTGCTCGGTGCGGTCCACGAGGTCGCGAACCACGGTCAGCGCCGTCTCGTAGTCGCCCGGCGTGGCGGCGCGCAGGGTCGAGAGCACGCGCCCCTCCGACGACAGGGCCGCCGCCTCGATCTTGGTGCCGCCGAAATCGATCCCGATCTGGATCACTCGAAACTCCTTCGCCGCCTCCGGCTCAACCGGACGCCGCAACCTCCAGCGCCCGAGGCTTACCGTGGGTCCGCCGCGCGCGCCAGAATAAAAAAAGCCTTTTTATTTATTCATACTACAAGTCAGGGCGTGACCTTGAGCATGACCACGCCGTGCGGCGCGACCTCCGCCGCGTAGCCGCCCTTGCGCACGCCAAGGTCCTTGGCGGCCCACAGGTCGCGGACCTTGGCCGGCAGGGTTTGCGGATAGTCGAGCATCGTCCAGTCGACACGGATGCCGGCCGGGGCCTGGCCCCGGTTCAGCAGGACGACCGCCCTGCCTCCGCCTTGCAGCGGTCTGGCCCAGACCTCCAGGTCGCCCTGCTTGGACACCCGCCGCGCCTGGGCGCCGAGCGGGTCCTGGTCGATGGCGATGACTTCCCTGTTGGTCAGGATGGCCTTGGTGTCGGCGTCCATGTGGCCGATGTCGTTGCCGGCGATCAGCGGCGCGGCCAGCATGGCCCAGAGGCTGAAGTGCGAGCGGTACTCCCCGGCGGTCATGCCGCCGTTGCCGACTTCCAGCATGTCCGGGTCGTTCCAGTGGCCGGGCCTGGCGAACGGATGGAGCTCGACCTGCTTGTCGAGGATGTTCATGACGCCCAGGCTGTAGCCCTTCACGCCTTCCCAGGCGTCGTAGATGTCGCCGGTGGTGCGCCAGAGGTTTCCGACCGACGCGCCCCAGGTCCAGGGCTTGGAATCGCCCCACTCGCAGATCGAGAAGACGATCTCCCGGCCCGAGGCCTGCAAGGCCGCCGACATGATATAGTACGAGGACGGCGCGTCCTGCGTGCCGGCCATGCACCAATCGTACTTGAGATAGTCGACGCCCCATGCCGCGTACTGGCGGGCGTCCTGGAACTCGTAGCCGCGGCTTCCGGGACGACCGGCGCAGGTCTTCAGGCCCGCGTCGGAATAGATGCCGAACTTCAGGCCCTTGGAATGGATGTAGTCGCCCAGGGCCTTCATGCCGCTCGGGAAGCGCTTGGGATCGGGCTGGATGTCGCCGCGAGCGTCGCGCTCACCGTGCCAGCAGTCGTCGATGACGACGTAGTCGTAGCCGGCGTCCTTCATGCCCGAGGCGACCATGGCGTCGGCCATGCGCCGGATCAGGGTCTCGTCGACGTTGCAGCCGAACTTGTTCCAGCTGTTCCAGCCCATCGGCGGGGTGCGGGCCAGGCCGTTGTCGGGCAAGGGCGGCGGCGGGTCGTCGGCCAGGGCCGGCGCGGCGGCCGCGAGCAGGGACGCGGCCGCCAGGGTCGAGACGAGGCGCTTCATGAAGGCTCACGCTGAGGGAGTGAAGAGAATGACGGCCCGCCGGTCCCTTGGCTCCCGCTTGCAGGAGTCTTGGGAAAGGCGCGGGTGAACCGGCGGACCGCGAGGCGACGAAGGCCTCAGTCGATCAGGCGGGGAAGAAGGCGGTTCTTGGACGCGAAGGCGCGCCGGGGCCGGGCCCGAAAGTCATGGTTTCCTCCCCAAGTCCTGCACCGCGCCTTGGTGGCGCGGGCGGTTGGCTCGAGACGGAGGTGATCACGGGCGACGGTTCGCAGTCAATGGAATAAATAAATTTGCTTTTCTTTTTATGCAGTCAAATCAGCGGACGTAGACCACCCCCACCCGCAGGCTGCGCGGCGCATCATAGCTGGTGATCCCGTCGCCGGTGCGGCCGGTGGCGACCGCCGCGTCGAAGGCGTTGCGCAGGTCGATCTCCAGCCGGGTGGAGGCGCTGACGCTGTAGCGGGCCGACAGGTTGAGGGTCGTGGCGGCGGCCAGCCGGCGGGTGTTGAGGTCGTCGTCGAAGCGCGCGCCCTCGTGGCGGGCGGCCAGGAACAGGCCCAGCCGCTCGCCGGCCCGCCATTCCAGGCCCGCCGAAGCCGCCAGGCGCGGGGCCTGGGCCGGACGCTTGCCGGTCAGCTGGGAGGCCTCGCCGCCGCCGTCGACCTCGGCTTTGGTGGCCATCACCGCGCCGGTCAGGACGAAGCGCTCGCCAAGATCCGCGCGCCCCTCCAGCTCCAGCCCGACCGCGTCGATGCGGCCGACGTTCTGGCGCTGGCGCAGGACGCCGCCGGCCGGGATGAAGCCGGCCGTCGGGAAGGTCGCCGGCCCCTGGCCGATCGTGACGTTGGCCAACGGATCCTGAAGCCGGTTGACGAACAGGGTGGCCGAAATGCCGGCCCCCTCGCCTTCCAGCCCCGCCCCGGCCTCGATCCCGTACAGGCGCTCGGGCTTGAGAGCGGCGTTGGCCTCGGTGACGTCGTTGCCGACCCGGAACGGCCGGTGCAGCTCGTTGAGGCTGGGCGGTCGGAAGCCGGTATAGGCGGCCGTGCGCACGAAGCCGGGGCCAAGGTCGCGGCGCAGGCCGACGCGGCCGGTGGGCGTGGTCGTCGAGCGACCGGCCGGGGTCTCGTCGAGGGTCGCCGCGCCGGTCTGCAGGTCGAACTCGCGGCGGCGGGCGTCGAAGGCCCGCCAGTGGTCGAGGCGCAGGTCGCCGGTCACCAGCCATGGACCCGACGTCCAGCTGGCGTCGGCATAGGCGCCCAGGGTCGTGGTCTGGCCGCCGGCTTCGCGCAGACGGGTGAACTGGCCGCTCATGTAGCGGAAGCGCTCGTGGGTCTCTCCCTCGGCGGCGCGGAAGTCGGCGCCGATCTCCCATTCCAGCGGCCCGCGCACGCCGCGCAGGGCGGCGTTGAAGCCGTAGCCGTAGGCCGGGGTCTCGAACTGGTCGTTGGCCGGGGTGGTGAAGGCACGGGCCGCGCCGACGGCGACCGAGCGGTTCTGCAGGTCGCTGACCAGGGTCCAGGCTTGCAGGCGCCAGCCGTTGCGACCTTCGGCGGGCGCTTGCGCAAAGGTCAGGCTGGCCTGGGCGCCGCGCGAGCGGGCGTCGGCGCCGACTAGGCCCGAACGGCGGTTCTCGTCATAGACCGCGACGCGGGCGGCCATGGCGGGTCCCGACGACAGGCGCGCATCGTAGCGCAGGGCCGCCGACCAGGCATCCAGCGCCAGCGCCTCGTCGGCCGCGCCGCGCCCCTCGCGCACCGGGGTCCAGCCGTCGGACCGCTCGGCCGTCACGCTGGCCAGCAGCCCGCCGCTGCCGGCGTTGACCGCCGCGCGGCGATAGCCCAGGCCGCCGGCCTCGACCCCTGTTTCGAGCACCGGCGCACCACCGTCGCGGCCGGTCAGGGCGACGACGCCGGTCAGGGCGCCCGCGCCATAGGCCTGGGCCCCGGCCCCGCGCACCAGGCGCACCGACTGGATGGTCTCGGCCGGCAGGCCGCTCCAGATCACCCAGCCGCCGAAGGGATCGTTCTGCGGCACGCCGTCCAGCGTGATCAGCGCCCGCCCGGCCCCGGACGGGGCGATGGCTCGCAGCGACAGGCCCTGGGTCGTCGGATTGGCCGCCAGGCTGGAGGTGCGGCGAAACAGCGAGACGCCCGGAGCCCGCGCCAGCTGCTCGTCGAGGCGCGGCGAGCGCGCCCAGGCCGGGTCGTCCAGGGTGGTGATGGCGAAGGCGCCCTCCCCGGCCGACGGCGGCAGGCGCGCGCCGGTGACGACGACTTCCGAGACCGGAGCTTCAGGCGCGGGGGCGGTCTCGAGGGCGACGTCGAACATTGCGGCTCCGGAGGGTTGAGAGTCGGCGCACCCTATCGCCGCGCCGGCGCAAGGGAACGTCTCTCCGGTGGAAAAGACCCAGGCGTCATCAATCCGTGTCGAAATCGTCGCATAAGCCCACGCGCGCGCCCGGCCGGCCCGGGCGCGGCAGGTTTCCAGGGGACAAGCCGCATGACCCATCTTCGCGCCAGCGCCGCCGTCGGCGTGCTCGCCTTCCTGCTTGGCGCCGGATCGGCCCTGGCCCAATCCCCACAGGCCCAGGCTCCGGTGGTCGCTCCCCTGGTCTTGACCGCCCCCACCGCCGAGGGCGGCGCCAACGGCGTGGCGCTGATCCGCAATCCGGTCGCGCCGGAGAAAAGCCTCGTCGCCGCCACCGGCGAAGGCGGCGGGCTGGAGCTCTATGGCCTCGACGGCAAGAAGGTCGGCGCGATCGCCGGCGGCGAGGTCTACGGCGTCGACGTGCGCGAGCAGAACGGCAAGCCGCTGCTGGCGCTGCTGGACCGCAAGGGCGGCCGGCTGCGGCTGGCCGCGTACGACTTCGCCACCGGCCAGGCGACGAGCCTCGACGCCAAACCGCTGGCGCTGGGCTATGCCGGCGAAGGCGTGTGCCTGCATCGCGGGGCGCGCGACGGGGCGCTCTACGCCTTCACCCTGGGCGTGGCCGGCCAGATGGACCAGTGGCTGCTGTTCCCCACCGCCGACGGCAAGCTGGACGGGCGTATCGTGCGCCGCCTGCACCTGTCGTCCGAGGCCAAGTACTGCGTCAGCGACGATGCGACCGGGTCGCTCTATGTCGCCCAGGAGGCGGTCGGGATCTGGCGCTACGACGCCGATCCGGAAGCCGAGCCCGCGCCGACCCTGATCGACGCCGCGCGCCTGGGCCAGATCGCCGGCGAGGTGGCGGGCCTGGCCCTGGTCGACGGCGGCGCGAACGCCCGCTTCCTGGTGGCCGCCAACGCCAGCGCCGGCGACTACCTCGTCTATGACCGCGCCCGCGACGACGCCTATGTGGGCGCTTTCCGGATCCAGGCGGGCGACCAGAACGCGGTCGAGAACCCCTCCGGCCTGTTCGCCCTGCGCAACCCCTTGAGCGATCGCCTGCCGGCCGGGACGCTGCTGGTCGCCGACGACCGCAAGTCGGGCGCCGACATGAAGGTCGTCTCCTGGGCCGATATCGCCGCCGGACTGAAGCTGGCGACGGGCGACGCGGCCGGTTCCAAGCCCGCCGCCGGCTTCGCCACGGTGCGGCCGACGATGGAGACCCAGCCCGTCGACCATGACGGCGACGCGGCCGACGATCCGGCGATCTGGGCCAACCCGGCCGATCCGGCCAAAAGCGCCATCATCGCCACCGACAAGAAGGGCGGCCTGCTGGTCTACGACCTCGACGGCAAGCCCTTGCAGCACCTGGCCGACGGCAAGATGAACAATGTCGACCTGCGCTCCGGCTTCAGGCTCGGCGGCCGCGAGACGGTGCTGGTCACGGCCAGCGACCGCACCCACAAGTCGATCGCCATCTACACGCTGGACCCGGCCACGCGGCAGCTGACCTCGGTGGCCGACGGGGTGCAGGCCACGGGCCTGTCGGATCCCTACGGCCTTTGCATGTATCGCGGCCGCAAGGGCGAGACCTACGTCTTCATCGGCGATCCCGACGGCCTGGTGCGGCAGTGGAAGCTGGTGGCGCAGGCCAACGGCAAGGTCCGCGCCGCGCCGGTGCGCGACCTCAAGTTCGACAGCCAGACCGAGGGCTGCCTGGCCGACGACGAGACCGGCGCCCTGTACGTGGCCGAGGAGGACGTCGCCCTGTGGCGGCTGGGCGCCGAGCCGACCGACCGCAAGGCGCCCAAGGCCGTCGACCGCGTGGCCGCCAACCCGGCCCTGAAGGACGACCTGGAGGGCGTGGGTCTCTACCGGCAGGCGGGCGGCAAGGGCTATCTGGTGGTCTCCAGCCAGGGCAACAACAGCTACGCCGTCTATCGCCGCGAGGGCGACAACGCCTATGTCGGCAGCTTCTCGGTGACCGCCGACGGGGCCAGGGGCATCGACGGGATCTCCGAAACCGACGGCCTGGACGTCACCAGCGCCTCGCTGGGGACCGGCCTGGAAACCGGCGCCTTCGTCGCCCAGGACGGCCGCAACGTGTTCCCGCCCGAGCACCAGAACTTCAAGCTCGTGCCCTGGTCGTCGATCGCCGGGGCGCTGGGGTTGCAGTAGGACCGCTCAAGATGCCCTCCCTCTGGGGGAGCTGTCGCGGAGCGACTGAGGGGGAAGTGATTGCTGACCTTGGGGATGTGCTGAGCTCATCAGGGACTTCCCCCTCCGGCCCTTCGGGCCACCTCCCCCTTCGGGGGGAGGATCTAGAGCGGCGAACCTCCCCCCTCTGGGGGAGGCGGCCGAAGGCCGGTGGGGGGACGGTTTCAGCTTTCGGTGCGGCGGGTGAGTTCGCAATTATTCCCCCCACCGATCGCTGCGCGATCGCCTCCCCCACAGGGGGAGGATCCTCATGACCGCTCCCACCTTCCGTACAATCCCCGCGAAAGCGGGGACCCAGGCTTTTTCTGAAACGCGTGGCGCTCGACGATAAAACACCTGGGTCCCCGCTTTCGCGGGGATTTTACGGGTGTGGTGGGCCGGCGTTGCGGAAGCTGAAACCGTCCCCCCCTCCGGCCCTCTGGGCCACCTCCCCCAGAGGGGGAGGATCTAGATCGAGCCGAACAGCCTTGCCTGGAGCCGGTCCCGCATGGCGCCGAACACGGCTTCGCGGTCGGCGGGGGCGGCGAAGCGGAGTTTGCCGATCAGGCCGCCCATCAGGGTGGACCAGACCATGGCGTCCAGGCCGTCGGCGTCGTTGACACCCTGGCGGCGGAGCATGCGCATGGAGGTGGCGCCGCGGGTGGCGCGGACGGCGGCGGCCAGCGGCTGGAGGGCCGGTTCGCGGGCGGCGGCCAGTTGCAGGGCGCCCAGGGCCCGCACCCGGGCCGAGAACCCGCCGGCCGGGGCCATGACGGTGGCCACGCCCGCGTCGTCGGCGGCGGCCAGGACCTCGGCGCGGACCTGGCGGTGCAGCTCGACCATCGCGGCTTCGACCAGATCGGCCTTGGTGCGGAAGAAATAGGTGGTGGCGGCCAGCGACACCCCGGCCCTCGCCGCGACATCGCGCTGGGTCAGGCGGAAGACGCCGCGGTCGGCGATGCCGGCGATCGCCGCCTCGACGATGCGGCGGGCGGTGTCGTTGGCGTGTTCGCGCTCGGGCAGCACCTCGTCGGGGGCCGGACCGGCCGGGACCGGCTCGATCGCCGCCTTGCCCAGCCGCGCGCCCAGCCGGCGGAAGGCCGGCGCCAGCCACAGGAGCCGCTCGCCCGCGTCGGGCTCGACATGCAGCAGGGTGATCAGGCCGACGGCCAGGCCGGCCCAGCCGTCGGCGTCGGTCTCGGCCGCGTCCAGCGCCACGGCGGTCTGGCGCCAGAAGGCGAACTCGGCCTCTCCGCCCTGCCCGGCCGCCGCCTGCAATTCGATATCCCCGCCGACCTCGGCCTCGATCTCGAACTCGCCCAGCAGGACGAAGCCCAGCCGGCCGGTCTCCAGCCGCTCGGCGGCCAGCAGGGTCAGGCGGTCGGCGAGACTGTTCCAGCGCGGGCCGCGCGACAGGCCCGCGACCAGCGCCTCGCGCTGCGCGGCCGCCTCTTCGAGGGCCAGGGCGTGGATCCGCCGCAGGAAGCCGGCGCGATCGCCGAAATGGTAGTTCACGGCCGAGGCCGCCGCGCCGGCGCGAGCCGCGGCGGTGCGCGCGCTGACGGCTCCCAGCCCCTCCTCCAGCGCGATGCGGTAGCCCGCCTCGACCAGTTGGGCGGCGGAATCCAAGTCTACGAAAGCCATGTCCCGTGTGTGGCTGGACAGGCGTTCGAACGCAAGTCTGGACAAACGTTCAAGTTGCACACCAATCAGAGCGAAGAGGGCGCGCCTAGCGATCAATTTAGGTCATAAAAATCAGGCAACTAAAGATCAATACAAGATTCCGTCGTGGAAATTTCACGACAGCTTCACACGGTACATTCGTTCGAATTGCTATCCGCCCCTCGTCTTCATGAGGGGAGCCACCATGATCCGCGCCAGCCGAGGGGCCGCCAGGGCCCTGCTGTTCTCCACCGCCGCCGCCCTGAGCCTGCCGGCAATCGCCCACGCGGCGGATGCGGCGCAGCCGGCCGCCGTCGCCTCCGCAGCCGCCATGGCCACCGGCCGGGTGATCGGCACGGACGGCGCCTATCTGGTCGCCGCCGAGGTGGCCGCGCCGCAGCTTGGCCTGCGCACCGTCACCGATCGCGAAGGCCGCTTCGCCCTGGCCCTGCCGGCCGGCCCCCAGAAGCTGGTCGTGCGCTATCCCGGCCTGCCCGACCGCGAGATCGAGGCGAGCGCCGGCGCGCCAATCACCGTCAGCTACGCCGACGCGCAGGAAATGGAGGCCCTGGTGGTGACCGCCGGCCCGATCCTGGGCTCGCAGGCCGCCGCCATCGCCATCCAGCGCGCCGCCGACAACATCATGAACGTGGTCGCCGCCGACGCCATCGGCCGCTTCCCCGACCAGTCGGCCGCCGCCGCCCTGTCGCGCATTCCCGGCGTCGCCATCGAGCGCGACCAGGGCCAGGAGCGCTATGTCCAGCTGCGCGGCGCGCCCGAGCGCTGGACCGTGGTGTCGATCGACGGGATGAACGTGCTGGGCGCCGAGGAGCGGGTGTTCCGCTTCGACTCCGTGCCGGCCGTGGTCATCCAGACCATGGAGGTCAACAAGACCCTGACGCCCGAGCAGCCGGCCGAGGCCCTGGCCGGCCGCATCAACATCGTCACCGCCTCGCCGTTCGATCGTCGCGGCTTCCACGTCTCGGGCGACATCGGCTACGGCGAGATGGCGCTGGGCGACGGCCCGCAGCGCCAGGGCTCGATCCGCGGCTCGTGGTCGAACGACAAGTTCGGCGTCGTGGCGGCGCTGGCCCACTACCGCCGCAACCAGACCACCGACAACCGCGAGATCACCTGGAACCGCGACGGCGACCTGAATACGCCCGACGACTTCTCGTTCCGCTCCTACCGCCTGGAGCGCGAGAACAACGCCGGCCAGCTGGGCCTGGAATACCGCCCCGACGGCGGCGGCCGGATCTTCTTCAACAGCCTGTATTCCGAGTTCATCGATCGCGAGCAGCGCAACCAGTACGACTTCCAGCTGTCGCGGGCCCGCACCCAGACGGCCGCCAACCGCGGGGCCGACAGCGGCTTCGTCGACGGCGCGGCCTATACCGGCAGCTGGCAGTACGGCCGCTACTACAGCGACACCTTCGCCAACACCCTGGGCGGCGACCACGACTGGGCCGACACCTCGATCAAGTGGCGGCTGAACTACACCCACACCGACGCCGGGGCGTACCTGCCGCTGATCCAGCAGAACTTCGGCCGCCTGTCGCTGGTCTACAGCGGCGCGACCTCGGGCATTCCGGACCTGGACCTCTACACGACGAGCGGCTCGGGCACGACCTACACCCGGGGGACGGCGCTGTCGGCCCTGCCGCAGACCGGCTCGCAGGCCGACGTGCTGATCCCGATCGTCTACGCCACCGACACCGACGCCTGGACGGGCCAGGTCGACATCGCCCGCGACTGGACCTCGTTCGGCGCCGACTCCACCTTCAAGGCCGGCGTAAAGTACGACATGCGCGAGGCCACCGGGAACACCTTCTCGGGCGTGCCGGGCGCCACGCCGGTGCTGCAGAGCCTGGCGGCCCAGACCGGCGGGACCTGGAGCGTCACCCCGCGCATCACGGGCGCCCAGTGGACCAGCGACTTCGCGCGCGGCTGGGGCGTCAACTATGTCGACAACATCGGCCTGCGCCAGGACCTGGATGGCCTGCTGGCCAAGGCCACGACCGCCGGGCTCTACAACGCCGCCGCGGCGGTGCAGCCGCAGGACCGCTTCGCCGTCGACGAGAACATCCTGTCGGCCTACGCCCAGAACAAGTGGCGCCTGGGCAAGTGGGAGGTGCTGGCCGGCCTGCGCGTCGAGAGCGTCGACCTGGAGAGCCGCGGCGCGGTGGCCAGCGGCGCGACCCTGACGCCGCTGACGGTCAAGCAGAGCTACACCGACGTCTTCCCCAGCCTGCACGTCAACTACGAGCTCACCGACGACGTGAAGGCGCGCTTCGCCCTGATCAGCGGCGTGTCGCGGCCCTCGTTCGGCGAGATCCGCACCAGCGTGTCGGTCAACGACGCCACCGAGACGGTCAGCGGCGGCAACCCGGACCTGAAGCCCGAGCGCGCCTTCGGCTTCGACACCTCGCTGGAATGGTACCTGCCGGGGGCGGGCCTGCTGTCGGCCTCGGCCTTCTATCGCCGGATCGACGACGTGCTCTACGACAGCGTCGCCACCATCCGCGACGACCGCTACGACGTCGGGACGCTGGACCGCACCGGCTACACCTACTCGACGACGCTGAACGGCTCGGACGGCAAGATGGCCGGCCTGGAGTTGGCCTACATGCAGCAGTGGCGGTTCCTGCCGGGCCTGCTGAGCGGCTTCGGCTTCCAGGGCAACGTCACCTTCCTGGACGGCGAGTTCACGACGCCCGAAGGCGTCAAGAGCGCTTTCCCGGGCCTGTCGGACACCATCGTCAACGCCTCGATCTTCTACGAGAAGCACGGCCTGTCGGCCCGCCTGTCGTACCAGTGGCGCAACGACTGGCTGGACGAGCCGAGCGCCGACGCCACCGACCAGACCTACTGGGCGGCCACCGAGCAGCTTGACCTGTCGCTGCGCTACCAGGTGCGCGACGGCGTCACCGTCTACTTCGACGCCAGCAACCTGACCGACGAAACGGGCATGCGCTACCAGGGCCACGCCAACCGCCCGATCGAGGCCGAGGGCGTGGGCCGCCGGTTCATGGGCGGCGTGCGGTTCAACTTCTGATCCAGGACATAGAAAAATGCTGATCCGCAACCTGCTGACGGCCGCCTGCGCGGCGGCCGTCCTCGCCGCCCCGGCCGTCCAGGCCCGCACCGCCTCCGCATCCGTGACCGAGGCTTCGGTCGTGCTGAAGAACGGGACCTACCAGGTGTCGTGGAAGACCAGCCGCCCCGGCGCGCCGGTCGACCTCTACGTCTCCGGCTCGCCCTCGGCGCCGCTGAAGGCCATGCGCAAGCTGGCCGACAACGACACGGACGGCGCCGCCAGCGTCACGGCCGGAGAGGCCGGCGCGGCCCGCCCCTACTTCTACGTCGTCGCCGACGGAGCCAAGACCGGCCTGCGCGCCGCCACCCGCGTGGTGCCGCTGGAAGGCGCGGCCAACTTCCGCGACCTCGGCGGCTATGCGGCCGCGGGCGGCAAGCACGTGCGCTGGGGCCAGGTGTTCCGCTCCAACGGCCTGTCGACCCTGACCGACGCCGACTACAAGACCGTCGGCGACCTGGACGTGCGGCTGGTCTGCGACCTGCGCACCGACCAGGAGCGCAAGACCCAGCCCACCGTCTGGCGCGGCGGCAAGGCCGTGCCGGTGTTCCTGAACTCGCCCAAGGCGGGGCTGGACATGGACATGCGGGCGCTGTTCGGCAACGGCCCGCCGACGCCGCAGGCCGTGCGCGCCAACTTCATCGGCTTCTACAAGATGATGCCGGAGGTCTATGCCGGCGAGTACAAGGCGATGTTCGAGAAGCTGGTGGCGGGCGATACGCCGATGCTGGTGCACTGCTCGGCGGGCAAGGACCGCACGGGCGTGGCCTCGGCGCTGATCCTGACCGCGCTTGGCGTGCCGCGCGCCAGCGTCAGCGCCGACTACGCCCTGAGCGAGACCCTGCTCGACACCGAGAGCGCCCGCCGCGCCATGGCCGCCGGCGCCAAGTCGGACGATCCCAACGCGGCGATGTTCGCCAAGCTGCCGCCGGAGATCACCCGCGTGCTGATGCGCACCGAGCCGGCCTATGTGGAGGCGGCGCTGGAAGCCATCGAGCAGAAGTACGGCTCGGTCGAGGCCTATCTCGACAAGGTGCTGGGCGTCGACGCCAAGGACCTGGCCACGCTGCGGGCGCGCTACCTCGAATAGCAGCTCTCATTTTATGGGATTATTGCTCATAAAATGAATGGAAAATCCTCCAGATCACCCTATGGTCTGACCAATTCGACCAAGCTGCCTGACAGCTTTGCGATCTGGAGGAAACCCATGCGGCTGACGTCGCTGCTGGCCGGCCTGGCGGCCGCCATCCTGGCTACAACCGCTTGGGCCGCCCCCGCCTGGGCGCAGGACGCCTGGGTGAGCGAAAAGCCCTCGCGCGACGCCTTCCCGATCGCCGGCGCGGAGATCCTCTACGCCCCTGACGACTTCCCGGTCGTCGGCCTGGCCGCCCAGGACCTGCGCGACGACCTTGGCGCGGTCACGGGCAAGTCCCCTTCCCTTTCGACCGGCAAGCCGAGCGGCCGGACCGCCATCGTCGTCGGAACCCTGGGCCGGAACCCGCTGATCGACGGCCTGGTCCGCGACGGCAAGCTGAAGGTCGGCGACCTTCACGGCGCCTGGGAAAGCTTCGTCATCGCCGTGGTCGACAAGCCCGCGCCGGGCCTGGACCGGGCCCTGGTGATCGTCGGCAGCGACCGGCGCGGCGCGGCCTTCGGCGTCTACGAGCTGAGCCGCGCGGCCGGGGTCTCGCCCTGGACCTGGTGGGCGGACGTCAAGCCGCAGAAGAAGAAGGCGCTGTACGTCGCCGCCGACACCCGCCGGTTCGGCCCGCCGTCGGTGCAGTACCGGGGCGTCTTCATCAACGACGAGGACTGGGGACTGCAGCCCTGGGCGGCCAAGACCTTCGACCCGGCCTATGGCGATATCGGCCCCAGGACCTACGAGAAGGTCTTTCAGCTCCTGCTGCGGCTGAAGGCCAACACCCTGTGGCCGGCCATGCACGAGGTGAGCAAGCCCTTCAACGCCGATCCGGCCAATGCAGCCCTGGCCGACCGCTGGGGGATCGTCATGGGCTCGTCCCACGCAGAGCCGATGCTGCGTAACAATGTCGGCGAGTGGAGGGCGGGCGCGGAGGCGTTCAACTACGCGGCCAATCCGGGCGGCGTGCTGGATTACTGGCGCGAGCGGGCCAAGTCGAACGGCGGCTACGAGAACGTCTACACCCTGGGCATGCGGGGCATCCACGACTCCGGCATGGTCGGCGGCGGCGACATCGACGGCCAGCGCGCCCTGCTGGAAAAGATCATCACCGACCAGCGCGGCCTGATCGGCCAGTATGTCGACCCGAAGGTCGAGACCGTCCCGCAGGTGTTCACCGCCTACAAGGAGGTGTTGGACATCTATCGCTCGGGCCTGAAGGTTCCAGGCGACGTGACCCTGGTCTGGCCGGACGACAACTTCGGCTACATCCGCCAGCTGCCGAGCGCGCAGGAGCGCAGGCGGCCGGGCGGGTCGGGCGTCTATTATCACCTGTCGTACCTTGGCGCGCCGCTGTCGCACCTGTGGCTGTCGACCGTGCCGCCGGCCCTGGTGATCGAGGAAATGGGCCGGGCCTGGGACCTGGACGCCCGCAAGCTGTGGGTCGTCAATGTGGGCGACATCAAGCCGGCCGAACTGGGGACGCAGCTGTTCCTCGACATGGCCTGGGACGTGGAGCGCGTGCGCGGCCTGGGCGCGCACGGCTATGAGGAAGCCTTCGCCCGCGAGACCTTCGGGCCGCGGCGAGCCAAGGCGATCGCGGCGATCCTGGCCGATCACCACCAGCTGAACTTCGAGCGCAAGCCCGAGCATCTGCAATGGTTCTGGGGCAAGGGCTCGACGCCGCGCTCCAGCCCGCTGTCGGTGGACGAGGCCGATGCGCGGCTGGCGCGGTTCGACGCCCTGGTCGCCGACCTCGACCGCGAGGCCGCCAAGATCCCGGCCGGGCAGCGCGACGCCTGGTTCGAGCTGGTGGACTATCCGGTGCGCGCGGCGGCCCTGGCCAACCGGCGGTTCTTCGACGCCGAGGCCTTCGACCGGCTGATCGGTGAGCGGCCCGACGAGGCGCGCGCCCGCGCGGCCAAGGCCCGGGCTGCGGACGCGGAGATCGCCGCCCTCACCCGCCGCTTCAACGACGAGATCGCCGGCGGCAAGTGGCGCGGGATCATGTCGGTTGAGCCGGCCGACGGCTCGTGGACCTCGTTCCGCCAGCGGCCGTTCGCGGCCCCCGCGGCCGACGCGACCGCACCGCGCCTGGCGCCGGCCCCGGTCGAGAACCAAGGCCTGATCGTGGTCGAGGCCGAGACGGCGCGCGGCGCCGGCTGGCGCCGGATCGACGGCCTGGGACGCGGCGGGGCCTCGATGGCGGCCGGCGACGTGCGCGAGCCGTCGAAGGTCGGCGGGACGCTGGATTATGCGGTGACCCTGCCAGCCGGCGCCTGGGCGCTGGACGTCGACCTGCTGCCGACCTTCCCGCTGAACGGCCAGACCGCGCTGCGACTGGCGGTCAGCGCCGATGGGGCCGAGCCGGTGAGCGTGGCCGCCCCGCGCAAGGTCGGCGACAAGGCCTGGGCGCAGGGCGTGACCGACGGGCGGCTGCGCGTGGACACCGGCCTGACGCTGTGCGGCGGCAGGCGGACCGTGCGGGTGACGGCGATGGATCCGGGCGTGGTGCTGGACGCGCTGGTGCTACGGTCGGCGGGGGCGTGCGCATCTTGAGAAACCTCCCCCTGTGGGGGAGGTGATCGCGAAGCGATCGGTGGGGGGAGTGGGCGCCAGATCGACCAGCGCCTCGGCGGCTGAAAACGCCCCCCCACCGGCCTTCGGCCGCCTCCCCCACAGGGGGAGGTTCTAGAAACCGGCTTCGAACGCTTCGAAGTCCTTCTCCAGCCGCCATTGCATGGCCGCCTTCAGGTTCTTGTTCAGGAACACGTCGCAGGTCGCGCCGGGCCTGGCGCATTCGGTCGCGCCGCGCAGGCTCTTGCCCGGCAGGAAGGCGTATTCCAGGCTGTCGCGGGCGATGGCCTTGAGGTCGAGATAGCGCAGGCCGTGCTCGGCGGCGGCGCGGATGTACTCGTTGGTCAGGTCGATGCGCGAGACGCCCTCGTCGTCGGTGGACAGCACCACCGGCACGCCGGCCTGTCGATAGAGCGACAGCGGGTGGTCGGCGCCCTTCACGCCCAGGATCACGTCGTTGCTGGTCAGGTTGATCTCGACGGCGACCCTGTCGGCGGCCATGCGCTTGAGGAGGCCCGGCGCGTCGTGCTCGTAGGCGATGTCGACGCCGTGGCCGATGCGTTTCGCGCCGGCCACCATCACGGCCTGGTTGATGTGGAAGGTCAGGTCGCGCGGCGGCACGAGGCCCAGCGAGAGCTCGCCGGCGTGCAGGGCCATCGGGACCTTGGGATAGCGGCCCGCCAGGTACCTCATCATCCGCATGTGCAGGGCGTAGTCGCCGAGCGAGACCGGGTGGTCCTCGGGATTGACGATGTTGACCCCTACGAAGCGCGGGTCCGCCTCGACCAGGGCGAAGGCGGCGGCCATCTGGGCGAAGACGAAGCCCGGCGGCTGGGCGCGCTCGACGAACGGCTGGAAGCGGACCTCGACGGCGCAGGGGCCGGCGGTTCCGGCGTTCTGCGCGCAGTTCAGGCGCCTGTCGCCCTCGGCCAGGGCCGCGTCCATCTCCTTGCGCGAGGCCTCGACCATGGCCGGCAGGCCGGAGGCGAAGGCGGCGTAGGTCTTGGCGAAGTCGCCGTTCCAGCGGCCGCCCTCGCGCTCGGCGAAGGCGCGCATGGCGTTGGGGTTGGCCGAGCTCTCTACATAGGAGACCCGGTCCTGGGCGGCGTATTCGCGGGTGACGGCGACCATCGGCCCGATATTGGGGACGGCGGCGGCGGCGAAGCGCTCGAAAGTCGAGAAAAACTGGTCGTGGCCCGAGGCCGCGGCATGGTCGGCGCCGCGGTCGTAGTTGCGCACCGACAGGCTGTCGATCACCCGGTTGTAGAGGGCCGGATCGCGGCGGGCGAGGCCGGCGGCGGGCACGCTTGCCTTGCCGTCACCGCCACCTTCCTTGCAGGGACCGGCGGTGATCGCCGGCGGGGTCGCGGTGGAGACGCAGAGGCCGCCCTCGCCCGCCCAGGCGACGAAGTCCTCGGCATAGGGCGCGCCCCACAGGTGGTTGTGCAGGTCGCCGCCCTTGGGCATGGCCTGAAGGAAGAGCCGCAGCCTGGCCTTGTCGCCGGCCGCGGCGTCGAAGGCGGCCGATGCGCGCGCCTCGGCGTCCGAGGAAGCGGCCTGGGCGGGCGAGAGCGTCAACAGCCCGGCCGCCATCATCAGTCCGCTGGTCAGAAACCACTTTCGCGCGCGCATCGTCCGCCCCCAGATCCTTTCCGCCTACCCACGATGATTTGCGGCGTTTGGCAAATCGATGAGGGCGAAAAGGACCGGAAGCGGACCTCCGGATCAGAGGCTGAGCAGCGGGAAACGCTCGGCCGCCTTGGCATTGGCGGCCGAGCTCTCGGTAGAGCCCTCGGCCAGGGCCGCGACGCCCACGCCCAGCAGCCAGCCGGTCAGCATCAGGCCGAGGCTGGAGTTGAAGGCCTCCAGCGCCTCGCGCACCGGCTCCATGCCCGGCTTGGTGAGGTTGAAGTCGGCCTGGCCGACGTCGCCGCCGGTGATGCTGCTGGTCCAGCCGGTCGAGGAGGCGTCGTTCTCGTGGATCACGAAGCCGTCGTCGTGGGCGGCGTCGAGGGCGCGGCCGTCGGTGCTGAGCGACACCGACAGGTCGCCCTTGGTCACCTCGCTGACGCCGTCGACGACCAGGGCCTGGTCGCCGCGGGTGATCACCACCTGCTCGGCGAAGGTCATGTCGTTCCAGGGCGACTTCTCGGTGTTGATGGTGATCTTCGTGCCATTCTCGAGCTGGAAGGTCGTGGTGCCCCAGAAGTCGCCGATGTGCTTGCCGTTGTAGTCGACGTGGGGGTCGCCCCAGATGCGCGTGGCGTTGCCGTCGGCGTCGCGCACGGTGATCTCGGAACTGGCCTCGTTGATCGACAGGGTGTAGCCGTCGCCGATGTCGATCTCGGCCTTGCCCGCCTCGGGCATGGTGGCCGAGAACTTGGGCTGGGCCGGCGCGGGCTGGAACAGCCCGGCGACCATCGCGCCCAGGGTGAACTGCATGGCGCCGAAGGTCTTCAGCGACTGACCCAGGCCGGCCCCCACGCCGGTGAGGATCGCCGCGCTGACGGCCGTGTTCAAGGCGCTGTTGATGGTGGTCATCGCTCCTACCCCTGCTCGATCGGATAGCCGCCGTTTGCGGCCTGCGACGAAAGGTGGCGCCAAGCGGGGCGGTCCAGATAGCTGGGGCGTATCCCATCAGGGAAAACCCTAGGTCGCGCTGCGCGCGCCCCCCTCAGTCGCTCCGCGACAGCTCCCCCAGAGGGGGAGCATCAAAATCCTCTCCCTCTGGGGGAGGTGGCCCAGAGGGCCGGAGGGGGAGCGCGAAGCGCCCTACCCCTTCCCGTCCAGCCCCCGCAGCACCTCCAGGATCACCGTCGGCCGCGCGCCAATCTCGTTGAGCAGCAGCTGGACCAGACCCGTCAGCATGGCCAGGACCACCGCCGTGGCGATCCACGACTTGATGGCCAGCCCCAGGGAGAAGACGTTGAGCTGTGGGGCGTAGCGGTTGATCAGGCCAAGGCCGCCGTCGACGAGGTACAGCACAATCAGCGCCGGGGTCGCCAGCATCACGGCCATCACCATCAGCCGCGAGAACTCGCCCTCGAACAGCGACAGGCTGCGCAGGGACAGCACCGGGGTCAGGCTGCCGATTGGCCACACCGCGTAGCTGTCGAGGATCACCCCGACCATCAGCAAGAGGCCGCCGGAGAACATGAAGACGAAGTTGGCTAGGCGGCTGAGAAACTCGCCGGTCAGCGAGGTCTGGTGGCCGCTGAGCGGGTCGACGACCTGGGCGATGGTGGCGCCGACCTTGGCGTCGATGATCTGGCCGGCGGCCTCCAGCGCCCACAGCATGGTGCCGAAGAAGAAGCCGATGACCAGGCCGACCAGCGCCTCCTTGGCGAAGATCATGATCCACTGGACGGTCGGCAGCTCCATCTGGGCCAGCTGCGGCTGCAGCGTGATGACGATGATCCCGAAGGCCAGGAAGATCGAGTTGCGCACCAGGGCCGGCACCGTCTCGGGCGACAGCAGCGGCAGCAGCATGAAGGCGGCCGCCACCCGCGTCGCGCCGACGGCGAGGATCAGGGTGTTCTCGAAGATCGCGCCGAGCCAGTCGGGGGCCCCGGTCATGCGCCCCTCTTCATCGGCGGACCATGGCCGGGAACTCGGTGAACACCCGGTCGCCGAAGCGATAGAGCGTGCCGCCCAGCAGGCTGGCGGTGACGAAGATCGTCAGCACGATGGCGAAGAACTTGGCCGCGTACTGCAGGGTCTGCTCCTGCAGCTGGGTGGCCGACTGGATGACGGCGACGAACAGGCCGACCAGCGAGGCGGCGACGATCGGCGGGGCCGACAGGATCAGCACCAGCCAGAGGGCCTGGTTGACGAGCTCGATGGCCTGGGCGTTTAGCATGGCGCGCGCTCCCTCACGTGTAGGACAGCACGAGGCCGTGCGAGAGCTTCACCCAGCCGTCGATCAGCACGAACAGCAGGAGCTTGAACGGCAATGACACCGTGGTCGGCGACAGCATCATCATGCCCATGGCCAGGAGGATGTTGGACACAACGAGGTCGATGATCAGGAACGGCAGGAAGATCAGGAAGCCGATCTGGAAGGCCGCGGCCAGCTCCGACACGGTGAAGGCCGGGACGACGACGATGAAGTCGCGCTGGGTCAGGGCGCGGGCCTTTTCCGGGCCGTTGATGCGCTGGGCGGTCTTCAGGAAGAAGGCGCGCTCGCGCGGCGTCGAGTGCTTGATCAGGAACTCGCGCAGCGGCTCCTTGGCCTTGTCGGCGTAGGTGAACAGGGCCTGGGTGTCGCTGCTGACGGCGGCGATCGGCTTCACGTCCTGATTGGCGGCCGCCATCTGCTGGCCGACCGGATACATGACGTAGAGGGTCAGGATCAGGGCCAGGCCGTTGAGCACGATGTTGGGCGGCACCTGCTGCAGGCCGAGCGCATTGCGCAGCAGGCTCAGCGTGACGACGATCTTGGTGAACGAGGTGACCATCACCGCCACGAACGGCGCCAGCGCCAGCAGGATGACGGTGATGAGGGCCGAGCCTGGCGAGAATTGCGTGAGGTCCATCTGAGCTCAGCCCTCGCCGCCTATGGTTTCGATCAGCACGCCCCAGGCCTCGCCCACGGGCACGAGGCGGCCGCGGGCGATGGCGCGATCGCCGGCCAGCAGCACGGCGGGAGCGTCCTCGCGCGGGCCGGCCAGCACGACGGTGGAGCCGGGGCGCAGACCCGCCAGCTCCGACAGCGGCAGGCTGGCCTCGCCCAGCAGCACCTTCAGCGGCACGGGCAGGTCGGCGGGGGCCACCGGGGCGGCGCCAGTTTCGGTATTTGGAGCCGCGTCCTCGGTCGGGGAGACGGCGATGTCGAGCGGCGGAGCCATGGCGCTCTCCTCGATGGCGTTGAGCGTGAAGCGACGGTGGGAAAGCTCGAACCGGCCGACGAGGCGGCGGTCGAACAGGATCAGGGCGGCGATGCCGGGGCGGCCCGCCGACAGCGGGGTCAGCACGATGTCGCCGGGACGAAGGGACGCGGCGGCCTGGGCCGGCAGGTCGGGACCGTCGAGCACCAGGGGCCCGGCGGCGGGCACGGCCAGGTGCGCGCCGGGCGCCCAGGGATCGAAAATCGGCTGGGGCCAGGCGCGGGCCGTCTCGGGATCGACGGCCAGGACCAGCCGGGCGAAGGGCGCGCCGTCCTGGGTCTCGACGGTGATCGACAGGGCCAGCAGACCGTCGGGCGCCTGCCCCTCGACGCCCAGGGGCGACAGGCTTTCGGTGGTGGCCGCCTCGATCGCCGCCAGCACCGGCTCGATCCGGTCCAGCGCGATCAGCAGCTCAGCGTCGTCGGCCGGAGCGAAGGCCGCGCCGGACAGCTCGCGGATGGCCAGGCGGACGCCCGGCTCGTCCTCGCCGAACAGGATCCAGGGACCGGGGCCAGGCTCGTCGTCGAGGGACACGCGGGTGACGAGACCCAGGGTCCGCAGGGCGGCCAGAACGGCCAGGGCGTGGTTGCGGGCGACGAGGTCGGAAAGGTCCGAGGCGGGCGAGGCGCCCTGCCCGGCTTCGAGGTCGAGGGGGGCGCTCATGCGTCGTCGTCCACGCTGCCGGTGACGGCCATGCGCACCAGCCGGGTCAGGCTGGTCGCCTCCATCTTGGTCATGATCCGCGAGCGGTGCAGCTCGACGGTCTTGGGACTGATGCCCAGGTCGTAGGCGATGACCTTGTTGACCTTGCCGGCGACGACCAGGGCCATGACCTCGCGCTCGCGCTCGGTCAGGCCGGCGACGCGGCGGGCATAGGCCTCCTGGCCGGGGGTCAGGGCGGGCCGAGCCTGGGCGAAAGCCCGCTCCAGCGCGGCCTCCAGCGCCGCCTCCTGGAACGGCTTTTCCAGGAAGGTCACGGCGCCCTTCTGCATGGCCTCGACCGCCAGGGGCACGTCGCCGTGACCGGTCATGAAGATCACCGGCCGCTCGCAGCCCCGGGCCTTCAGGGCGTCCAGCAGCTCCAGCCCTGACATGTCGGGCATGCGCACGTCCAGCAGCAGGCAGGCGTCGGGCGGCGGGTCGCCGGCGTCGAGAAAGGCCCGCGCGCCGTCGAAGGTGGAGACGGCGTAGCCCAGGCTTTCCAGCCACCAGGCGGCGGACTGGCGGAACTCGCCGTGGTCGTCGACCAGGCAGACCGCGCCCAGCACGCTGGGCTCGGGTGTCGGGATAGAGGGGGTGGTCATGGCTCCTCCTGGCGCGCCGCGGGCAGCGCGATGTGGAATACGGTCCCCCCCTCGGGATCCGGGGCGTGCCAGAGACGCCCGCGATGCAGTTCGACGATGGACCGGCAGATGCCCAGGCCCACGCCCATGCCGCCGGGCTTGGTCGAGAAGAACGGCGAGAACATCTTACCCTCGGCGCCCGCCTCGACGCCCGGACCGCTGTCGGCGACGGTCAGCTCGACCATTCGATCGCTGCCTTCCATCGGCGCGGCGGCGATGGTCAGGCGGCGGGGACCGGGCCGGCCGCGCATGGCGTCCAGGCCGTTGCGGGCGAGGTTGACCAGAACCTGCTGGATCATCACCGCGTCGCCCAGCACCGGCGGCAGGGCCGCGAACTGGCTGCGGGCGACCACCTTGTCGCGGGCGATCTCCCAGTCGAGCAGGTCCAGCGTGGCGCGAACCAGGCGCGGCAGGTCCAGCGGCTCGACCTGGGGCTGGCGCTGCTCGACGAAGGAGCGCATGCGCTGGATGACGCCCGAGGCGTAGAGGGCCTGCTCGGCGGCGCGGTCCAGCGCCTCGACGCCCTCCTGCGTCGACAGCGCCCCGCGCGACAGCCGGGCCTTCAGGCCCCTGGCGATGTTGGTGATCGAGCCGATCGGCTGGTTCAGCTCGTGGGCGATCATGGTGGCCATCTCGCCGACGGACATCACGCGCGAGGTCAGCAGCAGGCGCTCGCGGTCGGCCAGGCGCCGGGCCTCGGCCTCCTGGCGCTCGGCCGCGCTGGACAGGATCAGGCAGATGCGGCCGTCGCCCTGGGCCGCGCGCGCCTCGAAGGCCTGGCCGTCGAGATCCAGCGGAAAGAGACCGCCCTCCCCGCGCCGCGCGGCCTCGACCGCCGCCAGCAGGCCGCCGGTCGGGACCTGGCCGGAAGCGAGACCAGGCGTCAGCCGCGCGAAGGCCGGCGAGCGCCAGGCCAAGCGCGGCGAAGCGGCGTCCTCGAAGGCGGCGACCGCCAGGCCCAAGACGTCCAGCGCCTCGGCCTCGGGGGATTGAGAGAGCAGCGCGGCCAGGCCGGTCATGCGACACGCTGCCCGGCTAGGGAAAACCCGACTGGCGGCCGCGCGTTGTCTTTCGTATCGAGAGACTGAAGGAGTTCGCCATGTCCGCCAGCCGTATCGACGCCCCGTCCGTCTCCGGCGTCTGGAGCCACGGTCTTTCCGGCATCAGCCCGGCCGGCGAGCCCTCGCGCGCCCAGGCTTTCGGCGACTTCTCCGGCTTCTCGCGCCACGACGGCCGCATCGGCCTTTCGGGCGCCGCCCGCGACCTGGACGACACGGCCCGCGCCGTGGCCGATCGCCTGACCGACACCCGCGACAACGGCTTCATCTGAAGCTAGCTTTCCGGCGTGAACGCCGACCGCATCCTCAAGTCCGAGCCCGACTGGTTCGGCGCCGCCCAGGCGCTGGTCGAGGGCCTGCGCGGCCAGCCGACGCTGGACCGTCGCGTCGACGTGCTGGAGCGCGTCTGCACCGACCTGGGCGACGCGTTGTATCCGGGCTTCGCCAAGCTGCTGGCGGCCGTGGCCCATTTCGGCGAGCCCGAGGTCAAGGCGCTGGTCGCCGATACGCTGGCCCAGGCCCTGCTGACCGCCCGCCTGCCCGCTGCCCGCGTGCCGGCCTGGGGCGCGGGCGGCTTTTCGGGGGTGGGCGGCGGCGGGCCGCTGCTGAGCAACAGCCGCAAGGTGGGGCCGCTGGAATTCCTGTGCGTCTGGCTGGTGCGCGACATCGCCAACGCGCCGCTGGACGCCGAGGCCTTCGAGACGGCGGCGACCTACCTGCTGGACCTGGTGAGCGCCTCGCCCAAGGCGACGGCGCTCTATATCGACAAGCTGCGCGCCGACGCATCCGACCCGACCGAGGGCCTGCACAACGCCCAGAGCCGCCGGCTGATCGAGGTGCTGGCCGAACGCTGGGCCGCCGGCGATCCGCCCGCTGAGGTCGCCCGCGCCGTGACCCGCGCGGCCGAGGCCGATCGCGGCGCCAGCCGCTTTGGCCTGCCGTTCCGGTAGGACCAGGCTCAACGCACCCTCCGGATCAGGCTTTCCGGATCCAGGCCGTCGTCGGCTTCCACGAAGAGATCGGCCAGCGTCAGGCCGCGCACTTCCAGACGCTTGCGCAGGGCTTCCAGGGCCTTGGTCACCTCGGGCGTCGCGTCGGGACGGGTCGCCAGGGTCAGGGAGATCGCGCCGTCGGGGGCGCGGGACAGGCCAAGGCCGGTCAGCAGCGAGGCCTTGTCGGCCAGGCCCAGCGCGATGGCCTTGCGGTCGCCGCCCGAGGCCAGCCAGGCCTTGTCCATGGCGGCGGCGAAAGCCTCGATGTCGGCGGCGCTCGCGCCCGGTGCGGAAACCGGGGCCTCGACCGCCTCGCCGCCGGACCTGGCCAGGGCCGACAGGGCGTCGACGCCGGTGGGCTCCTGTCCGGCCGACAGATCCTGGAAGTCGCGGGCCGGGCCCAGCAGGGCCGAGAGGCTGACCGAGCCCTCGTCGTCGTCGCGCTCGGTCTCCTTGTCGCGCTCGGCGCGGGCGGGCTGGCGGGTCGGGGGATCGCGGCGCTCGGCGGCCTGCTGCAGCACGGCCTGGAACTCCGACCCGCGCCAGGGCGTCGAAGGCTCGGTCGCGCGACGCGGGCTGGAGGTGTTGAGACGCTCGGCGGCGGCGTTGTCGCGGATGGTGGTCATCGAAAGCTCCTGAAGGCGCCGGCGTCCTCGAGTTCGAGCTGCTCGCGGGCCTCGCGGTCGGCGGCGACCAGGGCGCGGGCGTGGTCGAGGCGACCGCTCATGGCGTCGAAGCGGCCCTGGGCGCGGGCCAGGGCCTGGATGGCGGCGGCCAGATCCTCGCGCGCCAGATCCAGCGCCACGGCCTCCTGGTCGCGCAGGCGCTGGTCGGCTTCGCGGGCCACGGCGACGGCCTCGCGCCGGGCCAGGGCGGACTCGACCAGATGGGCCGCGCCCGACAGGCCGCCGGCGAACCAGTCGTCCAGCCTGGCCCTGGCGACATCGTGGGCGGCGATCAGGCGATCGCGGATCTCAAGCGCCTCCACGGCGTCGGCGACCTTGCGGCGGGCCTCGGCGGCCTCGCGCATGGCCTTCTCGACGCGGCGTTCGCGCAGCTTGACCACCGGAACGAGGGCCTGGACCTGGGCGCGGGCGGTCATGCGGCGGTCTCCGCCAGCGTCGCCAAGGCCTCGTCGAAGGCGATGCGATCGTGCGCGCCCTGGCGCAGCAGGCTGGTGATGCGCGAGCGGCGGGCGATGGCCTCGTCGGCCAGCGGGTCGCCGCCGGGCTTGTACTCGCCGATCTGCAGCAGGAACTCGATCTCGGCGTACTTGGCCATCCAGCCGCGCACCTTCATGGCCGCTTCCTGCTGCTGGGCCGAGGCCACGCGCGGGTAGACGCGGCTGAGGCTGGCGGCGACGTCGATGGCCGGGTAGTGGCCAGCCTGGCCGAGCTTCCTGGAAAGGTAGATGTGGCCGTCGAGGATCGAGCGGACTTCCTCGCCGACCGGGTCGCCGCCCTCCTCGTCCTCGATCAGCACGGTGTAGAAGGCGGTGATCGCCCCGCCCTCGATCGCCCCCGCCCGCTCGAACAGGCGGGGCAACTCGGCGAAGACCGACGGCGGGAAACCCCGGCGCACGGCCGGCTCGCCCACCGACAGGCCGATCTCGCGCAGGGCGCGGGCAAAGCGGGTGACGCTGTCCATCTGCAGCATCACGCGGCGCCCCTCGGCCCGGAACCCCTCTGCGATCGCGGTGGCCACGTGGGCGGCGCGCACGCGCTCCATGGCCGGGCGGTCGGAGGTGGAGACGATGACGACCGAGCGGGCCAGGCCCTCGGGCCCCAGGCAATCGTCGAGGAACTCGCGCACCTCGCGGCCGCGCTCGCCGATCAGGGCGATGACGTTGACGTCGCTGCGGGCGTGGCGGGCGAACATGCCCAGCAGGGTCGACTTGCCGCCCCCGGCCATGGCGAAGAGGCCCACGCGCTGGCCCTCGCCCGTGGTCAGCAGGGCGTCGACGCAGCGGACTCCCGTGGCGAAGGGCTGGGCGATCGGCGGGCGGGCCAGCGGATTGGGGGCCTCGCCATAGACGGGATAGGGCCTGAGCGGGCCGGTGATCGGGCCAAGGCCGTCCAGCGGCTCGCCGTGGGCGTCGAGCACCCGGCCGAGCAGCCCCTGCCCCACGCCGATCTCGCTGCGGCGAGGGCCGGCCACCACCTCGGCGTCGACAGACACGCCCTCCAGGCGCGACAGCGGGGTGAGGATCGCCGCCCCGCCGTCGAGGCCGACGACCTGGGCCTTGACGACATTGCCGCCGGCGCGGTCGACGATCTCGCACTCCTGGCCGATGCGCACGTCCAGGCCCGTGGCGCGGACGGTGGTGCCGAAGGCCTGGGCCACGCGGCCGCGACGCTCGACCGTGCGGGCGCCGCGCAGGACGTCGCGCAGGCGGGCGTCGCTGGAGACTTCGGAGGCAGGCGCGTCGAAGCTCATGCGGCGGCCTCGCCGGCCGGGGCGGCGAACACCGCCTCCAGCGACCGCAGCTGGGTTTCCAGCCCGGCGTGGGTGCGGCCCGAGGGTGTGTCGAGCACGCAGTCGCCGGTTTCCACGTCGGCGTCGGCCACGACCTCGATACGGGCGTCGATCGACCACAGGCGGCGGGTCACCGCGCCGGCGGCCTCGGGGGCGACGCGAACGCGGATGGGCTCCTCGGGCAAGAGGTCGCGGGCGGCCTGCTCGGCCAGGGTGGCCAGCACCTCGTCGGGCGCCAGGCCCGCGGCGATGCGGCGGACGATGTCGAGCGCCAGGGCCCCGGCGCTGGCGCGCAGGCGATCACGCTCGACCTGCAGGGCGGCGTGGACGCCGGCCAGCACCTGGGCGGTCTCGCGGGCGGCGGCGGCGGTTCCCTCCGTGTGGCCCTGGGCGAAGCCGTCGCGCAGGGCGGCCTCGCGGGTCGCCTGGCGAAGCGCGTCGAGGGCGGCGGTCAGCTCGGCCGCGTCGCGCACCGCGCCGACGTCCTCGCGGCGGATCACCGGCTGGTCGGTCAAGAGCGCGCCCGAGGGACCGGAGGAAAGGAGCAGGTAGGTCATGCGGCGGCCTCCAGGGCGCCGGCCTCGAAGGCCATGAAGAGGCCGTGCGCGGCGTGGGCCGCGCTCAAGCCCCGGTCGGGATCGATCGCCAGGGGGGCGACCTCGAAAAGCTCGGACAGGCGGGCGACCAGCGCCGGACGGCCCCCGGCCTCGGCCAGCAGCACGCCCGCGCCCAGGGCGGTGAAGGCCTCGTCGTCGGCCAGCGCGCTCTCGGCCTGGGGGATCGTCGCGACCAGCCCCGGCGGCGAGGCCAGCACCGCGTCCAGCGCCTGCTCGCCGATGCGACGGGCCGCCCGGGCCAGGCGCTTGCCGTCGATCGTGCGGCGCAGGATCTCGGTGCACGCGGCGGCGGCGGCGAAGTCGGCCAGGCGCGCACGGCGCTCGGCCGGCCAGACGGCCCAGTCCGGGGCGGCGGCGACGTCGGCGAAGGCCAGCGGCGCCTGGGTCCGGCGCGACAGCCGCCGCGCCAGCCGCGCCGCGCGCGGGCCGACCGGCGCGGGCGCGCCGACGGCGCCCAGCAGGCGGGCCTGGGCGACCAGGCGCCGGCGGTCGGCGCGGGCGTTCATGCGGCGGGCGTCCCGGGCTCGGCCAGGGTCTTGAGCTTACGGCGCGGCTTGCCCCGGCTGGTGCGGCTGAAGACATAGGCCCCCCCCCCGCCGATCGCCGCCAGTATGGCGATGGCCGGCATGGTGAAGGAGCGGATCGGCGAGACGGGCGCGGCGGCCATCACCGGCTTGGCCGGGAACATCACCACCGTCACCTTGTCGTAGGGCAGGCCCTCGATCGAGTTGGTGACCAGCGCCTTGATCGAGCCCACCTGGCCGGAGAGGTCGACGTCGGGGTTGTGGCGGATGAACACCGAGGCCGAGGACGGCTTCTGCTGTTCGGCCAGCGGGTCGGCCTCGGGCACGGCGATGTGCACGCGGGCCTGCACCACGCCGTCGATCGACGAAATGGTCTGGCTGAGCTCCTGCGACAGGCCGTACATCAGCCGCGCCCGCTGCTCCATCGGCGAGGAGACGAAGCCCTCCTTCTTGAAGACCTCGCCCAGGCTCTCGAACTTGTCGCGCGGGTAGCCCTGGTCGTGCAGCACGGCCACGGCCGAGGAGAACTGCTCGGCGCGGGTCTTCAGCGCCCAGACCTTGCCGTCCTTGCTGCTTTTCGAAGCCGAGACGTTGGCGTTCTGGAGCACGGCGACCATCTCGTTGGCCTCGCGCTCGGTGAGCCCGCCATAGAGCTCCTTCTCGGCGCAGCCGGTAAGGCCCAGCGCAGCGGCCACGAGCACGGCGGGCAGGATCTTGCGCATGGCCGCCACCCTCAAGCCTGCTGCCGGAACAGCTGCTGCAGGCCGTCGGACGTGCGGTTGGCGATGTTCGAGGTCAGCTGGCAGTTGAACATGAACTCGTGGCACTGGACGGTCAGGCCGATCATCTCGCCGGGGGTGATCGCCGCGCCCTTGGCCTCGGCGGCCTTGGCGTGGGCGGCCAGGTTCGAGGCCTGGCTGTTGACGAACTCCAGCTGGTTGAAGACGCCCTTCATGGCCGGGGCCAGGGCCTCGGGACCGCCGAGCCCCGCGACCTGCGAGGCCCCGGCCGTGTGCAGGGCGTTCTGGAACTGGACGGCGTCGGTGAGGCTGGCGCCGTAGCCGACCTGGGTCACCTGGGGCGCGGCTTCCTGGGGCATGGCCAGGGCTGCCGCCGAAACGGGGTCGAAGGACATGGCGTCCTCTCCTGAAAGACGCGCTAGTTCTTGCGGGCCATGGTTTCGAGGGCGCGGCCGACGCTGTCGACCGAGGTGGATTCCGAGTTGGCCATGAAGTTCATGCGCAGGCTCTCGGCGGTCAGCTGGGCCATGACCGAGGGCTTGTCCTGCCCGCCGGGGCCGATCTGGTCGGAAAGCTCGGTGATGCGCACGGCCTGCTGGTCGAGCACCTGGCCCCAGGCATGGGCCATGGCCTCGAACCAGCTGCCGGGGCGGTTCTTGTTGTTGGAGCCCAGGATGCCGGGGGCGACGGAGGCTCCGAAACCGGAAATGCTGCTGTCGGACATGAACGTTTCTCCTCGTATCTGCTTGGATTTTCAGAACATCAGGCGGGTGGTGGCGCCGTCCTTCTCGACGACGACGGCCTGGCTCTCGACGCCGACGATGCGGTCGCCGGTGGGCAGGGTGGAGCCGGCGAAGTAGCGGGCGCCGTCGGCGGTGGCGACGTAGCCGGCGTCGCCGCCGACCACCGCCACCACGCGCTTGCCGGGCCCCTGGTCGAACACCGCGCCGAAGCGGTCGCCGCCGGCCGCGCGGTCGACGTCCAGGTCGCGCAGGCCTTTCACGTCGTGCCGGGCGATCTGCTCGACCTTGGCCACTTCGGCCGACGTGCCGGTGACCTGCACCTGCACGCGGCCAAGGCCGTTGGGACGGGCGGTGGCGGCCAGGCCGTTGGCCTGGAAGACGTCCTCGACGTTCTGGGCCAGGCCCTCGCTGGTGACGACCTCGACCCTCGCCGGCAGCTCGCGAGAGCTGACCAGACGCGCCAGGCGGGCCTTCTCGGCGTCGCGGTTCAGCACGCCGGCGATGACCAGCTTGCCGTCGGCCTGCGGCTGCACGGCCAGGGCGCCGTAGCCCTCCTGGCGCAGCAGGGCGTGGACCTTGGAGGGGCTGGCCTCCTGGCCGCCGAAGCGGGGCACGTTGGCGACGGCGTAGGTGACGCAGGCCAGGGCCGCCCCGAACACCAGGGCCGGCACGAGGTGCGGCGTCGAACCGACCACCCGCACGCCGCGGTCGAGAGTGCGGCGCAGCAGGCTGCGGCCGTCCTCGAAGAAGTCGCCCTCCTCTTCAGCCGGCGGAGCGGACTCGGAAGGACCCGAGGCGGCCAGCAGGCGCTCGGCCTCGCCCCAGCGGGGGCTTTCCTCGACGCCCAGGGCCAGGGCGTTGTCGCCGACGATCAGCGGCACGTAGCAGGGCAGAACGGCGCGGGCGGGCGCCTCCAGCCGGTGGCCGAGCATCTCGACCTGGCCGGAGACCACCTCGATCTCGGCGGACTCCTCGCCGGCGGTCAGGCGCACGCGCACGCCCTTGGCGCTGGGATCGCGCAGCACGATGTCGGCGTCGAAGCCGTGGCCGAGCTCGGCGCTCTCGCCGGCCGGCAGCGGCAGCAGGGCGCCGGCGACACGGCCGGACAGCACCTTGACGACCAGCGCCTCGGATGGCGTGGCGGCGGGGATTTCGGTCGGTTCTTCGGACAGCAGGGCTTGATCGGTCATGGGCCTAGCTCGGATTGGGGATGGGTTTCATCGTGCCGTAGGGTTCCGGCGCTGGGGGCGGCGCCGGCGGCAGCATCTGGGCGGGCGCCCCGGGGGCGACCTTGGCGGGCTTGCGGTTGGACGGCAGGGTCGGCGCGGCCGGCAGCGGCGCGCTCTCGAAGCCGGAAGCCGGGGCGTCGTAGCGAAGGCCGGCGGGCGTGGTGGAACGCGGCGCAGCGATCGAGGCCAGGCGCGGGGTGATCAGGAACATCCGCTCGATGCGGCCGCTGCTGCGCGACTGCACCTTGAACAGGTTGCCCAGCACCGGGATGTTGCCCAGCACCGGGATCTTCTGCGAGCCGGTGGTGTCGGACTGCACGGTCATGCCGCCCAGAAGCAGGCTCTGCCCTTCCTGGATCAGGGCCTGGGTGTTGAGCGCGGCGCGGCGGACGACGGGGATGTTGTCGACGCTGGCGTTGGTCAGCGAACCGTCCTCGATGCTCACCAGCATGCGGATGCGGGTCTGGGTTCCGTCACGGGTGACGTGCGGGGTGACGCGCAGGGTCGTGCCGGCGGTGACGTTGAAGAGGTCGACGTCGCGCTCGCCGGCCAGGCGGACGTAGAAGTCGCGGCTGTTTTCGAACACCGCCTCGACGTTCGACAGCGTGACGATCTGCGGTCGCGAGACGACCCGGGCCACGCCCTCGGTCTCAAGGGCGTTGAGGCGCGCGGCGAAGTAGTCGCCGTTGCCGATGATCGTCGAGGCGACGAGACCGGCGGCCGACTTGGGCGAAGTGTTGCCGCGCACCAGATTGCCGTCCTCCAGGCCGGCCGGGGCGTCGGGGCCGCGCCCGAACTGGATGCCGCCGTTGCCGTCGTCGAAGCGCCAGTTGACCCCCAGATCGCGGGCCTTGGTGGTGTCGATGTCGATGATCGCCGCCTCGACCTCAAGCAGCTGCGGCTCGACGTCCAGCGCGCGGACCAGCTCCTCGTAGGCCGACATGCGCTCGGCCACGTCGCGGACGATGACGGCGTTGAGGCGGGTGTCGGCCTGCACGCGGACGGGGTTCTGGGGCGAGTAGACGCCGGTCTGCTCGTTGGCCAGCGGCGTGCCCAGGGTCCCCTGCCCGTCCTGGCCGCCATAGAAGGCGCCGCCGGGATTGGGCGTGCCCAGCGTCGCCAGGCCCTGGCCGCGCAGGCCCTGGACGGCGGCCGGGATCGGGGTCTCGCTGCGGGCGGCCGCGCCGGCCCGCTCGTTGGGATCGGAGCTGACCAGCGAGCGGATGATCGAGGCCACGCCCGGAATGGTCACCTGCCGCGAGCCGACCGTCAGGTTCACGTCGTCGGCCCAGCCGTAGCGCAGGTAGAAGACGCGGTACTGCAAGGTCGGCGACGCCGCCTCGGCCTGCACGCCGCCACGGGCCAGCTCGTCGACCTGCTGCAGGAAGCGCGGCGCGCCGGTGGCCACCAGCATGTCGCCGGTGGCGCGCAGGGTGTTGCGGTTGTCGAGCAGGCCAAGCTGCCGGGCGGCCCGGTCGACCCGCCGCGAGGCCGAGCCCGAGATCGGGAAGCTGCGGCTGGACAGCTGGGCGGCGGTGTAAACATAGGCCGCCCCGCCGTCGTAATAGGTGACGAGGTCGAAGGCCTTGGAGATGTCGGCGTCGATCTTCGTGGCCGGACCGCGGAAGACGCCGTTGATGGTGCCGGTGACCTGCGAGGAGATCACCACCGGCACGCCGATCTGGCTGTAGAAGTTCTGCAGGAACTGGGCGATCGGCTGCTCGCGCGCGGTCAGGTCGACGTTGCGGGCGCCCAGCGGAACCTCGCCGGCGTGCGCCTGGGGCGCGGTCGCGGCGAGCGCGGCGGCCACCGCCGCGGCGACGCCGATGCGGGCGGCTCTGCGCAGGTAGGCGGAGCGGAAAGCAGCAGGATCCTTCGGAAGCGACATTCTGTCTCCGGGTTCAGGCGGCCGCGGACTCGGGCGGCGGCGGGTCGGGATCGTTGGGCACTACGGTGAGAGGCTCGCGCGGGAAGGCCACGCGGCCGGCCACGTCCAGCCGCAGGGTCGGCAGCAGTTCGTGGAAGGACAGGACGCCGAGATCGAAGGCGCGGGCCTCGATCAGCTTGCGCACGTGCCGGCGCAGGTCGATGGCGGCCAGGACGACGCCGGCGCCGGCCTCGTCGACCTTGGCCAGGATGGCGTCTGTGACCCGGCGGCTCATATCGGGATCCAGCGCCAGCTGCTGGGCCCCGCCGCCGGTGCGGATCGACTCGCGCAGGTGCTGCTCCAGGGCCGGCTCCAGCACCACGGCTCGAAGGTCGCCGTCGGGAGCGTAGCGGTGGCTGATCTGGCGACGCAGGGCGACGCGGGCGAACTCGGTCAGGGCCAGCGGATCCTTCTCGCGCTGGCCGGCGTCGGCCAGGGCTTCCAGGATGTCGCGCTGGTTGCGCAGCGGCACCTCTTCCTCGGCCAGGCGGCGCATGACCTCGGCGATGCGGGCCAGAGGCAGGGCGCGGGCGGCTTCCTTGACCACCTCGGGATACTCGGCCCCGGCGCGGGTCAGCAGGTTGCTGGCCTCCTGGATGCCGACGAACAGCCCGGCGTTGCGGCGCAGGGCCTGGCGCACGGCGTCCTGCAGCTCCGACAGGTCGGCCGGATGGGCCAGCTCGCCGGCGCCGATCGGGGCCTCGAAGGCCAGCAGGCGCCAGCGCGGGGCGCCCGGGGCCTCGCCGTAGTGGAACGAGGCGCGCGGCAGGGCCACGCCCAGGCGAAGCTCGAACTCTTCCAGCACCTCTTCCAGGCCGCGGGTCATGACGGCGGCCTCGTGGCGGCGCACGCCCTCGCCGTCGAGCTCGAGCAGCAGCGGCACGACCGGCTGGGTCTCGGTGACCTTGGTGCGGGCGGCGGCCGGCGAAGCCTTGGCCTCTTCCGCCGCGGCGCGGGCCGGGGCGATCCTGCGGGTCAGGCGGGCGCGCATGTCGACGTCGAGCAGCGCGCCGGTGACGATGGCCACCCCGCCCAGCAGCAGGAACACCACGACCGGGAATCCGGGCACCAGGGCCATCAGCCAGCAGATGCCGCCCGCCACCAGGAACACCCGGGGCTTGGCCGCGAACTGCCGGCGCATGGCGTCGCCCAGGTGGGTCTCGCTGTCCTCGTCGGTGGTGCGGGTGACAATCAGGCCGGCGGCCATGGCGCCCAGCAGCGCCGGGATCTGGGTGACCATGCCGTCGCCGATGGTCAGGATCGAGTACTTGTGGATCGCCGAGCCGAAGTCGAGGCCCTGCTGCAGCATGCCGATGGTCAGGCCGCCCAAGAGGTTGATGACCACGATGATGATGCTGGCGATGGCGTCGCCTTTGACGAACTTCATCGCGCCGTCGAGGCTGCCGTGGAGCTTGCTCTCCATCTCCAGCACGCGTCGGCGGCGCTTGGCCTCGTCCTTGTCGATCATGCCCGAGCGCAGGTCGCTGTCGATCGACAGCTGCTTGCCGGGCATGGCGTCGAGGCTGAAGCGCGCGGCCACCTCGGCCACCCGCTCGGCGCCCTTGGCGATGACGATGAACTGCACGACGGTGATGATCAGGAACACCACCAGGCCGACCACCAGGTTCCCGCCGGCGACCATCGTGCCGAAAGTGTCGATGATGTGCCCGGCATGGCCCTCGATCAGGATCATCCGGGTCGTGGCGATCGACAGGGCCAGCCGGTAGAGCGTGGTGATCAGCAGCAGGCTCGGGAACACCGAGAACTCGACGATCGTCGAGATGTAGATCGCGATCAGCAGCAGCATCACGCCGAAGCAGATGTTGACCGCCACCAGGGCGTCGAGCGCCAGGGCCGGCAGCGGCAGGATCATCAGGGCGACGATGGCCACGACGCCGGCGACCAGGAACAGGTCGCTGAAGCGCGCGACGACGCCCTGACGGGGCCGCCCCTGAAGGCGCTTGAGATAGCTTTCGACGCTCATGGGAAGGTGGTCCTCAGAAGCCGCCGCGCGCTGAAACCAGGCCGCGGTATCGGTCGAGGACGCTGGCGACGTAGCCTTGCGTCTCGCGGTAGGGCGGGATCTTGCGGCCGTACTTCATGACGGCCCCCTCGCCGGCGTTGTAGGCCGCCAGCACAAGTTCAAGATCGTTGCCGAAGTGGCCCTGGAGGGTCTTCAGGTAGGCCGCGCCGGTGCGGATGTTGACCATCGGGTCGCCCAGCTCGACCGCCGGATCGCGCACCCCGAAGCGCCTGGCGGTGGCCGGCATGATCTGCATCAGCCCGCGGGCCCCCTTGGGCGAGACCGCCCCCGGATTGGCCCGGGACTCCACGTGCATGACCGCCTGAAGCAGGTCGGGATCGATGTCGAAGTCGCGGCCGGCGGCGGCGACGAGCGGCGCGTAGAGGGAGGGTCCACGGCTGGTGCGGCTGATGGTGATCGGCGCCGGGGCGACACGTCCAGCCGAGATAACGGCGGTCGCCACCTGGGGTCCGTCATAGAGACGGAGCTGTTCAGACACCCCCGTCGGTTGTATTTCTTCAACGCAATCTATGCGCGCCAGCGAGAACTTTTCATTGATCGGGAGAGCGCTGCTGAACTTCAAGCCGTCGGCTGTCACGCATTCATATGCGAACACTGGACTTGAAGAAAATAAGATTAAACACACGCTCGACGCCACTACGCGGAACTTGCGCATAAATTTGTCCCTCTATGCAGCGCCCCGCCTGTGCATACTACCCATTCAAAAGCTAACTTTCGCAGATCAATCCTGTCAACCTCGGAGTTAAAACAATTTTCATACTCAGTATACTGCTTACCGGACAACAAATTCTATGGCTCAGCTTAACCACTACTATGGCTAAGCTCGCCGCTTTTTAGCCATGATTGGAGCCTTTGTCGGAATCTCACCGGTCGGCGAACGCCCGACGCCCATCGCGACGACGCCAGAACACACGCTATGGCTGAAAAGAACGACGGCGGGGACAAGACCGAGAAGCCGACACCCAAGCGGCTGTCGGACGCCCGCAAGAAGGGCGACGTTCCCAAGTCCAAGGACCTGACCTCGACCGCCGTGCTGGGGGTGTGGCTGCTGCTGGGGGCGCTGACGGCGGGCTACGCCTTCGACCGGCTGGGGGGCCTCTTCGACGAGGTGTTCGCGGTCATGAACCGCCCCTTCGCCGAGGCCTGGCCGATCGCCGGCGCGGCCGCGGGCAAGGCCTTCGTGCTGCTGACGGCGATCACCTTCGTGCCCGTGGCCATCTTCGGCATGCTGGCGGAATTCGGCCAGGTGGGGCCGGTCTTCACCTTCGAGAAGATGAGCCCGAAGATGTCGCACATGAACCCCGGCGAGGGGCTCAAGCGCATGTTCAGCCTCGACAACCTGTTCGAGGTGGCCAAGTCGCTGGCCAAGACCCTGCTGCTGGGGATCTTCACCTGGATCATCGTGGCGCTGTCGTTCGACAAGCTGATGGCCCTGCCGGCCGGCGAGGCCGACGGCGCGCTGTCGGCCTATGGCGGGCTGACCTTCAAGCTGCTGGCCGGGACGGTGCTGCTGTTCGTGTTCGTGTCGCTGCTGGATCTCGCCTACCAGCGCCACAGCTTCACCAAGAAGATGCGGATGAGCCGGCGCGACATCCGCCAGGAGATGAAGGATTCCGAGGGCGATCCGCACGTGAAGGCCCACCGGCGCCAGCTGCACCAGGAGTGGGCGCAGCAGAACGCCGCCCAGGCCGCGCGCGACGCCTCGGTGCTGGTCGTGAACCCCACCCACATCGCCTGCGCCCTGGCCTACGACCCGGCCGAGCACGCGGCCCCGGTGCTGCTGGGCAAGGGCGAAGGGCCGATCGCCCAGACCATGCGCGAGGCGGCCGAGGAGGCCGGCGTTCCGATCATCCGCAACGTCGAGCTGGCCCGGGCCCTGCGCGACAAGGCCGCCATCGACGACATCGTGCCCCAGGACCTGTTCGCCGCCGTGGCCGAGGTGATCCTGTGGGCCCGACGGCTGAAGGACGAGCAGGAAAAGGCCGCCGCCGAACAACCGCCTCAAGGGCCGCCGCCCGGCCCCAGCTTCCCGCCCCTGCCCTAGCCGCCAGACGGAGCCCTCGTGAGCGCCATTCTCGACCTGCTGACCGTCGCCATCGCCCTGGCCATCGTGCTGGGCCTGGCGTTCTTTTCGCTGAAGCTGCTCAAGCGGGTGCAGGCGGGTCCCGCCAGCGACGACCAGATCCGCTACCTGCGGGCCCTGCCCGTGGGCCAGCGCGAGCGGCTGACCCTGGTGGCCTATCGCGACGAGGTGTTCCTGCTGGGCGTGACGGCCGGCCAGATCACCGTGCTGGACCGCCGCACGCGCAGTCCCGAGGAGATCGCCGCCGAGGCCCGCGCCGCCGACGAGGCCCGCATGCGCGCGGCCCAGCCCTCGGCCGCCGTGCGCCGGCTGATAGGGAAAACCCTAGCTAGGGAACGACCCGACTACTGACGATCGACCCGGAATGGTTGTCTTGCGGCGTCAGGTCGCAGCGATGAACGCGGGACCGAAGACGACAGATTTCAAATCGCGGAGTTCGAAACATGTCCGGCATCTTCAGCGGCGGCGGTCTCAACATCGGCAGCCTGTTCAGCACCGTCGCCCTGGCGGCGCTCACCGGCGGCACCTCGCTGGCCTTCCAGTCGATCTTCCAGCAGATCATCAGCTCGGTCGCCAGCCAGGTGATCCAGCAGGTCGGCCAGCAGCTGGGCCTGCCGCAGGGCGTGATCGACCTGGCTCAGGGCGTCTTCCAGGCCGCCTCCGGCAATCCGGGCGGCGCGGCCCAGAGCCTGACCGAAGCGGTCCAGGGCGCGGCCGACACCTTCGGCTTCAGCCCGGCCGAGCAGGGCGACCTGCAGCGCACCGCCGAGGACGTGGCCCAGAGCTGGACCAACTCGATCCTGGAAAGCGTCCGCGACGGCGGCGAAGGCAAGTCGACCAAGGGCGACAGCTTCCTGGTCGCTCTGGCCAAGGCTCTCGGCAAGGTGATGGACGGCAAGATGGGTCAGATGAAGGCCAAGACCGACGAACTGGGCGGCCTGGACTCCAAGGACTCCAAGTACGGCCAGCTGACCGCCGAGATCCAGGCCCTGGGCCAGGAGATGAACATGGTCAGCCAGGCCCTGAACAACTCGATCAAGTCCATCGGCGAAGCGGGCTCGACCCTCGCCCGCAAGGGTTAAGCTTAAGCTCTACAGTAGAAAAGGCAGGCGGCCATCTGGCCGCCTGTCGTTTTCTTGTCAATATTGCACGTCAGGGTTGGAAAAACAGTGGAGCACACCGGATGACCCGCCGCCTCGTTCCCGCGCTCAGCGCCATCGCCCTGATGATCGGCCTGCCGGCCGCGGCGCAGGACTTCTCCAGCATCGGCACCCAGTACATGGATTTCGGTTCGTCGATGATGTCGGTGGGCCAGATGAACAACGTGCTGGGCTCGACGGTGCAGCGCGGCGGCCGCACCCGTTCCACGGCGGCCCGGCCCGTGCCGGGCGCAAACCTGTCGGCCCAGCAGCGCAACGCCGCCTCGGTCAGCACCCGCTATCGCCCCTCCCCCGCCGTCTCCACGCGCGTGCGCGGCCAGTTCGCCGACTTCGTCGCCAAGCGCGACCCGACCAACGGCGAGCGCCTGCGCCAGGCCGTGCAGCAGAAGGACCTGCTGGGGGCCTGGGAGAAGCACGTCTCGGTCGACGGCCTGCGTCGCGGCGACGTGGCCGACGCCATGACCGCCTACTGGGTGCAGAACTGGCAGATCGCCAACAACGTGCCCTTCGCCAACCGCGCCCAGGTGCAGGGCGTGCGCGGGCAGGTCTCGCAGGCGCTGGGCTCGAACCCCGCCTTCGCCCGCCTCGACGACGCCGGCAAGCAGGAGATGGCCGAGGTGTTCATGCTGAACTTCGTGGCCCAGGGCTCGGCCTTCTCCGACGCCAACGCCAAGAAGAACAGCACGCTGAGCCGCCAGCTATCGGAGGCCGCCGTGGCGCGCTTCCGCAACGAGATGAGCATCGACCTGCGCCAACTGAAGCTGACCGAGGCCGGCTTCGTCCGCTGACGGGCCGCTCGGGAAAACCCCAATAGCGACGGCGCGAGGTCCGGCGCAGGCTCCGGGCAGGAGACTTCAGCCATGATCGTGCAAGACCCTTCCGCCCCGGCCCGCGCCGCCGCCACGACCGCGCCGCGTCCCGGCCGACTGGACGAGGCCGTCGACCGCTTCCAGCGCACCGGCGAGGTGGACGCCGCGGCCTTCGCCGCCGCCGGTCCCGCGCAGACGACCCAGGCGCTGAAGGGCCTGCCGCCCGCCCAGCGCGGCGCCCTGGAGGGCGCGCTGCTGGCCAAGGGCCTCGGCGGCCTGCTGGACGGCGTCGGCGGCGTGGTCGACGATACGGTGGGCGTGGTCGAGGACACCGCCGATACGGTGGCCGATCCGGTGGTCGAGACCCGCTCCGAGCGGGTCAACGGCGACTTCCAGGCGGCGGTCCACGACGAGTGGTGGAGCCAGATGCGCGGCCAGGCCTGGATGGACGTCACCCTGGCGGTCCACAACAAGCTGGATCGCCCGGCCGCCGCCCTGGCCAACCTGACCCGCACGGACGACGGTCAGGTGGCAGGCGATTCCAGTACGGTGGAAGGCTAAGGGCTTCTGCTCAATTTGAGCCCGGCAAAGGTCGTCATCCCGGGCGAAGGATCGCGAAGCGGTCCGCAGACCCGGGACCCAGGAGACTGGGCTCGGCGACCAGGTTCACTATACCTGCGGCCGCCACATTGCGGCGGCCCCTGGGTCCCGGCTCTCCGCTTCGCTGCGGCCGGGATGACGATGGTTGGGGCCCGAGGATCGAGGGCGTTATTGATCCCTCCTAGACCGCCTTCAGCTCGGCGGTGGCGCCGTCGATGATCCGCACGAACTGCTCGACGACATCGCCCCGCGCCACGCCAGGCGCCTGCTCGCGCTGGAGGCCGGCGGCGACCGAGCGCAGCAGCGGCTCGACGATGGCCGAGGGCGTCAGGTGCGGCTTGCCGGCCGCCTGGGCGCGCAGTTCGCGGGCGAAGTCGGCCAGCACCCGCTCGATGCGGCCGGCGTCCACAGGCGAGGTCGCCGATAGGCGGCCGGCCACCGACTGGCCGCTCTGGGCCGCCAGGATCCGCAGGTCCGCGCCCACCTGGGCCATGCTGGACTGGCCGTGCTCGGCCCAGACGAAGGCGGCCGCCTGGCCGCGATCGCCGCCGCGCAGCGGATCCACCAGGGCAGCGCCCGCGACGGTGGCCATGGCCTCGATCGCCAGCCGCGCCACCCCCGCCCGCGCCGCCGTGGTCGAAGGCGTCCAGGTGGAGAGATCGACGCCCGAGCTGCGTTCGACGGGGCGGATCACGACGCGCCTCCCTCGACCTTGACGACCCGCAAGGTCTGCTTCAGCGCGCTCCAGCCGACCTGGGCGCCGATCGCCTGCTGGCTGTTGCGGCCGTCGGCCAGTTCCTCGTTCTCGCCGTCGAACTGCAGGACGGCCACGCGCCTGCCGTCGCGCTCGACGGCGAACCTGGCCCAGGGATAACCGTCGAGGATGGTCAGCCGCGCGTCCGGCAGGGCCGCCGACAGGTCGGCCACGCTGTCGCCCTCGGAGATCGCGCCCGGCGCCTGGCGCGCGTAACGGCCGGAAAGGTCGGCGCCGACGCCGCAGCCCTGGAAGTCCGTGCTCACGATCGCCGCCTCCGCGTTCAGGATCACTTCCGCCTTGGCCGGGCGGGCCGCCAGCTCGGCGGCGCCGAGCGAGATGTTCGTTCCCTCGAAGGGCACGACCTTCGCCTCGATCCTGCCGTTCCTCAGCACGCCCTCGGCCTCGAGCTCGCAGTCGGCCGCCGTGGCGGCGCCGTCGGCCAGGACGCCGCCCGACAGGCTGACGCGCCAGGTCTCGCCATTGGGCGTCAGGGTCAGCACGCCGCGGCGCTGGCCGCCCATCACATATCGTCCGGCCGGACCTTGCGTGGTGGCGTCAGCGGTGCCGGCGGCGGCCATGGGTAGGGGGGGATCGGCCGCCGCCGGTCGCTCACAACCGGCAACGGCCAGTGCGAGGGCGATGAGGGTTGGGGGAGCAAACTTCATCGTCGGGTGATCCGGAGCGGGCCATGCGTCTTCAACGCCGGCCCGCCACGGCGGTTCTCAGCGGCCCAGCATGGCCAGGGCGTCCTGGCGTTCGCTGGCGAAGCGGTTGGCGACCGAGACCTGCACGGCGGCCGAGGCGCTGGTGAAATAGGCCAGCTGACCCGCGTCGTTGCGCTTGCCCCGCTCGTCGTAGATGGCGTTGATCAGGGCGCGGTCATAGGCCTTGCCGTCGGCGGGCGAGAGCCCCTGCCCCTCGACCCTGGCCATCGCCTTGACGATGGCGCCGGTCTCGGGCCCGTGCTGCACCGAGGTGGACCAGACCACGTCGCGGATCGCCGCCGAGCGGGTCGCCAGATCCAGGCCCGTGGCGTTGCTGACCGTGTCGAGCTGCACCTGGTAGTGGGTGCGCTGGATGTAGTCGTGCTGGGCGGCCTCGAACTTTTCCGGCTCGCGGGCGGCGATCGCCTTCCAAGTGGCGGTGAAGCCGGCCGAACCCGGGCTGGCCCCGCCGAACTCGGCGGCCCACTGGCGGCCCTCGGCGGCGAGGAATTCCTGCGGCCGGTTGCGATTGCCGGCCAGCTGGTAGGTGCCGTAGGAGACGCCGCCGGGATCGCCCGCGCCGCTCGACACCGTGCCGGGACCACGGCCGCCGGTCTCGTACTGCTCGGACAGGGCGCCGACGCGGACGTCGCTGGACGTCGAGGTCTGCGTAGTGGCGGTCGCGCCGCCGGGCGGGCCCTGCCTGTCGACGTTCACGAGCACGTAGTTGAAGGCCTTCTGGCCGCCCAGGCCGTTCCAGAACGCCTGGAAGTCGCCGGGCTTCAGCGTCTGGCAGCCGGCCGAGCCGGTGTTGGAATTGCCGCCGGCGTGGAACAGGAACGAGTTGTCGGTGCTGACGCCCTTGCCCTTGGCATCGGCGTCGGCGTCGTCGATCCGGCCGTCGTGATTGGTGTCGCGCTGGATCGCATGGCTCTCGGTCGGGCGCAGCACGTTGCCGAGGCTGGAGCTCGTGCTCTTCTGGAAGGTGACCGTACCCTCGGCGATGCGGCCCAGCTCCTTGCGGCCGTCGCCGTTGAAGTCGGCGCCATAGCGGCCGTCGTACTGGGCCGAGGGCTCGGTGTTGGCCGCGAACTCCTGGACCTGGCCGCCCTTCTGCAGCACGACCACGCGGTCGTCATAGGCCCCCTTGCCGCCGTTGGCGTTCAGGCTGGTCTCGGTGCGCAGGCCCAGGATCACCTGCTTGCCGGCGGCCAGATCCGCCTTGGCCTGGGCGTCGCCATAGGCGTTCACGTAGCCCGAATAGAGCTCGTACTTCTGGGCCTCGCTCATGCCCTGGGTGGACGGCAGGACGCCGCTTGCCTGGCCCGTGGTGGTCGGCGAGGTCGGGACCGCGTCGGTCGTGGCGGGCGCAGGCCGCGCGGCCGCGTTGCCGCCGGGGATCAGCAGCTCCTGGCCGACATTGATCAGGTTGGGGTTCGACAGCCGGTTGGCCTGGGCGATCGACTGCCAGGAGACGCCGAACTCGGCGCCGATGCTGGAGAGGTTGTCGCCCGCCTCGACGGTGTAGCTGCGCGGCTCGGCCGCCGCGCCCGCCGGCACGGTCACTTCCTGGCCGGGCCGGATGACGTTGGGATTGGTGATCTGCGGATTGGCGCGGATCAGCGCGTCCAGCGAGACGCCGTGCTTCTCGGCGATCGACGACAGGCTGTCGCCGGTCTTGACCACGTAGTCATTGGACCTGCCGGAGCCGGAGCCGGAAACGGATGACTGGGTGTTGAGGGACACGGCGGTCATCGGGCACTCCTGGTACGGACGCTTTCCTATGGGAAGACGCTAGTCCCGGGCCGCCGGCCGCATAACTAGGGTTATCCCTAGCTAGGGATGCGCCCAGCTATCGACGCCCCCTGCCCCCGGCCATCGTCGCGCCAGTCGAGGCGCAACGGAGGCATCCATGTCCGGACTGAACGCGGCCGAGTCCCTGGGGGCCTCCACGCGCGTCGCATCGAGCGCCGCCGGCGTCTCCACCGAGGCCTCGGGCCTGCTGGCGGCCAGCCGCACCGGCGGCCAGCTGAACACCAGCGAACTGGCCGGGCAGCTTTCGGAGATCGCCAAGTCGGACCCGGCCAAGGCCCAGAGCCTGCGCAGCCAGATCGAGGCGGACCTGTCGCCCGCCGACCAGAAGCGCCTGGCCGACGACATGGACGCGGCTGCGGCGGCCCAGAAGCAGGAGCTGATCCTCGACCTTGGCCAGATGGCGCTGGACGTCGCGGGCCTGTTCGACCCGACCCCGATCTCGGACGGCGTAAACGGGGTGATCTCGCTGTTCCGCGGCGACTTCCTGGGCGCGGGCCTCTCGGCCGTCAGCATGGTTCCCTACATCGGCGACGCGGCCAAGCTGGGCAAGCTCGGCAAGTGGGCCGAGACGGTGAGCAAGGCTGCGGACCTGGCCAAGGTCGACAGCGCCTTCGCCGCCGCCGCCAAGCCGGCGCTCGAAAAGCTGAAGGGCGCGATCGACGCCCTGCCGCTGGACAAGCTGCCCGACAGCGCCCGCCAGACGCTGGAGACCGCCAGCCGCAAGCTGGACGAGGCCCTGAACGCCCGTCCGCGCGTGGAACTGGACCAGGGCGCCAAGGGCGGGTGGAACGCCAAGCTGAACGGCGAACTGGCGCCCGACACCGACTATGTGGTCAGCGGACGCTACACCTATTCCACCGACGCCAGCGGCCGCGTGGAGCAGGTGACCGGCACGCTCGACCTGAAGCACGCCGACCGCAACGGCTACCAGCAGACCAAGGCGGGCCAGGAAGGCGGGATCAAGGACGGGGTCGACGGCGACGAGGGCGGCCACCTGATCGCGGCGATCTTCAACGGCCCCGGCGAGCAGATCAACTACCACGCCATGGACGGCACGCTGAACAAGAGCGGCTGGAAGGTGATGGAGAACGAGTGGGCCGCGGCCCTGAAGGAAGGCAAGCAGGTCGACGTCGACATCAAGGCAGTGTTCGAAGGCGACTCCAAGCGGCCCGACGCGTTCAGGGTGGAGTACGTCATCGACGGCAAGCCCTCGACCCGCACTTTCTTCAATGACTAGCTTTGGCTTCAACGACTAAAGTTCGCGCAAGATAGCCTCGCGGAGGATTCCATGGCCGACATCGACAGCCCCGAAGGCATCTACCGCCACGTCGGCCAGGCCCTGGCCGACAGCGTGGCCGAGCCCTGGTCGGAGATCCGCCTGCATGTCGACGTGATCGACGGCTCGGTGGGCCTGACCGGCGACTACACCAAGGCCGCCGGCGACGTGGCCGACCTGGACGTGCGCAAGCTGGACTACACGGTCTCGAAGGCGCTGCGTAACCTGCACCGCCTGACAGCGTCCAGCGCCCACGAGCCGTGGTCCAAGGCGGTGTTCTCGCTGAAGTCGGACGGCGCGTTCGACCTGAAGTACGACTACGCGGCGGCATAGGGGTAGCGATCAGCGTTTGCGCCCCGGCGCCAGCAGCACCCCCGCAGCCGCGATCAGCATCACAGTCGCCACAATCGCCGAGGTCCTCAGCCCCGCAGCGATCCCCGCCCCAGCGAACGCGCCGAAGATCGCCACCCCCGCCGCGCCGCCCACCTGGCGGCAGGCGTTGAGCACGCCCGAGGCCGCGCCGGCGTCGTGGCGGTCGACATTGGCCAGGAGGCCGCTGGTCAGGGCCGGGATGGCCAGGCCCATTCCGCCGGGGATCAGGGCGAAACCGGGCAGCATGTCGAGCAGGCCGCTGTCGGGTCCCAGGCGTGCGGTCAGGGCGTAGCCGCAGGCGGCGACCAGCACCCCGCCGCTGGTGACCGCCCGGGCGCCGAAGCGTCCGACCAGCGATCCGCTGGCGAGGTTGGAGACGATGAAGGTCGCCGTCAGCGGCAGGAAGGCCAGGCCCGCCTTGCCCGGAGCCCACTGCAGGGCGCGCAGCATGAAGAGGCCGAGCACGAAGATCAGGCCGTAATAGGTGAAGTTCAGCGCCGAACCGACGACCACCGCGCTCCAGGCCGGGCGGCTGCGAAACACCGACAGCGGCATGGCCGGATGGCGGGCATGGCGCTCGAACACCACGAAGGCGAAGGCCAGGACCAGACCGGCGACCAGGGCCGCCAGGGGCGCGCCGCCCCAGCCGCGATGGCCGCCTTCGATCAGCCCGCCGACCAGCAGGGTGACGGCCGCCACCGCCAGGGCCTGGCCCGGCAGGTCGAACGGAACCTTCGGCTTGGCCGGGGTGGCCGGCGCGACCAGCAGCGCCAGCACCGCGCCGATCGCGCAGAGCGGCAGGTTGACGAAGAACACCCAGCGCCAGCCCAGGGTCTCGACCAGCAGGCCGCCCAGCACCGGTCCGGCGGCGATCGACACCCCGCCGGCGGCCGTCCACCAGCCGACGGCGGCCGCGCGCCGACGATCATCCCCGTGGGCGGCGTGGGCGATCAAGGCCAGGGACGGCGGTATCAGCAGCGCGCCGGCCGCGCCTTGCGCGACGCGGGCCAGGATCAGGCTCAAGGGTCCGGTAGCCAAGCCGCAGGCCGCCGAGGCCAGGCCGAACAGCACGAGCCCCGCCAGGAAGGCGCGCTTGGGTCCCACCCGGTCGCCGATCGCCCCGGCCGACAGCAGCATGGCCGCCAGCGCCAGCACATAGGCGTCGACCACCCATTGCAGTTGGGCCGTGGGCGCGTCGAACGCATCGCCGATGGCGTCGAGGGCGACGTTGACGATGGTCACGTCCAGCTGGGTGACCAGGAAGCCGAAGCTGGCGGCCGCCGTGATCCACGGCAGGCGGGAGGTCTTGGTGCTCATGCCCCTCGTCATGCGCCGATCCCGTCGCCGGATGCTACACGCGCCGATGAACCATTGCGTCGGCGATCAGGGTAGAGTGAGCCCATGGACGCCAATATCGCCAGCCCCGCCGCCCTGATCGGCGACCCGGTCCGCGCCGCCATGCTGCAGGCGCTGCAGGACGGCCGCGCCCAGCCGGCCGGAGCCCTGGCCTGGGCGGCGGGCGTCACGGCGCAGGCCGCCAGCAATCACCTCTCCAAGCTGGTGGACGGCGGGCTGCTCAGCGTCGAGCGCGAGGGCCGCCACCGCTACTACCGCCTGGCCTCCGCCGAGGTGGCCCACGCGATCGAGGCTCTGTCGGCGATCGCCGCGCCCGTGCGGTCGCTGGAGATTCCGCGCTCGCCCAAGGCTCGCGCCCTGCGCGAGGCCCGCTGCTGCTACGGCCACCTGGCCGGACGCCTGGGGGTCAGGGTCGCCGACGCCCTGGTGGAGCGCGGCCTGCTGGCGCCCGCCGACGACAAGCTCTACGAAGTCACGGCCGAGGGCCGGGCCTGGTTCGCCGAGCTGGGCATCGAAATCTCGGCCCTGTCCTCCCCGCGCGGCGTCGCCCGCCGGTGCCTGGACTGGACCGAGCGCCGGCATCACCTGGCAGGCCCTCTGGGCGTCAAGCTGCTGGCGGCGATGAGCCAGCGCGGCTGGCTGGCGCTGGAGCCCCAGGGCCGCGCGGTGCGGCTGACGCCCGAAGGCGCGCGCAGCTTGCGCGATCTGCTGGGCGTCAGCCTCGACGACGACGGCCGCGTGGCCGCCTGACGCCGCGCTAGGGAATTCCCCAGCTATCCCCTCGCCCCTGCCGCGCGCAGCATCCTGGTCCTGACGAAGACGCCGAGGGACAGGGTCATGCGTATCGAGGGCGGATCGGGCATCAGCGCGGCGAGCGACCGCTTCGACACCAGCGCCGGCGCCCAGGTCGCGGTCGACGCCCGGGTGGCGGCCGAGTGGGACGCTCCGGCGTCTCGCCCGGTGATCGCGACCACCGCCCAGGCCGACGTGCGGATCTCCGCCGTCGCGGCCGGCGGCGGCAAGTCGGCCGAACTGGCCGAGGCCCGGGTGCACATGGCCCTGGCCGCCGATGTCTACAACGACACGCCCAATCCGCCGGCCGGCTGGGAGGTGGCCAGCGCCGACGACCTGGCGCGGCTGGGCCTTGATCCCACCGACCTGGAGGAGCCGGGCTCCAGCTTCCGGGCCCGGGTCTATGTCGACGCCCAGGGCGACTATGTCGTGGCCTTCCGGGGCAGCCAGAACGCCGAGGACTGGCGCAACAACTTCCAGCAGGGCGTGGGGCTGGATTCCGGCCACTACGACAAGGCGCTGGTGATCGGCGAGCGCCTGCGCACCGCCGGCGAGGACGTCACCCTGACCGGCCACTCGCTGGGCGGAGGCCTGGCCTCGGCGGCGGCGGTGGCCTCGGGCCTGCCGGCCGACACCTTCAACGCCGCGGGCCTGCACGAGGACACGCTGGAGGCCGCCCGGGCCGGCGGCGCGGCGGCCCCGCAGGTCGACGCCTACTATCTGGACGGCGATCCGCTGAGCCGGGTGCAGGACGGCGGCGACCGCTGGCTGGGCGCGGGCCTGGGCGGCATCATCGGCGGCATTCCCGGCGCGATCCTCGGCGGCCTGCTGGCCGACGCTCCGCCGGCCTATGGCGAGCGCCACCAGCTGACGCCGGTCGGCCCCGAGGGGCAGTCGGCGGGCGAGGCCTCGCTGGGCGACCTGCACGGCCAGGCCTGGCTGTCGTCCAGCCTTGACGCGGCCTATCGCGCGACGGCCAACTGAGGCTCGTGATCCGACCCGCAGCAATCGCCGCCCTGGCGGCTTCGATGGTGATGATGACGGACGCCGCGCTCGCCGCCTGTTTCGTGGGCGGAACCGCCCTGCCCGACAGCCGCGCCGCCCTGGCCGCCGCCGACCACGGCCAGGCCGGGCGCGACCTGATGGCCGCCGTGCTGAAGGGCGACGTCGGCGAGGCCCAGCGCCGCCTGCGCGCCGATCCGGCGCTGAAGGTCACACGCGGCGGTCCCAATGGCGACCTTCTGAGCCTGGCCATTGCCCGCTGCGACAAGCCGATGGTCGGGGCGCTGCTGGAGCTGGGCGCGCCGCCCGACGGCGCCGCCGACGCCGTCCCGCTGAGCCTTGCCTTGCGCGCCACCGACCCGGCCTTCGCGACCCAGCTACTGGACGCCGGCGCCAGCCCGCAGCGGCGCGAGGCCTATTGGCCGCTGAAGGCCGCGATCGGCCTGAACTCGCTGGGCGCGGTGCGGCTGCTCCTGCAGCATGGCGCCAAGGTCAACGACCACGACGCCACCGGCGCGACGCCGCTGCGGCTGGCGGTGGAGCAGCAGAACTTCCGCATCGCCGAACTGCTGCTGGAAAAGGGCGCCGATCCCTGGGCCGTAGGCGGCAACGGCGAGACGGTGGGGACGGTGCTGGCCGGCCCGATGCGTCCCGGCGAGCCCGAGGAGCAGGCCGCCCGCCCCCGCGTGGTCGAAACGCTGAAGAAGGCCGGCTGGACCATTCCCGGCGGCCCCGACGCCAAGCAGACCCGCCGCCTCGTCCTGACCGGCGCCTGGCCGCCCAAGGAGGCCCGCGCCGCCGGCTGGAAGACCGCTCCGCCGCAGGACGTGACGGCCCGGATGCGGCGCTTCTGGACCGAGAGCGGCGACAAGCGGCCGCGCTGACCGCGAACCGCGTTCCGAACACGCCAAGGCCCCCAGGGTGGCGTGCTTGCGCCTCCGCCGTTAAGGTTGGGGATGCTGACCACCAAGATGAACCCTCGTGTGTTCTGGGGCGCCAGCCTGATCATCGGGCTGCTTCTCGTCTTCGCCGTCGCCGCTCCGGACTTTTCCGACCGCGTCTTCAAAACCGCCCAGGCCTGGGTGATCGACACCTTCAGCTGGTTCTACGTCGCCGCCGTCGCCGGCTTTCTGGGCCTCGTGCTGTTCCTGGCGCTGGGTCCCACGGGCGCCCTGAAACTGGGTCCGGACGACTCCGAGCCCGACTTTCCCTACGTCTCGTGGCTGGCCATGCTGTTCGCGGCCGGCATGGGCATCGGCCTGATGTATTTCGGCGTCGCCGAGCCCATCCAGCACTACATCAACCCGCCCGAGGTCGAGCCGCGCAGCTTCGAGGCCGCGCGCGAGGCCATGGTCATCACCTTCACCCACTACGGCGTCCACGCCTGGGCGATCTATGCCGTCGTGGGCCTGAGCCTGGCCTTCTTCGCCCACCGCAAGGGCCTGCCCCTGACCCTGCGTTCGGGCCTGTCGCCCCTGCTGGGCAAGCGCATCAACGGACCGATCGGCGACGCCGTCGACATCTTCGCCATCTGGGGCACGGCCTTCGGCATCGCCACCTCGCTGGGTTTCGGCGTGGCGCAGATGAACAGCGGCCTGAGCTACCTTTTCGGCATCCCCAACACCGCCTGGGTGCAGGTGATCCTGATCGCCGTGGTCATGGCCGCGGCCACCGCCTCGATGATGAGCGGGGTCGGCAAGGGCGTGCGGCGGCTGTCCGAGCTGAACCTGATCCTGGCCATCCTGCTGATGCTGTTCGTGCTGGTGATCGGCCCGACCGGCTTCCTGCTGAAGGCGCTGGTCCAGAACTTCGGCTTCTATCTCGACCACTTCATCCGCCGCACCTTCACCCTCTACGCCTATGAGCCGCGGGCCTGGATGGCCGACTGGACGCTGTTCTACTGGGCCTGGTGGATCGCCTGGTCGCCGTTCGTGGGCATGTTCATCGCCCGCATCTCGCGCGGCCGCACGGTGCGCGAGTTCGTGCTCAACGTGCTGCTGGTCCCGGCCGGCTTCACCTTCCTGTGGATGACGGTCTTCGGCAACACCGCCATCAGCCTGGACATGGGCCAGGCCGCGGGCACCATCTCGCGGGCGGTGACCGCCGACCTGTCGACGGCCCTCTTCCACTTCTTCGAGGCGCTGCCGGGCACGACCTTCACCTCGGCGCTGGCGATCGTGCTGGTGGCGGTGTTCTTCGTCACCTCGGCCGACTCCGGGGCGCTGGTCATCGACACCATGGCCTCGGGCGGCGCCGACGACACGCCGCGCTGGCAGCGCATGTACTGGTGCGTGATGCTGGGCCTGGTGGCCGCCGTGCTGCTGCTGGCCGGCGGACTGGGCGCGCTGCAGGCCGCCACCCTGGTGGCCGCCCTGCCCTTCGCGGTGATCATGATCCTGCTGTCGATCGGCCTGGTTCGGCAGATGAACGCCGACGTCGCCGGGCGGACCCTAGACACCGAGACGCCGCCGCTGGCCGAACAGCTGAAGCGGATCCTCTCGCCCGCCAGCCGGCGCGAGATCCTGCGGCAGATCGAGCGCACGGGCGTTCCGGCGCTGGAAGGCGTGCGGGCCGGACTGGAGGCCGAGGGCCTGACCGCCACCCTGCACAAGGAGGACGACGGCCTGGCCCTCACCGCCTCGGTCGGCGAAGGCGGCAAGGTCTTCCACTACCGGCTGACCGCCCGTTCGCGGCCTCGTCCGGCCCTCACCGCGCTCGACGCGCCCGAAGGCCGCCGCGCGATGGAATGGCGGCTGATGGCCCATTCCGCCGACGTCGCCAGGCCCCGGGACGTGACCGGTTTCACCCAGGACCAACTGGTGGGCGACGTGCTGGACCATCTTCAGCGCTGGCGGATGGCGTAGCGCCGGCGGGAGATTCGCCGCGCCGCCGCTGAGTCGCCGGCCGATTCCCTGGCGGCGGGCGACGGCGACTCGCATCTTCGGGCGCCGGTCCGGTCGGGCCGGCTCCCGTCCAGGCGCGCCCGGACGCCAAACGCCAGGCCGACAAGCGCGCGCCTCACCCGCAGAAGGCCCGCGGCCTCTCATCCAATATTATTATTGAATTACAACCACTTACAATAAGCCCCATTCGCCACATCGTCGGACATGGCGAGGCTATCCCGCTGTTGCGCGGGGCCGAATACGGAATTCTGGAAGGGGGATGGCGGAGACGGAGGGATTCGAACCCTCGATACCCTTTTGAGGTATGCCGCTTTAGCAAAGCGGTGCCTTCAGCCTCTCGGCCACGTCTCCTCCTGAGAGGGAGCGGTTCGATAGCCTGTTCGCTCGCGAATGACAATCGAGGCGTGAAGGAAAATCGCGTTAACGCGACGCTCAGACGGCCACGCTAGGTTGAACCCCGTTCTCCCGTGCGCAGAAGCCCAAGAGCGATCATGAGTTCCGCCCTAGCCCGCCCCGCGGACGCTTCCCCAGCGTCAGCCGCCGCACAAAGCCGGCGGGGCCCCTTTCGGCCGGAACGACTGACCCCGGCCCGCGCCCGGGTGCAGATCCAGAACCTCACCCGCGCCTTCCGCGTCGCCGATGCGATTCTCGCCGCCGCCCTCGCCTTGTGGCTCGCCCATGGCGGCGGCCTCGTCGCCCCGCTGATCGGCGCCGGCGTGCTGCTGCTCGCCCTGCACGGGCTGGAAGCCTACGCCTTCGCTCATCGCGAGCCGCTGGTCCGCCACCTGCTGCGGGTCGGCGCGGCCATCGGCGCCTCGGCGATCGCGGCCCAGGTCGCGGCGCTGACGCCGCTGGCGCCGGGCGCGCACGCCGTGAACGGCTGGCTGCTGGCCGCCCTGCCCGCCTTCCTGGCGCTGCACGCGACCTGGTGGGCGATCGTCCGCCGCGGCCGTCGCATCGGCAAGCTGACCCCCAACATCGTGCTGGTCGGCGCCACGACCAACGCCGAGCGCCTGATCGCCGCGGCCCTGCGCACCGGCGAGGTCAACGTGCTGGGCGTGTTCGACGACCGCGCCGCCCGCGCCCCCGAGGCCGTGCTGGGCGTGCCGGTGCTGGGCGACACCAAGGCCCTGGTCGACCACCGCATCATGCCCTTCGTCGACCGGGTGGTGATCGCCGTCCAATCCACCGCCCAGGCCCGCGTCGGCCAGCTGGTCGAGCGCCTGTCGGAACTGCCCAATCCGGTCAGCATGATCGTCGACGTCGGCGGCGACGCCGACCGCGACGCGGCCCTGGCGCACCTGGCCGACCTGTCGGGCGCGCCCACCGACGCCCGCCGGGCCATGGTCAAGCGCGCGCAGGACCTGGCGGTCGCCGGCCTCGGCCTGATCGTCGCCGCGCCGGTGATGCTGGGCGTGGCCCTGGCCGTGAAGCTGGACAGCCCCGGTCCGGTCTTCTTCCGCCAGCGCCGCCACGGCTTCAACAACGAGACCATCCTGATCTGGAAGTTCCGCTCGATGCGGCACGAGATGGCCGACGCCCGCGCCGCCCGCCAGATCAGCGCCGACGACGACCGCGTCACCCGCGTCGGCAAGTTCATCCGCCGCACCAGCCTCGACGAGCTGCCGCAGCTGTTCAACGTGCTGTCGGGCGAGATGTCGATCGTCGGGCCCCGTCCGCACGCCATCGGCATGATGACCGGCGACGTGGAGTCCGCCAAGCTGGTGGCCACCTACGCCCACCGCCACCGCATGAAGCCCGGCGTCACCGGCTGGGCTGCCATCAAGGGCTCGCGCGGGGCCGTCGACACGCCCGAACTGGTGCGCCAGCGCGTGGCCTACGACGTCGAGTACATCGAGCGGCAGTCGTTCTGGCTGGACCTCTACGTGATCCTGATGACCGTCCCCTGCCTGCTGGGCGACAAGACCGCCGTGCGCTGACCATGTTCTGGCGCGGCGTCCTGGGCTACCTGCCCGTCAACATCGCCCAGGGGGTCGTCGGCCTCCTGACGATCGTGCTGTTCACGCAGATCCTGTCTCCCGCCGAGTACGGGATCTACGCGCTGGCGTTCTCGATGCTGAGCCTGACCCAGACCGCGTTCCTGACCTGGACCGAGGCGGCCATGGCCCGCTTTCTGGCGAGGGCCGAGGAAGACGGCCGCCTGCCCGACCACTTCGCCACCCTCTATCGCCTGTGGATCCTGATGGCCCTGGCGATCCCGGTGGTCGCGGCCGTCGCGCTGCGCTTCTGGCCGATGCCCGCGCCGCTGAAGGTCGCCGTCGCCGCCGCCTTCGCCGCCGCCGCGGTCAAGAGCCTGGCCAAGATGTCCCAGGAACGTCGCCGCGCCGCCGGCGAGGTGTCGGGCGCGGCCCTGCTGGACGTGATCCAGACCGTCGGCGGCTTCGCCCTGGGCCTGGTGCTGGCCCTCGTGGGCCTGGGCGGCGCGGCGCCGATCCTGGGCACGGGGGGCGTGGCCCTGCTGTGCCTGGTGTTCGTGCTGCCGACGGACCTTGCGCGTCTGAAGGGCGGAACCTTCGACAAGGCGATGGCCAAGACCTACGCGTCTTATGGCCTACCAGTCGCCTTCTCGCTGATCCTGGCCCTGGTGCTGTCGACCACCGACCGCTTCCTGCTGGCCGCCTTCCTCGACGAGAGCGCGGTCGGCGTCTACCACGCCGGCTATTCGCTGGGCTCGCGCACGCTGGACGTCGTCTTCATCTGGCTGGGCATGGCCGGCGGCCCGGCGATGGTCGCGGCCCTGGAGCGCGGCGGCCGGGCGGCGCTGGAGGACAGCGCCCGCGAGCAGGCCGACTTCATGGTGCTGCTGACCCTGCCCGCCGCCGTGGGCCTGGCGCTGGTCGCCCGTCCGCTGACCGAGGTGATGATCGGCCCGGCCCTGCGCGAGGGCGCGGCGGGCGTGACGCCGTGGATCGCCGCCAGCGGCTGGCTGTCGGGCGTGACCACCTACTATCTGCTGCAGGCCTTCACCCTGGGACGCCGCACGACGATGCTGAGCGTCTGCATGGCGATCCCGGCCGGCGCCAACCTCGCCCTCAACCTGATCCTGATCCCGCGCTTTGGCCTTTCCGGCGCGCTGTGGGCCACCACCGCCAGCTACGCCCTGGGCGCGATCGCCGCCGGGGTGCTGGGCCGCCGGGCCTGCGCCCTGCCGATCCCGTGGGAGGCCCTGGCCAAGACCGGCCTCTCCTGCGGGCTGATGGCGGCCGTGGTGCTGGCCCTGCCGGACGTGGGCGGCCTGTTCGAACTGATCCTCAAGGCAGGCCTCGGCGCGGCGATCTTCGGCGGCGCGGCCCTGCTGCTCGACGCTGGCGGCGCACGCGCCCGCCTGGCCGTCCTGACCCGCAGGTTCCGCACCGCATGACCGCCCCGATCATAGAGACAGTCACCGACAACGCCGCCTGGGCGGGCGCCGCGCCTCGCCTGTCGGTACTGATCCCCACCTTTCGCGACGACCCGACCGCCCTTCTGCGCGCGCTGGACGGTAAGGACGCCTCGGCCGAGATCGTGGTGCTGGACGACGGCGGCGGCGACGAGGCCCTGGCCGCGCGGATCGGCAAGCTCGTCGCAAGCCTCAAGCGCCCCGCCCGCTTCGTGCGCCTGTCGCGCAACGCCGGCCGCGCCCAGGGCCGAAACCGCCTGGCCGCCCACGCCCGGGGTCGCCACCTGCTGTTCCTCGACAGCGACATGCTGCCCGATCCGAAGGACTTCCTGGCCCGCTGGCTGGCGGTGGCCGGCGACGACGCGCCCGTGGCCTTCGGCGGCTTCACCCTGGACCAGACGCCGATCCGGCCCGAGCACGCCCTGCACCGGGCCATGGCGCTGAAGAGCGACTGCACGCCAGCCCCACAGAGGGCCCAGGCGCCGGAGAAGCACGTCTTCACCTCCAACCTGCTGGTGCGCCGCGACGTCTTCGAGACCATCGCCTTCGACGAGGGCTTCGCCGGCTGGGGCTGGGAGGACGTGGAATGGGCCATGCGGGTCGCCCGCGCCCACCCGATCCTGCACATCGACAACACCGCCACGCACCTGGGCCTCGACCCCGCCCCGGTGATGGCGGCGAAATACGAGCAGTCGGCCGCCAACTTCGCCCGCGTGGTCGCCGGCCACCGCGACGTGGTCAGCGCCTATCCCAGCTACAAGGTCGCCAAGGCCCTGAAGGCCCTGCCGCTGCGCCGGACCTGGCGGCCATGGCTGAAGGCCATCGCCCTGGCCGAGAGCCTGCCCACCCCGCTTCGCGCCTTTTCCATGCGGCTCTATCGGGCCGCCCTCTATTCGGACGCCGTGTGATGACCGCCCTCGAACAGACCTACGAGAAAGTCGACGCTTACGAGCCGGACCGCTCGCTGAAGGGCAAGGTCCGCCGCCGGCTGATCCGCCTGCAACACCGTCGCCCGGCGCGGGTGAAGCTCGCGCGGCCGATGGTGTCGTTCAGCTTCGACGACGCGCCGGCCACCGCCTGCGAGGCCGGGGCCCGGGTGCTGGAGAGCCGCGGCTTTCGGGGCACCTACTACTTCGCCGCCGGCCTGACCGGGCGCGATGGTCCGATGGGCCGCTACGCCACCGGCGAGGACGCCGCCCGCCTGCACGCGGCCGGCCACGAGATCGGCTGCCACACCTTCAGCCACCTCGACTGCGGCCAGGCGACGAGCGACGTGGCCCTGGCCGACGTGGCGCAGAACACCGACGCCCTGGCGGCGTGGGGCGTGGGGCGCGCGGTCAGTTTCGCCTATCCCTACGGCGACGTGGCCGCGCCCGCCAAGACGGCGCTGGCGGGCCGCTTCCAGACCCTGCGGGCCCTGCACCACGGCCTGATCGCCAACGGCGCCGACCTCAACCAGGCCCCGGCCGTCGGCATCGAGGGCGAGGACGGCGAGGCCACGGCGCTGCACTGGCTGGACCAGGCGCACCGCCGCAAGGCCTGGCTGATCCTCTACACCCACGACGTGGCCGAGGCCCCGTCGGCCTGGGGCTGCACGGTGGAGGCGCTGGAACGGCTGGTCGACGGCGCGGTCAACGCCGGCTTCGACGTGGTGACCGTGGCCGAGGGCGCACGCCGGATCGGGCTCTGAGGTCCCTTCTCCCAGAGGGAGAAGGTGGCGGCGTAGCCGACGGATGAGGGGTTAGGGACTGAAGACGTCGTGCCGGCACGCCGGTTGACGGTGTAACCCCTCACCCTCCCAGGCTTCGCCTGGGCCCCTCCCTCTCCCTCTGGGAGAGGGGAACTATCTCGGAAACTACTGACGCGTACGCGAGGTCATCCCAGCCGCCGCCGCGTCGTCGGCCATCTGCGGGTCGACCTCGGGCGCGGGCTTGGGCGTGGCGGCCGGGGCTTCGACCACCGGCGGCTTTTCGGGTTCGGGCGCGACCGGGGCCGGAGCGGCCTGGGCGGCGGGCGTGCGGGTGACGGCGGCGCTGGCGGCGTCGTCGGCCGTGGTGCGGACCTCCGCGCCCTCTTCATAGCCGGAGCTCTCGAAACCGACCCCGGCGCTGACCACCAGGATCACGCCGAGGGCGGCGACCGCCCCGACGACGAAACCCAGGACGATCCATCCCAACGGATTGCCGCGACGTTCGGCCTTGGCCATCTGGAGCTCCCTAAGGGGAAGGCTCCGATCCTAGGAGCCGACCCAGCGTCGGACCGCGCCGACATCCACGTGAACGAAATTGCTGACGGGGTAGTACCCGACGCCGCCCTGCTTCAGGTCGAGGGCCGCAGTCCTCAGCCGATCCAGGGAGACATCCTCCAGATAGAGATCGATGGCCTTGCCGTCCATGTGCAGGCTGCGTTTGGCGACCTCACCGCTGCGCGCGTGCAACATCGCGTTGGTCTTGGGCGAGCGATAGCGGGAGATGATCTGGAAGGGCGACTTGCTTTCGGTGCGCGCCGCCAGGCCCGCCATAATGTCGTAGAGCTTGGGGTTCATCGGCGAGACGTCGCCGGTGCGATAGTCGCGCAGGACCTTGTCGAGGGCCTGGACGGCGTCGGGCACGTACTCGCCCTTGTCGAAATAGACCGCTTCCAGCTTCTCCTGAGTGTGCACGTTGTGCAGCTTCACCCAGCGGGGTTCGGCGGAGACGCGATGAATCGTCTGCGGCGCGGGAACCGGCGCTTCGGGAAGGCCGTTATCCGGCATGCCCTCGGCCGCATTGCCCAGGTCGCCCTGCTTCATCAGCAGGTCGGCGATGGGATCGGCCCCGGGGCCGAACTTGGACTGTGCGAAGGCCGCCATCGGCCCGACCGCACTGGCGCCCAGCACCCCGAGGCCAAGCCCCAGAAGCTTGCGTCGTTCGATCATCGATACGCTTTCCCGACTGACTGCGTCAGGCCGCCGACAGGCTGCCCGCGCTCACTTGGAACACGATAAACTTTCCCGATCGGAAAGGCTTACGCACCAAAAGAGGCCTGACGAGGGCCGTCGGGTCAAGCTGAGCCGACGCAAGCGCGGCCGCCGAAAGCGTGAGCATCTTTCGCTCCGGCCACGCTTCAAACGCTGAAAAGACAGCGACTTGAACGCCTAGGCGCGGCGCTCAGACGGTTTTGGATGCGGCGATACGCTGCACCAGCGTCCGATCCCAGCCATAGGGATCGTCACGGAAATTCACCTGCCCGTCCGGGGTCACGTAGGCGGTCCAGTACAGCAGATAGACCGCCATCGGCTTGGGCAGCTGGGCGCGAACGGTCTTGCCCGAGGCGATGGTGGCGTCGACGTTCTCGGCCGTCCACTCGGCGCTGCCGTCGAGCAGCTGCTTGGCCAGCGGGATCGGTTTTTCCAGCCGCACGCAGCCGTGGCTGGCCAGGCGGCTGTAGCTGGCGAACTTGGCCCGCGAAGGCGTGTCGTGCAGGTAGACGCCGTAGGGGTTGTTGAAGTCGAACTTCACCAGGCCCAGCGCGGCCTTGTCGCCGGCCTTCTGCTGCAGGCGCGTGCCGCCCCCCTCGGTCGGGATGACGATGAAGTCGTTACGGGCCAGATAGCCCGGATTGGCGCGCTCCTTGGGCCACAGCTCCTTGGTGGCGATCGAGGACGGCACGTTCCAGGGCGGATTGAGCACGATCGAGTGGATCTGCGACTGCAGCATCGGCGTCTCGTCGCCCGGACGGCCGGTGACGGCGCGCATGGTCAGGGTCGGGGCGTCATGGTGGAAGACGCTCATCACCGCGGCGGCGATGTTGACCTGGATCCGGTCGGCCGGCAGCTCCTCGGGCAGCCAGCGCCAGCGCTCCATGTTGGCGACGATCTGGTCGATGCGCAGCTGCACCGGCACGTTCAGCGCCGCCAGCGAGCCCTTGCCGAGCACGCCGTCGGGATTGATGCCGAAGCGCTTCTGGGCGCGCATCAGGGCCTGCTGCAAAGCCTCGTCGAACACCGGGGCCTTGTCGACGGCGATGGTCGGATCCTCGACGGCCAGGCGAGCCTCGAGCTCGGCGATGCGCGGATCGCCCTTGTCGCCCAGCTTCAGCGGGGGGCCTTCGGGGATCACAGCCCAGCCGCCCCGGGCGGCGATGTCGCGATAGGCGATGAGGCCCTTCTGCAGGGTCTGGTAGCCGGTATAGGGCGGCGACAGTTCTTCCAGCCAACCGGCCAGGCGGTCGTTCTGCACCGCTGCGGCGAAGCCGGGAGCCGGATCATAGGCGGCCGGGCGCAGGCCCCAGTTGCCGTCGAAATCGGCGGGCGCCAGGCGGCCGCTGTGCACGGCCTTGGCGTAGCGCATGGTCAGGCCCACGAGCTGGGTCGCCCCGGCCTGACGGTCGGCGCCGTTGCGCGAGTCCAGCAGCGCCAGGGCGCGATCAGGCGCGAAGGCGCCGGGTTCGAAACCGTGCGAGGGCGCATCGTTAAGCGCCTTGACCAGCAGGTCGATCTGATCGGCGCGCAGGGCTGGCGGCGCGGGCACCGCCACGGGCGCCTGCTGCGGCGCGCGGGGCGGCCGGACCTGAGCTTGAGCGAGAACGGCCGGGGCCGCCGACATCCACAGCGCCGCCCCCAGCAGGGCGGTCGAAACTTTCAGGCTATTTCTCACCGTCGACGGGTCTCGCACGCATGTTGCGCGCGGGTCTTCCGCGCGCTTCTCAAATGGCAATTCCGCGTCGTGGTCGTCAACGCGAGTATCGTGAAAGTCCAACGGCCAAGGTCCTCGTTTGGTTCTTTCTGACGTGGCGGAACCTTAACGCCACACTCGCGGTTTGCAGTTCGACGACGGCGCCTTTGCGCCACAATCGTCCTTGTCAGGACCAGCCATAATGAGAATCGCCCAGGTTCCGCCCCTGTATGAAGCCGTGCCGCCGCGGTTCTACGGGGGCACAGAACGGGTGGTCGCGCACCTGACGGACGCGCTTGTCGACCTCGGTCATGAGGTCACCCTGTTCGCTTCCGCCGAAGCCCGCACCAAGGCCGACCTCGTGGTCGTCCGCGACCAGGCCATCCGCCTCGACCCCGCTCCCCTCAAGTCCGATCTCGCCGCCCACATCGCCATGCTGGCCGAGGTGCGCCGCCGCGCCGACGAGTTCGACGTCATCCACTTCCACACCGACATGATCCACTTCCCGCTGTTCGAGGGCATGGCGGAGAAGACCCTGACAACCCTGCACGGGCGCCTCGATCTGAAGGACCTGCCGGGCGTCTATCGGCGCTGGCCGCAGTTCCCGCTGGTGTCGATCTCCGACAGCCAGCGCGCGCCCCTGCCCTTCGCCAACTGGGCAGGGACGGTGCTGCACGGCATGTGCGCCGAAATCTACGAATATCATCCTAAGTCAGAGGGTTACCTGGCTTTCCTGGGGCGGATCTCGCCGGAGAAGGGCCCCGAGCGGGCGATCGCCATCGCCAAGCGCCTGGGCCGCAAGCTGAAGATCGCCGCCAAGGTCGACGCCGCCGACCGCGAGTACTTCCACGCCGTCGTCGAGCCGCTGCTGGACCATCCGCTGGTCGAGTTCGTCGGCGAGATCGGCGACGCCGAGAAGTCGGCTTTCCTGGGCGGCGCGGACGCCCTGCTCTTCCCCATCGCCTGGCCTGAGCCGTTCGGCCTGGTGATGATCGAGGCCATGGCCTGCGGCACGCCGGTGATCGCCTACCAGTGGGGATCGGTGCCCGAGGTGATCGAGGAAGGCGTGACCGGCTTCATCGTCGACGACGAGGACGAGGCGGTCGCGGCCCTGCGCCGCCTGCCCGACCTGTCGCGCCGGACCGTGCGCGAGCGTTTCGAGACCCGGTTCTCGGCCCACGCCATGGCCCGCCGCTATCTGGACCTCTACGCGCACCTGGACGAGGCGGCCCAGCCGCCGCGCCTGACGCTGGCCCAGAGCGCCTGACCCGTCGGCGGCCCAGTCCAACGGCCAAGCTGCCGGCCTGAGGCCGCATTGTGTTTTCAAGTTTCAGCGACCGCGCCCTCACCGGCGCGGCCGCTGATCGCGTTTAAGACCCAGCGTTCCGGATTAAGGGGCATCGAATGGACGACCTCGCACCGACCCCGTTGACCGCCGGCGAGCAGGGTGAGACCGGCGAACCGCGCGTGCCCTACCGGCTGTTCGCGCTGAAGGACCGCGACACCTTCCTGGTGGCCGACGCCTTCGGCGACGTGCTGGGCGCGGCCGACGGCCTGTTCCACGACGACACCCGGCTGCTGTCGCGCCTGCGCCTGCTGATCGGCGGCAAGCCGCCTGCCCTGCTGAGCGCCAGCGTCTCGCAGGACAACGTCTTCTTCACATCGCACTCGACCAACCAGACCGTCCAGTCGCTGGGCGGGTCTTCGGCGCCGCACGGCGCGATCCATATCGAGCGCAAGCGCTTCCTGTGGTCTGAGCGGCTGTACGAGCGGCTGCGTTTCGTCAACTACAGCCGCGACATGGTCATCCTGCCGGTGATCCTGGAGTACGACGCCGACTTCCACGACATGTTCGAGGTTCGCGGCTCCAAGCGCAAAGCCAGGGGGCGGGTGCTGCCGGCCGAGATGAACGGGCGCTCGGTGCACTTCGCCTACCAGGGCCTGGACGAGCTGCGCCGCGACAGCGTCATCGCCTTCTCCGAACCGCCCGGACGGCTGACGCCGCAGCGGGCCGAGTTCATGTTCATGCTGACGCCGGACACCCATTTCGACCTCTATCTCGAGGTCGGTCCGGTTCCCGATCATCCGCCGACCCGCGAGCGCTGGCGCGCCGCCGCCGCCCGGGCCCGGCTGGACATGCGCGGCCGCCGGCGGCGCGGGGCGCGACTGAAGAGTTCGGGCCGCCTGTTCAACGACTGGCTGGAGAAGTCGCGGGCGGACCTGGCCTTGCTGACCACCGAGTTCGAGACCGGCCCCTATCCCTATGCCGGCATCCCCTGGTTCTCGACCCCGTTCGGCCGCGACGCGATCATCACCGCCTGGCAGGTGCTGTGGATCGAGCCCCGGCTGGCCAAGGGCGTCCTGGGCTACCTCGCCGAGCACCAGGCCGAGGAGGTCAGCGCCTTCCGCGACAGCGCGCCCGGCAAGATCATGCACGAGACCCGCAAGGGCGAAATGACGAGGCTCGGCGAGCTGCCGTTCGGCCGCTACTACGGCGGGGTCGACACCACGCCGCTGTTCGTGGCCCTGGCCTGCGCCTATGCCGAGCGCACCGGGGACCTGGCCTTCATCGACGGGCTGTGGGACGCCCTGCGGGCGGCCGTGGCCTGGATCGAGCAGTTCGGCGACAGCGACGGCGATGGTTTGATCGACTACGCCCGCGGCGCCGACACCGGCCTGTCCAACCAGAACTGGAAGGACAGCGAGGACAGCGTCTTCCACGCCGACGGCAAGTTCCCCGACGGGCCGATCGCCGTGGTCGAGGTGCAGGGCTACGCCTTCGCCGCCTTCAAGGGCATGGCGGATCTGGCCCGCCGCCGCGGCGAGACCGCCGACGCCGAGCGCTGGAGCGCCAAGGCCGAGCACCTGCGGACCATGGTCGAGGAGCGGTTCTGGATGGAGGACAAGGGCTTTTACGCCATGGCCGTCGACGGTCACGGCAAGCCCTGCCGCGTGCGCGGCTCCAATCCGGGGCACCTGCTGTTCTGCGGCCTGCCCTCGCCCGAGCGCGCGGCCAAGGTGGCCGAGACCCTGCTGTCGGCGGCGTTCAACAACGGCTTCGGCGTGCGGACCCTGGCCGAGGGCGAGCCGCGCTTCAATCCGATGAGCTATCACAACGGCTCGGTCTGGCCGCACGATACGGCCATCTGCGCCATGGGCCTGGCCCGCTACGGCCATCGCGACGGCGTGGTGCGGATGACCTCGGGCCTGTTCGAGACCGCCGCCCACTACGAGATGCGGCTGCCGGAGCTGTTCTGCGGCTTTCCCCGCCAGCCGGGCGAGCCGCCGGTGGCCTATCCGGTCGCCTGCCTGCCCCAGGCCTGGGCCGCGGGCTCGGCCTTCATGATGCTGCAGGCTTGTCTGGGCATCACCGTCGACGGCTGGGCCGGCGAGATCCGCATCCAGGAGCCGCGCCTGCCGATCGGCATCGACAGCCTGTCGATCGAGAACCTGGGCGTCGGCGATCGCCTGACGGACCTGGCCTTCGAGCACGTCGGCCGGCACGTCACCGTTCAGGGCGGACGGCGCTCGACGGTGCCGATCCTGACCCGCTGCTGATCCCGAAAATTCCAAGAAGAACAAAAGCCATGCCCCAGAACCTCGACCTGTTTCCGATCGGCAACTGCTCGGTCAGCGCCCTCATCGACCGCGATGGCCGCTTCGTCTGGGGCTGCATGCCCCGCATCGACTCCGACCCGGTGTTCAGCACCCTGCTGGGTGGGCTGGAGCCGCCGTTCGAGGGCGGCAAGGGCCTGTGGGACGTGGTCGTCGACGGCGCGGTGAAGATCGAGCAGGCCTACCTGCGCAACACCCCGATCCTGCGCACCGTGATCACCGACGCCGACGGGGCGAGCCTGGAGATCATCGACTTCGCCCCCCGCTTCCAGCAGTTCGGCCGCATCTATCGCCCCACCGCCTTCATCCGCCTGGTGCGGCCGATCAGCGGCGTGTGCCGCGCCACCATCCGCCTGCGCCCGACCGCCAACTGGGGCGCGCGCCTGGCCGAGCACACCAACGGCTCCAACCACATCCGCTACCTGTGCTCGGACATGACGCTGCGGCTGACCACCGACTGCCCGGTCTCGCACATCCTGGAGGAGCGCACCTTCCGCGTGGAGCGGACCCTGGCGATGTTCCTGGGGGCCGACGAGGGCTTCGACGCCGACGTCGGGGCCACCTGCGCGCGGATGCTGCAGCAGACCGAGGACTATTGGCTGAACTGGGTGCGGGGCCTGGCCGTGCCGCTGGACTGGCAGTCGGCGGTGATCCGCGCGGCCATCACCCTCAAGCTCTGCATGCACGAGGAGACCGGGGCGATCGTGGCGGCCATGACCACCTCGATCCCAGAGCACGCCAACAGCGGCCGCAACTGGGACTACCGCTACTGTTGGCTGCGCGACGCCTATTACGTGGTCCAGGCCCTCAACCGCCTGGGCGCGGCCGACATCCTGGAGAACTACCTCTCGTACCTGCGCAACATCGTCGACCGGGCGGCCGGCGGCCACATCCAGCCGCTGTTCGGGGTGGGCTACGAGCCGGCGCTGATCGAGCGCTTCGCCCCTGACCTGCCCGGCTATCGCGGCATGGGGCCGGTGCGGATCGGCAACCAGGCCTTCGAGCACCAGCAGCACGACGTCTACGGCCAGATCATCCTGTCCTCGACCCAGGCCTTCTTCGACGAGCGGCTGCTGCGGCCGGGCACGATCGAGGACTTCAAGGCGCTGGAGCCGGTGGGCGAGCGGGCCTTCCAGCTGCACGACCAGCCCGACGCCAGCCTGTGGGAGTTCCGCGGCCGGGCCAATGTGCACACCTATTCGTCGGTGATGTGCTGGGCCGCCTGCGACCGCCTGGGCAACGTCGCCGAAAAGCTGGGCCTGGCCGATCGCGCCCAGTTCTGGAACGACCGCGCGGCCAAGGTGCGCGAGGCCATCGACACCCACGCCTGGAACGAGACGCTGGGCCGGTTCGCGGCCACCTTCGGCGGCGAGGAGCTGGACGCCAGCCTGCTGCAACTGGTCGACCTGCGCTTCATCGCCGCCGACGACCCGCGCAACAAGGCCACGGTGGCGGCGATCGAGGCGGGCCTGCGCAAGGGCAGCTACCTGCTGCGCTACGCCCTGCCCGACGATTTCGGCACGCCGCAGACGGCCTTCAACATCTGCACCTTCTGGCTGGTCGAGGCGCTCTATCTCGAAGGCCGGGTCGAGGAAGCCCGCTCCCTGTTCCAGGAAATGCTCGACCGCCGGACCTCCGCCGGACTGCTGTCGGAGGACATCGGTTTCGAGGACGGCGAGCTGTGGGGCAACTACCCGCAGACCTATTCGTTGGTAGGTCTGATCAACTGCGCGGCGCTGCTCAGCAGGCCCTGGACTTCGGTACGCTGAAGCTGGGTCAACCCCTTCAGCCTCACGTTTTGGTCAGTCAAACGTGACCCCCCGACCGCCACGTCGGGGGGATCGAACCCGGCCCCGAGGCGTTCTTGGCGGCTGAGTTCCATAGTGAAAGGGGCCTAACTGCATGACCACGTACGGGTCTGCCGCTCGGCTTGCGTCGTCGGATCTTCCGCCGCCGCCTACCAGTATCCCTGCCAATTGCGCGCTGTTCCTCGACCTCGACGGAACCCTCGCGCCCATCATGCCGCGTCCGGAGGACGTGGGCCCAGACGCCGCGCGCGCGGCGCTGATCGCGCGCCTGCGCGAGGCTTTCGACGACCGCGTGGCCGTGATCAGCGGCCGCTCGCTTGACGACCTTTCCCGCATCCTGGGCGAAGGCAGCCTAGCCTATATGGCCGGCGTGCACGGCCTGGAGCGCCGCACACCCGAGGGCGTGTTCCGCGCCCAGCCCCACGAAGGCCTGGCCGAGGCCCGCGACGTGCTGGCCGATCTGGCCCGCTGCGATCGCGGCCTGATCTTCGAGGACAAGCATCTCAGCGTCGGCCTGCACTACCGCAACACGCCGTCGGCCGCCGACGCCGTCATCGAGGCGGCCGAGCGCCTGAAGCGCCAGACCGGTCTGGTGCTGCAACTGGGCGACATGGTCGCCGAGCTGCGCACGCCCGGCCAGGACAAGGGCTCGTCGGTCGCCGCCCTGCTGCGCGAGCCGGCCTTCGACGGCGCGCTGCCGATCTTCATCGGCGACGACCTCACCGACGAGGACGGTTTCGAGGCCGCCCGTCGCCTGGGCGGCTACGGCGTGCTGGTCGGCCCCGAGCGGCCCACGGCGGCGAGCTATCGCCTGGACGGTCCGGAGGCCGTTCACGCCTGGCTGGACGCCGCGGCGAGATCGATCGCCGGCCAATCGGTCGCCGAAAGCGAGGTGATCCGATGAGCCGCCTGATCGTCGTTTCGAACCGCGTCAACCCGCCGTCCGGCAAGGGCGAGGAAAGCGTCGGGGGCCTGGCCATGGCCCTGGCCGCGGCTCTGCGCGAATATTCCGGCATCTGGTTCGGCTGGAGCGGCAAGACCACGCCGGAGTTCACCGGCCAGCTCAACATGCAGCGCATCGAGGGCGTGACCGTGGCCACGGTCGACCTCGAGGAAGGCGACTACCAGGAATATTACAACGGCTACGCCAACAAGACGCTGTGGCCGCTGTTCCACTATCGCGTCGACCTGACGGCCTACGACCGCTCGTTCGGCGAGGGCTATGACCGGGTCAACAAGCGCTTCGCCGAGACCCTGCGCCCGCTGATCGAGCCGGACGACATCATCTGGGTGCACGACTATCACCTGATCCCGATGGCGCGGGAGCTGCGGCGGCTGGGCGTCACCAACCGCATCGGCTTCTTCCTGCACATCCCGTGGCCGGCTCACCAGCTGGTGGTCACCCTGCCGCGCCACCGGCCGCTGGTGGAGGCGCTGTTCCACTACGACGTCGTGGGCTTCCAGACCGAGGAAAGCCTGCAGGCCTTCGAGGGCTACGTGCTCAACGAGGTCGGCGGCGAGAAAACCGACGACGGCCGCCTGCGCGCCTTCGGCCAGATCACCGAGGCCGGGGCCTTCCCCATCGGCATCGACGCCGACGATTTCGCGCGCATCACCAAGAGCCCGCGCGCCATGCGGGTCTACGACCGGATGGCGGCGCACAGCGTGTTCCGCAAGATGGTCGTGGGCGTGGATCGCCTCGACTATTCCAAGGGCCTGGAGGAGCGGCTGATCGGCTTCGAGCGGTTCCTGCACGACCACGAGGACGCCCGGCGCGAGGTGATGCTGCTGCAGATCGCCCCGCTGTCGCGCGACGAGGTCGAGGCCTACCAGGACATCCGCCACCGGCTGGACGGCCTGATCGGCCGCATCAACGGCGCCTATGCCGAGATGGACTTCACGCCGATCCGCTATCTCAACCGCTCCTATCGGCGTGACGAGCTGGCGGGGGTCTATCGCGCGGCCAAGGCGGCGCTGGTCACGCCCCTGCGCGACGGCATGAACCTGGTGGCCAAGGAGTACGTGGCCTCGCAGAACCCCGAGGATCCGGGCGTGCTGATCCTGTCGCGCTTCGCCGGCGCCGCGCGGCAGATGAAGGAAGCCCTGATCATCAACCCCAACAGCCCCGAGGAAATCTCGGACGCGCTGGCCCAGGCCCTGGCCATGGAAGAGGGCGAGCGCAAGCGGCGCTGGGAGGACCTGATGGACAACGTCACCCGCCATGACGTCACCGCCTGGCGCGACGACTTCGTGGCCGCCCTGAAGGGCGATCCCACGGTCCAGGCGGCCAACACCGAGGGTCCGGACGAGCCGGCCGTGACCACGGTGAAGAAGGTGCTGGCCGGCGCCAAGAAGTAGGAGCGACACGTAAGATGGCCCCGCGTCCAACCTGGCAGGGCCATCTGCGGCTCTCGCTCGTCACCTGCCCGGTGGCGCTCTACACCGCGACCAATCCGGGCGGCGAGGTGCGCTTCAACCTGCTGCACCCCAAGACCCACAACCGCATCCGGATGGTGGCGACCGATCCCGACCTCGGCCCCGTAGAGCGCTCGGACCTGGTCAAGGGCTACGAGGTCGAGAAGGACCGCTACGTCATCGTCACGCCCGCGGAGATCGAGAGCGTGCGGCTGGAGAGCACCCGCACCATCGACATCGAGCGCTTCGTCGACATGGCCGACATCGACCGCCTCTACTGGGACAATCCCTATTTCCTGGTCCCCGACGGCAAGCTGGCGGTCGAGGCCTACAGCGTGATCCGCGACGCCATGGCCGGCGCCAAGCGCATCGCCCTGGGCCGCGTCGTCATGCACACGCGCGAGCGCCTTCTGGCCATCGAGCCGCGCGGCAAGGGGCTGGTGGCCTATTCGCTTCGGTCCTACGACGAGGTGCGCGATCCGGCCGACCTGTTCGACGACATCCCGGCGAAAAAGGCCGATCCGTCGATGATCGCCATCGCCCGCAAGATCATCGAGCAGCAGGACGGCCCCTTCCAGCCCGAGGACTTCAAGGACCGCTACGAGGAAGCGCTGCGCGACCTAATCAGGCGCAAGGAAAAGGGCGGCAAGACCAAGGTCGCCGCCGCCCCGCCCGAGGACACCAATGTGGTCGACCTGATGGAGGCGCTGCGCAAGAGCCTGGGCGGCAAGGCTCCGGCCGCGAAGGCGCCGGCCAAGAAGGCGGCGGCGAAGACGACCGCCAAGGCCAAGAAGGCTTCCTGAGTAAAATTCCGAGCATCCCCGCGAAGGCGGGGATCCAAGCTGAGACGACGGTCCCAGCGCAGCACATGCCGCAAGCTCGGCTTGCCCCCCGCCTTCGCGGGGGGAGATCGGCTTTGAGTGGAGTTTAGGCCTCCTGCCCCACCGGCGACTTGGCCTCCTTCAGCCGCAGATAGATGCAGCCGAAGCCGACCACCGCGTTGAGGATGCCCACCAGCACGAACGGCGAGGCCGGGCTGATCACGTCGAACAGCACGCCGCCCAGGGTGCCCAGCACCAGGATGCCGAACGCCCCGCACAGGTTGAAGAAGCCGATGACGGCGCCCCTGCCCTCCTCGGGCGCTTCCTTGCCGATCAGGGCCTGGGAGCCGATGAAGGCGCTGATCTGGCCCACGCCCAGCAGCACGAACAGCGGCAGGGCCGCCTTGCTCAGCGGATCGCCGATGAACATCGTCGCCAGATAGCCGACCGCGCCCAGCAGCATGCAGGCGGCCAGGGCCGTCAGGCGGTGGGCCTTGTCGATCATCAGCGCCACGACCACCGGCCACAGCAGAGCCGCCGACTGGGCGACGATGAACGGGATGCGGCCCTGGTCGAGGGCGTCGGCCAGGCTGGCGCCGTCTTCCAGCGCCGCCTTCTTGCCCCAGGCGATGGCGTAGGCGCCGACGATGGCCAGGTCGCCCCGCGCCACGAAGGCCGAGGCGTAGGCCAGCACGATGCGCGGATTGGCCTTGGCCGCCGCGACGCCGACGCCCAGTTGCGTCGACAGCTTGATGCGCTCGACCGACCGCGACGCCACGCCGGGCTTGAGGCCCAGCCACATCACCGCCGCCGAGATCAGGCACAGCACGGCCGCGATGGCCAGCGCGGCCTGGCCGGCGGTCTTCTCATCCATGCCTTGGCCGACGAACACGGCAGGCAGCTTGCCGATGGCCAGGGCCAGCACGACCACGCCCAGGCCGTTCAGGATGCCCGACAGGGCGACGATCTTGCCCCGGTCGCGGGCCTTCACGTAGTCGGCCAGGATGGTAGACAGCATGCCGGTCGTGGCCCCGATGCCGATGGCGTAGACCACCTTGTAGAGCGACAGGTCCCAGATGTTGGTCGCCAGCGGGAACAGCAGGTAGCCGGCCGCCGTGGCCAGGAAGCCGATGGCGTAGACCGCGCGGCGGCCGACCCGGTCGGCCAGGGCGCCGGCCAGGCCGAACACGAACAGCAGGGCGATCTCGTTGACCAGGTTCAGTATGCCGAGGACCGAGCCCTGGCGATCCAGCGGCACGCCGAGATTGGCGCTGAGCACGTAGGGCGTCATCACCGCCACCGTCGTAGCCAGGCCGATGTTGACGAAGGAGGCGTAGAGCGCGGTGAACATATGGCCGGCGCGAACGCCGGGCTCGATCGCCAATATGCCGAACCGCTCGGGGTTCTTGGGCGCTGCCATCGGGGACTCCAGGAAAAAACTTCGGGGCAAGGAAAAGGCCCGGCGCGCAGGGGCGCCGGGCCTTGAAGGTCACGCGGTCAGCGAGATCAGAAGGTCTTGCTGATGCGGATCGAGGCGGCGCGCTTCTCGGGCAGAGAAACCACGTAGGAGCGCGGCGGCGTATTGTTGTTCAGATCGAAGAAGCCGAAGTCGGTCGCCGCGATGGCGTTCTTCGGGGTGTCGTCGTCGAACAGATTGGTGACGGCCAGATCGACGCCCCACGACCCGTCGGTGATCCCGGCCCGCAGATCCGAGACGAAGTAGCTCGGCAGCCAGGTCAGGTTGTTCTGGGTCATGTAGCGCTTGGACTGGTAGCGGCCCGACAGTTCGGTGGTCCAGGTCCAGTTCGACATCTTCGGCAGTTCCCCGGTGATCAGGGCCGAGATGTTGAAGCTGTGCTTGGGCGTCAGCGGAACGGCCTTGCCGGTGTAGTCGCCGTTGGTGGACTCGATCCGGTCGAAGTAGCCGGGGGTCGGGACCTTGTAGTCGGTGAACTCGGCGTCGGTGTAGGTGTAGTTGCCGCTCAGCGTCAGCCAGCGCGTCGCCCGCCAGTCGCTGGTCAGGTCGATGCCCTTGCTTTCGCTTTCACCGGCGTTCTCGACCGACGGAACCGAGGTCCCGCCGAGCACCTTGGTGGTGCCGATCTGCTGGTTCTTGTAGCGGTTGAAGAACAGCGCGCCGTTCAGAACCAGATCACCGCCCAGGAAGACGTTCTTCGAACCGATTTCGAAGCTCTGCAGCTTCTCCGGCTTGAAGGTGGAGTCGACGCTGCCGCTGGTGCCGGTGGTGTCGACGCCGCCCGGCTTGAAGCCTTCGCCGTACGACGCATAGACCGAGTTGCGCGAGGTGATCTTGTAGTTGGCCACGAAGTTCGGCGTGAAGGCGTCGGCGCGGACGGTCTTCTTGTCGACCTGGGTGGTCTTGGCCAGTTGGGCGTTGCGAGCGGCGACGGTGCCGGCCGGACCGGCGGCGCAGCCCAGTTGCTGCAGGCAGACCAGCTGCACGCCGAACAGGCGGTAGTACATCGGCTGGTACGGGCTGCCGCGATAGGCGACGCGTTCCTCGATGTAGCGACCGTCGAAGCGCAGGGTCAGGGCGTCGGTGACGTCGTATTCGACGCTCCCGGCCCAGGACAGAGAGTCCGTCTCGCGCGAGATCTTCAGCGGATAGTCCGCCGTGGCCTTGGCCGTGGTGGTCGGCGCCTGGAAGGCCCCGCTCGCCGTGGCGCCGCCGCCCATGAAGAGCGCCGTCAGGATGGTCAGGCGCGGGTCGGAACCCTCGCGCATCCAGAACTGGTCCTTGTTGATCTGGCTGGCGGTCTCATGGAAGTACAGGCCCTCCAGCGAGGTCCGCAGCTTTCCGAAGTCCTTGCTCCAGCGCAGCGTCTGGCTCTGCTGCTTGGTGTCGAAGTCGTCGTCCAGCATCACCGAGAAGCCGATGGCCGGAAGGCCGCCGGTCGGAGCCACGGTCGAGTAGTTCAGGCCGTAGGCGCGCAGGAAGCCCAGGTACTGGTAGAGCGAGCCGTAGAACGGCGCCATGCCCGCATAGAGCGGAAGCACGTTGCCGCTGAGGCTGTTGTTGGAGTTGTCGAAGTCCTGGATCTGGGTGGTCTCGCCACGGGTGATGCCCGTCAGCGAGGTGAACGTGCCCCAGTCGCTTTCGTAGTTGATGTCGAACGAGGCGCGGGTCGCATCCGTGACCGTGCCCTTGAAGTCCTTGCCCGTGCGCGGATCCAGCGAGTAGGCGATGGTCTGGCTCTTGACCACGGCGGCGTCGCTGAGATCGCCCTTGACGGTGAAGCCGGGGCGGTTGTTGCTGGGATCGATGACGGCCACGCCGAGATTGGCGGTGTTGGCCGTGCCGGTCTGCGGGTTGACCGCAGTGATGTAGGCGCGGGCCATCTGGTCGTATTCTTCGTGCGAGGTCTGCACCCGCGCGAAGACGGTCAGCTTTTCGGTCGGCTTCATCAGCACGCTGAAGGCCGCGCCCTTGGCTTCACCGCCGCCGACGCGCTTGCCGCTGACGCTGTTCAGGTACTGGCCGTCGTTTTCCCAGGCGCCGGCGTTCAGGTTGATCGCCAGCTTGTCCTGCACCAGCGGGACCGAGAGCGAGACCTTGCCCTCCTTCAGGCCGAAGTCGCCGGCCTCCAGGCTGACCTTGCCCTCGAACTCGCCGAGGTTCGGGCGCTTGGAGATGTAGTTGATCGCGCCGGAGAAGGCCGAGCGGCCGTAGAGCACGCTCTGCGGGCCCTTCACGATCTCGATGCGTTCGGCGTCGACGAAGCGCAAGGACGCCAGTGCGCCGCCGCCGGCGGTGGCGAAGGCTTCCGAAGACGTGTCGACCCCATCCACCAGGATGGCCACGTTCGGACGGCCCCGAACGGCCTGGACGCCGCGGATCGCCGGGCGCGTATCGCTGGGCGTGAGGCCCTGATCGAACGTCAGACCGGCGGTCGACTGAGCCACGCGGCTGATGTCAGAAATATTGCGACGCTCGATCGTCTCGGCCGAAACCGCGTTGATCGTGATCGGAATGTCCTGGGAAGATTCAGATTTGTTACGAGCCGTGACGGTGATCTCCCCAATCACCGTGGACTCTTCCGAAGTCGTCGTTTGCGCGAGGGCTTGCCCCGAACAAATCAGAAGCGTAAGAGCGCTCGCGCTCGCGCCATAGATACTCATTGCCGACTTGGTCATGACTCCCCTCTTCAAATCTTGACCACACCCCGCCGCGTTCCCCGCGACTGTTCCCCGACGGTCAAGATGATGGAGCCGGACCAATACAGGTCTTGCGATAAAGCGTTTGTCCGTCCATCGGATAGGAGTTCAGGAAAGTCCCGCCATGCTGACAGACGTAGCGCCCGCAACCAAGCCTCGGCAATCGCGCCGGATCGCCACCGAAGCAGCGATCGTAGAGGCGTTCGGGCGTCTTATGGAGCGCGGAAGCGTCCACGACGCGGGTGTGAACGCCCTAATCAAGGAAGCCGGCGTCGGCAAGAAACAAATATATGACTATTTCGGCGGCCTGGGCGGCGTCGCCGACGCCTGGGTTCGCCGTACGGGCATCTGGCCGCGCCTTTCCGACATGCTGGACGAGCCGCTGGAGGCCTTCCACCAGCGACCGCCGATGGAGCGCCTGCGGATGCTGGTGCGCACCTACGCCTCGTCCCTGCGCGCCCACCCCGCCGTGGCCACGATCATGGCCGGCGAGTTCGCGGGCCCGCCGGAACTGCGCGACGCGGTCACCGCCGTCCGCATCCGTATCTGGGAAGAGTACGAGCGCCTGTTCATCGGCCAGCGCAGCGAGGACAAGGAACTGCTGGCCATCGCCATGACCATGCTGTCGGCCGTCTCCTACGTCGGCATGCGCGCCAAGTTCGAACCGAACTTCTTCGGTTTCGACCTACATGACGACTTGGCTTGGGAACGCGTGGTTGGCATGCTCGACCACGTCATGGGCCGCTACCAGACCGGTGTCGACGCGGCGACTTCTCACCTGTCGGATAACGCCGACTAGAAAATTGACCGGTCGGTCCCCTTTTGAAAGTCTCCGAGCATCCCGCCAAGCGCGGGCCTGACCGCACGCGGAGACCTTCATGTTCGGCGACCCTCTTTCTCTCCCCGTCAAACCCCAGGCGGGCGACCTCTGGGTAGCCGCGACCATGGTCACCGACGACAAGCTGAAGCTCGGGCTGTCCAGGATCCTCCTCCTGGGTCCAGACCTGCAGCAGAAGGCGGCCCTGCACACGGGTGATTTCGGCATGGTTTCGGGCTTGGCGGTGAATCCCCGCACCGGCGAGCTCAACGCCCTGGATCCGTTCGCCCGCAACGTCACCCGCATCGACGCCGAAGGGCTTCGCGTGCCGGGCCAGGCCTCCCTCCTGCCCGGTCGCGGCCTCGGCTCGATGGTGTTCCTGCCCGACGGCGGCGCGCTGGCCGGCGAGCACCTGTCGGGCCTGGCCCCGCCGTTCACCGGCGAGGGCCGCCTGGTGCGCTTCGACGCCGACGGCCGCGTGGTGCGCTTCTACCGCCCCGAGTATCATGGCGGCGTGATGGGCTTCCTCGGCGTCACCCACCTGACCGTGCTGTCGGACGGCAAGACCGTGGCCTACGTCTCCGAGACCGGCCACACCGTCTTCCGCTTCGACATCGAGGCCGACGCCCAGCTTCCCCCACTCTATGTGCGCACCGACCCGCCGGGCATGGTGTTCGGCATCGCCGCCACGCCGAACGACGACGTGCTGGTCAGCTGCGGCAACGAGGTGCGCCGCGTGGACCAGGACGGTTCGGTGCTACGCACCTACGCCGTGCCGGAAGGCCGCGGCTGGTCGTTCCTGCGCGTCACCGACGACGGCGCGCACTTCTGGGCCGGCGACTTCTTCTCGGGCCAACTGGCCAAGATCGCGCTGGACAGCGGCGAGCTGGTCGCCAGCGTCAAGCTGGACATCCCGTTCGGCGTGACCTCCATCGTCGAAGTGAAGACTGGCGTCGAAGTGAAGGCGGCCTGAGGTGAAAAAGCGCAAGATCCTGCTGATCGGCCTTGGCGCCGTCGTCCTGGTGGGCGCGGCGACCTACGCCACCGCGCCGCTGTACTGGAACCGCTATTTCCGCGCCCTGACGGTCAATCCGCTGGAGCCGCCGATCGACTGGTACAAGCCGGTCGCCGTCGTGAAGGGCGCGCCGGGCGCGGCCCTGCCGCAGACGACGCCGGAAGCCGCCGGGATCGATCCCGCCGCGCTGGAGGCCGCCGCCGAATACGCGGGCGAGCGCAAGTCCGACGCCCTGATCGTCGTCAAGGACGGGGCGATCGTCTACGAGCGCTACTGGAACGGCGTGGGTCCGGGCACGGTGATGAAGGCCCACTCCTTCACCAAGACCATGACCGGCATGCTGGTCGGGGCCGCCATCGCCGACGGCAAGATCAAGTCGGTCGACCAGCCGGCCGCCGACTTCATCACCGAGTGGAAGAACGACGAGCGTTCCAAGATCACGATCCGCGACCTGCTGCAGATGTCGTCGGGCCTGGAGCCGCCGGACTATTCCTACGCGCCATGGTCCAGCACCATCCGCACCTTCCTGTCGCCGGACCTGGCCAAGGACAACCTGGGCCTCAAGGCGGTGCATCCGCCCGGCACGGTGTTCGGCCACCACAATCCCGACCCGGTGGCGCTGAGCGTCATCGTCGAGCGGGCCACGGGCAAGACCTTCGCCGACTACATGTCGGAAAAGCTGTTCCAGCCGCTGGGCATGCACGACGGCTCGCTGTGGCTGGCCAAGGAAGGCGGTCTGGCGCACGGCGACTGCTGCATGATCTCGCAGGTCCAGGACTGGATGCGCATCGGCGTCATGCTGGCCAATGGCGGCTCGTTCGAGGGCAAGCAGGTGCTGCCCGCCGACTACGTCGCGGCCATGAGCGCGCCGGGCAAGGCCAATCCGGGCTACGGCTTCCAGATCTGGCGCGCCCGCCCGTTCGTCGCCGACCGGATCTATTCGCCCGAGCGTCCCGACAAGGCCAGCAAGTCGGCCGAGCCGATCGTCGCCGAGGACGCCATCTTCCTGGACGGCTGGGGCAAACGCCGCCTCTGGATCGTGCCCTCCAGGAAGCTGGTCGTCCTGCGTGACGGCGTCGATCTCGACGACTGGGACGACACCAAGATACCCAATCTCATTCTTCGCGGTCTGGCGGCCCCCGCCGCCCCGCAGCCGGAGAAGGCGCCATGATCAAGAACCAGTGGTACGTCGCCGAGTACAGCGACGAAATTCCGAATGGCGGCCACAAGCGGGTGAAGATGCTGGGCCTGGAGTTCGTGGTGTTCCGCGACTCCAAGGGCAAGGTCAGCTGCCTGTCGGACGTCTGCATCCACCGCGGCGCCTCGCTGGGCAGCGGCATGGTCGTCGACGACGCCATCGAGTGCCCCTACCACGGCTGGCGCTTCAACGGCGGCGGCAAGTGCGTGAAGATCCCGTCGCAGGAGCCCGGCGTGAAGATCCCGCCGCGCGCCAAGGTCGACGCCTATCCGGTGCTGGAAAAGTACGGGATGATCTGGGTGTTCATGGGCGACCTGCCCGAGGCCGAACGCCCGCCCCTGCCGCCCTTCCCCGAGTTCGATGATCCGGCCTGGCGCTGCATTCGCGGCACCTACGAGTGGAAGGCCAACTACGCCCGCATCACCGAGAACGGCATCGACCCCTCGCACGCGGCCTTCGTCCACCCGAGCTTCGGCGACAAGGAAGCTCCGCAGGTGCACGAGTTCACCCTCGAGCAGGACGAGTATTCGGCCTATGCCGAGCTGAAGTTCGTGCCGCCCGAGTACAAGGGCATGTGGAAGTTCTTCCGCAAGGCCAAGCGCAGCATGGTCACGGTGCGCAACGGCTTCCACGTCTCGGGCGCCCACGTGCGCATCCAGATCCGTCCGACGCCGACCTGGTCGACGGTGATCTTCGACGTCAACACGCCGATCGACGAGACCACCACGATCACCCGCTGGATCATGGCCCGCAACTTCCTGACCCAGAAGATCTGGGACGGCGACAGCCGCCGCCGCACCCTGCGCATCTTCGAGCAGGACCGCGTGATCATGGAGAAGGTCTGCCCCGAGCTGCTGCCGGTCTACCTGCACGAGGAAGTCAGCGTGAAGTCGGACGGCATCATGGTGGCCTGGCGCAACAAGCGCCGCGAACTGATCGAGAAGGGCTGGGCGCTGGACGTCGACGCCATGGAGCGCGACGTGCAGGGTAAGCGGGCGATGGTGATCCCCTCGCCCGACCGCGCCGATCCGAAAGAGGCCAAGGACTTCCTGCTCAAGACCGTGCCGCTGGTCGACGGCGAGCGGGTTCGCCAGGAAGCCCTGAAACAGCGCCACGGCGGCTCCGCGCCGGCCGCGGCCGAATAGCGGGAGCGACGCGCATGAGACCGAGCATCCTCGTCCTCGTCGCCGCGCTGGCCGTCACGGGGGTCGCCCAGGCGGCCCCCGTGGAGGTCAAGGTTTCGGGCGTGGGTAGCGCCAAGGGCCAGGTGGTGGTGTCGGCCTGCGACAAGGCCACCTTCCTGAAGACCTGCCCCTACAACGTGAAGGTCCCGGCCGCCTCGGGCGCGGTGACCGCCAGGATCGCCAACCTGCCGCCCGGCCGCTGGTCGTTCCTGGCCTTCCACGACCAGGACGGCGACGGCGTCATGAAGAAGACCGCGCTGGGCCTGCCCGCCGACGGCGTCGGCCTGTCGCGCGATCCCAAGGCCCGTTTCGGCCCGCCGAAGTTCGACGACTCGGCCGTGGACGTCGGGGCCGATGGCGCCAGCGTGGCGGTGAGCCTCAAATACTGATCCAAAGACCCTCCCCCTGAAGGGGGAGGTGTCGGCAACGCCGACGGAGGGGGCAGTCGCTGGTGAGCCGGCGGCTGCCCCTTCGTCATCAAACACTTCCCCCTCCGGCCCTTCGGGCCACCTCCCCCTTCAGGGGGAGGGTCAAGGTTGAGGAAATCCTCCCGCCCTGGACACCATGCCCGGCAGCGCCGGCGCGCCCAGCACGCCCTTGAGCCAGCCCGCCGTCTCGATCAGGCTCGGCAGAGCCAGCCCCGTCTCCACGCCCATCCGAGCGAACATGTAGGCCAGGTCCTCGGTCGGCACGTTGCCGGTCGCGGCCGGGGCGAAGGGGCAGCCGCCGATGCCGCCGATCGAGGCGTCGAGGCTGGCCACGCCCGCTCGCCAGGCGGCGAAGGCGTTGGCCAGACCCGTGTTGCGGGTGTTGTGGAAGTGGGCGCGCAGCACCGCGTCCGGCGCGACGGCGCGCACGGCCGTGAAGCGGGTCTCGACCGACAGCGGATCGCCCACGCCGATGGTGTCGGCCAGGGTGAGCTCGGTGACGCCGTAGTCGGCCAGTTCGGCGGCGATGCGCGCCACCTGCTCGACCGCCACCTCGCCCTCGAACGGACAGCCGAAGGCCGCGGCGATGGTGACGCCCAGCTTCAGCCCGGCCTCACGCGCGACCTGCGGCGCCTCGGAAATCTGGCGCAGGGTCTCGGAAACCGCGACGCCCTGGTTGCGGGCGTTGAAGGTCTCGCTGGCCACCACCACGAAATTGACCTCGTCGACATCGGCGGCGATGGCGCGATCCAGGCCGCGGCGGTTCAGGACGAGGCCGATCAGCGACACGCCGCGCGCGCGCAGGTCCTGCTGGCCGCGAAGGCGGGCCATCACCTCGTCGGCGTCGGCCATCTGCGGCACGGCGCGCGGGTTGACGAAGCTGACCGCCTCGACGCGCCGGGCCCCGGCCTCGACGGCCTTGAGCACCAGGGCGGCCTTGTCGGCGGACGAGACCATCGTCTTCTCGTTCTGCAGCCCGTCGCGGGGCGACACCTCGACGATCTCGATGCGGGTGGTCATGGCGCGTGTTCCTCGACGCCCGCGACGCGGGCAGGCATGGCGCGCGAGGATGCGCGGCGGCGCCTTCGAAGCCAGCGCCCCGCCCCCGGCGCCCGACAGGCGGGGAGCCCGCGCGACCGCGCGGCGAACGTCGGTATGCGGCGCAAGCTCACCCTCGATCACTGGAGGGGAGCCTGATCGATGAACACCAACAAGACCGCCGCCCTGCTGGGCGTATCTCTGCTGGCCCTGAGCTGGACGACCGCCGCGTCCGCCCAGGAAACGCCCACCGCCGTCGACGAGGTGATGGTCACCGCCCGCCAGCGGGCCGAGAACCTGCGTGACGTGCCGGCCGCCGTCTCGGCCCTGAGCCAATCAACGCTGGAAGCCGCCGGCGTCGCCCGCGCAGCCGACTTCGTGGCCCTGACCCCGGGCGTCAGCCTGGTGCAGGCCGCAGAGCAAGGCGACGCCCAGGTCAACATCCGCGGCGTCAACGGCGCCCGCGACGCACAGGCCTCTTTCGCCTTCGTCGTCGACGGGGTGCAGATGGCCAATCCCGCCGCCTTCAACCGCGAATTCTCCGACCTGCGCCAGATCGAGGTGGTGAAGGGTCCGCAAGGCGCGGTCTACGGTCGCAACGCCGCCGCAGGCGCGATCATCGTCTCCACGGTCGAGCCGGGCGAGACCTTCGAGAGCGCGGGCAAGATCAGCGTCGGCAACCGCGACAGCTTCGCCGGCGACATCCGCGTGGCCGGGCCGCTGAGCGAGCGCCTGGCGGGGAGCCTGTCGGCCGACTTCCGCAAGACCGACGGCTTCTGGGGCAGCGACTTCGGCGGCGGCGCGGTCGACCGCTTCGAGGGCTACAATCTGAACGGCCGCCTCGTGGCGCGGCTGGACGAGAAGACCAAGCTGGACCTCAAGGCCCGTTACGGCGAACTGACCGCGGGCGCGATCGCCTACAACGCCGTCTTCGCCCTGCCCTCGTTCGCTTCGGTGCTGGCCACGCCCTCCTACTACGAAGACGTCAACGACCACCGCTTCGCCTTCCAGAACAACGTGCCGCACACCAACCGGCAGCAGGCGATGGAGGTCTCGGCCAAGCTGGAGCGCGACCTCGGCTTCGCCACCCTGACGGCCTGGACCCTCTATTCCGACATCGACAACGACCTGGTCGCCGACGGCACCTCGGCCTCGTTCGGCTTCTTCAACGCCAGCGCCGCCTGCGCCGCCTCGATCGCCAACCTGACCGCCAAGGGGATCGCCCTGCCCGCGCCGCAGTACCTGGCGCCGACGGCGGCGGGCTCGTTCTTCGGCCCCTACACGCCCACGGCCTGCGACGGCTACCAGTACCAGAAGCGCGACCAGAGCGACGTCTCGGGCGAGCTGCGCCTGACCTCGCGCTCCGACCAGCCGCTGCGCTGGATGGTGGGGGCCTACGCCCTGCGCATCGACCGCGAGGTGGGCGTGGCCACGGGCCTGGACGGCGGCGGCGAGGTTCCGCGCGCGCTCTACGTGCCCGCCTCATCGGCCTATTCGACCGAACAGCTCTATTGGGACGACTTCGAAAGCGACGTGGCGGCCGTGTTCGGCCAGCTGGCCTACGACGTCACGCCCTCGCTCGAAGGCTCGCTGGCCCTGCGCTACGACCGCGAAGAGCGCAAGGTGCACAACTTGGTGCCGACCGCGGCGCGGACCAAGTACATCGACTTCAACGGCCCGCCCTACACCGGCGGCGCGGCCCTGAACCCGGGCCTCGACACCACGATCAATCCCGGCGGCATCAAGGACCAGAAGAAGACCTACGACCAGGTCCAGCCCAAGATCGCCCTGCGCTGGAAGGCCAGCGACGACTGGACGCTGTACGGAGACTGGGGCGTGGGCTTCAAGTCGGGCGGCTTCAACAGCCAGGGCAGCGCCGCGACCGTGAACCTGTTCGTCAATCCGGTGCGCACGGCGGCCGGCTACAAGCCGGTGACCATCCGCGACGACTTCGACAAGGAGGTCTCCAGCAGCTTCGAGATCGGGGCCAAGGGCCGGATGCTGGACGGCCGCCTGACCATCGACGCCGCCGCCTATCACACCGACGTCGACGACATGCAGTTCTTCGAGTTCTTCGTCGGCCCGTTCGGCCTGCTGCGGGTGGTGTCCAACATCGACGAGGTGCGGATCAAGGGCGCGGAGCTGGGCCTGCGCTACAGGGCCAGCTCGCGCCTGACGCTGGAGGCCTCGGGCGCCTACACCGACAGCGAGATCCGCAAGAACAGCGTGCGGCCCGACACCGTCGGCAACGAGTCACCCTACACGCCGCGCTACACCTGGAACCTGGCGGCCGACTACACCCACCCGCTGCCCGACAACCTCGCCCTGCATCTGCGGGCCGACGTGCGCGGCACGGGGCCGACCTGGTTCCACGTCGTGCAGGACCAGGACAATCCCACCGTCTTCGAGCTCAGCTACGGCGCCCTGGGCCGGGCCAACTACGCCAAGAGCCGTCGTGACGCCTACACGACGCTGGACCTGCGCGCGGGGCTGGAAGCGGATACCTGGAGCGTCACCGCCTTCGGCAAGAACGTCACGGGCGAGCGCTACCTGACCGAGGTGATCCCGGCGCCGGAGTTCGGCGGCAACTTCGCCTCGCCCGCCGCCGGCGCGACCTTCGGCATCGAGCTCGCCGTGAAGTTCTGACGACAGAACAGGCGGCGCCCGCACAGCGGTGAAACCCCTCCCCCGATCCGGCGCTCGCCGCCCGATCGGGGGAATGTCGCCCCATAGGCGTCGCGCCGTCGCACTTGGGGGGAGTCGCCCTGGGGGGAGTTGGCGCGCCAGCAACAGAGGCTGACGATGGCTTACCGATTGGGCGTGGACGTAGGCGGGACCTTCACCGACCTGCTGTTGCTGAACGAGGCGACGGGCGATTTCTGGCGGCACAAGACGCCGTCGACCCCGCATGACAGCTCGGTCGGCGTGATGACCGGCGTCAACGCGGTCTGCGAAAAGGCCGGGGTCAAGCCGTCCGACGTCGACGTCTTCCTGCACGGCACCACCGTCGCGACGAACGCCGTGCTCGAAGGCAAGGGCGCACGCGTCGGCCTGGTGACCACCGAGGGCTATCGCCAGGTGATGCAGATCGCCCGCTCGCTGGTGCCCGGGGGCCTGGCCGCTTGGATCATCTGGCCCAAGCCCGAGCCGCTGGCCAAGCTGGAGGACACGGTCGAGATCAAGGGTCGCATCGACGCGGCCGGCAAGGAGATCCGCCCGCTCGACGAGGCTGACGCCCGCGCCCAGCTGACCAAGCTGAAGGACCAGGGCGTCGAGGCGGTGACCATCGCCCTGATGAATGCCTATCTCAACGGCTCGCACGAGCGCCGCGTGGCCGAGCTGGCCGCCGAGATCCTGCCGGGCGTGCTGGTGTCGCTGTCGCACGAGGTCCTGCCGGAGATGCAGGAATACGAGCGCACCCTGACCACCGTCGCCAACGCTTCCGTGCGCCCCGTCGTCTCCAAGTACGTCAAGAACCTGCGCGACAAGCTGCGCGGCCTCGACATGCAGGGCCGCATCGCCCTGCTGCGTTCCGACGGCGGCCTGATGTCGTCGGAAAAGTCCGAAGAGCACCCGGTCAGCCTGCTGATGTCGGGTCCCGCCGGCGGCGTCACCGGCGCCCTGTGGGTGGCTCGCAACTCGGGCCTGAAGAACATTCTCACGCTGGATGTCGGCGGCACCTCGACCGACGTGGCGCTGATCGAGAACGGCGAGCCGCGCCGCGTGCGCACCACCGACGTCGGCCACCTCACCGTCCGCGCCTCGTCGCTGGACGTGAAGACGGTCGGGGCCGGCGGCGGCTCGATCGCCAAGGTGCCGGAACTGACCCGCGCCCTGCGCGTGGGCCCAGAGTCGGCCGGCGCCGCGCCGGGCCCGGCCGCCTACGGCAAGGGCGGCACGGCTCCCACCGTCACCGACGCTAACGTCGTGCTCGGCTACCTGCCCGAAGACCTGCTGGGCGGCGCCTTCAAGCTGGATCGCGAAGCGGCCCGCACGGCGGTTCAGACCATCGCCGACGCCCTGGGCATCGACCTGTATGAAGCCGCCCGCGGCATCATCGATATCGTCAACGAGAACATGTTCGGCGCGCTGCGCATGATCTCGGTGCAGCAGGGCTACGACCCGCGCGACTTCGCCCTGATGGGCTTCGGCGGCGCAGGGCCCCTGCACGTCAACGCCGTGGCCAAGCTGATGGGCTCCTGGCCGGCGGTGTCGCCGGTTTCGCCCGGCGTGCTGTGCGCCCTGGGCGACGCCACCACCCGGATGCGCACCGAAACCGCGCGCTCCTACTCCAAGCGCCTGTCGGCCGCGACCGAGGCCGAGGTGCTGGGCCTGTTCGGCGAGATGGACGGCCAGATCCGCGACACCCTGAAGGCCGACGGCGTCGCCGACGCCGAGATCGAGACCCGCTTCGAGATCGACGTCCGCTATCACGGCCAGGCCTTCGAAGTGCCGATGCACGTCACGCTCGACAGCCTGAAGAACGGCGGGCTGCAACGCCTGGCCGCCGCCTTCGACGAGGAGCACCGCCGCCTCTTCACCTTCAACATGGACGCCGAGCACGAGCTGGTGAACCTGCGCGCCGTCGCCATGGGCAAGGTGCAGGAGATCCCCTCGCTGGAGATCGAGAAGGGCGACGGCGATCCCTCGCGCGCCAAGATCCGCGACCACGAGGTCTGGGCCGACGGCGGCATGAAGCCCGCCGCAATCTACGACCGCTCCAAGCTTCGCGCCGGCGACCGCGTCCCGGGTCCGGCGATCATCACCGAGATGGATTCGACCACCCTGGTGCTGCCCGACTGCGAGGCGCTCGTCGACGCCTACGGCGTCATCCTGATCAACCCGACCAAGGAGGGCTGAACCATGCCCGCGCGCATCCTGGAAACCAATTCCACGCCCTTCGGCAAGGTCGCCGTCGATCCGGTGACGCTCGACATCATCGAGAACGCCCTGCGCAACGCCCGCGTCGAGATGGACGCCACCCTGTTCCGCACCGCGCTGTCGCCCGGCATCCGCGAGCAGGGCGACGCCTTCCCGCTGATCGCCGACCGCGACGGCCGCATGGTGGTGGGCCAGTTCGGCTCGTTCATCGACGGCTTCCTCAAGGGCTATGACGGCGAGATCGAGGAAGGCGACATCATCCTCGTCAACGACCCCTATTCGGTCGAGGGCGCGATCAGCCACGCGTCCGACCAGCTGTGCATCGCCCCGATCTTCCGGGACGGCCGCCTGGTGGCCTGGTCGGCGATGTTCGGCCACATGACCGACGTCGGCGGCAAGGTGCCCGGCTCCCTGCCCACCGACGCGGCCTCGATCTTCGAGGAAGGCTTCCGCCTGCCGCCGGTTAAGCTGTACCGCAAGGGCGAGCTGCAGGCCGACATCGTGCGCATCGCCGCCCACCAGTCGCGCATGCCCGAGTGGTTCAAGGCCGACCTGCACGCCATTGTCGCCTCGTGCCGCGTGGCCGGCCGCCGCGTGGTCGAGATCTGCGAGCGCTTCGGCGACGACGTCTTCGCCAGCGCCCTGGACGAGCTCCTGGCCCGCAACCACCGCGCCATGGCCCACCTGATCTCGACGGCGATCGGCGAGCAGCCGGTGTCGTTCGAGGACTACATCTGCGACGACGGCAAGGGCGCTGGTCCGTTCAAGATCAAGTGCACCATGTGGCGCGAGGGCGGCAAGGTGGTGCTCGACTTCGACGGCACCGATCCGCAGTCGGACAGCTCGATCAACTTCCTGCTGAACGAGAACATGTTCAAGATGTTCTTCGGCATCTACATGATCATGGTCTTCGACCCGCAGATCCTGTTCAACGACGGCTTCTACGACCTCGTCGACGTGCGGATCCCGGAAGGCAGCCTGCTGAAGCCGAAGTTCCCGGCCGCCCTGTCCTGCCGCACCCACGCTCTCGGCCGCATCTTCGACGTGCTGGGCGCTCTCCTGGGCCAGAAGACCCCGGAATTCCTGTGCGCCGCCGGCTTCTCGAGCTCGCCGCACCTGATGTTCTCGGGCTTCGACGGCAAGGGCGAGTGGTTCCAGCTGTTCCAGATCGGCTTCGGCGGCATTCCGGGCCGGCCGTTCGGCGACGGCGCCGACGGCCACTCGCTGTGGCCGGGCTTCACCAACGTTCCGAACGAGTTCCTGGAACGCTACTTCCCGATGGTCATCGAGCGCTACGAGAGCGTGGCCGACAGCGGCGGCGCGGGGCGCTTCCGGGGCGGCAACGGCATCCACATGACCTACAAGTTCACGGAAGCCGGAACGATCGCCATCCACGACGACCGCTGGTTCGTGCCGCCGTGGGGCGTCAACGGCGGCGCGCCGGGCGCCCGCTCGTGGAAGCGCCTGGACAAGGCGAGCGGCGAGAGCATCGCCCTGCCCTCCAAGTGCGACGGGATCCAGGTCGACAAGGGCGACCTGCTGCACTTCGTCACCTGGGGCGGCGGCGGCTGGGGCGACCCGCTGGAGCGCGAGGTCGAGCTGGTCGAGCTGGAGGTCGCCCGCGGCCTGGTCAGCGCGCAGGGCGCCCAGCGCTACGGCGTGGTGCTCGACGCCGCCGGCAAGGTCGATGCGGCGGCCACCGAGGCCCTGCGCGCCAAGATCCGCGCCGAACGCGGCCCGCTGGAAGTGTTCGACCGCGGTCCGTCGCTCGACGAGTTGCGCGCCTCGTGCCTGGCCGACACCGGCCTGCCCGCGCCGCGTCCGCCCGTGTGGCGCAACGCGCCGCTGGCCCTGGCGGCGGAGTAGGTCGTAAGCGTCATGACGGTTGAAAACACCGGTCCTCTCAAGGGCCTGCGCGTTGTCGAGATGGGCCAGCTGATCGCCGGTCCCTTCTGCGGCCAGCTGCTGGGCGACATGGGCGCGGACGTCATCAAGATCGAGCCGCCCGGCAAGGGCGACCCGATGCGCGACTGGGGTCGCGGCGACTATCCGCTGTGGTGGGAGGTCGTGGCCCGCAACAAGCGCACGGTCTCGGCCAACCTCCGCGTGCCGGAAGGCCAGGCGCTGGCCCGCAAGCTGATCGCCACCGCCGACATCCTGATCGAGAACTTCCGGCCCGGCACGCTGGAGGGCTGGGGCCTGTCGCCCGAAGCCCTGCACGCCGAGAACCCGGGCCTGATCATCGTGCGGGTGTCGGGCTACGGCCAGACCGGTCCCTATGCCGACCGCGCGGGCTTTGGCGGCATCGGCGAGGCCATGGGCGGCTGGCGCCACATCGTCGGCGATCCCGACCGCGCGCCCTCGCGCATGGGCATCTCGATCGGCGACGCCCTGGCGGCGACCTACGGGTGCCTCGGGGCTCTCGCCGCCCTGCGCCACCGCGACGCCACCGGCCAGGGCCAGGTGGTCGACAGCTCGCTCTACGAGGCGGTGTTGCAGGTCATGGAAAGCCTCGTCCCCGACTACAAGGTCATGGGCTACATCCGCGAGCGTTCGGGCTCGGTGCTGCCCGGCATCGCGCCGTCGAACGTCTATCACTGCAAGGACGGCGACTATCTGATCGCCGCCAATCAGGACACGGTGTTCGGCCGCCTGTGCAAGGCCATGGGCCAGCCCGAGCTCGCCCAGCACCCGGACTACGTCAACCACGTCAACCGCGGCCGCAACATGAAGGCGCTGGACGCCCTCATCGAAGCGTGGACCAAGACCCTGACGGTCGACGAGGTCGAGGCCAAGATGATCGAGGCCGGCGTGCCGGCCGGGAAGATCTATCGCGCGCCCGAGATGCTGGCCGACCCGCACTTCGCGGCCCGGGAGTCGATCGTCACCCTGGAACACCCGCGCTGGGGCGAGTTGCCGATGCAGAACGTCATGCCCAAGCTGTCCAAGACCCCCGGCGTCGTCCGCGCCATCGCCTCCCAGGCGGTGGGCCAGGACAACGGCGCGGTCTGGGGCGAGCTGGGGATTTCCGAGAGCGAACTGAAGGCCTTCGCCGAGCAGGGGGTGGTCTAGGACCACGGATCCGAAACCTCGCCCTTCGACAGGCTCAGGGTGAGGTTTCTACTGCAATCGCCTACGATCCCGCGGCCTGCAAAACTGGTCCTCATCCTGAGCCTGTCGAAGGACGAGGACCACGCACCGCGCGTCAACCCAATAGTCAGCTTGGATCCCCGCCTTGGCGGGGATGCACGGAGTAGAAATGGCTGAAGACCTGGACGCGGACTATCACAAGGCCGGCTTCGGCGGGCGCCTGGCCTTCGGCAGGAGCCCGGCCCTGCTGATCATCGACGTGGTCGACGCCTATCTGCTGCCGGACTCGCCGCTCTATGCCGGCGTCGAGGCGGCCCTGGCCAGCAACGCCCGGCTGCTGCAGGCGGCGCGCAAGGCCGGCATTCCCGTGATCCTGACCAACGTCGTCTACCAGGCCGGCGTCGGCGGCCGCGACGGCGGGGTGTTCTATCGCAAGGTGCCGGCCCTGAAGGCCTTCCAGGAAGGCTCGCCGCTGGGCGCCTTCCCCAAGGAGATCACGCCGATCGAGGGCGAGATCGTGCTGTCCAAGCAGTACGCCTCGGCCTTCTTCGGCACGCCCCTGGCCTCGACGCTGAGGGCCATGGGCGTCGACACGGTGATCATGGGCGGCTTCTCGACCTCGGGCTGCGTGCGGGCTAGCGCCCTGGACGCGCTCCAGCACGGCTTCATCCCGTTCGTGGTGCGCGAGGCCTCCGGCGACCGCGACGAACGCGTGCAGGAGGCCAACCTCTTCGACCTGCAGGCCAAGTACGCCGAGGTGGTGTCGGAAGACGAAGCCCTGAAGCTGATCGCCGGCGCGGCGGCCGTCTAGCGCCGCCAGCCCGCCGCGAGTTGCTCGTACCGCGCCTCGCCGCCACAGGGCTCGACGGCCGCGGGCGAGCGATCGCCCTCCGCAAGAGCCCGAGCGCAGGCGGCGTTGAACGCGGCCTGGGCGGGCGTGACGTCATAGCGCGGCACGAAGATCATCGACACCCGGCCGGGCTTGCCGTTGATGCCCGCGATATAGGTGGTGATCGGCGTCGATCCGCGCTGGGCGACGGCGCGCTGGCGCAGCAGCAGCGCCTCGACGGGATCCTTCGCCAAGCCGCCCTGTCCGTACTGGTACAGCAGCGACAGCGCCATCTGGGCGTTGGCGTCGTTACGCTCGGCGCGTTGGCGCAGGGTCTCGGGCGAGGTCTCCAGGGCGGCGCGCAACGGCCCCAGGCTGGCGAAGCGCGCTTCCGGCGTCGTGGCGCAGCCCGCCAGCAGTCCCGCCACGACCAGAACCGCCAGTCCCGCGATCCGTCCGCCGCTCGCCATGCCGCCCTCCCGTCAACCCATGAGGGAAAGATGCCGTCGGATCGCCCGGCGCGCAACACGCGCGATCAGGCGGTCGCCGGCTCGTTGCCGTAGGCCCGCATGAACACGTCGACCGCCGCGTCGACAGCCTCGTCGATGGTCTCGGGCGACAGCTCCGGCAGCACGCCCTCCAGGAGGCGATAGAACGCGCCGGACTCGCACAGCGCCTGGAAATGCATGGCCGCCCGCCAGGGATCGACCCGGCGCATCTGCCCCTGCTCCATGAACCACTCGAAGCGGGTGGTCATCCGCGTCCAGCCCCGCCGGGGACCGTTCTCGAAGAACAGCTTGCCGAGGTTGGAGCGCGCGCCCTCGGCGATGATCATGCGGCGGAAGGCCAGCACCTCCTCGCTGGAGACGAAGGACAGGAACGCCCGGCCGAACCGGTTCAGCGCCGCGCGCAGGTCGTCCTCGGTCTCGAAGGTCGAGAACACCGGGTCGATGATCTGGGCGCCCTTCTCCAGCATGGTGGCGACGAACAGGTCGTCCTTGGAGGCGAAGTAGCTGTAGAGCGTCTGCTTGGAGCCGCCGGCGCGGGCGGACACCTCGGCCATGCTCGCCCCCAGGAACCCGCGCTCCAGGAACACGGCCTTGGCCGCTTCCAGAATGCATTTGCGCTTTTCCTCGGTCTTGACGCGCACGCGCCCTCCTCCCGTCTCCGATCGGCCGGTTAACCAGGCCCATCCGTTTTCTGGACCAGACCGTACACTTTTCACTTGACGCCGTCACGTCAAGTTATATTTGGACCGTCCTGTACGGTTTGATATCGAGCAAATCCGATGGCAAACGCCCTCCCCCGGACTTCCCCCCTGAAACTGGCCCTCGCGGGCCTCCTGGCGACCACGGCCCTGGCGGGCTGCGCGGCCGTGCCCAAGCTGCCGCCGGCCCAGGCGATCAAAGCGCCCGACGCCTATGCGTCGCAAGCGAGCCTGGCCGCCCCGACCGCCGACTGGCCGTCCGACCGCTGGTGGAGCGCCTATGGCGACGCCCAGCTGGACGCCCTGGTCGACGAGGCCCTGGCCGGCTCGCCCGACCTGGCCGCCGCCGAGGCGCGCGTCCGCAAGGCGCAGGCCCTGGCGGGCCAGGCCCGTTCGGCCACGCTGCCGAGCCTGAGCGCCGGCGCGACCTACGCCTCGGTCAAGCAGAGCTACAACAACGGCATCCCGGCCGCCTTCGTGCCCCAGGGCTACAACGACACCGGCCGCGCCGCGCTCGACTTCTCCTGGGAGCTCGACTTCTTCGGCAAGAACCGCGCGGCCCTGGCCGCGGCGACCTCGCAGGCGCAGGCCTCGCGGGCCGACGCCGCCGAGGCGCGGCTGGTGCTGTCGACCAGCGTCGCGGCCGCCTACGCCGATCTGGCCCAGCTGTTCGCCGACCGCGATGCGGCCGCCGACGCGGTGAAGACCCGCGAGCAGACGGCCCAGCTGACCGCCGACCGCACCGCCAACGGCCTGGAGAACAAGGGCTCGACCGAGCAGTCGAAGGCCGCCCTGGCCTCGTCCCGGGCCCAGCTGGCCGCCGCCGACGAAGCCGTCGGACTGACCCGCAATCGCCTCGCCGCCCTGCTGGGCGCCGGTCCCGACCGGGGGCTTTCCATCGAGCGTCCCAAGGTGGGGACGCTGAAGGCCTTCGGCCTGCCGGCCAACCTGTCGGCCGACCTGATCGGCCGCCGGCCCGACGTGGTCGCCGCCCGCCTGCGCGCCGAGGCCGCCGGCCAGTCGATCAAGCAGGCCAAGGCCGAGTTCTATCCCAACGTCGACCTGTCGGCCTATTTCGGCCAGCAGTCGCTGGGTCTCGACCTGCTGACCAAGGGCGGCTCGCGGATCGGCTCGATCGGCCCGGCCGTGCGCCTGCCGATCTTCCAGGGCGGCGCGCTGCGGGCCAACTATCGCGGCGCCGCGGCCGACTACGACGCCGCCGTCGCCAGCTACAACGGGACCCTGGCCCAGGCCCTGAAGGACGTCGCCGACGCCGCCGTCAGCGCCCGCGCCCTCGACACCCGCCTGGGCGAGACCCGCAAGGCCGTGGCCGCCTCCTCGGCCGCCCACGACATCGCCCTGCAGCGCTATCGCGGGGGCCTGGCCACCTACCTGGAGGTCCTCACCGCCGAGGACGCCCTGATCGCCAACCAGCGGACGCTCGCCGACCTCGAGACCCGCGCCTTCACCCTCGACGTGGCGCTCGTGCGCGCCCTCGGCGGCGGCTACCGCGCCGCCTGACCCGTTTCCCGGAGCCCTCCCCCATGTACGATTCCGAAGCCTCCGCCGACGCCTCTTCCTCCCAGGAAGCCCAAGCCGCCGCCAAGGCCAAGGCCGCCGCCGGCGCCAAGCGCAAGAAGCTGTTCCTCGGCCTGGCCGCCGTCGTCCTGATCGCCGGCGCCGGCTATGGCGCCTACTACGCCCTCGTCGGCTCGCACCACGTCGAGACCGACAACGCCTATGTCGGCGCCGACGTCGCCCAGGTGACGCCGCTGGTCGGCGGCCCGGTGCGCAGCGTCGCGGTCCATGACACGCAAGTCGTCAAGGCCGGCGACGTGCTGGTCGTGCTGGACGACAGCGACGCCCGCATCGCCCTGGCCTCGGCCCAGGCCGACCTGGCCCGCGCCGAGCGCCGGGTGCGCGGCTATCTGGCCACCGACCAGAGCCTGTCGGCCCAGATCGCCGCCCGCGACGCCGACCAGGCCCGCGCCGCCGCCAGCCTGACCTCGGCCCAGGCCGACCTCGACCGGGCCCGCGTCGACCTGGAGCGCCGCAAGGCCCTGGCCGCCACCGGCGCCGTCTCGGGCGACGAGCTGACCCGCGCCCAGAACGCCTTCGCCAACGCCCAGGCCGCCTTCGCCTCGGCCAAGGCCTCCCAGGCCCAGGCGCAAGCCAACCGCGCCGCCGCCGCCGGCTCGCTGGCCGCCAACGCCGTGCTGACCGACGGAACCACCGTCGACACCAACCCCGAAGTCGCCGCCGCCCGCGCCAAGTTCGAGCAAGCCCAGCTTGACCTGTCGCGCACCGTGATCCGCGCGCCGATCGACGGCGTGGTGGCCAAGCGCGCCGTCCAGGTCGGCCAACGCGTCGCCGCCGGCGCGCCGGTGATGCAGGTCGTGCCGATCGCCGCGGCCTATGTCGACGCCAACTTCAAGGAAGGCCAGCTGCGCAAGGTCAAGATCGGCCAGCCGGTCGAGCTGACCGCCGACCTCTACGGCGCCTCGGTGAAGTACCACGGCAAGGTCGCCGGCCTGTCGGGCGGCACCGGGGCGGCCTTCGCCCTGATCCCGGCCCAGAACGCCACGGGCAACTGGATCAAGGTCGTGCAGCGCCTGCCCGTCCGCGTCGCCGTCGACCCGGCCGACCTGAAGGCCCACCCGCTGCGCATCGGCCTTTCGATGAAGGCCACGATCGACACCCGCGACTAAACCCGAGCAGCAAGGAGGCCGTCATGGCCAGCGCTCAAGCCGCCCCCGCCCGGGCGGCCTCCGAACCCGCGCCGCTCAGCGGGCCGGCGATGATCTTCGCCGGCCTGATCCTGGCGGCGGCCAACTTCCTGGTGGTGCTCGACACCACCATCGCCAACGTCTCGGTGTCCAACATCGCCGGCGCCCTGGGCGTCTCGCCCAGCCAGGGCACGTGGGTGATCACCTCCTACGCCGTGGCCGAGGCCGTGGTCGTGCCCCTGACCGGCTGGCTGTCGGCCCGCTTCGGCGCGGTGCGGGTGTTCGTCTTCGGCATGATCGGGTTCGGGATCTTCTCGTTCCTGTGCGGCCTGGCGCCCTCGCTGGGCTTCCTGGTGCTGTTCCGCATCCTGCAAGGCGCCTGCGGCGGTCCGCTGATGCCTCTGTCCCAGACCCTGCTTCTGCGCGTCTTCCCCAAGGAGAAGGCGGCGGCGGCCACGGGCCTGTGGGCCATGACCACCCTGATCGCCCCGATCCTGGGGCCGATCCTGGGCGGGGCGCTGTGCGACAGCATCGGCTGGGCCTTCATCTTCTGGATCAACGTGCCGATCGCCATCGCCTGCGCCTGGTTCGCCTGGAACCTGCTGAAGGGCCACGAGACGCCGCTGGCCCGTGCGAAGGTCGACCTGGTGGGCCTGGGCCTGCTGATCGTCTGGGTCGGCGCGCTGCAGATCATGCTCGACCTGGGCAAGGAGCACGACTGGTTCGCCTCGCCGATGATCATCGGCCTGGCCATCGTCGCGGCCGTCGGCTTCGTCGCGTTCCTGATGTGGGAGCTGACCGAGGAGAACCCGATAGTCGACCTGCGGGTCTTCCGTCACCGGGGCTACACCGCGGCGGTCATAACCCTCAGCGTGGCCTTCGGAGCGTTCTTCGGGATCAACGTGCTCAACCCGCTCTGGCTGCAGCAGAACATGGGCTACACGGCCACCTGGGCGGGCTATGTCTCGGCCCTGCTGGGCGTCACGGCCGTCATGGTCGCGCCGCTGGCGGCTGGCATGTCGGCCAAGTTCGACGCCCGGAAACTGGTGTTCCTGGGCCTGATCTGGATGGCGGTGATGACCTTCTTCCGGGCGCAGGCCAACCAGCAGATGGGCTATTTCGACATCGCCCACTGGCTGCTGTTCCAGGGCTTCGGCATGCCGTTCTTCTTCGTTCCCGTGACCGCTTTGGCCCTGGCCAGCGTCAAGGTCGAGGAAACCGCCAGCGCCGCGGGCCTGATGAACTTCTGCCGCACGCTCTCGGGGGCGTTTGCGACCTCGGTGGTGACCACGGTGTGGGCCGACGGCGCCAGCCGCAACCACAACGAACTGTCGGGCGTGCTGAACGGCGCGCAGGGCACGATGGACCAGCTGAAGGGCTTAGGCATGAGCGCCGACCAGGCGCGCGGCACGCTGGACAACATGGTCCAGAGCCAGGGCGTGATGCTGGCCACCAACCAGGTGTTCATGGCGATGGCCGTGCTGTTCGTGGTGGCCGCCACCATCGTCTGGCTGGCCCCCAAGCCGACGCGGGTAGCCGATACGTCGGCGGTGCACTAGATCGAAAGGGGAGCGGCGAAGGCTGCTCCCCTTATTGACCCCTCTCTCTTAGAGAGAGGGAGGGGCCCATGCGGAGCATGGGAGGGTGAGTGGTTACACCCTCAGCCGGCGTGCCGGCACATCGCTCGCAACAGAGCCGAGATCGTCCAGGGGCTTCGCCTACTCACTCACCCTCCCACGCCTTACGGCGCGGGCCCCTCCCTCTCTCCATGAGAGAGGGGTTCGGTGTCAGCTTCCCTCTTAGCGCGCCACCGCCCCCTTCACCACCGCCGCAAACCGGTCGATCGGACAATCGAGACTGGCCTCGCTGCACCGGGGCACGAAGATCGGCGAGCTGGCCGGCGGGGCGGCCAGGGTCAGCGGCTTCTTCTCCCGCAGTTGCGACAGGGTCTGCACCGTGTAGCGCGCGCGTATCACCCGCACGCCGTCGTCGCGCTTCCAGCGTTCGAACACCAGCGCCCCGCCCGGCGCGATCTGGCCCGGCTGATAGCCCGGCGCGGTCCAGTCCAGGCCCAGCAGCCCGCCCAGCATGGCCAAGGTGCCGTCGTGGCCGACGATCATCACGATCTTCGCATCCTTGCCGCCGACGCCGCCTTGTCCGTCGTTCAGGGTCGCCAGCACCCGCTCGGCCAGGTGCGAGGCGCCGATCCGAGCGACCTCGGGCGTGCGCAGGCGCAGGTCGAACTCGGCCTGGTGCAACGGGAAGACCCGCAGCAGCGAGGCCTCGTCCAGTCCCTTCCAGCCCAGGCCCGCGAAGTCCTGGCCGTCAGCCCAGGCCATCAGCAGGCTTTCAGTGACGCCCGAGGCGAAGGCTTCCGGCCCCTCGATGCCCACCGTGGCGTCGGCCTCGGCCGAGAAGCCGGGCTTGGCGTCGGAGATCCGGCGCTTGCCCGGAAGCGCCGGGCACGGCGCGGCGTCGCACTGCATCAAGAGTTCATCGAGGCTGTCGATGGCGTCGCGGTGGCCTGCGCTCCAGGCGGAGAGATCCCCGCCCACCCGGCCGGAGACGGCGGCGCGGGCCTTGGCGATGTCGGGCTTGATGACGCCCGCGGCGACCGGTTCGAACATCGGGTCGACCTTGCCCTCGCCTACCGTGTGGACCGGGGCGGCGCAGCCCGGCGAAAGCCCCTGCCCCAGCGCCTTGGCCGTGGCGATCGTGCGCTGGGTGACGTTGGCCCAGTAATAGACCTGTCCGCAGTCGGCGCCGGTCAGCAGGCCCTGCTTCACATAGAGGTCGCGATAGTAGCCGCCGAACAGCGTGGAAAGCTCAGCGCCGTTGGTCGTCAGGTGACCGGCGGGAACCGAGAAGCGCGGCCAGGGCCGGGCCGTGGCCGTCTCCAGACGCTCCGGGCTGGACATGGCGGCGCGAACGCCGTGGCGGGTGACGACGACGACCTTTTCGAGCGTGTCGGCGGCGGCGGGCGTGGCCGAAAGCACGGCCAGGGCGGCAACGGCCAGGCGGGCCAAGAGGCGCATGGGCGATAGCTCCTTGCGAAGAAAAAGAGGCCCGCGCGGGATGAGCGCGCGGGCCAGTCGAGGGGAACTCTAAGGGGAGGAAACGCGGCCTAGAACTTGGCGCGCAGGCCGAAGCTGACGGTGCGGCCGTAGTGCGTGTAGCCGCCGAACCAGCCGCCCTTCACGAACTGCCACTGGGCGGCGTCGGTCAGGTTCTGGCCTTCGAGGGCCGCGGTGATGTTGTCGGTGATCTTGTAGCTGACGCTGGCGTCCAGCGAGCCGAAGGCCGCGTCGTTCAGGGCCGACAGGCCGGCGCCGCCGACGTCCTGCAGCACGTCGTCCACCCAGCTGTAGCTGGCGCGGGCGGCGATGCGGTCCTTCTCGTAGAAGCCGGTGATGTTGAAGCTGTTCTTGGCCACGTTGACCATCTCGTCCTTCAAGGTCGGCGAGTAGGTCGCTTCGGTGTCGGTGTAGGTATAGTTGGCCAGGAAGCCGAGGCCGTCGAACGGCGCGGGCAGGTTCTTGAACAGGTGCTGGTAGGCCAGCTCGACGCCCTTGATGCTGGCCTGCCCGCCATTGGTCGGCGAGGTCAGCTGGTAGGTCTGGCCGTCGACCACGATGTTGGTCTTCTGGCTGTAAACGAAGGTGGTGATGTCCTTGTAGAAGACGCCGGCCACCAGGGCGCTGCCGGGGGCGAAGTACCATTCCAGCGTCGCGTCGTACTGCCAGGCCTCGAACGGCTGGAGCTGCGGGTTGCCGCCCACCGCCGTCAGCACCGTGCCCGACGAGTTCAGCGTCAGGCGCGGGGCCAGATCGGCCAGCGACGGACGGGTGATCACCTTGGCCGCCGCGACGCGGGCCTGCAGGGTGTCGGTGATGTCCATGGCGAAGTTCAGCGTCGGCAGGACGTCGGTATAGGTCTTCTCGTAGCGCACCGGGATGGCGGCGCTGCCGTTGTCGGCGTGACCGGCCGAGACCTGCTTGGTCTGGGCGACGCGCACGCCCAGCTGCCCGCGCAGCGGACGGCCGAACACTTGCGTGTCCATGTCGGTCAGGCCGTAGCCGGCCAGGATCTCTTCCGACACGAAGTAGGAGTTGCGCTGGTCGGCGCGGGCGGTCCCCTTCTGGGTCTTGTCGGCCAGGGCCCAGAACTTCGCCGGATCGGGCATCACCCAGGTGCGCGGCAGGCTGCCGCCCACTTCGCCGAGGAAGTCGCCGGCCGGGAACGCCTCGAAGTAGCTGGCGTCGAAGTACTTGTTGGCCAGGTTGGTGGTGAAGTTGATGTCGGCGCGATTGTAGGTGCGCTCACGCTCGCGGAACTTCACGCCGAAGGCCACGCGGCTGAACGGGCCCAGCGCGATCGGACGCTCGGCGTCGGCCTGGATGGCCTTTTCCAGGTCCAGGGAGTCGTTGGTGCGCCACTCGATGCGGCGGAAAGGCAGCAGCGAGGGGTTCGACAGGTTCGCCGTGGCCAGGGTGACGCTGGGCAGGACGTCGTCGTCGACCTTGCTCATGTTGAAGGTCGTCTGGCCGATGGCGCCCAGCAGGCGGGTGCGGGTGATCGGCTTGGAGGTCTCCGAGTAGGCTCGGGCGTAGGCCGCGTCGCCCGAGAAGGTCCATTCGCCGATCCGCTGCTTGCCGTTGATGGCCAGCATCAGGTTGTCGTGGGCCAGATCGCTGACCTCGCGGCCGATCTGGCTGGTCGAGGTGACCGTGCCGCCGACCAGCGTGCCGTCGCGCACCACGACCGAGCCGGGAACCAGGGTCGATGCCGTCTGGTCGACCGAATAGGTCAGCTCGTCATAGTGGTCGTCGAGGTGGGTGTAGCTGGCGTCGAAGGTGATCTCGGTGGCGTCGGTCGGACGGTACTGGGCCGAGAACACCAGGCCCTTGCGCTCGCGGTCCTCGCGCTCCAGCGTCGGACGGATCGCGGTCGGATAGAGGTTGATCCCCTGCGCGGCCAGGCTCCTGCCCAGGGCGGTCGAGGTGTCGGTGTAGCTCCAGCTGACGCCGGTCACGCGATCCTGGCGCAGGGTGCGCTGGTCGTAGACCAGAGCCAGCAGCGCGCCGAAGCTCTTGTCGTCGTTGACCCAGCTGAGCAGGCCCGACACGCGCGGATCGGTGGCGCCGGCCAGCTCTGGATGGCTGGCGGTAGCCGAGGCTGCGATGGTGTTCTTGCCCAGGTTCAGGGGGCGAAAGGTCTTGATGTCGACCACGCCGCCGATGGCGCCTTCGTCCAGCGAGGCCAGGGGCGTCTTGCCGACCTCGACGCCGGCGACCAGTTCGGACGGCAGGGTGTCGAAGCGGAACTGACGGCCGCTCTGGCCGCTGTCGCGCATGTTCTCGTTCACCGCGGCGCTGCGGCCGTTCAGCGTGACGATCTGGAAGTTGGGACCCAGGCCCCGGACGCGGACGAACAGGCCCTCGCCGCGGTCGCGGGTGATGGCCACGCCCGGCACGCGCTGCAGGGCTTCGGCGATGTTGTTGGACGGGAACTTGCCGATGTCCTCGGCCGAGATGGCGTCGACGACGTTGGCGGCCTTGCGCTTGTCGGCCAACGCACGCGCCAGCGAGTTGGCGAAGCCGCCCGTTACGACGACCTCCTCGACGGTTGCGCTATCGTCGGCGGCCGGCTCGGCGGCGGCGGGCGCGGCGGCCTCGGCGCGGCGGGCGGGCGCCGGGGCGGTCGAGATCTTCTGGACAGCGGGACGCAGGACGGCCGCGCCGCCGTTGCGCACGAAGGTCAGGCCGGTGCCGCGCAGCAGCTGGTTCAGGCCTTGCTCGGCGTCGACCTCGCCGCGCACGCCGGCGGTGCGCTTGCCCGCCAGCAGGGCCGGATCGGCCAGGACCTGCAGGCCGGTGGCGCGCGAGAAGGCCGGCAGGGCCGAGGCCAGGTCGCCGGCCGGGATGGCCAGGGCGGGCTTGGGCGCCGGAGCGGCCATCGCCGTCGTCGCCGACATCAGGACCGCGGCCGAGGCCGTGCTCCACAGGGTCCAGGTCTTGAAGGTCATCGTACTATCCCCGAATGCACGGCGTCAGGCCGGCTTCGGCGGGGAAGACGTCGCCGCCCCCCCGTTCAGGACAGGGAATTTTGTGAAGTTTCGGCGACGAGCCGCGCGCGTCACCGGCTGAGCACCAGTCCGCCAGGACCTTCGCGCACCTCGAAGCCGTGAACCAAGGCCAGGTTGCGGACCAGGGCCGCCGGCTCGTCCATCCGGAAGCGACCCGCCACGCGCTGGCGAGCCAGCTCCGGATCGGCGATGACGATGCGGCGCTCCGAAGCGCGGTTCAGCCGCTCGACCAGCCGGCCCAGCGTGACCCCGTCGGTCTCCAGCCAGCCCGAGCGCCAGTCGTCGGCCGCCGGATCGAAGGTCCGCACCTTGGACAGCCGCCCTTCGGTCGCGAAGGCGCGCTGGCCGGGCGTCAGCACGGCCGTGCGACGGATCAGACCGTCGGGCGCCAGGCGGACCCGGCCGCGATGCACCGACAGCTCCAGCCGCTCGGGACCGCGCTCGTCGCTGACCTCCAGGTCGAAAGCGGTGCCCAGCACCCGGGCCGAGCCGGCGGCGGTCTTCACCGTGAAGGGCCGGGTCTCGTCGTGGGCGACGTCGAAGAAGGCCTCGCCCTTGCTCAGCGCCACCTCGCGACGGCCCGCGCCCAGGCGCACCTCCAGCCGCGTGTCGCCGTCGAGCACGACCTTGGTGCCGTCGGCCAGGGCGATCGTGCGATGCTCGCCGCGCGCCGTCTCGAAGGCGGTCGGCGTCACGGTCATCAGCTGCAGTTGAGGCCACGCCAGCGCCACGGCCAGGCCGCAGGCCAGCACCCCGCCGGCCAGGGCGGCGATCGGCCCCGCCTGGCGCCGCTTGGCGGCGCGGCGTTGCTCGCTGAGCTTCATGGCCTCGGTCAGGGCCGAGTCCTGGTTGACGCCCCAGACCTGGTCAAAGGCCTCGGCGTTGGCCGGATCGTCCGACTTCCACGCCTCGAACCCCGCCTCGTCGCGGAAGGCCGGGTCCATGCGGCGGGCGGCCCACAGGGCGGCGGTGCGGCGGGCGCGGCTCATCGGCGGCCTCCCGCGGCGCGGCGCTCGGCCTTGCTCATCTCGCGGTGCAGCTGTTCCAGCGCCCGCACCATGTGCTTCTCGACGGCGGCCTCGTTCATGGCCAGGGCGTGCGCGATCTCGCGCGTCGACTGGCCGTGCAGGCGTCGGCGGATGAAGACGTCGCGGCGCAGCGGCGGCATGGCGTCCAGCACCTTGCCGAACACCTCGACCTTCTGGCGATGCATGAGGATCTGTTCCGGCGCCGGGGCTTGGCAGGGAATTTCATCGTCCAGCATCTCGGTCGGCCGCCGCTTGCGGCTGCGGAAATGGTCGCGGACGAGGTTGAGGGCGATGCGGTAGCCGAGCGCCGCCCGGTCAGCGACGGTGCGCGCCTTCTCGTAGGTCAAAAGGCGCGCGAAGGTTTCCTGCACCAGGTCGTCGGCGGCGGCCGGGTCACGGGTGCGACGGACGATGAAGTGATAGAGCTCGTCGCGCTGGGCGCGCAGGGACGCCAGGTCGGTCATGGCGCGACAGGTGGCGCGGCACGGCGCACCGGCGCGGAAGAAGCGGCCTTCGGGAGCATGGGGCGGCGGCTACCACGGCTTCGTGACAGTTCTTCCGCCGCCCCTTCACGTCACCAGGTGAAGGTGCCCGCCGACTTCGCGGGAAGCTTCGCCTTCAGGCGCCGGGCGCCGTCGACGATGGCGAAGGCCTTCTCCTCGCCCGTCTGGTTCAGCACGATCAGGGCCCGGCCGCCGTCCGGATTGACGAAGGCCACGGTCTTCAGCCCCGCGACCTCGGCCGGCGATGCGACCCGCACCGCGCCCGGTCGCACGAAGCGGCTGGCGTGGCCGAAGGCGTAGTATTCCTGGTTCCGCTCGACCGCGCCGGTGGCCTGGTCGATGGTCACCACGCCCCGGCAGTCGCCGCAGCCGCCGGCGTGCGGGCCGTACTTTTCGTCCAGCGCCAGGTTCCACATCAGCACGCCCCGGGCGCCGCCCCGGGTGGAGCCGACGATCAGCTTGTCCATCATCCACAGGAAGCTCTCGTCGAACCTGGCCGCCCACTGGCCGCCGGAGCATTCGGTGAAGAACACGTCCTTGTCGGGATGGGCCTTGCGCACCTCGTCCTGGGCCGTGACGTCGCCGGCGTAGCAGTGCCAGGCCACGCCCGACACGAAGGCCCTGGCCTTCGCATCGGCCAGCACGGTCATCGGCTGCTGCGGCTGGTCCCAGTTGTGATCCCAGTCCAGCACCTTGGTTCCGATCCGCTCGCGGGCGAAGACGGGGCCCAAGTTCTGGCCGAAGAACCGCGCCCGATCGACCGCCGGCCAGCGCATGCCCGGATAGTTCTCGGGCTCGAAGTCCGGCTCGTTCTGGATGCTGAGATAGTCGGTCGGCACGCCCTGGGCCTTGGCCGCCTTGACGTAACTGGCGAAGAACTCGGCATAGGCCGGATAGGCGTCGGGCTTCAGCCGGCCCTTAACCAGCGAACCGGTGGTCTTCATCCAGGCTGGCGCGCTCCACGGCGAGGCCATGACCTTGAGGTCCGGATTGACCTTCAGCGCCGCCCGTACGGTCGGGAACACGTACTGCTCGGGCCGCGCCGTCGAGAAGTGCGCAAGCTCCGGATCGGCCGCCCCGTCCGGCGCGTCGTCCAGGCTGTAGTGGTCGAGCGAGAAGTCCGAGGCGCCGATGGTCACGCGGGTGAAGCTGAAGCCGAGACCGCCCTCCCCGCGCCCGAACAGCTCGGAAAGCAGCGCCTGGCGCTGCGCTGGCGACATCCTGGTCTGGATCAGCCAGGCCGAGGCGTCGGTGATCGACGCCCCGAAGCCGACGATCGCCTGGTCGCGCTGGGCGACGTCGACGGCGACGACCGGCAGGTCCGCGCCCTCGCCCGCCGTCAGGTCGGCCGGCGCCGGCTGCTCGGCCAGCAGTTGGGACCTGTCGCCGGTCGTCACCCAGGCGCGGGCGGCGCTCGTCGGAGCCTGCGAGACGCTGGCGCAGCCGCCCAGGGCCAGGACGGCGACCGTCGAGATCAGGGCTAGGCGCATCACGGCTTGCGGCTCCAGGCCTTCAGCTTGGCCGATCCGGTCAGGGCCGGATCGCCGGCATGGGCGCCGACATACAGCGGATACGAACCGGCCGGCAGGGTCCAGCCCGGCTTGGCGGTGTCGTAGTCGGCCAGCACGCGCGGATCGACGCTGAGCGTCACGCGCCGGGTCTCGCCCGGTTGCAGGTCGACCTTCTGGAAGCCGGCCAGGCGCACCATCGGCTTGCGCTTGCCGGCGGTGACGTAGAGCTGCGGGGCGTCGGCGCCGGCGACCTTGCCGGTGTTGGTGACGTCGAAGCTGACCTTCAGCCCTTCGCCGTCCTCGACCTTGAGGTTCTTGTAGCCAAAGCTGGTGTACGAAAGGCCGTAGCCGAACGGATAGAGCGGCTGCTGGTTCTGCTGGGCGAACCAGCGATAGCCGACGGCGGCGCCCTCCACGTACTCGACCGGGAAGCTCTTGATCGGCCCGGCCTCCTTGCCCGCGCGGCGGGCGTCGTCGATGGCGGCCTGTTCGGCATAGCCGGGGGCCGAGGCGCGCGGGGCCTGGTCTTCGGACTTGGGGAAGGTCATCGGCAGGCGGCCCGACGGATTGACCGCGCCGCTGAGCACGCCGGCGATGGCCTCGCCGCCGCGCTGGCCCGGATACCAGGCCTGCAGCACGCCGCCCACCCGATCGAGCCAGGGCATCAGCACCGGACCGCCGGTCTCCAGCACCACCAGGGAGTTCCTGTTGGCGCCCGCCACCGCGTCGATCAGGGCGTCCTGGTTCTCGGGCAGGGCGATGGACGGGGCGTCCTGGGCCTCGGTCTGCCAGTGCCAGGCGAAGACGATGGCGAGATCGGCGTCGCGCGCGGCGGCGGCCGCCGCGGCCGGGTCCTTGCCGTCGACATAGGAGACCTCGGCGTTTGGATAGGCCGCCTTGATCGCCTGCAGCGGCGAGGAGGCGTGCCAGGTGACGCGGACGAACGAGGCCGCCTCGCCACCGTTCAGCGGGATCTCGACCGGCGCGCCGCCGACCGAGCGCACCTGGGACGAACCACCGCCCGACAGCACGCCGACATCGGCGTGGGCGCCGACCAGCACGATCTTCTTCGCCGTCCTGGCCAGCGGCAGCAGGCCCCGGTCGTTCTTCAGCAGCACCGCGCCGCGTTCGGCCAGGGTCTGGGCGATCCTGGCGTTATGGGCGTAGTCGATCGGCTGGGCGCTGGCCGGGATCGGGTTGTCGATCAGGCCGGTGGCGATGACGCCGTAGAGGATGCGGCGGACCATGTCGTCGACCCGCGCCTGGCTGACCTCGCCCTTGGCGACGGCGGCCTTCAGGTCGTCGCCGAAGTAGATCTGCTTGTCCAGTTCCTGGCCGGACTGCTGGTCCAGGCCCGCCAGGGCGGCCTTGGTGGTGCTGTGCACCGCGCCCCAGTCCGACATCACCCAGCCCGGATAGTTCCAGTCGCGCTTGAGCACCTTGTTGAGCAGGAAGTCGTTCTCGCAGGCCCAGTCGCCGCCCACCTTGTTGTAGGCGCACATCACCGAGGCCGGCTTGCCCTTCTCGATGGCGATCTGGAAGGCCAGCAGGTCGCTTTCCCGCAGGTCGGCCTCGCCGATGCGAGCGTCCATCACGTGGCGGCCGGTCTCCTGCGGATTGAGGGCGAAGTGCTTGATGGTCGAGACGATGTGGTTGCTCTGCACGCCGCGGATCGACTCCCCGGCCATCTCGCCGGCCAGCAGCGGATCCTCGCCCAGATACTCGAAATTGCGACCGCCCCACGGGTCGCGGGTCAGGTTGACCCCGCCGGCCAGCAGCACGTTGAAGGTCTTGGCGCGGGCTTCGGCGCCGATCATCGCGCCGGACTCGTAGGCCAGCTTCGGCTCGAAGGTCGCGGCCAAGGCCAGGCCCGACGGCAGGGCCGTGGCAGTGTCGCCCTTGCGCTGCTCGACCTGGTTGGCGACGCCCAGGCTGGCGTCGCTTTCGCGCAGGGTCGGGATCTTCAGGCGCGGCACGCCGGGCACGTAGCCGGCCGACGGGATCATGTCCGCCGGAGCCGGCTTGGTGTTGGGCGGGAACAGGCCGTGCAGGTACGTGATCTTCTCGTCGAGCGTCATCTGCCTGACGAGCGCGTCGGCGCGCGCCCAGACCGGATCGTTGGCGCGCGCGGCCAGCGGCGCGCTGTCCTTGGTGGGCATGGTCTGGGCCAGGCTCGCGGCCGGCAGCAGGGCCAGCAGCGCCACGGCGGTGGAGGTCCGGCGCAGGATCCGCAGGGCGGACGAAGGCTGGGTCGTCATGGCGTACTCCGTATCGTCGGGATCGAAGGGGCGCCGCCTCGCGGGGCGCCGAGCGCCCGCGCCTCTTTCGATGGCGGGCGTCGTTGAAGGGAAAAAGCGCGGAGGGCCGGGGGAAGGGATCGGCCCTCCGCGAGCAGGGGTCAGAACTTGTAGTTCAGACCGAAGATGTACTGCCGGCCGTACTGGTCGTTGGTCTCGGGCAGCAGGGTGCCGTCCGAGAGCACGCCGGTGCGGGTGCGGTAGGGACTGTTGTCGAGGTTGTTGACCTGGAACACGGCGCTGAGGCCCTGGAGCGGTCCGCTCTGGAACTCGTAGCCGATCTGGGCGTCGATCTGCTCGTCGGCCAGCACCTGGGTGAAGCCGCGATAGGCGAACAGCTGCACGACCTCGCCGCGGAAGGCCGAGCGGTGGCGCTTGCTGATCCGGGCCGAGAAGCCCGCCCGCTCGTAGTAGCCGGTGACGTTGTAGACGTCGCCCGACAGGCCGGGCAGCGCGTTGCTCGACCCCGGGCCGTCCGGCTGGATGTCGGTCTTGGTGTGCGACATGCTGCCGACGAAGCCGAAGCCCTTCAGCCACGGCGAGATCAGGCCGAAGTCGACCGCGCCCGAAATCTCGTAGCCATAGAGCTTGCCGCCCTCGCCGTTCTCCGGACGGGTCAGCAGGCCGATGTTGCTGATCGGCGTGACCGTGCCGGTGTTGGGCACGTTGGAGAAGTCGTAGTCGACCGACTTGTTGTAGATGTAGGTCTCCAGGTCCTTGTAGTAGCCGGCGACGGCCAGATAGGTGCCCGGCGAGAAGTACTTCTCGATCGACAGGTCGAAGGCGGTGGCCTTCCACGGCTTCAGGTACGGGTTGCCGCCCGAGCCGCTCCAGCGGAAGGTCAGGGCGTCGACGCCGGCGGTGATGCTGGCGCGCATGTCGTCCAGGCGCGGACGGGCCGAGGTCTTGGCCACGCCGAAGCGGACATAGAGGTTCTCGACCGGTTCGGCCGTCAGGTTCAGACTCGGCAGCAGCTCGTCATAGGTGTCCTCGACCGTGACCAGGCTCGGCGCCTGGGCCGTGCCGCCGCTGACGGTGTAGCCCGTCGATTCCTGCTTGGTGGAGATGTACTGCAGGCCGATGTCGCCCTTGATCGGCAGCGCGCCGACATGGGTGTCGATCTTGGCCATCAGGTAGGCCGTGGTCAGGCGCTCCTGGATCTTCCAGTCCTTGTTGTAGTCGTCGGCGTTCCCGATCGGCACGATGTCGTAATAGACCGGCAGGGCCTTGGGCAGGTTGATGGCCAGCACCTGGTCGATGCCCGCGAACGACAGCGAAGCCGGCGAAAGCAGGTACTGCGAGGCCACCGTCGTCGGCGCGCGGCCGTTCTTCAGGAACAGGTCGTTGTCGGAGACCGTCTTGTCCTTCTTGCGGTCGGCGTAGTTGATCCCGGCCTGCACGCTGCTGAGGAAGCCGCCGAGGCGGGTCTCCGAAACGTCGTGGTCGATGCGGAAGTCGCCGGTGAACATCCGGTCCTCGACCTCGGGGAAGCGGATGGCGCCGTCGTGGCCCCAGCCGCCCCAGGCCGCCGGATCGCCCAGCTGCATGCGGCTGGCGTCGGCGTAGTCGAAGCCCGTCGTGTACTTGCCCACGCCGTTGAAGTTCAGGTCATAGCCGATGTTGTCGAAGGTGCGGATCGGGCCGTAGCCGGCGTAGGTCTCGAGGATCTGCTCGCGACGCTCGACCTTCGAATAGCCGATGTCGGCGGTATAGGTTGTCGCGCCCGAGACGTACGAGGTGTTCCAGCCCAGGGCGAACTGCTCGTCCTTGCGGGTGTTGAGGTCGTTGCGGACGATCGGGGTGACGTTGGTCGCCGTGCCCGAGGTGTTGATCAGCGAATTGCCGACCTTGGTGAAGCCGGGGTTCAGGAACACCGTGCCGTCGGGCGTGCTGGGGCTGGAGAACCACTGCATGCCGCGGCGGACCTCCTTCTGGTCGAAGGTCGAGTAGAACAGGTCCAGCGTCGAGTGCAGCCTGTCGTTGGGCCGCCATTCCAGCACGCCCATGTAGCCGTCGCGCACCTGGTCGCGGTTGGTCGCGAAGATTTCCTGGCCGCCCAGGCTGTAGGCCCCGGCGTTGGCGCCGGTGAACTGGGCCGGCTGCTCCCAGTACCAGGCTTTGTACTGCTGGACCTGGGTCGGGCTGTCGAGGTGGGCGTAACCAAGGGCGACGCCGATCGTACCGTCGGCGAACTGGTCGATATAGGAGGCGCTGAAGCGGTAGCCGCTCTTGGAGCCGTCCGGATTGGCCTTGTCGAGGTCGCTGATCTCGCGGCGGGCGTTCAGCGTCATCACCCGGCCCTTCTGGTCCAGCGGGCGGACGGTGCGCATGTCGACCGTGCCCGACAGCCCCTGGCCGATCAGGGCCGCGTTCGAGGTCTTGTAGACGACGACGCTGTTGAGCAGCTCGGACGGATACTGGTCGAACTCGGCGGCGCGGTTGTCGCCGGCGCTGACCTGCTGGCGGCCGTTCAGCAGCGTGGTCGAGAAGTCGGGCGACAGGCCGCGGATCGAGATCACCTGCACCCGGCCGTTGACGCGCTGGCCGGTCAGGCCCGGCAGGCGGGCCAGGGACTCGGCGATCGACACGTCGGGCAGCTTGCCGATGTCCTCGGCCGAAACGGCTTCGACCACGCCGACCTCGCGGCGCTTGATCTCGGCCGACTGCTCCAGGCTGCGGCGATAGCCGGTGACCACCACCTCGTCGACGGCGGTGTTCTCTTGAGCCGGAGCGGCGTCCTGAGCGTGGGCGGCGCCGGCCAGCAGGGCCAGGGCCCCGGCCGAGGCGTAGGCCACGCGCTTGAAGGCCGCGATGGCGCGCTCGCCGCCGGCATGGGCGCGTGCGACCGAATGGGCGTGATGGATCAAAGGACTCTCCCCTCCTGCGTCTCTTCCCTGGCCCTCCTCGCCCCGTCTCTTTGCGGATTTGGCGTCGAAAGGCCGCGCTTTCGTGAATTGGAAGCGCTTCCAACAAAGGCCGCAACGCGTCGGCCTTGTCAAGGGGATCGACGTTCGATCAGGGTGCGGAGGCGGCGGTGCCCCGTTCGACCACCGCGTGGTCGAGGCAATCGAACTCCGGTTCGGCCTCGGATCGTCCACCGGTCAGGCGGCTGGCCAGAAGGGCCACGGCGCGGCGTCCCATGTCCTTCAGCGGCTGGTGCACGGTGGTCAGCGGCGGCCAGACGATGGCCGACACCGGCGTGTCGTCGAAGCCTGTAACCGACAGGTCCTGGGGCACTTTCACGCCCCTCCCGTGAACCACCGAAAGGGCGCCGGCGGCCATGTCGTCATTGGCGCAGACCAGCGCCGTCGGATGCAGCGGATCGTCCAGCAGACCGGGCGTCAGCTCCACCCCCGAGCGGAAGGTGAAGTCGCCGCGAACCTGGATCAGGTCGCCCTGGCCAAGACCCGCCTCGGACAGCGCACGCATCAGGCCGTCGAGGCGCCGGTCGGCCGAAAGGTGGCCCTCGATGCCGCCCATGAAGGCGAATCGGCGATGGCCCAGCTCGATCAGCCGACGGGCGATGTCGTAGCCGCCGGCCTCGTCGTCCATGCCCACCCCGTCGGCGAGACCCCTGCCCGCCCCGCCCGGCGAGATCGACACAACCTTGCAGCCGCGCCGCAGCACCTCGGCGATCAGGGCCGCGTCGTCCGAATAAGGCGGCGTGAAGATCAGCCCTTCGCAGCGCTGGGTGGCGATCAGGTCGTAGACCTGCTGCTCGCGGTCGGCGCTCTGCAGGGGGATGTGGCGCGTGACCAGCTGGTAGCCCAGCTCCAGGCAGCCGCGCAGCGCGCCCAGCTCAAGGGCCGAGTGGTAGAACGAGTTGGGCTCGCTCTCCAGGTCGGAGGCGAACACCAGCCCCAGCAGCCGGCTGCCGCCGCCGGCCAGCGAGCGGGCCTGCGGATTGACCTTGTAGTCCAGCGTCCTGACGGCTTCCATCACCCGGGCCCGCACCTCGTCGCGGACGTTGGGGCCGTCGTTGAGCACCCGCGAGACCGTCGTCCGCGCGACGCCCGAAAGGCGCGCCACGTCGTCGATGGTGGGCCGTCTTGCCGTCAATGAACTCTCCGAACCGAACGCGGTGCGACACGATGAGGACGATCGGCCGCGCTGACAATAGCTCGACCGCAAGCTGTCCTGATCGCATAAACCACGGATGGATCAAGGCGGCCGCCCATTTCCCGACCCCAAAGCCGCCGCCGGGCGGTCACGGCTTTTCCTGGCGGGCTACGGCCTGGCCAATGCGGGCGCCTTCATCTCCTTCATCCCGCTGCTGACCCTGCTGGCGCCGCTGAAGGCCGCCGAGGTCGCGCCGCACGCCCGCGACCTGACGCTCAGCCAGGTTTCGATCGTGGGGGCGATCACGGCCGCCGCCGCCCACATCGCCTTCGGCGCGCTCAGCGACGCCACGCGCGGCCGCCTGGGTCGCCGCCGACCGTGGATCCTCGGCGGCTGGGCGGCCACGGCCGTCAGCCTGGCGCTGATCGGCCTGGCCCAGACCCCGTGGCAGATGCTGGGCGCGATCGTTCTGCTGCAGCTGGCGGTGAACGCCCTCTACGCGCCGCTGGCGGCCGTGCTGCCCGACCTCGTGCCCGACCACCAGAAGGGCGCGGCGGCGGCCTGGGCGGGCCTGGCCCTGCCCGCTTCGAAGCTGTTCACGGCCCTGGTGGTCGGCGCCCTGCTGGTCTCGGCGGCCAGCCGCTACGCCGCCGTCATCGCCGCCACCACCCTGCTGGTCCTGCCCTTCGCCCTGACCCTGCGCGAGCCGCCCGCGCCCGCGCGCTCGCCCATCGGCTGGCCGAGCCTCCGCCTGACCGCCTTCGCCGACGGCCGCTTCCGGATGGTCTTCGCCTCGCGGCTGCTGGTCGAGACGGCCGTGGCCCTGCACACCCTCTACCTGTTCTTCTACCTCAAGGACCGCGGCGACCTGGCCAGTCGGCTCCCGGGCGTGACGCCCGAGGCGGCTTTCGGCCTGCTGCTGACGGCCTCGACCCTGGGGATGCTGGCGGCGGGCGCGGTGAGCGGAGCGCTATCGGACCGGCTGGGCCGTCGCCCCGTAGTGATCGCGGGCGGCGTGCTGATCGCCGCCGGCGTCTCGCTGCTGCTGCTGGTTCCGGGCTGGCCCGGTCCGCTGGTCGCCCAGATCGTCTTCGGGATCGGCCACGGCGTCTATTCGACCAGCAACCTGGCCCTCGTGGCCGAGGTGTTGCCCGACGGCGCCCGCAATGGACGCGACCTGGGCGTCATGAACGTGGCCGTGGCGGCGTCGCAGGCGCTGGGCCCGCTGCTCGGCATCGCCGTGGCCTCGGCCGGCGGCGACCTTCGCGGCGTTTTCGCAGCGGCCGCCCTGGCGGCGCTCGCCGGCGCGACGGCCTTGCTCGCACGGCGATAGCGCCGATCCTCCGCACACGATCGATCGCACATGGCGTGAATTCACCACGTGCAAGATTTCGGAACTTTACAAAGCAATACAACTCTGACACGAGTCTGCCGCCGCGCCAACTAGAGCGTGGATAGCCCGGTCGAAACCAGCCTTGAGGGAGGTGTTGGTGCTCGAGTCGTCGGTGTACCCCAGCGTAGCGTATCCAAGCGTCGAACCTGAGGCCGCCGACCTGCTGATCACCAGCATCGGGAACGCGTCTCCGCGCGCCGCCTCCGTGCTCAGCCAGGCGCTGGAACTGCCGGTCGAAACGGTGGTGGACGCCCTCTATCGCGCTCCCGCCCGGCTGTTGGCCAACCTGCCCGCGACCGACGCCGCGCGTCTGGCCGCGCTGATCGGAACGCTCGGCGTCGAGGCCGAGGTCGCGCCCGCCGGCGCCGCCCTCGTCCGCGCCCCGCCCATGGACCTGGCCGGCGAACTTCTGGATCTCGACGCCGCCGACGCCGTGAGCACGGTGCTCGGCCGCTTCCTGGGCATGGAGCCCGCCGCCGCCCTCAACCTGCTGCTGACGCCGCCGGGCGTGATCCTCGGCGCGGTCACCGAGGCCACCGTCCGCGCCCTGGAGGCCGCGCTGCCGCCCGGCGCCGTGCGCCTGACCGCCAGCCGTCCGGACCAGGCCCGCTTCGCCCTCTTCGCCAGCAACCTGTCGCACCTGCAGGTCGGCGTCCTGCGCCAACGGCTGCCGGCGGGGACCGACATCTCGACCGGCGGTTCGGCCACCGTCTTCGACCTGCCCCGCGGCGAGGCCGACGCCCTGTGGCGCCGGCTGAAGGCCCCCGAGCAGGTGCGGATCGTCGATCAGGCCTTCCTGCGCTTCACCCTGGAACTGGTCGCCGCGCCCGCGGAAGCCGCCGCCGCGCTGGAGACCCTGGCCGGCGTGCCGGTCGAGGACTTCGACCTGCTGCGCCAGGCCCTGCCGGTTCCCATCGAGGCCGGCGTCGCCTTCGCCGACCTCGAAGACCGCATGGCCGCCTACGCCGAGGCCGGGCTGACGGTGCGCGCCGAGCTGGAAACCTTCTCCTATCAGGCGCTCGACGTGCTTTCAGCGCCCGCCGGACTGCTGGCGCAGCTCGGGCTGTCCGGCGTCGCCCCGGTGTCGACGGAGCTGATGCCGCGCCCGCGCGCGCTTCTGCTGCGCCATCGGCTGGAAGCGGCCGGCGCCGAGGTGCTGTTCTCCGAGGTCCGGGCATGACCGGCGCCCCCGACATCCATCGCCTGCACGCCGGCGTCGCCGAAGCCGGCAAGGTCCTGGCGCTGAAGGGCCGCCACGACCAGGCCCTGGCCAAGTATCGCGAGGCCCTGCGCCTGGCCCATGGCGTGCGCGCCCCGCAGATATTCGCCCGCCACTATCTGCACTGCGTACTGGAAAGCCTGGAGCGCACCGGCGCCCACCAGCAGGCCGCCATCCTGGCCGGCGAAGCCGCCAGCAGCGCGGCCGCCGAACTGGGCGACGGCACGCCCAGCGACTTCCAGCGCCGCGACCGCGCCTGCCTGCTGGAACGCAAGGGCGTCAACGAGTTGCAGGCCGGCGACGTGACCGCCGCCCGCGAAAGCCTGACGGCGGCCGTCGCCCTGGACGAGGCCCTGCCCCTTTCCCGCAGCCTTCTGGCCTGGACCGCCCGCGGCCTCGGCGTGCCCGCCGGCCGGCTGTCCGAAGCCCAGCGCGTCCACGGCTACTGGACCGTGCGCGCCGACACCGTCGACCGGGCGCGCGCCTGCGAGTCCCCCGCTGCGCTCACGGAGCCGCTGACCAAGGAGCCGATGCATGGCTGACGAGAACCCCATCGAGAAGATGACGCCCGGCCAGATCCTGGCCGACGCCAGCGTCGCCGAGTTCATCAAGGCCATGGGCCTGTCGATCGCCGACGCCCAGAAGGCGCTCGACCTCAACAGCCTGGCCCAGGTCGGCGAGTACGTCGAACCGCGCCCCGGCCTCGGCGGCAAGAGCCTGCTGCAGCTGGGCCTGTCGCCGCCCTTCTACCACTACCAGCACGCCGACCTGTCGGTCTCGATGCAGCTGACCATGAAGGTCGGCGAGGCCAGCGCCTTCGGCATCGGCGGCAAGCTGGACTTCGGCTTCGGCCAGGGCGGCCCCCAGGCCCCCGCCAGCGCCCGCGAGGCCCAGATCACGCTCAAGAGCCTGCCCGCCAGCGTCACCGTCGACGGAACCAAGACCGACGCCGCCGGCGCCGACGTCGAGGCCGCGGCCGAGGACCTGGCCAAGAAGCTCGGCACGCCTTCGGGAAAGTTCGAGCGCGCCTATGTCAGCGCCAAGCGCACCAAGGTGCCGTTCAAGCTGCTCCCCGACAACGCCAAGAACCCGATCAAGACCGACACCAGCGTGGCGTTCTACGCCGCCACGGAGTCCAGTCTCGGCGTCATCCGCATCATCGAGACCCCGCCCGACAAGACCAGCGAGGAGTTCGTGCTGGCCTCGGGCAAGAGCACCAAGGTCGAGGCCAAGGCCAACAGCCTGCTCTACGCCCGCGCGGTGGCCAGCCAGATCAACGCGCTGGGCGGCTTCAAGGCCAAGCTGCTGCGCGACCCGGTCGGCTCCGACCTGCCGGTCGGCGGCGGCACCCTGGGCCTGGCGCTGTTCGACACCGACAAGTCCGACCTGAAGAAGGAAGCGATCGACGAACTGACCCCGGTCGCCCGGGCCTTGAAGGCCAATGGCGCCACCGTCGACGTCATCGGCTTCACCGACCGCCAGGGCGGCGACGCCTACAACCTGAAACTGGGCCAGGACCGCGCCAACAAGGTCGCTGCGTTCCTGATCGACAACGGCGTGAAGTCCAGCCAGATCCGCAAGACCGAAAGCCGCGGCGAGAGCCGATGGCTGGGGACGGACGACAAGGTCGCCAACCAGCAGTTCCGCCGCGCCGAGGTGATGCTGGCCGACTCCAACGATCTGCTGGTGGTGGTCGAGTCGGCCGGAACCCAGCTGCAGGCCACGCCGACGCCGGACAAGACCAGCTCGGGCGGCGGCAACGGCTTCATCATCGTGCGCCACTTCGAGGCCGTGCCGGTGGACGGCACGGCGGTGAAGGTCGGGGCCTCGGACACCGAAGTCGCCATCAGCGGCGCGGCCGCCAGCGACGGCGGGGCGACGCTCGAGGCCAACTCGCCCCAGGCCTACGCCTTCAACCTGGCGCGCGACGTCAACGCCGGCAGCGCCACCCACGGCGTGCGCGCCGTGCGCAAGGGCGGCGTGGTCAGCTTCTCCGACGCCAAGGACGCGGTGATCATCAACCTCGTCACCCTGTCGGCCAACGACATCGCCCTGTCGGCCGCCGAGGGCGCCAGCGTCACCAAGGCGCTGGACAAGATCGCGGCCGCCCCGACCGCCAGCGCCGACAAGCCCAAGGTCTCGGTCGCCGTCGGCCTGTCGGTCGACTACCGCACCAGCCGGCAGTTCGAGCAGTCGATCAACGGCAACAGCAGCATCTCGGCCCGCATCGTCGCCGTGCCCGCGCCCGTCGAGTTCCTGGAAGAAATCAAGACGTTCCTGACGCCGGCCAAGGATTCGACCCCGACGCCCACGCCGACGCCCACCCCATGAGCGAGACCGCTTCCGTCACCCGGCAGCTGCTCTCGGCGCCGCTGCCGCAGATCATCGAGCGCCTGGGCATCGCCATCGCCCAGGCCCAGTCGGCGCTCGACCGCAACAGCATCGAGACGGCCAAGGCCATGGCCGAGGCCGAGATCGAGCTCGGCGGCGAGACGCACAACCTGATCTCGCTGGGCTTCACGCCCACCTTCTACAGCTTCACCGAGGCGACGGTGGAGGCCAAGCTCTCGTTCAGCATGACCGAGAGCACCGAGTTCGGCGTCTCGGCCGGGGCCACGGTCGGCGTCCAGGCCGGCTTCGTCATGGTCGCCGCCTCGGTCAACGTCAGCTACGCGCGCAAGTTCTCGGTCAGCGCCGAGGGCATGAGCTCGATCGCGGCCCGGCTGGTCAGCCTGCCGCCGCCCGAGAACCTCGAAACCCTGCTCCGCAAGATCAGCGAGGGCGCGCCCGCGCCTGCGCCCGAACCCAATCCCTAGGAAGGACCAGACATGTCGATCGGGAGAGAACTTCTGAACGTCCCCATGGGGGACATGATCCGGCAGATGGCCTTCGCCATCGCCGAGGGCCAGATCAAGCTGGACGCCAACAGCATCGAGGTCGCCGAGATGATGGGCGGCCTGCAGACCGTCACCGACGACGAGGGCAACACCACCTTCGACGACAGCCGGATCTTCTTCGGCTACGACCTGATGACCCCCACGGACGCCCTGGCCTATATCGAGGCCGACAACGCCATCTCGGGCGGCGACACCGCGGCGCTGGTCAAGGTCATCGAGACCCAGAAGGCCGAGCTCGTCAAAAACAAGGAAGATCCCAAGACCCTCATCCGCGTCCCGACGCGGCTGTCGATGCTGGAGCTGGGCTTCTCGCCGACCTTCTACCAGTTCGTCGACACGATCATCGAGGTGAAGATCGCCATCAAGATCACCCACACCAGCGAGTCGAGCCACACCTCGCGCTACTCCAACCAGGTGACGACCAAGGGTTCGAGCTTCAGCTGGAGCCTGTTCCGCGGCCGGGCCGGCACCAGTAACAGCACCCAGGTCACGACCAGCCAGGTCGACGCCACCTACTCCTCGAAATACAGCTACTCGGCCGAGGGCTCGAGCCTGCTGCGCACCAAGCTGGTGCCGATCCCGCAGCCGGCCATCCTGGAAGAGCGCATCCGCCGCCAGCTGGACGAGGAGGTCGAGCGTCGCCGCCGCCTGCTCGACGCCAAGCTGGGCAAGGAAGAGAAGAAGGACGACTAATCCCCGGACGGAGGACGCGCCATGAGCGTGGGCACAGAACTGCTCGCCGTCCCCTTCCCGGAGATGGTGCAGCGCCTGGGTGTGGGCATCGCCACCGCCCAGCTCCAACTCGACCTCGTATCGCTCCGCATCGCCCGGATGATGGCCGGCTATGACGAGGACGCCGACGAGGAGAAGGACGGCGAAGGCGCCAAGTCCAAGAGTTTCATGGTCAAGTTCGGCGACGGGCAGGAATACAGCCTGCTGGAGCTGGGCTTCACCCCGACCTTCTATCAGTTCGTCGACACCGTCATCGAGCTGAAGATGTCGATCTCGTTCAAGTCCGAGACCGAGATCAAGCGCAGCAGCAGCGCCACGACGGTCAAGGCGGGCGGCTTCTGGACGCCGTTCGGCGGCGGCGGCGCGGTCAGCGCCAGCAGCGTCAGCGCCAGCTACGCGGCCAAGTACCAGTACAGCGCCGAGGGCTCGAGCCTGATGCGCACCAAGCTGGTGCCGATCCCGCCGCCGGCCCTGTTCGAAGAGCGCGTCCGCGCCCTGATCGAGCAGCGGCGCGCCGCCGCCGAGCCGCCCAAGGAAGACGACGACGGATGAGCGATCCGCCCTGGAAGGACGCGCTGCGTCGCGCCAAGGCGCCGACGCCGGCGCCTGCGCCGGCCCGCGCGCCCCCCTCTCCGTCCGTCGGCCTGCCGCCGGGCGCCGATCCGGCCGCCGTGTCGCCGAACCTGGCGCGGCTGCTGGCCGAACGCCAGGCGCTGGAGGGCAAGATGGCCCAGCTGACCGGCCAGGGCGCGCTCGGCGATCCACGCTACGCCGTCACGCCGCTGAACCAGCGCCGGGCCGAGCTGGAACGCTGGAGCGCCGGCCGCGACGCCGCGCGCGCCGCCGCCGGTCCGCGCCCGGATCCGCATCCGCCGGCCTTGCCGCCGTCGCTGCGGGGCACGACCGCCGACGCCCTGCGCGCCACGGCCGGCGAAGGCCTGCGCGGCACGCCGGGCGAGCAGGTGCGGCCGACGCCGGGCGACCTGACTCCCGACCTTCGGCGCTTCAATCCGGCCGAGGTGTTCGAGCGCCCCGCCCCCTCCCCGCGTGAAGCGGCGTGGGAGCGAGCGCCGGCTTCGCCCCGCGAGGCGGCCTGGGAACGTCCCGCCGCCACGCCTCGGGAAACGCCGTGGGAACGCCCCGCCGCCTCGCCGCGCGAAGCCCCCTGGGAGCGCCTGGCCGCCCGGCGCGAGGACGTCCCAGCGACCGAGCCGTCGCGCCGCCTGTCGTCGCTGGCCGACGCCGGACGCGGCCTGCGCGACGCCGGCCGCGCGCTGCGCGACCCCGCCGAACGCCCCCGCGCGGCGACCGTCAGCGACCCGCTGGACCGCCGCCTGGCCAAGGCCCGCGACATGGTCAGCCGCGGCCGCAAGGCCTACGCCGCCGCCGAACGCGCGCTCGACGGCGCCCGCGACGCCATCCCGTCCGACTGGGTCGAGCGGGCGCGCGAGCGCATCCCGGGCCTGGGCCGCGCCGACCCCTATGTGCGCGAGACGGCCCGCAAGCTGTCGTCCTATGTCGGCGAACTCGCCGACTTCGGCGAGAAGGCCGACCGCCTTCGCGAGATGGCCAGCGACGTCCGCGAACTGAAGGAAGCCGACGAGGCGCGCGACGACGCCCGCCGCGATCGCGCCCTGGAACGCCTGAAAGCCAAGCGTTCCGAAGAGTCCCGCGACAGTTCCGAGGGAGACGCCTGATGCCGGCCGAGAGCCGCTTCGTCGGCAATTCGATCGAAGAGCTTCTGGTCGCCCTGGCCGAGGGGGTGCGCGAGGCGCAGCTGGCGCTCAACAGCGGCCCCAAGGTCGACGCCAGCGGCGCGCCGCTGGGCGGGTACCAGCTGCCGTTCCTCGACTTCTCGATCAAGGTCGACATGCAGACCAAGGCCGACAGCGGCGGCCGCCCGATCGCCCTGCTGTTCACCGCCAAGGACCAGAACAGCACCAACCAGCAGGTCAGCAGCACGATCAGCGGCCGGCTGGTGGCCACTCCGCCCGGCGAGGGCCTGCCGACCCCGCGCATCGCCGTCTCGGGCGGCGGCAACATCGGGGGCCTGGCCCACCTGTCGGTGCTGGTCACCAACAGCGCCGGCGAGGTGCTGGCCGACCAGCCGGTCGAGCTGAACATCGACGACGCGGCCAGCGCCACCCTGTCGGCGGCGCGCGGCGTGGCCAGCTTCGTGCGCCAGCCCGGCACCCGGTTGCAGCAGGCCCTGCTGCGCACCAACGCCGAGGGCCGGGCCCTCGCCACCTTGTCGATCGCCAAGGAACCGGCCCGCGCCGTCGTCGTCGTCGTCGCCTCGATCGGCGCCTATAGCGGCCGAGGCGTGGTCGGGCTGGAGGAAGTGGGATGAGCACCGCCTTCTCCTGGACCGCGCGGCTGACCGACGCCGACGGCAACCTCGCCGTCGGCGCGACGCTGGACGTCCAGCTGTTCGACCTGAAGGCCGGCGCCTGGGCCAGCGTCTCCAGCGCCAAGACCGACGCCACGGGCGTCGCCAAGGGCGCGGGCGCCGTGGCCGACGACACCCTGCCCTTCGCCCCGGCCTTCCGGCTGGTGGAAGGCGCGGCGGTGATGTCGGCCAGTCCCGAATTCACCCGCAACGCCCGCACCGGCGCCCTGACCATCGACTTCGGCCAGGTCCGTCGGCTGGCGGTGGCCGAGACGGTGATCGCCCGCACGCTGTCGGCCCGCACCCTGCGCACGGCGACCCCGATCGGCGGCGTGGTGGCCACCGACGCCCCGATCGCCCCGATCGCCGCAGCGCCGACGATCGACGCCGCGTCCATCCGCGCCCAAGCGGTGGACGACACGACCAAGACCTTCACCGCCCGCCTGGCCAAGAGCGACCAGGACCTGGCGTCGCGCGACACCCAGATCGCCGCCCAGACCAGGCAGCTGGCCGAACGCGACGCCCAGATCGCCGCCGCGAAGACCAAGAACGACCAGGACCTCGCCGCCCGCGACGCCCAGATCGCGACGCTGCGGGCCGAGAAGGTCGAGGTCGCCGCCGTGCGGGCGCAGGCCGCCGACGAGACGGCCAAGGTCAACGCCCGCCTGGCCCAGCGCGACCAGGAACTGGCGACGCGCGACGCCCAGCTGGTCGAGCGGGGGCGGGTTGTCGCCGATCAGGAGAAAGAGATCTCCGGCCTGCGCGCGACGCTGGTCGCCAAGGATCTGGAGATCGAGGAGATCAAGACCCGGCCGACCTTGGGCACGACGACCGGGACCACCACCGGAACCGTCGGTGGAACGACAGGCGCGATCAATCCGGCCGTCGCCACGCTGCGGACGGTCGCCGTCACGGATCTGGCCACCGACATGGCCACCCAGCTCGACACCGCCCAGAAGACGCTGAAGCCCACCGGCTTCTCGCTGGGCACGATCCAGATCAGCGCCAAGGGCGTGCTGCGCGACACCGGCAGCATGGAGTTCCCCGACACCGAGACCCTGAAGGCCCTGCCGCAGGACTCTCTGAGCGACCTGAAGTTCCAGTTCATCCCCGAGAAAGTGCCGGCCAGCGACGACGGCCCGCGCGTGCCCGACGTGCTGCAGCTGACCGAAAGCGCCGTGCGCCGGGTGCTGACCTCGGTGGGGCTGGTGCTGGAGGCCAGCACCGGTCCGCGCGGCCTGAACCCCGCCGTGGCCCCCGGCCAGGCCATGGTGCAGTCGCCCGGGGCCGGAACCATCATCGCCCGCGGCGCGCGGGTGATGGTCATCTTCGCCGACGAACAGGGAGCCTGACCGATGTCGCAGGACGCCTCCGAGCTGCTCAGCGAAAGCCTGGCCACGCCGCTGGGCGAGGTCATCGCCGCGGTCGGGCGCGGGGTGGCCGAGGCCCAGGCCGCCCTCGACCAGGCCTCGCTCGCCGCCACCCTGGCGATGTACGAGAGCGACGGCGACGAGGGTCTCGAAGCGCTGCGCTCGATCGGCTACCAGCCCACCTTCTACGTCCTGCCCGAGACCACCTGCGAGGTGCAGGTCTCGATGCACATCGGCGGCACGGGCGGGGCCGACGGCAGCGCCGGCACGTCGGGCCAGGCTGCGGCGATCGGCAAGGCCCGCACCTATGTCACCCCGGTCGACGCGGCCTTCCAGCAACGCTACGCCTTCCAGGCCAGCGGCGCGGCCAAGCTGACCTTCAAGATCGTGCCGGTGCCGCCCCCAGCCGCCCTCGACGACGCCGCCCCCATGCCCGAGGTCCGCGGCCTGACCGGCGCGGCGGCGGCGGTCGCCATGTCGGCCCGGGGCATCACCGCGGCCTTCGTCGACTCCAAGGGCGAGACCGTGCCTCCCGAAAAGGCCGCCGAACAGAAGGTCGCCACCCAAGACGCCCCCGCCCGCGCCCTGGTGCGCACCACGGGCGTGGTGACGCTGGGACTGGCTTAGCCGGTCTCTCCAGAGGCCAGAATCTGAGGCGCCAAGACGCTCCCCCTGAAGGGGGAGCTGTCGGCGAAGCCGACTGAGGGGGAAGTGATTGCTGACTTTGGGGGTGAACTGACCTCACGGGACACTTCCCCCTCCGGCCCTCCGGGCCACCTCCCCCTTTAGGGGGAGGATCCAGGGCGGCGAACCTCCCCCACAGGGGGAGGTTCCTCATGATCGCCCCCTCCCCCCACAGGGAGAGGGCCTTCCGGGTTATGCCAGGGAGAATTCCAGGCCTTGGGCCTGGCCGACGTCGCAATCGCGGAAGCTGGCCTTGGCGATGCGGGCGCCGGTGAAGTCGGCGCCGCGCAGGTCGGCGCCGTCGAGGACGGCTTCGGAGAGGTCGGCGGTCTGCAGCATGGCGTAGCGCAGACGCGCGGCGGCCAGGTTGCCGACGGTCTTGCGCTCGGGCCCCAGCGGCAGGGGCGACAGGAAGGCCTGGCGCAGGTCGGCCTTGGTGAGGTTGGCGCCGGTCAGCTTGGCCCCGCGCAGGTCGGCGCCGCGAAGGTTGGCCGCGCGCAGGTCGGCGTTCTGCAGGTTGGCCCCCTGCAATTGCGCGCCGGACAGGTCCATGCCGACGAAGCAGGCGCCCTTGGCGCTCATCGCCGTCAGGCGCAGGCCCTTCAGGCGGTCGCCGATCGGACGCAGGTCCTCGCCGTCGAGGCGGGCGGCCGCGCCCTCCTTGCCGCCGGTCTGGCACCATTGCTGGTTGGCCAGGCACCGGGCGTAGAGCTCGCGGGCCTTGTTCACCGCCTCGGGCGTCGAAGCCGTCAGGGCCCCGGTCATGTGCGCGCCGCTGACCCGGGCCGTCGAGGTGTCGACCCCCGACATCACCGCGCCCTGGAGGTTGGCGCCTTCGAGGTTGGCGCCCTTGACGTCGGCGTTGTCGAGGATGGCCCCGACCAGATTGGCTTCCTTCAGGTTGGCGCCCGACAGCTTGGCCCCGCGCAGGGAGCAGTCGGAGAAGTCGGCCTTGAAGGCCGACACGCCGGTGAACTGCGAGCCGTCCAGGGTGGCGCCCGAGAAGTTGACCTCGTCGACCTCGCCGTTGCGGGTCTCGTGCTTGACGGTGTCCAGGCCCTTGCGCGGATGCGGGATGGCGATCTGGCCCTCGCGGAAGTCGGCCTGGGTCAGGTCGGCCTGCGAGAGGTTGGCGCCGCGCAGGCAGGCCCCGCGCAGGTCGGCGCGCTGCAGGCTCGCCTGGCGCAGGTCGGCCTTGCGCAGGTCGCAGCCGAACAGGCTGGCGCGATCGAGCTTGGCGCGCACCATGCGGCAGCCGTCGAGGATCGAGGCGGACAGGTCGGCGTCGGTCAGGTTGCGGAACGACAGGTCCAGGCCCGACAGGTTCATGAACCGCAGCGAGGCGCGCTTGCCGCCCTGCTTGCCGGTCACGAATTTCTCGTGGGCCGTGACGATCATGTCGAGTTCGGCCTGACTGAGCTTGCGGCGTCCCGCGATGCTCTGTGCGGCGTTCATTGCGGGACCCCCTCCCGTCTTACTGGAAAATCACTTGCGGACAATCGGATAACAGGAATCGACGAGCGAACGGTTAAGGTCGCTCCATTCTTCTCAAATTGGGTAGCTTAGATGAGGTCTTCGAGCCCTCGGGCGCCCAGCCGGACCGAGCCGGTGATGTCGACGTCCTTGAGATTGGCGTTGGTGAAGTTGGCCCGCGACAGGTCCGCGCCGATCAGGCACGCGCCGCGCAGGTCGGCCCGCGCCAGGTCGGCGTTGGTCAGCAGCACGCCGGTCAGGTCGGCCGGCAGCAGCCTTTCCTTGCCGATCAGCAGCGGCCCCAGCTGGGCGTCGCGCAGGTCGGAGCCGGACAGCTTGGCGCCCTTCAGGCGAGCCCCGCGCAGGTCGGCCCGGCGCAGGTTGCAGGCCCGAAGGTCGGCGCCTTCGAGCTGGGCGCCCTGCATCTGCACGCCTTCCATGTCGAGGCCGTAGAACACCGCGCCCTTGGCCGACAGGGCCGTCAGGTTGAAGCCGCGGATGCTCTTGAGATTGCGCAGGTCGGCCCGGTCGAACACCGACGGCTTGCCCTCGCCGCCGCCGGTCTCGCACCAGCGGGCGTGGTCGGCGATCATCTGCTCGTAGGGCATGTCGGAGACGTCGACGCCCGAGGCCTTGTCGGTCAGGGCCCCTTCCATGCTGGCGCCGGTGACGTTCCAGGACAGGGTCTTGACCCCCACCAGCACCGTGTTGCGCAGGTCGGCCCCGGCGAGGTTGGCGCCCGACAGGTCGGCGCCGGCCATGTTGGCGCCGTTGAAGTTGGCCTGCTTGAGATTGGCGCGGACCAGCTTGGCGTCCTTGAGGATGGCGTCGCTGAAGTCGGCCTTGGTGGCGACGATGCCCGACAGGCGCGAGCGCTCGAGGTTGGCCCCCGAGAGGTTGGCGCCCGTGGCGTAGGCCTCGCGCTGCACGGGCTCGATGATGCGATAGCCCTTCTCGCGATCGGCGGCGGCGATCTGGCCCTCGCGCAGGTCGGCCTCGAACAGGTCTGCGCCGGTCAGGTTGGCGCCGCGCAGGCTGGAGCCGCGCAGGTCGGCCCGGCGCAGCGAAGAATCGGTGAGGTCGGCGCCCTGCATGTCGGCGCCGTAGAGGTTGGCGTTGTCGAGCTTGCAGCGGCGCAGGTCGGTCCCGACCAGCAGCGCGCCGGTGAAGTCGGCGTCGCACAGATTGCGGCCGTGCAGAACCAGGCCCGACAGGTCGCAGAAGGCGAACACCGCGCGCGCGCCGCCGAGCCTAGCCGACCATAGGCGGTCGTGCTTGGCGCAGATCACGTCGACTTCTTGTTGCGTCAGGCGCCGGTGTTCCTGGCCCGCCGCTGCCGGGGTGTTCATGCAAGCTCGCGTCGTTTCCCCGAAGGGTAGACCAACTTGATGCGCCCATCAGCATTAACGTCGTGTTTCAGGGCGCTTCCAGCGCGTAGCGACCACCTGAAACGACCTAGGGTTCCTTTCGCCCTCGGACGAAAGGAACCCCGAAGTCTCTACAGTCAGCCGATGGCCGGCAGCTTCTCGGCGCGGGCCTCGTCGAGGTAGCGGGCGCGCGTCGGCTTCAGGTCGGCGTCCAGTTCGATGGCCAGCGGGTTGCCGGTGGGGATCTCGACCTTGACGATCTGGTCGTCGGGCACCGCGAACAGGTGCTTGACGATGGCGCGCAGCGAGTTGCCGTGGGCGGCGACCAGGATGTTCTCGCCGGCCTTCAGCTTGGGCGCGATGGCCTCTTCCCAATAGGGCAGCACACGGACGAGCGTGGTGGCCAGGCTTTCGGTCGAGGGCAGGCTGGCGCCCTTGTAGCGGCGGTCGCTGGCGAAGTCGTATTCGCCGCCCGGGGCCAGTTCCGGGGGCGGAACGTCGTAGGAGCGGCGCCAGATGGTGACCTGCTCCTCGCCGTGCTTCTCGGCGGTCTCGGCCTTGTTCAGGCCCGTCAGGCCGCCGTAGTGGCGCTCGTTCAGGCGCCAGTCCTTGGTGACCGGCACGAAGCTTTGCGACGCGGCGTCGAGGGCCAGGTTGCAGGTGCGGATGGCGCGGGTCTGGACCGAGGTGAAGGCCTCGTCGATGTCGAGGCCGGCGGCCTTGATCAGCTCGCCGCCCTTGCGGGCCTGGGCCTCGCCCTCGGCGGTCAGGTCGACGTCGACCCAGCCGGTGAAGCGGTTCTCGAGGTTCCACTGGCTCTGGCCGTGGCGAAGCAGGACGAGGACGGGCATCTGAGCTCCTTGGAATTGGTCATGGCGGGCTAAGGCGCGCGGGACGCCGCGTCAAGCATCGCCCCTATCCAGCCACAAGAGGCGTGGTATAGGCGGACCATGCCTGATCGCATCTTCATGCCCCTCTGCGCGTTGGTCGCCCTGGCGATGATCGCATTCGCGATGGTCTGGCCGCAGGGCTACGGCGACCGCTCGCCGGCGCCGTTCGGCTCCACGCCCATCCAGCAGACCCCGGAGATGAAGGCGCTGATCGAGAAGGAAAAGACCGCCGCGCGCGTCAGCGAGCAGCGCCGCGCCCAGGAAGCCGCCACCGCGGCCGCCGCTACCGGCGCCCCCGCGCAATAGTCGCTTCTTCGCGCGTCATTATCGATCAATCGTCACATTGATCGATCATCGTCATACGAAGAGGGTGGAAAACAACCACTCCGACAGCTAAACGCACCCCATCACTCATTGAAGCGAGCTCCAATGTTCTCGACTCCCCGCGCCGATCTGGTTCCGAATACCGCCGCTTACGAAAACGAGCCGCTGGTCAAGGCGACGGGCTTCCGCGAATACGATGCACGCTGGCTGTTCGGCCCCGAGATCAACTTGCTGGGCGTCCAGGCCCTGGGCCTGGGCCTGGGCACCTACATCCATGAACTGGGCCAGTCGAAGATCGTGGTCGGCCACGACTTCCGCTCCTATTCGTCGTCGATCAAGAACGCCCTGATCCTGGGCCTGCTGAGCGCCGGCTGCGAAGTGCACGACATCGGCCTGGCCTTGTCGCCCACCGCCTACTTCGCCCAGTTCGACCTCGACATCCCCTGCGTGGCCATGGTCACCGCCAGCCACAATGAAAACGGCTGGACCGGCGTGAAGATGGGCGCCCAGCGCCCCCTCACCTTCGGCCCGGACGAGATGGGCAAGCTGAAGGACATCGTGCTGGGCGCGAAGTTCGTCGAGCGTGAAGGCGGCAAGCTGATCCGCGTCGAAGGCCAGGCCGAGCGCTACATCGCCAACGTCGCCACCCGCGCCAAGGTGAGCCGCCCGCTGAAGGTGCTGGCCGCCTGCGGCAACGGCACGGCCGGCGCCTTCGCCGTCGACGCCCTGCAGCGCATGGGCGTGTCGGACGTGATCGGCATGGATGTCGACCTCGACTACACCTTCCCGAAGTACAATCCGAACCCGGAAGACCTGGAGATGCTGCACGAGATGGCCAAGGCCGTCCGTGAGCACGGCGCGGACCTGGCCTTCGGCTTCGACGGCGACGGCGACCGCTGCGGCGTCGTGGACGACGAGGGCGAGGAAATCTTCGCCGACAAGATCGGCCTGATGCTGGCCCGCGACCTGGCCCCGCTGCACCCCGGCGCGACCTTCGTCGTCGACGTCAAGTCGACCGGCCTCTACGCCACCGACCCGATCCTCAAGGAGCACGGCTGCAAGGTCATCTACTGGAAGACCGGCCACAGCTACATCAAGCGCAAGAGCGCCGAGACGGGCGCCCTGGCCGGCTTCGAGAAGAGCGGCCACTTCTTCATGAACGACCCGCTGGGCTACGGCTACGACTGCGGCCTGACCGCCGCGGCCGCCGTGCTGGCCATGCTCGACCGCAACCCGGGCAAGAAGCTGTCGGACCTGCGCAAGGCCCTGCCGATCGCCTTCACCTCGCTGACCATGAGCCCGCACTGCGACGACGAGAAGAAGTACGGCGTCGTCGCCGAGGTGGTGAAGGAATACGAAGACCTGTTCGCCGCCGGCGGCTCGATCCTGGGCCGCAAGATCGTCGAGGTGATCACCGTCAACGGCGTGCGCGTGCACCTGGAAGACGGCTCGTGGGTGCTGGTCCGCGCCTCGTCGAACAAGCCCGAAGTGGTGGTCGTGGTCGAGAGCACCCAGTCGGAAGACGACATGAAGGCCCTCTTCCACCAGGAAGTGAAGCCGCGCCTGGGCGCACGGGTCGGCAAGTACAACCAGGAAATCTGATCGGGCCCACGCCCCTGAAGAACGAAAGGCCGGGGAGCAATCCCCGGCCTTTTTGTTTGGGCACTGAACTCCCCCTCATCGTCATCCCGGCCGGAGCGAAGCGCAGAGCCGGGACCCAGCGGCCACCGCAGAGCGCCGACGACAGCGCGCAGAAGCGAACCACATCACCGCGCCCAGTCCCCTGGGTCCCGGGTCTACGGTCCGCTCGCGGTCCTTCGCCCGGGATGACGAGCTGACTTGAGCCTTGGGGAGCCTCAGCCGCCCGCCGCCAGCACCTCGGCGACCTTGTCGACCAGCGCCTTGCCGGTGAAGGGCTTCATCACGTAGCCGGCCGCGCCCAGCTGCAGGGCCTGGACGATGCGGTCCAGACGCCCCTCCCCCGTCAGCATCAGCACGGGGATCTCTTCGGCGCCCTGGGCCGACTTCAGGCTGCGCAGGGCGTCGAGGCCGGAAAGGCCCGGCATGCGCACGTCGAGCAGGATCAGCGACGGCGGCGCGGAAGCCACCGCCGACAGCAGTTCCTCCACCGTCTCGAAGGTGCGCGCGCCATAGCCGCCGCGACCGAGCTGGATCTCGACCAGCTCGCGCGTCAGGGCGTCGTCGTCGGCGACATAGATCTGAGGCGGCGTAACCAGCATGCGAACTCGAACAAGGTTAACGCTGCTGCTTACCCCGCCCGTGGAGTCGCGCAAGTGCTCAAGCGCACACTCGGCCCGGATCAGGGCTCAGCGCGCACCGCCGGATCACCGCGTGCCGAAAGTGCGGTCGCCGGCGTCGCCGAGGCCTGGAACGATGTAGCCGTGATCGTTGAGCTGCGGATCCACCGCCGCCGTCCAGATCTCGACGTCCGGGTGGGCCGCGCGCAGGGTCTCCACGCCCGGGACCGAGGCCAGCAGGCAGACGAAGCGCAGGTCGCGCACGCCGCGCTTCTTCAGCAGGTCGATGGCGGCGACGGCCGTGTGGCCGGTGGCCAGCATCGGGTCGACGACGATGACCAGGCGGTCGGCGATGTCTTCCGGCGTCTTGAAGTAATATTCGACCGCTTCCAGCGTCTCGGGGTCGCGATAGAGGCCGATGTGCGCCACGCGGGCGGCCGGCACGAGATCCAGCATGCCCTCGGCCATGCCTAAGCCCGCGCGCAGGATCGGGGCGAAGACCAGCTTCTTGCCGGCGATGACCTTGGCCTTGGTCGGCGCGACCGGGGTCAGGATCTCGACCTCGTCCATCGAGAGCTGCCGCGTGACCTCGTAGCAGATCAGGGTCGCGGTCTCGCGCATCAGGGCGCGGAAGGTCTTGGTGGAGGTTTCCTTGTCCCGCATCAGGGTCAGCTTGTGCTGCACCAGCGGGTGGTCGACGATGGTGACGCCCGGAAGGGATTGGGTCGACATGGGCGGCGGTATCCTGGTCTTGAAACGGCTTTACCGCTCAAGTGCCGCCTTCCGGCCTTCAGGCCAAGCGCTAATCAGCCGCCGAGGCCGACGATTGTCCTGAAGGCCCAGACGGTGCAGCCGATGCAGACCAGGAGCGTCATGAAGTCGGCCATTCCCGACCTCCGCTTCGCTGCCTTGATCTTCTTAGCCACGCCCGCCTCGCTGTCCCCTGCGTGCGGGCATCTTCACGCATCAGGCTGAACACGACGCTCACAAACGCGGTTAAGCGGCCGTTTTCCAAAAGAAAAGCCGCGCCGCGCTTCCTGGGGGAGGATGAAGCGCGACGCGGCTGGGCCGGCCGGACCGTTGGGGGAGGAATCCAGCCGGCGGGTTCTTAGCCGTGCAGCTTGATGGCCGCGGCGGCGATCAGTTCGCCCTGGTGGCGGGCGCCGTCCAGGTCGATCTGGGTCGGCTGGCGGCTGCCGTCGCCGCCGGCGACGGTGGTGGCGCCGTAGGGCGCGCCGCCGACGATCTCGTCGTTGTTCATCTGGCCCTGGTGGCTATAGGGCAGGCCGATGATCGTCATGCCGAAGTGCAGCAGGTTGGTGATGATCGAGAACAGGGTGGTTTCCTGGCCGCCGTGCTGGCTGGCGGTCGAGACGAACGCGCCGCCGACCTTGCCGTTCAGCGCGCCGCGGGCCCACAGGCCGCCGGCCTGGTCGAGGAACGCGGCCATCTGCGAGCTCATGCGGCCAAAACGCGTGCCGGTGCCGACGATGATGGCGTCGTAGTCGGCCAGTTCGGCGACGGTGGCGATCGGAGCCTCTTGATCCAGCTTGAAGTGAGCGCCCTTGGCGATCTCTTCCGGCACGGTTTCCGGAACGCGCTTGATGTCGACGGTGGCGCCGGCGCTGCGAGCGCCTTCGGCGATGGCCTTGGCCATCGTTTCGATGTGGCCGTACGACGAGTAGTAGAGAACCAGAACCTTGGCCATGAGAGTCTCCTAGAGAAAGTCTTCTTTGAGGTTGGGGAGGAAAAGACGCGGCTGCGTGAGCCGCGTCTTGAAGGAATTCAGCGACGCTTTGTTTACGCCGCGTCGACCAGCACCAGCTCAGCGTCGGCCAGGGCCTTGACGCGAATGGTGTTCTCGTTGGCGATCGCCGCGCCGTCGCGGGTCTCGAGCAGGACGCCGTTGACTTCGATCGAACCGGTCGAAGGCACCAGGTAGGCGTGGCGGCCGGCGCCCAGCGTGTACTCGGTTTCCTCGCCGGCCTTCAGCGTCGCGCCCAGGACGCGGGCGTCGGTGCGGATCGGCAGGGCGTCGGCGTCTCCTTCGAAGCCGCTGGCCAGGGCCACGAACTTGCCGGAACGGTCGCCCTTGGGGAACGGCTTGGCGCCCCAGGCGGGCGGCTCGCCGCCGCGGTCCGGAATGATCCAGATCTGGAAGATCTTGGTCACGCCCGGCTCGAGGTTGTACTCCGAGTGGCGGATGCCGGTGCCGGCGCTCATCACCTGCACGTCGCCCGCTTCGGTGCGGCCCTTGTTGCCCAGGCTGTCCTGGTGGGTGATCGCCCCCTCGCGGACATAGGTGATGATCTCCATGTCGTTGTGCGGGTGCGGCGGGAAGCCGGTGCCGGCGGCGATGGTGTCGTCGTTCCAGACCCGCAGGGCGCCCCAGTGGACGCGCTTGGGATCATGGTAGCCGGCGAACGAGAAGTGGTGCTTGGCGTCGAGCCAACCGTGATTGGCGCCGCCCAGGCTGTCGAACTTGCGAACTTCGATCATGTCGATCTCCTGGAGTGTCTTGTGTGGCTGGCCGTGTTGGCCTCTCCGTTGACGAGGAAGATGGAGACAGATCGCTTGATCCGAAATAGAAATGGTCGAAAGAAACCATTTCCAAAAATGACATCATGAAACTTCCCGACTTCGAGGCCTGGGCCGTGTTCGCCAAGGTGGCCGAGACCGGCTCGTTCGCCCGGGCCGCCAAGGATCTGGGCCTGTCGAACGCGACGGTGTCCAAGGCGGTTTCGCGCCTGGAGCAGCGGCTGGGCGCCACCCTCTTCCATCGCACCTCCCGCCGGCTGTCGCTGACCGACAGCGGCCAGAGCTCGCTGGAGGCCGCCAGCCGGCTGCTGGCCGACGGCGAAACGCTGGAGCTGGAGGCCTCGGCCCAGTCGGCGGTGCCAAGAGGCCTGGTGCGGATGGCCGCGCCGATGTCGTTCGGCATCGGCTATCTGGGCCCTGCCCTGTCGGACTTCTTCGCGCTCTATCCGGAAGTGTCGGTCGAACTGTCGCTGTCGGACCAGCTGATCGACATCGTCGAGGACGGCTTCGATCTCGCCCTGCGGATCTCGGCGCTGGAGGATTCCAGCCTGCTGGCCCGGCGGCTTTGCCCGGTGCGGGTGATGCTGGTCGGCTCGCCCGGCTATTTCGAACGCCACGGCCGCCCCGAGCACCCCAAGGACCTGGTCCGCCACCGCGCCCTCTTCTACACCGGCGGCCGCTCGCGCGACGCCTGGCGGTTCGAGCACAAGGTCCACGGCCAGTACGCCATCAGCGTGCCCGCGCCGCTTAGGGCCAACAACGCCGACGTCTTCCGCGCCCTGCTGCTGGACGGCCAGGCCCTGGCCATGCAGCCGGACTTCATGGTCTGGAAGGACGTCGCCGACGGCATGCTGGTGCAGGTCCTGGCCGACTGGACCCCGCCGCCCATCGCCATGCACCTGGTCACTCCGCCCAACCCGATCCGCCCGGCCCGCGTGCGCGTGCTGATGGAGTTCCTGGCCGAACGCCTGGCCAAGGCGCCGTGGCTGGGGTGAGGCCCTCCCAGTTCGTCATCCCGGCCGGAGCGTAGCGGAGAGCCGGAACCCAGGGGCCGACGCATTTCGGCTCCCCCTGGGTCCCGGTTCTACGGCCGCTTCGCGGACCTTCGCCCGGGATGACGAGCCGAAGGGACATCGGCGCTCGGAGATTGAAATCAACGAGTTCAAACGCCTCTGGAACTTCCCGGCGACCACTGCTAGGTAGTCGCCTCTTCGCTTCGGGCCGCGCGCCCGGCGAGGCGCGGGCGTGGTGAAACTGGTAGACGCGCCGGACTCAAAATCCGGTTCCGAAAGGAGTGTCGGTTCGACCCCGACCGCCCGCACCAACTTTTCCAGACATAGACAGGCGATCCCCGGCATCGGGCGCAATAGGTCGTCATCCCGGCCGAAAGCTCGCCTTGCGGCTGTAGAGCCGGGCCCCAGGGGCAACCGCATCGCGCCGGCCCCTGGACCGTATCGACATTCAAGGTTCGAGCGTGGTCCTCGTCCTTCGACAAGCTCAGGATGAGGACCATTTACAGGCTCAGGTCGTAGAAAAACCTCATCCTGAGCCTGTCGAAGGACGAGGTTTTCGTCTCAGATTTTGAATGCCGATCCGACCTAGGCTTTCAGCCAGACCTTGACCCACCAGTCGGGGCGCTCGTCTTCGGTCATCAGCGTCGTCCAGGCCTGGACGTCGGGATGGGTGATCCAGAACCCGTAGGGCGGCGCGTGGCCGTCGTTCTCGAAGCTCAGGTCGTGCTCGCGATCCTCCGGAACCCCGGCGTTGGGCATGACCCACAGGTCCGCATCGGGCGGCTCGATGGCGTCGACAAAATGCAGGGCCGCCCGCACCAGGCCGTTCGCCGAGTCGCTGGTCGCCACCTCGCGAGTCGCCGGATGCCGCCGCAGGAAGGCGACGCCCGCCTCATTGGTCAGGACGATGGGCTTCAGGGCGGCAAGCGGCGTGGGCGTGGAGGTCATGGCGGCAAGCTAGGCGAGCCCGCCGGACGACGCCAGGATTCGCGCGAGCCGCTGCGCACGCGCCAGGACGCGAGCCCCGCCCAGGCGGCGGCTCGCGGCGGCTCGAATCTCTTAGATCAGATCAGTGAAGCGTCAGGTTTCTAGGGGTCGAGATCCTCGTCGGCCGTCTGCGGGCCGTCCCGTCTTCCACGATAGAGGATGATGCCGCCCCACACGATGACGCTGAGCGCCAGTACGATCAGCGCCGGCCATTGAGCCATCTGCATGTTGTTTCCACCCTGTTTTTTGACGATGCAATCACAGGTTCGGCGGCGGCGCTACTCAGTTTGGGAAAATGGGTACGATTTCGCAGATCGACGTTAGCTTTAGATCCCTCTCTCATGGAGAGAGGGAGGGGCCCGCCGCCACAGGCGGTGGGAGGGTGAGAGGTTTCACCGTCGACCGGGAAACCTCGCTTCTCTCAATCGGAAATCGCTTCGCCGATGCCGCAAAGGTGTCGATCAAAGCGACGGGAGCTTCGGACGGGGTGTAACCTCTCACCCTCCCAGGCTTCGCCTGGGCCCCTCCCTCTCTCGAAGAGAGAGGGTCAAACGCCCCTACCCCGCCGACCGCAGCGCCTGGCCCGGCTCTCGCTCGGCCGCCAGGTACTCCGCCACCGCCTCCAGCGGCATCGGCCGCGCGAACAGGTAGCCCTGCACGACTCGGCAGCCCAGCGGGCGCAGCAGCACCAGCTGCTCGGGCGCCTCGACGCCTTCGACCACGCAGTCGAGGCCGAGATTGCGGCAGAGGTCGAGGATGGTCTTGACGATGGCGCGGCGCTTGTCGGCCGCCTCCAGGCCCCGCATGAAGCTGCCGTCGATCTTCAGCTTGTCGATCGGCAGGCGGTGCACGTAGCTGAGGCTGGAATAGCCGGCCCCGAAGTCGTCCAGCGCGATGCGCACGCCCAGCGCCTTCAGCGTGGCCAGCGAGCGGGCGGCCTGGTCGAAGTCGCGCATCACCGCCGTCTCGGTGATCTCCAGGTCGATGCGCTCGGGCGCGACGCCGCTTGCCTGGATGATCTCGACGATGCGGGCGATCTGCTCGGGCGAGGCGATGTCGCGGACCGACAGGTTGAACGACAGGCGCACGTCGTCGGGCCAGGTCGTCGCCGCCTTCAGCGCCCAGGACAGCAGCACCGGCGACATGGCCGCGATCAGGCCCGAGCGCTCGGCCACCGGCACGAAGTCGCCGGGCGACACCACGCCCAGGGTCGGGCTGGTCCAGCGGGCCAGGGCCTCGAAGCCGACGGTGCGCTCGCTGCGGGTGTCGACCAGGGGCTGGAAGGCCAGGCTGAACTCGGCGTCCATGTCGGCGTGGCGCAGGGCCTGTTCGATCAGCCCCGAGGTCTTGATCGCAGTCTCGTGGTCGGCCGAGAACACCACCGCCGCGCCGCGAACGTTCTGCTTGGCGTGATAGAGCGCGTAGTCGGCGCGCTCGTAGAGCAGGTTGGGCGCGCTCGCGGCCTGCGGATAGACCGCAAAGCCCACCGAGCCGGAGACCTGGGCGGTGACGCCTGGAAAGCAGTAGGGCTCGCGCAGGGCCGCGCAGAGGTCCACGCCCAGGCGCTGCAACGCGTCGGCGTCGAGGTCGGCCTCGATGATCAGGCCGTACTCGTCGCCGCCCAGGCGGGCCACGAACAGCGGCTGGCCATGGTCGCGGCTGAGGCGGTCGCCGGCCTCGACCAGCACCTTGTCGCCCACGGCGTGGCCATAGGCGTCGTTGACCGGCTTGAAGCCGTCAAGGTCGATGACGCCGACGGCGAAGCGGCGGCCCGAGGCGGCGGCCGCGTCGGTCACCCGCTGCAGGCGCGAGAAGAACTGGCGGCGATTGGGCAGGCCGGTCAGGCCGTCCATGTTGGCCAGGCGCAGGTAGTCGTCGCTGAGGCTCTGGATCTCGGCCTGCCGCTCCTCCAGGCCCCGGCGGGATTCCACCAGCCGCGAGAAGTCGCGGTACGAGATCAGCAGGATGACCAGCATGGTCACCGCCACCAGCGCCATGTTGAAGCCGATGGCCGCCAGCACGGGATTGCCGCTGACCAGCAGGAAGACGGTGATCGGGCCGACGACGATGGCGGTCAGAAGCAGGGCCGCGGCCCGCATGTGCATCATGCAGAACACGCAGCCAATGGCGGTGATGGCCATGTAGAACACGACGTGCGCCTTGCCGAAGGCGTCGCCGTACGGGAACAGCGCGAAGGCCCAGAAGGTGAAGCCGCAGCCCAGCACGCCGGCGAAGACCAGGGTCTGGCGCAGCAGCCGCTGGGCGGCCGCGTGATCGATGGCGGTCTTCTGCGCGCGCCACCAGATGACCAGCCGCGCCAGGCTGATCACGCCCAGCAGCCCCGGAAAGCCCAGAGTCAGCAGCGGCGGGCTGCTGTGCAGGTGGGTGGCCGAAAGCGCGATCGTGTTGACCAGCACCAGCGCGTACATCATCGGCACCTGGCGCGAGAAGGCGCGGACCTGGGCTTTCAGGAGTTCGGGCGTGGTCGGGGCGGGTCGGAACCAGGGCAAATGAGGCGTCGCGGCGGCTGAAGATCGATCGCCGTTCCTGCGCTCTGCATATTTAAGGCTTGATGATCAGGCGCTTAGGCCCCGGTGTGGCGCGATGTCGCGGCCGTCGGGACGGATCAAGCTTCAGCGCTCCCAGCCATCTTCACCGAGCCTCCCCGCCTTCGCGGGGAAAACGGGTGAGAGGCGAACGAGCGCGATCCGGCCTACAGCCGCCGATAGCCCGCCACGCGCCGCGCCCAGACCGCGTGGTCGTCGATCGCCACGTCGTCCGGCAGGCCGGGAACCAGGGACTCGGCCTCCAGCAGCCAGCGGGCGGCGTCGGCGTAGCGGTCGGCGCGGCCGAAGCGCACCACGTCGTCGACCATGGCCCGCAGCAGCACGGTGGCCGCCAGCGGATGGCGGTGCTCCAGCAGCCGCGCGGCGGGCTCCAGCACCTCGGGCCGGTCGCCGTGCAGGGCCGGACCGCGCTCCATGACCAGCTTGGCGGCGCCGGCGGCCGACGGCCAGGCGGTCAGGAAGGCCAGGGCCTTGAACGGGTCGGGATAGGTCTGGGCGTAGTCCAGCGCCTGCTCCTCGGCCTCGACGTCCTCGAAGTCAGGCAGGCCCTTGAGGAAGGCCCGCAAGCCCTCGACCGACAAGGTGGCCTTGAAGCCCGCCCAGCGCATGGCCTGGGCCTCCAGGGTCTCGCCGGAGGCTTCGAGCGCGGCGATGCGGGCCTGGCTCCAGGCGACGGCGCCGGGATCGGCCTGCTCGGCCAGGCTCGCGCCCGGGGCCGAGCGGTCGAGGGCGGCCAGGGCCTGCGCCACCTGGCCGACGGCGAGGTGACGGCGGGCGATCTGGGCGCCGATCGGCGGCAGCACCTGCTGGGACTCGGTGAACAGGGCCGCGAAGCCCTCGACGTCGCCTTCCAGGTCGGCCAGCACCTGGGCGGCGGCGCGCAGGCGCGGATCGGGACGGCGCTGGGCGGCCAGGCGCTCGCGCACCTTGGTCCGCAGCACGGCGACGGCGTCTCCGGCCAGGGCGGGGGCTGCGGCGCGCAGCAGGTCGACCGACAGCTTGGTCGAGGCGCTCTCGACGAAGGCCAGCAGCGCATCGGCCAGGTAGCGGCTGTCCAGCGTCAGGGCCTTGGGCGACAGGCGGGCGACGTCGGCCACGGCCTGGTCGAACACGGCCGCCAGTTCGCCCTTGGGATCCTTGATCCGGCCTTCCAGGTCTTCGGACACCCGCACCAGCCGCACCAGCACCGGCACGGCGATGTCGGGGTCCAGCTCGCCCAGCTTGCCGCCGGCGGCGGCGCGGTGGGCGTCCAGGTCGCGGACGAAGTCCTTGAACTTGCGCCAGTTGATGCGCGCGCCGCTGCCGGCGATGGCGTCGATGCGCTTGTCGATCTCGGCCGCCAGGTCGGCCGCGCCCACCTCGCCCAGCAGGGCCAGCTTCAGGCGGCGCTTGATCGAGGCATGGCCGTCGGCGACCTCGATCAGCAGGGCCGCCAGGGCCTCGGGCCCCAGGTGCGCGAGGTTGGCCGCGTTGACCGACTTGCGCGGCGCGGCCTTCTTGACGGCTTTCGGCTTGGGTTCGGCCAACCGCCCTCTCCTAGTGCGCCGCCTTCTTGCGCGGGATGAAATGCAGCCCGCCGGCGATGACGCCGCCGACGATCAGGCCGACGATGGCCGAGCCGATCGCGGTGGCCAGCCAGCCGGTGACCGCGCCGATCCCCGGGACCTGGCCGGCGAAGTGCGAGGCGCCCTCGACCCAGGCTGGAATGGGCGTCAAGTGGAAGTGGTGCAGGCCGTGCACGATGATGCCGCCGCCGACCCACAGCATGGCCGCGGTGCCGATATAGGCCAGGCTGCTCATGGCCACGGGCATGGCCTTGACCAGGCCGCGACCGAACTTCTGCGTCGGGGCGCGCGGGCTCTTGGCCATGTGCAGGCCGATGTCGTCCATCTTCACGATCAGGGCGACGACGCCGTAGACGAGGATGGTGATCACCACGCCGACCAGGGCCAGGGCGGCCGCCTGGATCGGCAGGGACATGCCGCTGACGTCGGCCAGGGCGATGGCCATGATCTCGGCCGACAGGATCAGGTCGGTGCGGATGGCGCCGGCGACCTTCTGCTTTTCCAGCTCGGGGCCGCTGAGGGCCAGGTCCTCGGTCTCGACCTCGTCCCCGTGGGGGACGAACATCTCGATGATCTTCTCGGTGGCCTCGAAGGCCAGGTAGGCGCCGCCCAGCATCAGGATCGGCGTCACCGCCCACGGCGCGAAGGCGCTGAGCAGCAGCGCGCCGGGCAGCAGGAACAGCAGCTTGTTGCGCAGCGAGCCGACGGCGATCTTGGCCACAATCGGCAGCTCGCGGTCGGGCGTGAAGCCCATGGCGTAGCCCGGGGTCACGGCGGCGTCGTCGACGACCACGCCCACGGCCTTGGTGCCCGCCTTGCCGGCGGCGGCGCCGATGTCGTCGACCGAGGCGGCGGCGATCTTGGCGATGCCTGCGACGTCATCCAGAAGCGCGACGAGACCCGAGGGCATGGAAGGACCTTGCGTGGATTCGGCCGCCCGGCGCGGCTCGATGAAGAGCGCCCTGCGTAAGGGCTCGCCGCTCGCGGGTAAAGGGCGCGAACGGCGATCGCGGGAGGAACGCGCGCGCCAAGGCCGCGTTGCCGCACCATGGCCTCGACCGCGAACAGAAGCAGCGCCCATGTGGTCGTCTACGCGGCCCTGGCCGGCAACCTGGCCATCGCCGCGACCAAGTTCGTCGCCTTCGCCCTGACCGGCTCGTCGGCGATGCTGACCGAGGCCATCCATTCCAGCGTCGACACCGGCAACCAGGGCCTGCTGCTGCTGGGCCTGGCCCGCGCCCGCAAGAAGCCCAGCGCCAGCCATCCGTTCGGCTACGGCATGGAGGTCTATTTCTGGTCGTTCGTGGTGGCGCTGATGATCTTCGCCCTGGGCGGGGCCTTCTCGATCTACGAGGGGATCATCAAGATCCGCAGCCCCGAGGCCATCGACCGGCCGTGGATCAATTTCGTCGTGCTGGGCCTGGCGGCCGTCTTCGAGGGCGGCTCGTTCCTGGTGGCCCTGCGCGAGTTCAAGACCCTGCGCGGCGACGCCCCGTTCTTCGCCGCCATCCGCCGCAGCAAGGACCCGTCGATCTTCGCGGTGCTGCTGGAGGACGGCGCGGCCCTGGCCGGCCTGGCCATCGCCGCCCTGGGCGTGGCGGGCGCGACGCTGGGCCTGGCCTGGGCCGACGGCGCGGCCTCGGTGGCGATCGGCGTGCTGCTGGTGGTGGTCGCCGTCTTCCTGGCCAACGAGACCCGCAGCCTGCTGACCGGCGAGGCCGCCTCCCCGCGCATCGTGGCGGAGGTCCGCAAGGTCCTGGAGGCCGACCCGCGCATCGACAGCGTCGCCGAGGTGCTGAGCATGCACCTGGGCCCCCAGGAGATCCTGCTCAGCGTCACCCTGGACTTCCAGGACCACCTGACCGCCGCCGACATCGAAGCCGCCGGCGACCACTTCGCCGACCTGATCCAGGGCGTCGACAAGCGCATCACCCGGGTGTTCGTGCGCTCGGGCCGGGCGCGGGAGGCCTATGCGCGGCGGCTTGCGCGGGAGTGAGCGCCTAGTTCCGAAACCCCGCGCGCCGGCCGAGCACGGCCAGGAGCCCCGCCGCCGCCAGCAGCGCCACGACGCTCCAGGGCAGGCCCTCAGGCCCTTGCTCGCGCAGGATCAGCCCGCCGATCACCCCGCCGCCGGCGATCGCCAGGTTCCAGACCGTGACGATCATCGACTGTGCGACGTCGGTCGCCTCCCCGGCGACGCGCGCCGACGCAGCCTGGAACAGGGTGGCCGCCCCGCCGAAGGCCGCGCCCCAGACGGCGATGGCCGCCAGGACCAGTCCCGGCCTGGCGCCGAACACGCCCAGCACCAGGGCCGCCGCCGCGAACAGCACGATGCTGGCCCGGGTCAGGGTTCCCAGGCGGCGATCGACCTGCGCCCCGACCACCCAGATGCCGCCCAGGGCCACGACCCCGAACAGCAGCAGCGCCGCGTCGACGCGATCGGCCAGACCCGCCCGCTGCAACAGCGGGGCGACGTAGGTGTAGAGGACGTTGTGAGCCAGGACGAACGCCAGGGTGACGGCCAGAATGGTCTTCAGACCCGGCAGGGCGAGGACGGCCTTCAGGCCGCCGCGCCGCGCATCGGCCTGCCCCGGGAAGTCGGGGACCAGCCAGGCGATCCAGCCGACCAGCAGCAGGCTTGATACGCTCATGATCAGGAACACCGCGCGCCAGCCGATCACCCCGCCCAGCAGGGTTCCGGCCGGAATGCCTATCGCCAGCGCCAGCGGCGTGCCGACCATGGCCACGGCGATGGCCCGGCCGCGCAGGCTTTCCGGAGACATGCGGCCCGCGTAGCCGGCCAGCAGCGCCCAGACCAGGCCCGCGAACACGCCCGCCACGAACCGCGCCGCCAGCGTCAGGACGTAGCTGTGCGACACAGCGGTGACCGCGTTGGTCACCAGGAAGCCGCCGACCGCCAGCATCAGCAGTGATCGCCTGCGCCAGCGCCGCGTGGCCGCCGTCAGCGGAATGGCCGCGACCAGCGAGCCCAGCGCGTAGGCCGTCACCAGTTGGCCGACCATCGCCTCGGACACCATCAGGTCGGCCCCGATGCTCGACAGCAGCCCGGCCGGCAGGGCCTCGGTCAGGATGGTCAGGAACCCGGCCGTCGCCAGGGCCGACAGGCCAGGGAGCGGCAGCCGCTCCCTGGGCCGCTGCTCCGTCGCCTCGCTCACGACGCCTGCCCGGCGATGGTCGGCAGGATCAGGTCGGTGACGCGATAGGTGTGAAATTCGCTGGTGGAGACCTCGTCGAGCCGGCGGAACTTCTCGACGAAGACCGGATCGGAGAAGAACTCGCCGACATTGCCCTCGTCGGCGATGGCCTCGATGTTCACCACCGTCAGGCCGTCGGTGCTCTTGGCCAGGTTGCTCCACAGGAAGCCCGGCTTGCCCGACGCCAGGCGGACAACGTCCTGGATGATGTCGAACGCCTGGTCCTGCCGCCCTTCCCGGGCGTGGATGACGTTGACGATGAAGACGGTCGGCGTGGGCGCGGCGGCGAAGGCGGCGACGGGCGGGGTGGTCATGGCTGGAAAGATCCGTGAAGCGGCCCGACTGGCCGCGCCCCGGACGATGACTGCGAGACAACTAGCGAAAAACAGGCCACAGCTTCGCTCAGTCCGGACAAAAAGGTCCGCAATGGAGACTGCCGTGGACAGCCTGGGCGCCCTGAACGTGTTCGTGCGGGTCACCGAGACCCGCAGCTTCGTGGGCGCGGCCAGCCGGCTGGGCGTTTCGCCCTCGGCGGTGGGCAAGGCCGTCGCGCGGCTGGAGGCCCAGCTTGGAACGCGCCTTTTCCACCGCAGCACCCGCTCGGTCGCCCTGACCGCCGAGGGCGGACTGCTGCTGGACCGCTGCCGGCGGATCTTCGCCGAGATCGACGCGCTGACCGGCGAGCTTTCGGCCTCGCGGGAAGCCCCGCGCGGCCGCCTGCGCGTCAGCTTCCCGCTGGTGGGCATGCTGCTGATGCCGACGCTGTCGGCGTTCATGCGCGCCTATCCGGAGATAGAGCTCGACCTGGATTTCACCGATCGCATCGTCGACGTCATCGAAGAGGGCTTCGACGCCGTCGTCCGCACCGGCGAGGTCTCCGATTCCCGGCTGATGACGCGATCGCTGGGCGCGTTCGAGCACCGCGTGGTGGGCTCGCCCGGCTATTTCGAGCGCCACGGCCGTCCAGCCTCGCCCGAGGACCTGATCGGCCACGCCTGCCTGCAGCACCGCTATCCCTCGACGGGCAAGCTGGAGCGCTGGCCGCTCTGGCGCGACGACGTCTTCGTCGGCGGAGGCCTGCCCACGGCCGTGACGGCCAGCACCCTCGAACCGCTGATCTATCTGGCCGAACAAGGACAGGGCGTCACCTGCGTGCCCCTGTTCTCGGTACGCCCGCAGCTGGCCAGCGGGGCGCTGGTCTCGGTGCTGGAGCCGTTCCTGAAGAGCACCGGCGTGTTCCGCGTGGTGTGGCCGTCCAACCGGCAGCTGACGCCCAAGGTGCGCGCCTTCGTCGACTTCCTGGCGGCCGAACTGGTGGTCGCAGGAGCCTAGGCGCCGCCCCTACCGCGCCAGCCGCTTCCGATTGGCCCGCACCTTGGCGCGATAGTGCTTCACCACCGCCCGGGTCGCCGCGTCGGGGGCCTGGGGCAGTCCGCCGGTCCAGAACTTCAGGCCGATGTCGGCGGCGGCGGCCATCTTCTCGGTGGTCATGCGCACGGCTTCCGCCTGGGCCTTGGCCCCGCCGCCGGCCAGGACCATGGTCCTAAGGCCGATGACGGTGGAAGCCTCCAGGCTCAGCGCCCAGGCGTCCATCAGCGTCGAGGGCCAGTCATCCTTGCGACGCGCCATGGCGAAACTCCCTTTTCCGCAAAGGGATCGCGCGAAGCCCTCGGCCGGTTCCGCGCCGGGTGCGACATCGCAGAACTCGACGGAACAAAAGAAGAACTATAGGCTATGCGGATGGCCGTTCTCGATATCCGCCGCAAGCTCGCCATCCTCGCCGACGCCGCCAAGTACGACGCCTCCTGCGCCTCATCGGGCGGGGAAAAACGCGACTCCGTGGGCGGCAAGGGCGTGGGCTCCACCGAGGGCATGGGCATCTGCCATGCCTACGCCCCCGACGGGCGCTGCATCAGCCTGCTGAAGATCCTGCTGACCAACTTCTGCATCTACGACTGCGCCTACTGCATCAACCGGGTGTCGTCGAACACGCCCCGGGCGCGGTTTTCGGTGAAGGAGGTCGTGGATCTCACCCTCAACTTCTACAAGCGCAACTACATCGAGGGGCTGTTCCTGTCGTCGGGGGTGATCCGCAACGGCGACTACACCATGGAGGAGATGGTCCGCATCGCCAGGTCCCTGCGGCTGGACCACGACTTCCGGGGCTACATCCACCTGAAGCTCATCCCCGAGGCCTCGCCGGAGCTGGCGACGGAGGCCGGGCTCTATGCCGACCGGGTGTCGATCAACATCGAGCTGCCGCGCGACGACAGCCTGAAGTCGCTGGCTCCCGAGAAGGACGTCGGCGACATCAAGCGGGCCATGGGCCGCATGCGGCTGGCCATCGAAGACAAGGCCGAGCCGGCCCGCAAGGCGCCGCGCAAGAGCTTCGCGCGCAGCCAGTCGACCCAGCTGATCGTCGGCGCCGATGCGGCCAGGGACGGCGACATCCTGGCCCGCAGCGCCTCGCTGTACGGCGCCTATCGCCTCAGCCGCGTCTACTACTCGGCCTTCAGCCCGATCCCGGATTCCAGCCACCGCCTGCCCTCGTCCCGGCCGCCGCTGCTGCGCGAGCACCGACTGTACCAGGCCGACTGGCTGATGCGCTTCTACGGCTTCGACCAGCCCGAGATCATCGGCAAGGGCGAGGACCTGGACCTGTCGGTCGATCCCAAGACCGGCTGGGCGTTGAGGAACCGCGACAGGTTCCCGGTCGACGTCAACACCGCCGACCGCGAGACCCTGCTGCGCGTGCCGGGCCTGGGCGCCAAGGCGGTCGACCGCATCCTGCTGGCCCGCAGGCAGGCGCGACTGACGATCGACGACCTCAAGGGCGTGGGGGCCGTGGTCAAGCGGGCCAGGGCCTTCGTCGTCGCCGAGGGCTGGACGCCGGGCATGGCTGCCGACGGCGAGCACCTGAAGGCCCGCCTGGTGGAACCGGCGCAACTGAGCCTGTTCTGATGCGGGTGGTGCGGCTTTCCTCGGAGATCGACTTCGACGGCTGGCGCAGGGCGGCCCGCGATCTGCGAGCCCAAGGCGTTTCGCCCGAGACCGTCTTCTGGACGATTCAAAGCGACCTCTTCTCCCCTCCCCCTTGCGGGGAGGGGTCAGGGGGTGGGGGTGTCGGCTCCGTGCCGGCCGTTTCAGAACCAACTCCCCCGCCCCTCCCCCTCCCCGCAAAGGAGAGGGGCTTCACCGTGCCGCCGGCCTTCGTCGATCTGGCCCGCTCCGTGATCCTGCACCGGTCCGGCGAACGTTTCGCCCTGCTCTACCGCCTGCTGTGGCGGCTGGAGCGCGAGCCGCGGCTGATCGACAATCCGGCCGATCCCGACGTCGCCGGGGCGCGCGACATGGCCAAGGCGGTCGACCGGGCGATCCACAAGATGCACGCCTTCGTGCGCTTTCGCCTGATCGAGACCGATCCGGAAACCTACGCGGCCTGGTTCGAGCCGGCCCACCGCGTGACCGAGGCCGCCGCGCCGTTCTTCGCGCGCCGCTTCACCAACATGGCCTGGACGATCCTGACACCCGACGCCTGCGTGGCCTGGGACGGCCGGACGCTGAAGGTGTCGGACGGCGCCGATCCGGCCGACGCGCCGGCCGAGGACGCGCAGGAAGAGCTGTGGCGCACCTACTACGCCTCGATCTTCAACCCGGCGCGGCTGAACGAGAGGATGATGCGCCAGGAAATGCCCAAGCGGTACTGGCGGAACCTGCCCGAGGCGCGGCTCATTCCGCAGCTGATCGAAACCGCCCAGGAGCGCGCCGCCGCCATGGTCGCCGCACCGCCCTCCCCCGCGCCCGATCGCGTGCTGAAGGCCGCCCTGCGCCAGGCCCGCGACGGCGCGTACAACGGCGACGTCCCCACCAGCCTCGACGAAGTGGCGGCCGCGGTGCAGGTCTGCCGGCGCTGCGACCTCTGGCGCGATGCGACCCAGGGCGTGGCGGGCGAAGGCGCGGCCCATGCGCCGCTGATGTTCGTCGGCGAACAGCCGGGCGACCAGGAGGACCTGGCCGGACGCCCCTTCGTCGGCCCCGCCGGCCAGGTGTTCAACCAGGCCCTGGAGGAAGCCGGCGTCCCGCGCGATCGCACCTTCGTCACCAACGCGGTGAAGCACTTCAAGCACGAGCCGCGCGGCAAGCGGCGCATCCACAAGACCCCGGACCGGGGCGAGGTGCAGGCCTGCCGCTGGTGGCTGGACGCCGAGCGGCGGCTGGTGCGCCCTCGGGTGATCGTCGCCCTGGGCGCCACCGCGGCCCATGCGGTGATCGGCAAGGCCACGCCCATCGCCGCCAATCGCGGCCGGGCCCTGCAACTGCCAAGCCAAGCTCATGGCCAGGCCCAGGCGGTGGTGACCTATCACCCCTCGTTCCTGCTGCGCCTGCCCGACGCCGACGCACGCGAACAGGCCCGGGCCGAATTCGTCAAAGACCTGCGCCTTGCGGGCGAGCTTGCCAAGCTGATCGACTAAAGCGAGCAAAGACGCTCGCCTGACGGGCGGTCCGCGCAAAAAATCTGCTCAATCTTTCGGCGACGTCCGTTCGCACGCAATCCCTTGCCCCGCCTCGTAATACTTGGCGCCGGAACCGGGCGCATAAGCCCTCCCCGCCGCCCGGGGCGCTCCTTCGCCTCTTGCCACGACGGCGCTGCCGGGGTTGGTTCCCGGCCGGGGAAGAGGGGCGATGACAGCAGACGACGAAGAGCGGCGCGCCTGGTTCCGGAGGGAGATCCTGCCCCTGGAGCCAAGGCTTCTGGCCTATGCGCGAAAGTTCTGCCGCGACGGCGAGACCGATCCGGAGGATCTGGTCCACGACGCCTTCACCCGCGTGATCGCCTGCAAGACCTGGCGCGAGATCGCCAATCCGGCCGCCTTCGCCTCGCGCACCCTGCGCAACGTGGCCTTCGACGGCCTGCGCCGCCGCAAGGTGCTGACCATCACCGCCGTCGCCGACTTCGAGCTGATCGGCGGCATGGACGAGGCGCCCGGTCCGGAAGCTGCACTGGTGTCGCGCGACGAGCTGCGCCAGTTGCGCGAAGCGATATCGGAACTGCCGACACAATGTCGGCGTGTATTCACCCTTCGGAAAGTTTATAGCCTGTCGCCGGGCGAGATAGCGGTCCGCATGGGTCTGTCCGTCTCAACGGTGGAGAAGCACCTGATCAAGGGGCTTCGCTATTGTTCCGAAAAGCTGGGCCGCGCGAGCGCGACCCAGTCAGTGCGTATCGACGAAGGGCGTTCATGGGCCGGGAAGCGGGATCGCGACGCGAAGCGGTGAGAGCGGCCGCCGCCGAATGGGCGGTGCGGCTGTCCGATCCCGCCTGCGCGGCTGATACGCGCGCGGCCTTCGAGGCCTGGCGCGCCGAAAGCTTCGAGAACGAGGCCGCGTTCGAGCGCGCCCACGCCGCCTGGGAGCGGACCGAGCGCCTGCGCGCCTTCAAGCCGGGGCTCGCCAAGCCGGACGCCGACCTGTTCGCGCCGGAAGACGCCCCGCGCCGCGCCTTCGACCGCCGCTCGCCCTGGACGCTGATGGCCGCGCTCGCCGCCATCGCCGGCGTGGTCGGCACCGGGGTGATGAGCGCCACCGCCTCGACCGCCTACGCCACCGACATCGGCGAGCGCCGGGTCGTGGTGCTGGCCGACAACAGCCGCATCGAGCTCAACACCGACAGCAAGGTCGTGGTCCGCTATCGCGGCGGCGTGCGCGAGGTGAAGCTGGTCAAGGGCGAGGCCCTGTTCGAGGCCGCCGCCGACAAGCGTCCCTTCGTGGTCAAGGCCCGCGACGCCCGCATCGAGACCGCCGCCGGCGAGCTTTCCGTCCGCCTGGGCGCCGAGAACGCCGCCGTCACCGTGCGGCGCGGCGCGGTGGAGGTTGAGCCCGACGGCAAGGGTCCGGCCAAGGAAACCAAGATCGCGGCCGGCACGGCCATGGTCTACGGCCCCGCCGGCAGCCACGCCCAGCCGCTGTCGGACGCCGAGATCGACCGGGCCCTGGCCTGGCGGCAAGGCGCCATCGCGCTGAACGGCCAGTCGCTGAGCCAGGCCGTGGCCGAGTTCAACCGCTACACCCGCCGCAAGGTGCGCATCGCCGACCCGTCGATCGCCGACCTGCGGCTGGCCGGCTACTTCCAGAGCACCGAGCCCATGGCCTTCGTCACCGCCGTCACCCACACCTTCCCGGTGCGGGCCAGCGAAGGCGAGGACGGCGTCATCCGCCTGGCCCGCAAGGGATAGCCGAAGATCCTCCCCCTCTGGGGGAGGTGTCGCCAAAGGCGACGGGGGGGGGACGTTTTCAGCTGTCTAGGTGCTGGATGGTCATCCCCCCACCGATCGCTGACGCGATCGCCTCCCCCACAGGGGCAGGCCACCTAACCCGTAAAATCCCCGCGAAAGCGGGGACCCAGGTGTTTTATCTTCGAGCGCCGTGGGGTTCAGAAAAAGCCTGGGTCCCCGCTTTCGCGGGGATTTCACGGAAGGTGGGAGCGCTCATA
>LNIY01000083.1 GCA_001449105.1 Caulobacter vibrioides | reverse complement strand
GACGGCCGCCTTCGCCGCCGCCCGCCTGCTGCCCGAAGAGCCCGCCCCCACCGCCCGCCTGGCCGGGCTGATGGCCCGCGTGGCCTTCGCGTGCAGCGAGCCGGACGAAGCCCGCGCCTGGGTCGCCCGGGGCGTCGCGGCCCCGCAGGAGCCCGACTGGAGCGACCTCGACCCCGAGGGCCAGGCCTTCGCCTACGGCCGCGAGGACTGGGCCCGTCTGGCCGCCAGCTACGCCGAGACCGGCGAACTGATCCACCCGCGCTTCGAGCGCCGCGAGCCGGCGATGAGCGACCTGCCGCAGCTGCCCTCGGCCTACGCCCAGTCGACCTACGCCGAATCCACCGCCTTCGTGCACGCGGCGGAGACCGGCGGGGCCCTGATCCCGTTCCTTGATCACCCGGCCCTGGACGACCCCGGCGAGCTCGACGATCCGCCCTCGCCGGACGCTCCCGGACCCGCTCCGGCGCCTCGTCGCAACACAGGTGCACGACGACGCTTGGCAAGCGGCCCGCGCCCCGCTAAATAGGCCGCTCCTCGCGCCCGGCGATTCTGCCGACGCGTCGTGGGCCGCCTTAGCTCAGCCGGTAGAGCGGCGCATTCGTAATGCGTAGGTCAGGTGTTCGAGTCACCTAGGCGGCACCACTTCCTTTCTCTTCTTTCTTATTCTTCACCGGCGATCTCGCCGGTGCGTGCGCTTGCACGTTGAGACCGCATGACGGTTGTCTTGGCCTGAGCTCACGCATGACGCGCAACCTTTAATGGTCAAGCTTGCGCGCACAACCTTTTCGCACATTTGACGCCAAGGCGAACACGCAACGGTCACAAGCGGCCCCTATCGGTCCGGGCCCAGGGTTGACGTTGACGCGCCGGGGCGGGGCGCGCGCGATCGGCCGGGCAAAAGCACCTCGGGGATCGACCTATGCAGTACCGCAAGGACATCGACGGCCTGCGCGCCGTGGCCGTGTTGCCCGTGGTCGCCTTCCACGCCGGCTTCAACCAGTTGCCCGGCGGCTTCGTCGGCGTGGACGTGTTCTTCGTCATCTCCGGCTACCTGATCACGGCCAACATCTTCGCCGAGCTGAACCGGGGCGACTTCTCGCTGCTGCGGTTCTACGAGCGGCGGGTCCGGCGGATCGGGCCCGCCCTGCTGGCGGTGCTGGCCGTCACGACGGCGCTGGCCTACTTCACCCTGCTGCCCGGCGAGATGCTGGAATACGCCCGCAGCCTGATCGCGGCGGTGTTCTCGGCCTCGAACGTCTTCTTCTGGACCCAGGCCGGCTATTTCGACTCCGACTCCTCGACCAAGCTTTTGCTGCACACCTGGTCGCTGTCGGTGGAGGAGCAGTTCTATATCGTCTTCCCGCTGCTGCTGTCGTTCCTGCTGCGGGTGTTCCCGACCCGGCTGAAGCCGATCATCTGGGGGCTGATGGCCGCCTCGTTCGCCGCGGCCGTGATCAGCGTGGCCCTGGCGCCCAGCGCGGCCTTCTACCTGCCGCACAACCGCGCCTGGGAGCTGATGGTCGGCTCGGTGCTGGCCCTCGGCATGGTCCCCAAGATCCGCGGCGCATGGCTGCGCGAAGCCGCGGCCGTCGCCGGCCTGGCGATGATCGGCGCGGCGGTGCTGTTCTATCGCGAGCAGATGCCCTTCCCCGGCGCCGCCGCCCTGCTGCCCTGCCTGGGCGCGGCCCTGGTCATCGCCGCCGGCGAGACCGGCCCCACCCTGATGGGCCGCCTGCTGTCGTGGCGGCCGGTGGTGTTCATCGGCCTGATCTCGTACTCGCTGTACCTGTGGCACTGGCCGGTGATGATCGGGGCGCAGATGAACAGCTTCCTGTTCGGCGGCGCGCCCGCCATGGCCGTCAAGATCGGCACGGTGCTGGTCTCGCTCGTGCTGGCGACGATCTCCTGGTGGTTCATCGAGCGGCCCTTCCGCACCGGCCCGCTGAAGCTGCCCCGCAAGCCGCTGTTCCAGCTGGCCGGGGTCGCCGCGGCCGCGCTGGTGGCCGTCGGCGTGGCCGGCCAGTTCGACCAGGGCCTGTCCTACCGCTACTCGCCGCGCGTCCAGCAGATCGCCGACCTGCTGACCGACAAGAGCCACCGCCAGATGCGCGAGGGCAGCTGCTTCCTGCCGTCAGGAACGTCGATCGAGAACTTCGACATGGCCTGCGTGCGGCAGGATCCCCGGCGCCGCGACTACCTGCTGATCGGCGACAGCCACGCCGCCCACCTGTGGTACGGCCTGGCCAAGGCCATGCCGACGGTGAACGTGATGCAGGCCACCGCCTCGGGCTGCAAGCCGACCCTGACCCACCCCGGCTCGGCCGAGGAGCGCTGCGTGGCGCTGATGGACCGGATGTTCGACGACTACCTGCCGGCCCACAAGGTCGACACCGTGGTGCTGGCCGCGCGCTGGAAGCGCGAGGACCTGCCGCGCCTGCAGGCCACCCTGGCCCGCCTGCGCGCCCAGGGGCTGGACGTCATCGTTTTCGGGCCGATCATCGAGTACCGCTCGCCCCTGCCCCGCCTGCTGGCCGTCTCCGACCGCCTGCACGACCCCGAGTTCGTCGACGAGCAGCGGGTGGACGTCAGCGCGGTCGATCGCGAGGTCGGCAAGCTGGCCCGCAAGGAGGGCGCCCGCTACGTGTCGCTGGCCTCGGCCATGTGCCCGGCCGGCCATTGCCTGGAGATCGACCCCAAGGGCTATCCGGTGCAGTTCGACTACGGCCACCTGACCAGCAGCGGCTCGGAAATCCTGGCCAGGCGGGTGATCGCCAAGGACCCGACCCTGAGCCAGGGCCCGATCGCCGCCGCGCCGACGACGGCGAGCGCCAAGGGGGCCTGATCCCTTCGGTTGCAAGCCGCGCCGGGCCGCGCGAAGGTCGCGCCCTTGAGTAGAGGGGCGCGCCTTGACCATGCAGTTGATCAGCCTTCCGGCCTCGCCCTTCGCGACCCGGGTCAGGATCGCGATCCGGGCCAAGGACCTGGACGTCGAGATCGTCCCGCCGCCGAGCGGCTGGCCTCATGACCGGCGGTTCCGCGACATCAGCCCGACGGGCCGCGTGCCGGTGCTGCTCCTCGACGACGGCGAGGCGGTGTGGGAGTCGGCCGTCATCCTGGAGCTGCTGGAGGAGCTCTTTCCCCAGGCGCGCCCGCTGCTCCCCGCCGACATCCTGGAACGCGCGCGGGCGCGGCAGCTAGTGCGCGTGGCCGATCTCTACCTGATGCCGCCGATGGTCGCGCTGGCTGCGCCCCAGAGCCCGACCGAGAACCGCCGGCTGCTCGATCAGCTGACCGACGCCCTGGCCATCCTCGACGATCTGCTCGAAGATGGCCCCTACGCCGTCGGCGGATCCCTGTCGCACGCCGACTGCGCGATCGCGCCGGCGTTGCTGGCCGCCCGGGTCACGGGCAGCCGTCTCGGGATCGATCCGATCGAGTCGCTGCCGCGCGTGGAGGCCTATGCGCGCGCGATGATCCGCGACGAGCACGTCGTCGAGGCGCTCGTCGAAATGCAAGAGGGAATCCGGCGCCTCGTCCCGAGCCGCTGAGATCCCCTCGCCTCTCAGTGTTCAGCGCCGGCGAGTATCAGTGCTGGTTTTCCGGCAGGCGCACGACCAGGCCGTCCAGGGCGTCGCTGACCTTGATCTGGCAGGACAGGCGGCTGGTGGGTTCGACGTTCTCGGCGAAGTCGAGCATCGACTCTTCCATGGCCGACTTCTCGCCGGTCCTGTCGGCCCAGGCGTCGTCCACATAGACGTGGCAGGTGGCGCAGGCGCAGGCGCCGCCGCAGTCGGCGTCGATGCCCGGGACGTTGTTCTTAACCGCGCCTTCCATGACCGTCAGGCCCGGCTTGACGTCGAGGACGTGCTCGGTCCCGTCGAATTCGATGTAGGTGATCTTGGCCATGGTTCCCCTGCGTCTTTAGAGGGCGGCTTTCAGGCCGCCACTTCCTTCATGGATATCGCCGGATCGGACAGCTTTGTCTTAGACACGGGCGTCCGCTTGGCGATCAATTGTTTGCCGGCCATGAACTCGGGCGGCGCGTTGACGGCTTCCACGGCCTGGACGAGATCGCCCTTCAGGTGGAAGACGGCGAACTTGGCGGCCGCGACGTCGCCGCGCACGATCGTGCTGTCGGCGTCGAACGGCAGGCCGGCGATCTGGAGCTTCAGGTCGTACTGGTCGGACCAGAACCACGGCACTTCCGGCGCCGGGCCGGCCCGGCCGACGATCGCGGCGGCGGCCTGCTTGGCCTGCTCCAGGGCGTTGGGCACGCTTTCGAGGCGGAACTGGCGTTCGTACAGCGGCAGCGGGCGGTGGGCGACGTCGCCGATGGCGAAGACGCGCGGGTCGCTGGTGCGGGCCTCAAGATCGACGACGATGCCGCCCGCGCATTCCAGGCCCGCGTCCTGGGCCAGCTCGACATTGGCGTGGGCGCCGACGCCGACCAGGGCCGCGTCGCAAGCCACGACCTCGCCGCCCTTCAGGCGCACGCCGGTGACGTGACCGTCCGCGCCTTCGAAGGCCTCGACATTGGCGTTCAGCTCGAACTTGACCCCTCGGGCGCCGTGATAGTCCTGGAAGAAGGTCGACAGGGTCTCGCAGGCCACGCGGGCCAGAACGCGGCTCTCGCGCTCGATGACCGTGGCTTCCGCGCCCAGGGCGCGGGCCGAGGCCGCCGCCTCCAGGCCGACATAGCCGCCGCCGACCACGGCCAGGCGCTTGCCCGGACCGAGCGCGGCCTTCAGGGCCTCGGCGTCGGCGGCCGTGCGCAGGGCCAGCACGCCGGAAAGGTCGGCGCCGGGGATCGGCAGCTCGCGGGCGCGGGCGCCGGTGGCGAGGATCAGAAAGTCGTAGGAGATGACCTCGCCCGAGGCGAGGCTGACGGTGCGGTCGCCGCGGTTGAGGCTGGTCGCCACGCCCTCCAGGCGCAGGGCGACATTGGCCTCGGCGTACCACTCCTGGGGCTTGAGAGCCAAGCTGTCGGCGTCGGCCTCGCCCTTCAGCCAGGCCTTGGACAGCGGCGGGCGCTGATAGGGCAGCAGCGGCTCCTCGCCGATCATCACAATCGGGCCTTCGTGGCCGTACTGACGCAGGAAGGCGGCGGCCGAGCCTCCGGCATGGCCCGCGCCGACGATCACCACCTTGGCCTTCGGATCGCTCACGACCGCTTCACTCAACGCGCTTGTCTCCCGCACGGAACAAAATTGACGACCCCGTCATCTTTTGCAAGCCGGGCTAGCCCGGACGGGTCATCCAGAACCAGCCATAGAACAGCACCCAGCCCGCCGTGAAGACGGCCAGGGCCGTCTTCTGTCCGACCCGTCCCCGCATCATGGCGCCGATCAGGGAAAACGCCGCCGCCACGAGCAGAAAGCGCGGCAGGCGAACAGGAAGGGCCGCCGCGGCGAAGGCCGGCAGGCTCGCGCCCGCCCCCGGGGCCAGGGCCGCATAGACCTTGTAGGGCGTCGAAGTCAACGGCCCCTTCAGGCAGGCCACGACCCAGCCCTCGCGGGCCATGTCGGCCCGGGCCGTGTCGATCATGGCGTCGGAAACCGACGGCACGGCGGCCACCGCCCTCAGCGCCGGACCGGGCGCGCCGGCGCTCCACAGCCACATCATCGCCCCGCCGACCATCGCCCCCAGGGCCGCCAGCAGACTGGCCATGGCCCCCATGCGAAAGCCTCGCCGCAGAGCGACGAGGCTTATGAGCACGTCCGGAACGACGAAGAACAGGAAGCCCTCGGCCGCGCCCCACAGGAATGCGGCGAGACCGAAGGCGCGGGCAGTCCTCAGACCACCCGCTCCACCAGCATCTTCTTGATCGAGGCGATGGCCTTGGCCGGGTTCAGCCCCTTCGGGCAGACCTGGGCGCAGTTCATGATCGTGTGGCAGCGATAGAGCTTGAACGGGTCCTCGAGGTCGTCGAGGCGCTCGCCGGTGGCTTCATCGCGGCTGTCGATCAGCCAGCGGTAGGCGTGCAGCAGGGCCGCGGGGCCCAGGTACTTCTCGCCGTTCCACCAGTAGCTCGGGCACGAGGTCGAGCAGCAGGCGCACAGGATGCACTCGTACAGACCGTCGAGCTTCTCGCGGTCTTCCGGGGCCTGGCGCCATTCCTTCTGCGGCTCGGGCGTCGTGGTGTGCAGCCACGGCTCGATCGAGGCGTACTGCGCGTAGAACAGCGTCAGGTCCGGGATCAGGTCCTTGACCACCGGCACGTGCGGCAGCGGGCTGATCGTCACCCCCTTGCCGGGCACCTCGCCGTGGCCGTGCGTGCAGGCCAGGGTGTTGCGGCCGCCGATGTTCATCGCGCACGAACCGCAGACGCCCTCGCGGCACGACCGGCGGAAGGCCAGGGTCGGGTCGATGGTGTTCTTGATGTACAGCAGCGCGTCCAGGACCATGGGACCGCAGGCGTCGACGTCGACGTCGTAGGTGTCCCACCGCGGGTTCATCCCGGTCTCGGGATCGTAGCGGTAGATCTTGAACGAGCGCACGTTCTTGGCGCCGGCCGGAGCGGGCCAGTGCTTGCCGCTCTGAACGCGGGAGTTCTTGGGAAGAGAGAGCTGGACCATCTGCGTTCCCCTAGTAGACCCGTTGCTTCGGCGGGATGTAGTCGATGTCGGTCGACATGGTGTAGTTGTGCACCGGACGGAAATCGATGCTGACCTTGCCGGTCTCGTTGTCGAGCCAGGCCAGGGTGTGCTTCATCCACTCGGTGTCGTTGCGCTCGGAGAAGTCCTCGCGGGCATGGGCGCCGCGGCTCTCGGTGCGGTTGGCCGCGCCGTTCACCGTCACGACCGCCTGGCCGATGAGGTTGTCGAACTCCAGGGTCTCCATCAGGTCGGTGTTCCACACCAGACCGCGGTCGGAGACCTTCACGTCGCCCTTCTTGTCCCAGACGGCCTGCAGACGGGCCACGCCGCTGTCCAGGCTCTCGCCGGTGCGGAACACGGCGGCGTCTTCCTGCATCGCCTTCTGCATTTCGAGGCGCAGTTCGGCGGTCGGGGTCGAGCCGTTGGCGTTGCGCATGCGGTCGAAGCGCGCGATGTGCGCTTCGGTCTGGCTGGCCTTCAGTTCCGGCTGCTTGGCGCCCGGGACCAGGGTCTCGGCGCAGCGCAGGCCGGCCGCGCGGCCGAACACGACGAGGTCGATCAGCGAGTTCGAGCCCAGGCGGTTGGCGCCGTGCACCGACACGCAGGCGGCTTCGCCCACGGCCATCAGGCCCGGGATCACCTGGTCGGGGTTGTCGCCGGCCTTGGTCACCACTTCGCCGTGGTAGTTCGTCGGGATGCCGCCCATGTTGTAGTGGACGGTCGGCAGCACCGGGATCGGAGCCTTGGTCACGTCGACGCCGGCGAACACCTTGGCGGTTTCCGAGATGCCCGGCAGGCGCTCGGCCAGGATCTTCGGATCCAGGTGGTCGAGGTGCAGGAAGATGTGGTCCTTGTTGGGGCCCACGCCGCGGCCTTCGCGGATCTCGATGGTCATCGCGCGGCTGACCATGTCGCGGGGCGCCAGGTCCTTAACCGACGGGGCGTAGCGCTCCATGAAGCGCTCGCCTTCCGAGTTGGTCAGGTAGCCGCCTTCGCCGCGGGCGCCCTCGGTGATCAGGCAGCCGGCGCCGTAGATGCCGGTGGGGTGGAACTGCACGAATTCCATGTCCTGCAGCGGCAGGCCGGCGCGCAGCGCCATGGCGTTGCCGTCGCCCGTGCAGGTGTGGGCCGAGGTGGCCGAGAAGTAGGCCCGGCCGTAGCCGCCGGTGGCCAGGATCACGGTCTGGGCCTGGAAGCGGTGCAGGGTGCCGTCGTCGAGCTTCCACGCGGTCACGCCGCGGCAGGCGCCGTCTTCCATGATCAGGTCGAGGGCGAAGTACTCGATGAAGAACTCGGTGTCGTGGGCCAGCGACTGGCCGTACATCGTGTGCAGCATGGCGTGACCGGTACGGTCGGCCGCCGCGCAGGTGCGCTGGATCGGGCCTTCGCCGAAGTTCTTGGTCATGCCGCCGAAGGCGCGCTGGTAGATCTTGCCCTCGGCCGTGCGCGAGAACGGCACGCCCCAGTGCTCGAGCTCATAGACCGCCGCCGGAGCGTTGCGGGTCAGGTATTCGATGGCGTCTTGGTCGCCCAGCCAATCCGAACCCTTGACGGTGTCGAACATGTGCCAGCGCCAGTCGTCCTGGCCCATGTTGCCGAGCGAGGCCGAGATGCCGCCCTGGGCCGCCACGGTGTGGCTGCGGGTCGGGAACACCTTGGTGATGCAGGCGGTCTTGAGGCCGGCTTGCGCGGCGCCGAGCGCGGCCCGGAGGCCCGAGCCGCCGGCGCCCACGACGACGACGTCGAACTTGTGGTCGATGAACGTGTAGGCCGACATCAAAGGGCTCCGGTGAAGGCGATCTTCAGGATCGAGACGATCCCGGCGGCGCCGGCGAGCATGCAGAGGAACAGGTTGCCGACAACGAGGGCGGCCTTCGGGGCGAACGCCTCGACATAATCCTCGATGACCACCTGGATGGCGTTCTTCAGGTGCACCAGCAGGGCGATGAAGAGCAGCGACAGCAGCACGGCGTTGATCGGGATCGCCACCCAGGCGGCGACGGTGTCGAAGTCGGCGCCGGCCAGGCGGATGCCGGCGAAGGCGCCCCACAGGAACAGCGGGATCAGGGCCAGGCCCGAGACGCGCTCGGCGATGAAGTGGCTGACGCCGTGGTGCGACGCGCCCAGGCCGCGAGCGCGCGACAGCGGGGTGCGGAATTGGCTCTTGGAGGTGCTCATGGTCAGATCGCTCCGGTCGCGGCGGCGATGATCCAGGTGACGACAGCGGCGACGATCGCGAAGGCGATCACGACCACGCCGGTCAGGTTGGCGGTCTTCGGCTCGAAGCCCTTGCCCAGGTCCCAGAAGGTCTGACGCACGATGTAGGCGACGTTGTAGAAGACCGCGACCGTGATGCCGAACAGCACCAGCTTGCCCAGCGGCGAGCCGATCACGCCGGTGTAGCAGGCGTAGTGGTCGGGGCCCGAGGCCAGGGCCAGCGCCCAGCCGGCCAGCAGGAGGACGCCGACGTACAGGGCGAACAGGCTGGCGCGGTGCAGGATCGAGCACGCCATGGTGATGTGCCAGCGCCAGACCTGGAGGTGCGGCGACAGCGGACGCTCAGGGAGCCCCCGGCTCGTCTCGGTCATTTTTACGTCCAACCTGTGGATTTGTGCGTTGCGGGACGCTTTTAAGCGCGAGCGCCGGGGTGTCAACGAAACGGCCATTACTTGAGATACGTTCGCAATTCCTCCGGCGAGGGAATAAAGGAACCTCTCAAGCCAAGCTTGCGTTATCGCTGGCCATTATGGGGGACGACGTTGCGACGATGACCGGGCCGATCGACTTCGCGGTGGTGTTCGATCGTCTGCCGACCCCCTACATGATGCTCGACCGAGACCTGCGTTACGTGGCCGCCAACCAGGCCTATCTCGACACCCTGGCCCGTCGCTGGGAGGACATCGCCGGCGTCTACGTCTTCGACGCCTTTCCCAGCGAGGGCGAGTCGCGCGAGCGGCTGGAGGCCTCGCTGCTGCGGGCCCGCGACGGCGACAAGCCCGAGCACCTGCCGCTGATTCCCTACGCCATCGAGCGGCCGGCCCATCTGGGCGGCGGCTTCGAGGACCGGATCTGGAGCGCCACCAACACTCCGATTCCCGGGCCCGACGGCAAGACCGCCTACATCGTCCAGCACACCCAGGACGTCACCGCCATCCAGCGGCTGAAGGAGGTCGCCTTCGGTCGCGGCGAGATCACCATGCTGCAGGACGACGTGCTGCTGCGGGCCGGCGCCGCCGGCGCCCAGAGCGACGACCTGCGGCGCCTGTTCATGCAGGCGCCCAGCTTCATGGCCGTGCTGCGCGGGCCCGACCATCGCATCGACCTGGTCAACAAGGCCTACAGCCAGCTGATCGGCTGGCGCGACGTGGTCGGCCTGCCCCTGCGCGAGGCCCTGCCCGAGGTCGTCGAGCAAGGCTTCATCGGCCTGCTCGACCAGGTGACCGCCAGCGCCGAGGCCTTCGTCGGCCGCGAGATCAAGGTCGCGCTGCAGCGCACGCCGGGCGCGCCGCTGGAGGACCGCTTCCTCGACTTCATCTACCAGCCGATCGTCGAGCCCGACGGCTCGGTCTCCGGCGTGCTGGTCGAGGGCTCGGACGTCACCGACAAGGTGTTGGCCGGCGAGCAGCAGCGGCTTCTGCTCGACGAGCTGAACCATCGGGTCAAGAACACCCTGGCCACCGTCCAGGCCATCGCCCGCCAGACCCTGCGCGAAGCCCTGACGCCGGACGCCTTCGCCCGGGCCTTCGAGGCGCGGCTGCTGGCCCTGTCCCAGACCCACAACGCCCTGACCGACAGCCAGTGGGCGGGCGCGGGCCTGCGCCAGATCCTCGGGCAGGAACTGGCGCCCTATGATCCGGCCCGCATCGTCATGGACGGCCCGGACCTGAACCTGCCCGCCCGCGTGGCCCTGTCGCTCGGCATGGTGTTCCACGAGCTGGCCACCAACGCCGCCAAGTACGGCGCGCTGAGCACCGAGACCGGCCGCCTGCTGCTGTCCTGGCGCTCCGATCCGCCGGGCATGCTGGCCTTCGAATGGCGCGAGGCCGACGGCCCCGCCGTCGCCGCCCCCGCCCGCCGCGGCTTCGGCTCGCGCCTGATCGAACGCAGCATCGCCGCCGAACTGCGCGGGCAGGTGGCGATCGACTACGCGCAGGCGGGGCTGGCCTGCCGGTTCACGGTGTCGCTGGACCGGGTGTTCTAGAAAGCCCTCTCTCCTTGAGAGAGGGAGGGGCCCGCGCCGAAGGCGTGGGAGGGTGAGAGGTAACAAACTCACCGGATGGAGCACCGGCGCTTCGACCCGCAGGCGGTGAAACCCCTCATCCTCCCACCGCTGCGCGGCGGCCCCCCCTCTCTCTGTAGGAGAGGTTTCAGGCGCTAATCCCGCACCCGCGCCACATAGTCCGCCGAGCGCATCTCCTGCAGGCGCGAGACCGTCCGCTCGAACTCGAACGAGCCGTCGCCGGCCGGATACAGCGCCTCGGGCTCGCCGGCGGCCAGGGCCACCAGCTTGGCGTCGGCCTCGTAGAGGGCGTCGATCAGGGTGTTGAAGCGCTTGGCCGCGTCGCGCTTCTCGGGGACCAGCAGCGGAATGTCTTCCAGGAAGATGGTGTGGAAGCGCTGGGCCAGGGCCAGGTAGTCCTGCGGCCCCAGCGCCTGCTGGCAGAGGCTGGCGAACGAGCTGCGCACGAGGCCTCCGGCGGCGCGCGGCAGGCGCAGCTTGCGGCCCATGACCTCCAGCGTCGCGCCGGTCTCCTCGGCGCCGTCCAGCATGTCGGCCCACAGCGTGTCGAACTCGGCCTCGGTGGCCTTGTCGACCGGCGAGAGCCAGGTGCGGCCGGCCCGCAGGCGGTCGAGACGGAAGTCCACCGGCCCGCGCACGGCCACGACCTCCATCTTCTCCTTCAGCATGGCGATGAAGGGCGTGAAGAGCTGGCGGTTGAGGCCGTCCTTGTAGAGGTCGTCCGGCGGGCGGTTCGAAGTGGCCACCAGCGTGACCCCCTCGGCGAACAGCGCCTCGAACAGCCGGCCCAGGATCATGGCGTCGGCGATGTCGGTGACCTGCAGCTCGTCGAAGCACAAAAGCCTCGCCTCGCCGGCGATCAGCTCGGCGGTCGGGGCGATCGGATCGTCGCCCTTGTGGCGTCCGAAGCGCGCCTTGCGCTCGGCGGCGTCGCCCTTGCGCCAGGCGTCGATATGGGCGTGCACCTCGGCCATGAAGACGTGGAAGTGGACGCGCCGCTTGCGGTGCACCGGGGCGCTGTCGAAGAACAGGTCCATGACCATCGACTTGCCGCGCCCGACCGGCCCCCAGATGTAGAGCCCGCGCTGGCTCTTGGGCTTGCGGCCGAAGAACGAGAAGCCGGGCTCGCCGGCGTTGTCGAGATCGGATTCCAGGCGGGCCAGGGCGTCGATGGCGGCGGCCTGGGCGACATCGGGACGGATCTCGCCGGCGGCGAGACGCTCCCGATAGGCGGTGCGTACGGACTGGGGCATCGGGATGCGGGTTAGCGCGGGAAGCTGCGCGGGGGAACCCTCTCCCTGAAGGGAGAGGTGTCGGCGAAGCCGACGGAGAGGGACGTGGCCGAGACGTCGGCCGCTTCAGCGGAAGCTGAGAACGTCCCCCCGGCCCTGCGGGCCACCTCCCCCAGAGGGGGAGGATCTTTACGCGGCCCTCTCCTCCCCCGTGAAACGGGGGAGGGGGACCACGAAGTGGTGGAGGGGGCGAGACTGGGCTCAGCGCCGGCCGTCGCCCCCTCCGTCACGCTGCGTATCCGCAGCACGCCACCTCCCCCGCTTCGCAAGGGAGGATCAAACAAAAAGCCCCGGCCTTGCGGACCGGGGCTCTTATGAAACTTGGGCGTCGGGCGATCAGGCGACCCGGCGGACCTTCTTGACCTTGGCCATCGCCCGGTCGCGGCGCAGGCGCGACAGGTGGTCGATGAACAGCACGCCTTCCAGGTGATCCATCTCGTGCTGGATGCAGACGGCGAACAAGCCCTCGGCCTCCTCGACGACCTGCTCGCCCTGATAGTTCAGGTAGCGCACCTTGATCCTGGCAGGACGTTCGACGGCGTCAAAATATTCCGGCACCGACAGGCAGCCCTCTTCGTAGACGAACAGCTCTTCCGACGGGTCGAACAGCTCGGGATTGACGAAGAAGCGCGGGGCCGGCTCCTCTTCCTCTCGGGCGAGATCCATGACGATGATGCGCACGGGCTCGCCGATCTGCACGGCGGCCAGGCCGATGCCGGGCGCGTCGTACATGGTCTCCAGCATGTCATCCATCAGGACGCGCAACTCGTCGGTCACGGCCTCGACGGGCGTGGAAATCTTCTTCAGCGTCGCCAGGTCGGCGGGGTTGTCGATGGTGAGGATGCGACGAATGGCCATAACGAAACTCAGGTAGGCGTCCCGTTTCCGAGGGTCAAGGCGGGGTTTTGTCCCACCCCGTCATCAATTTGCGCCTCGGGGGCCGCGATTTCCAGCTTTGTGACCGGCCGCACGGCGGTGTCGACCCCCGACAGCTCCTCGATGCCCTTGCCCCCGTGCTCGACCTTCAGCTTCTCGAACTCGCGGGCCTTGGGCAGCACGCGGCTCTCCAGCGAGCCGACGAAGGCGTTGTACTTGTCGACCGCCTGCGACAGCGAACGGCCCATGCCGGCCACGTGGCCGCCCATGTCGGCGACACGCTTGTAGAGCTCGCGGCCCAGGGCGGCGACCTCGACGGCGTTCTTGGCCTGCTCCTCGACGCGCCAGCCGTAGGACACGGCCTTGCAGAGGGCGAACAGGGTCGAGGGCGTGGCGATGATCACCCGCTTTTCCATGGCCTCGGTCATCAGCTCGGGCGCGCGCTCCAGGGCGGCGGCCAGGATGCCGTCGCCGGGCACGAACATGGCCACGAAGTCGGGCGAGACCTCCAGGGCGTCCCAATAGGCCTTGGCCGACAGCGACTGGAAGTGGGCGCGCAGGGACGCGGCGTGGCGCAGGTAGGCGGCCTCGCGGGCGACGTCGTCGGGCGCGTCCTGGGCTTCCATGTAGGCGTTGAGCGAGCACTTGGCGTCGATGACGAAGGCGGCGTTGCGCGGCATGCGCACCACCACGTCGGGACGGATCCGGCCGCCGTCCAGCTGGACCTGCTCGGTGAAGTCGACGCCGTGCTTGAGGCCGGCCATCTCCAGCACGTTGCGCAGCATCTGCTCGCCCCAGCGGCCCTGCACGCCGGCGCCCCGGCGCAGGGCGGCCGACAGCTTGCGGGCCTCGGCCTGGGTGGCGCTCGAGGCCTCCATCAGGGCGGCGATCTGGGCCTTCAGCCCGCCGGTCTCCTCGGCGCGGACCTTCTCGACGGCGGTGACCTGGGCCTCGAACTTGGCCAGGGTCTCGGCCACCGGCTTGAGCTGCGCCTCCAGGCGCGCCTGGGTCAGCTGGTCACGGCTCTTGGCGTTCTCGTCGGCCCGCTTGATCAGCTGCTCGGCCACGGCGTGGGCGCTCTTCTCGGCCTGGGCGCGGATCAGCTCGATCTGGGTCGCCGACTGGTCCTCCAGGTGCCGATGCCTCTCCAGCGCCTGCTCCAGCTGAGCGCTCAGCCGCCAGACCTCCTGCTCGGCGCCGGACGCCTTGCGCTGGGCCATGATCGCCCAGACCACCGCGCCGGCCGCGGCGATCAGGAACACGAGGGCGAGGATCAGGTAGGGGTCGACGGCGTTCATGCTCCGTTCTTAGCCGGAGTCGAGCCGGGGAGCAAAGGCGCGAGGAAGGTCGGGTGCGAAGCCGGACTCAGGTCCCTGGATCGTACTTGGCGTTCCAGGCGGCCCGGATCCGGGCCACCGCCCTATCGAAGGCCTCGGCCTGGCTGCTCGCCCCGACCTTGGCCAGGTCCTTGGCCATGGCCTCCAAGCGCGACGATGCCGGCACGGCCTTCTCCCGCGCCCTCAACGCCGCGGCGAGCTCCGGCGTCAGGGGCGTGGTCGCCATGGCCTCAGGCGCCAGGGCCGCGGCCTCCTGCGCCGCCATCGTCGCCGCGTCGCGCCGGCCGTCGGTCGCCAGCACGCGCACGCGCGAAGTCAGCAGGCCAAGCAGAAGCGCGTCGCGCCGATCCGCGGGCAGGCGCCCCTGAAACGCGCGCAGCGTCTGCGCCGCGCGGCCATAGGCGGCCTCGGCGCCGGCCGCGTCCGAAAGGCTCTCGCGCAGCCCGCCTTCGATGTCGATGGCGAAGATCAGGCCGTCGGGATCGAGGTTGCGGCCTTCGTCGTCGACAAGGGCGCGCCAGCGCCGCTCGTTGGCCTGCGCCAGCGGCAGCGCCGACCTCCGCTCGGGCCCCAGCATCATGCCGGCCGCCAGCTCGGCGCCGATCTCGGCAAGCGCCTGGTCGGCGGGCTGTACCGACTGGCCGACCTGGCCCCAGGCCGCCAGGGCCCCGGCGTCGTCGCCATTGCGCAAGCGAGCCAAGGCCAGGCTACGCCAGGCCTCCTTCGAAGGCTCGATGCGGACGACGGCCTCGGCCAGACGCAGCCCTTCCTGCGAACTGACCGATCCGCTCAGCATATTCAGCACGATGCCCCAGATGGTCGGCCGCCTGGCCGGATCCGCGCATGAGCGCTGCATGCCGGCGATGGCCGCGCGCGGTCCGCCCGGCGTCAGGTTCATGATGTCGGAGACAGGGGCGTTCGGCGGCGGCGGCGTCCGCTTGGCCATCGCGGGTCCGACCAGCCGCGCGGCATTGGCGGCGCACTGCCTGGCGGCGAGATCGGCCGGGGCGGGCGCGGCGGGCTGAGCGGCAAGAACGGCGGCGGCGAGGAAAGCTGAAACCATGGGCGCGACGCTAGCGCCTTCGCCACCCACGGTCGAGCTTGCGTCGTGCGCCGGACCCTACGGCCCGCAGGTCCAGCGGCCCGGCAGGGTCAGGCTGGCGCCGTCGGCCCGCATGTAGGTCAGGGTCGCCGGACGCGGCGGAGACTCGCCGCCGCCGATGGCCGGGCCGGTCAGGGCGATACGGATGATCTTGCCCTGGCCGCTGAAGGTCGCGCCGCCCGTCATGCCGTCGAAGCCGCCGGGCGCGCCGATCCGCTCCACATAGTCGCCGACCTTGACCAGGCCCTGGGCAGGCTCGCGCGAGCCGACGTTTCCCTTGGCCAGCAGCAGCGAGCCCTGTTCGGCCGAGAAGCCGCAGGCCAGTTCGCCCGCCAGCGGCTGGGCCTTCAGGTCGCCCTCCGACAGGGGCGAAAGCCGGATCTCCGAGCCGTCGCCGCCCACCGTGTGCGGCTCGACCGGCGGGCCGACCTCGGGCGGCGGGGTCAAGGTGGTCGGCGCGTGCGGCGACGGCGCCGAGGCGGCCTGCGGCGAGGCGTCCTTGCCCTTGGGATCCGAGCAGGCGCCCAGGGCCAGCGCCGCCAGGGCGGCCGCGCCGAGCAGGGAAAGGTTCCGGGATCTGGGCATGGCGGTACTCCTTGCACTCGGCAGGGAGTACGCCCCGGACCCCGGCGGGTTCCTCGCCCCTACCTGGCGTAGCGGGCGGCCACCGGCTCGTAGCGGTCCCAGACCTGGCGGTCGGCCAGCGAGCGCAGCAGCTTGACGTACTCGGCGTGCGACCAGGCCAGGGGCGTGGCCGAATCCGTGCCCTCGCCGGTCACGTAGGGATGGCGGGCCTTGGCGCCGACGCCGTCCCAGACCTGTTCGGGGATCAGCAGGCCGTCGTTGGCGAACAGCTCGATACCCTTCACGTAGCGGGCGCGGATGGCGTCGATCTGGCCCTTGCCGACCTTGCCCTTTTCCGCCGCCAGGGCGAGTTCGTAGTGGCCGCGCTCGCCGGTGAAGATCGGCCACACGCGGCCGCGCTGGCCGGGGCTCATTTCCCCGCCCTCGCCGTAGTTGGCGCCGGTCTTGGCGTCCTCGCCGTAGCCGTCGACGTCATAGCGCCGCCAGCCGGGGAAGCTGCCCTTGGCGCCCGGGAAGCTGAAGTCGTAGCGCACGCGGTAGAGGTCTTCGCGGTCGGTGGCGTCCAGCTCCGGCAGGCTGCCGACGATGTGGCTGTCGTCGGCCCGGCGCACGCCGTAGCGCACGAGCTCCAGGAAGCCGCCGTCCACGACCTCGTCCTCGGGCGGGGCGATCTGGCCGTTGGCCGCGCCGATCGGGGCCTTGTCGTTGGGGTCCTCGTTCTTGTTCAGGCGCATGAAGTACGACCCGTCGCCGAACTTGCCGCTGGTGGTGAACATCCGCGCCTCGACCTTGGCCGAATAGGCGTCGGCGGCCTGGCGGTAACGGTCGGCCGAGGCCTTGTCGCCGGCGAGGTCGGCGATGTCGCCGGCGGTCACCAGGCCGGCGATCACCGCGGCCGTGGTCGAGGGCGAGTGGCCGGCCTGCTCCTCCCAGCGCTCCTGCTGGGTGAAGGGCGGGACGATCGTCTCCTTGTTCCAGCCGATATTGACCTTGCCGCCGTCGACCAGGAAGTCGGCGGCCGGCTTGATCATGCGGGCGTAGTAGGCCTCAAGGTCGGGCTCGGACAGCCAGCCCAGCTTCCACAGTTTCCAGCCCAGCATGATCGGCATGGCCGTCTGGTCGAGCTGGACGCCGACCCATTCGGGCGTGCCGTCCACTTCCGACTTCTGCAGGAACCAGCCGCCCGCGCCCTTGTTGCCCGGGGTCTTGGGACCGACCTGCACGGTGGGCAGGTAGTGGAACGCCGCCAGCGGGGTCTCCTTGTCGCCCAGGGCCGCCAGGGCCATGGCGCACTGGTAGAAGTCGCGCGGCCAGACTGCCTTGTAGCCGGTCGAGGGCTTGGACGCGTCCACCGTGTCGCCCCACGGGTTGGACAGCGAGGCGATCAGGGCGCCGGCGTGGGTGCGGTCTTCCTGCACCTTCAGCATCAGGGCGCTGGCATAGGCCAGCTTGCCGCCGTCGGCGCTTTCCTTGGCCACGCGCGGCAGCTCGGAAAGCGAGGCGATGTAGTCGGCCCAGCCCACATGGGCGCCTTCGCCGTTGTAGCGGGCCAGCACCTCGTCATAGCCGGTCTTCAGGCTGGCCATGGCCGTCTGCGCCGACGCGCCCGGATCGGCGCCGAACCCGATGGCGAAGTCGTAGGTCGCCACGCCCGAGGCCTGGGTGGGCAGCTGGGCGGCCAGCACGATCGCGCCCTTGGCCTCCGAGCCGCCGGCCAGCACGCCGCCGTCGATGATCTTCAGGGCGTCGTTGTCTTCCAGCTTGGCGGCGGCGGCCTTGGCGAAGGGGCGATCGCCGCGCAGGGTCAGGTAGACCTTGCCCTCGCCCGCCGTCAGGGCCTGGGCGCCGGCCGAGCCGACGTCGTTTCCGCCGGTGTTGGCCATGTGCGGCTCCAGCACCAGGAACGGCGTCACCGGGCCCTTCAGCGCCTTGATCGTCACCCGCAGGAACAGGGCGTGGCGATCGGGATCGGTGAAGATCCGCTTCTCGATGACGAAGCGGCCGGCCTTGTCGGTGGTGGTGATCCTGTAGGCCGGCGACAGCGGTCGGCCCTTTTTATCCGTATACAGATATTCCGTGCGGGCGGTCGTGTCGCGGCCCTCGACGGCGACGCCGTCGGCGGTCTTCACGGCGATCCGCATCTGCTTGATCTGGGCCTCGTGGATCAGGCCGTACATGGTCTCGGTCAGCACGCCGTCGGCGACCGAGAACCACACCTTCGACACCGCGCCGGTCGGGCCGCCGTCCTTGTAGGCGCCGTCGACATAGGCCTCGTACGAGGCGCCGACGGCGGTCTTGGCCGAATAGGCCCAGGTGGTGGCGGGCTCGGCGGCTTGAGCCGCGCCAGCGACAGCCAGAACACTCGTGGAAAGGGCCGAGGCGGCCAGGATCAGGGTCTTGAGGGTACGCATGAGAGGCCTCACGAAGCAGACTTGGCCAGCCGCTTGGGCTCGCCCGGGTCGTTGACGGCGAAGACGGCGACGGCGGCGATCAGGAACGAGGCCGCGCCCAGCACGAGCGCATAGATCGCCTGGCCGCCGAAGAAGGTCTTGAGCAGCAGGCCCAGCACCGTGGCGGCCAAAAGCTGCGGGATGACGATGAAGAAATTGAAGATGCCCATGTAGACGCCCATCTTCCGCCCCGGCACGGAGCCCGACAGGATCGAATAGGGCGACGACAGGATCGAGCTCCAGGCGAAGCCGACGCCGACCATGCCGATGATCAAGAGCTTCGGGTCGCGGATCACGAGGAACGACAACAGGCCAAGCCCGCCCAAAATGAGGCACAGGGCATGGGCGACGCGGCGGCTGGCGATGCGGGCGATCACCGGGATCAGCAGGGCCGCCAGGGCCGCCACGCCGTTGTAGACGCCGAACAGCACCCCGACCCAGTCGGCTCCGGCGTTGTAGGCGGCCGAGGTCGCGTCGGTCGCGCCGTAGTGGAAGGCGGCGACGGCGGGGGTCGTGTAGATCCACATGGCGAACAGGCCGAACCACGAGAAGAACTGCACCACCGCCAGCTGCTTCATCGTGGCGGGCATGGCGAAGAGGTCCTCGACCACCTCGGAAAAGCCGTTGCCCGTGCGCCCCGCCCGCTTCAGCTGGCCGGCGACCAGCTGCGCCAGGCCAAAGCCGGCGATCAGGGCGGCCAGGACGTAGAGCTCCTTCTCCAGCCTGGCCGCATAGACGCCCGCGGCGACGGCCAGGCCGGCGATCGTCCAGAGCGCGCCGCCGGTCAGGTAGGCGGAGGCCGCGCGGCCGGGGCCGGCCTCGGTCGTGACGGCCTCGCCCTTGGCGGCGGCTTCAGCGGCCTCGAAGGCGGCCATCTGCTCGGGCGAATATTCGCGGGTGGAAAAGACGGTCCACAGCACCGAGGCCAGCAGCACCGCGCCGCCGACGTAGAAGGCGATGCGCACCGAAGGCGGGATCTGGCCGGCCGGGGCGGTGTTGGCCACGTCCAGCCAGTTGGTCAGGATCCACGGCAGGCACGAGGCCAGCACCGCGCCGATCCCGATGAAGAAGCTCTGCATGGCGTAGCCGGTGGCGCGCTGCTCGTCGGGCAGGTTGTCGCCGACGAAGGCCCGGAACGGCTCCATGGTGATGTTGATCGAGGCGTCCATGATCCACAGCGCCGAGGCCGCGATCCACAGGGTCGGCGAGTTGGGCATCAGGACCAGGGCGGCCGTGGTCAGGATCGCGCCCCAGAAGAAGTAGGGCCGACGCCGCCCCAGCTTGCCCCAGGTCTTGTCGGACAGGTGGCCGATGATCGGCTGCACCAGGAGGCCCGTGGCCGGCGCGGCGATCCACAGGATGGCCAGGTGGTCGATCTCGACGCCGAGGGTCTGGAAGATGCGGCTGGTGTTGGCGTTCTGCAGGCCAAAGCCGATCTGGATCCCGAAGAACCCGAAGCACATGTTCCAGATCTGGAAGAGGCTCAGCCTGGCCTTGGTCATCGCTTCCCCGCCTTGACGCCGCCGGTTGCCCCGGCCGTTTGCGCAAATATTTGCATTGCGCTTTACGCGGCGCATTTGCGCATGGGGCGCAGAGCGATGCAACGAAGAAGTGGGATTATCGCTGCGTTTCTGGGGCCCATCGCTCCGAAACGCTTGCTGGCGGAACGATCCACACTGACACCCAAGCGCCCCAAGCCGCACACGCATGGCAATAATTTTCATAAATTTGCACCCCCCCCCCACCCCCCGTCATTCCCGCCACAAGGGCGGGAATGACGGGCGGGTAGGAAAGCCAAGCCCCCTTGCGCCCCGCCTCGTCACGTAACATATATAATTACATGAAAAGAAGCAGCCGCCTCTCCGTCGCCCTGCACGTGCTGCTGCACATGGCCGAGCAGCCCGACAAGGCCCTGACCTCGGACGTCCTGGCCGGCTGGGCCGCGACCAATCCGGTGGTCATCCGCCGCACCTTCGCGGGGCTGCGCGACGCCGGCATCGTCGGCTCGACCAAGGGCCACGGCGGCGGGTGGACCCTGCTGAAACCGCTCGACGCCGTCAGCCTGGCCGACATCCAGGCGGCGCTGGACGATCCGGTGCTGGCGCTGGGCAAGGCCGAGGAAAGCCCCGGCTGCCTCGTCGAGCAGGCGGTCAACGCCGCGCTCGACGACGCGGTGGCCGAGGCCCGCCGCCTGCTGGACCAGCGCCTCTCCAAGATCACCCTGGCGGACCTGGCCGCCCGGATCGGCCCGCGCCGCGTCGTGCTGCAGGCGGCCGGCTGCAAGGACCCCCATCATGAGTCATGACGTCATCGTCGTCGGCGGCAGCTTCGCCGGCCTGTCCGCCGCCATGCAGCTGGCCCGCGCCCGCCGCGACGTGCTGGTGGTCGACGCCGGCCTGCCCCGCAACCGCTTCGCCGACGCCTCGCACGGCTTCCTGGGCCAGGACGGCAAGGCGCCGTTCGACATCCTGCGCGAGGCCCGCCGCCAGCTGGCCGCCTATCCGACCGTCGCCTTCGTCGAGGGCGAGGCGCGCGACGCCGGGGCGGACAGCGACGGTTTCGCCGTGGCGCTGAGCGACGGCCGCACCCTGCGGAGCAAACGCCTGGTGCTGGCCACCGGCGTCGCCGACCAACTGCCCGACATCCCGGGTCTGAAACCCCGCTGGGGCGCCAGCGTGCTGCATTGCCCCTATTGCCACGGCTACGAGGCGCGCGACCAAAGGCTGGGCGTGCTGGCCGGCGGTCCGATGGACCTGCACAAGGCCCGGATGATCCCCGACTGGGGCCCCACCACCCTGTTCAGCCAGGGCCTGCCGATCGACGACGAGACCCGCGGCCAGCTGGCCACGCGCGGCGTGGTCATCGAGGAAGTCCCGGTGGTCGAGCTGCTGGGTGAGGAGCCGGAGCTTTCGGGCGCCCGCCTGGCCGACGGCCGGGTGGTCGCGATCGAGGCGATCTTCGCCTCGCCGACCGTGCGCATGGCCAGCCCCCTGGCGCAGCGCCTGGGCTGCGCCTTCGAGGACGGCCCACTGGGTCCGCTGATCACCGTCGACGACTGGAAGGCTGCCAGCGTGCCGGGCGTCTTCGCCGCCGGCGACGCGGCCCGGGCCAACCACAACGCCACCCTGGCCTCGGCCGACGGCGTGCTGGCGGGGGTCGGGGCGCACCGGTCGCTGGTGTTCGGGTGATCCCCAAACCGTAAAACCCCCGCGAAAGCGGGGGCCCAGGCTCTTTCTGAAACGCGCGGCGCTCGAGGATAAAACACCTGGGTCCCCGCTTTCGCGGGGATTTTACGGAAGAAAAGGGCCTTATCGCTTCAACGCCACGAAGCGGATCGCCTGGCCGCCGCCGGGGGCCAGTTTCAGCTCCAGGACGTCGGCCGCCGTCACCTCGCGGGTCTCGATGACGAGGTCCTGCGGGGCGGTCTTCCAGTCGGCCGCCTCACCGTCGCGATAGATCTCGGCGCGGTACTTGCGGCCCGGATCCAGAAACGACAGCGGCGCGGAAAGCACCCGGCCCTGCTCGTCGCTGACCGCGCCCAGGTACCAGTCGTCGCTCCTGCGATCCTTGCGGGCGATGGTGACGAAGTCGCCGATCTCGCCGTTGATCACCTTGGTGTCGGCCCAGTCGACCGGCACGTCCTCGATGAACTTGAACGGCGCAGGGTTGGCCTCATAGTTCTCGAGCAGGTCGGCGGCCATCTGGATCGGGCTGTAGATCACGACGTACAGCGCCAGCTGCTTGGCCCAGGTGGTGGCGACGCCGTCGGGCGCCTTGGTCTTCATGCCGAAGATGCCTGGCGTATAGTCCATCGGCCCGGCCAGCAGGCGGGTGAAGACGAGGTTGGCCTCGTGCTCGGGCGGGTTGCCCGGCTGGCCCCAGGCGCTGAACTCCATGCCCCGCGCGCCCTCGCGGCTGATCCAGTTGGGATAGGTGCGGCGAAGGCCGGTGTCCTTGATCGGCTCGTGGGCGTTGATGGCGATCTGGCGCTTGGCCGCGGCCTCCAGCACCCGCAGGTGATGCTGCGCCATCGGCTGGCTTTCGTGCCAGGCGAAGTGAACCTTGCCGTCCGGCCCGGTCACCTGGGCGCCGCCGGCGTCGGCCACGTAGCCGGTCTTGACCGCGGGCACGCCCACCGACCTGTAGAGGTCGAAGGCGCCGTCCATCTGGCGCTCGTAGACGACGGTGTTGCCGGCCGTCTCGTGGTGGCCGATCAGCACGACGCCCTTCTTGCGGGCGTAGTCGGTGAGCTTCTTGAGGTCGAAGTCGGGGTAGGATTCGGTGAAACTGAACTCCGAGCCGTCGGCGAACCAGGCGCCGTCCCAGCCCTTGTTCCAGCCCTCGACCAGCACCCCGCCCAGGCCGTGCCTGGCGGCGAAGTCGATGTGGCGGATGACGTTCTCATTGGTCGCGCCGTGCTTGGGACCCGAGCCCCAGGTCTTGTGGTCCAGGTGCATCTCCCACCAGACGCCGACATACTTCATCGGCTTGATCCACGAGACGTCGCCCAGCTTGTTGGGCTCGTTGAGATTCAGGATCAGGCTGGAGGTCACCAGTCCGCCGGCGCTGTCGGCGATCTGCAGGGTGCGCCAGGGCGTAGGGAACGGCAGCGTGCGCTCGACCTTGGCCTCGCCGATCCCCGGGGTGAGGCTGGCCTTGAAGCGACGATCCTGGGCGCGGGCCAGGTTCATGCCGGCGTAGTCGACCAGCGAGGCCTCGTGGAACGACACGTGCAGGCCGTCCTTGGTGCGCACGGTCATCGGGGTCTGGGCGACCGACACCTCTTCGACCGGCGTCGTGTTGTAGAGATACTCCTCGCGGTTCCACTCGTAGGCCGGGATCCACCAGGCGGTAGCCTCGTCGACCAGGGCGAACTCGGTCAGCTCCTCGCCGATGCGGGCGGTCTTGGGATTGGCCTGCTCGGGGAACTCGTAGCGGAAGCCCAGGCCGTCGTCATAGAGCCGGAACACCACGTCCAGGCGCCGGTGCAGCGGGGTCTTCTCGACCAGGGTCACGCGCAGTTCGTTGAAGCGATTGCGCACGCTCTTGCGCTCGCCCCAGGGCAGGTCCCAGGTCTCGTCAACGCTGCGGGTCTTCTGGTCGGTCACCTCGAAATTGCGCTGCAGCTTGGGGGCGTCGACCAAGATGAAGCCCAGCTTCGACGGAGCGATCACCGGGCGGCCCAGGCGGCTGACGCTGTAGGTCGGCTGGCCGTCGTTGTCGGTGGTCACCGACACGCTCAGCACCCTGTCGGGCGAGGTCGCGGTGGCGGTCGCCGCCGCGAGCGCGGGCGAGGCCGCCAGGGCCAGGACGGCCGCGGCGAGAAGGCGCAGGATCATGCTTGAACTCCCCAAATCCTCGCCTCGCCGCACTTGCCAAGCGCGACGGGCGATGTGTTAAACAGGTCAGTGAAAATTTTTGCGGCAAGTTTTGCATCAGCAATCCTTGGCGCCAGAGCCGACGGGGACGGAACACCGTGAGCAAGGGGGCGACGCGTCTGGAGGACCTGGCCAGGATGGCCGGCGTCTCGATCTCCACGGCCTCGCGGGCGCTGAACGACAGCCCCGCCGTCAACCAGCGCACCAAGCAGCTGATCTGGAAGCTGGCGCGCGAGATGGACTATCCGTTCCGCCGCTACATGCCCGCCGGGCCCATCGGCGCGGAGGGCACGATCGCCATCGTCGTGCCGCGCCCGCAGCACCGCGAGGGACGCCTGTCGGACCCGTTCTTCCTGGAGCTGTTCGCCGGCGTCGGCGAGGCGGCCCGCGAGCGGGGCTGCGACATCCTGGTCAGCCACGTGGCCCCGACCAGCTTCGAAGATTTGTCGGCGGCCATGACCACCAGCCGCGCCGACGGCACCATCTTCCTGGGCCAGTCCTGGCTGCACACAGCCTTCAATCGCCTGGCCGAGAGCGAGGCCCGCTTCGTGGTCTGGGGCGCGCAACTGCCCGACCAGGCCTATTGCTCGGTGGGCTCGGACAACCCGCTGGGCGCCAAGCGCGCGACGCTGCACCTGGCGCGCCTGGGCCGCAAGCGCATCGTCTTCCTGGGCGACACCGAGGCCCCCGAGGCGATGCAGCGCCACCGCGGCTATCTCGACGCGGTCGAGCAGTTCGGCCTGGGCGTCGACCCCGACCTGATCGTGCCGGCCCATTTCGAGGTCGAGTCGGCCGAGGCCAGCATCGACTCCTTGATCCAGCGCGGCGTGAAGTTCGACGGGGTCGTGGCCGCCTCCGACCTGATCGCGCTGGGCGCCGTGCGGGCGTTGCAGCACGCGGGCCTGTCGGTGCCGCGCGACGTCTCGGTGATCGGCTACGACGACGTGCCCTTCGCCCGCTACTCCAGCCCGGCCCTGTCGACCATCTCGCAGGACACGGCCAAGGCCGGCCGGCTGATGGTGTCGAAGCTGCTGGACGCCAGCGGCCAGGGGGCCAGCCGGTCCGAGCGCGTGCCGACGGATCTGATCATCCGCGAGAGCTGCGGGGGCTGAGAGGCTCGCGCCCTCAACTTTCTCTTCGTCATCCCGGACACGCCGCAGGCGTGATCCGGGACCCAGGGTCCGCAAGCGCCGCGCCCAGTCCCCTGGGTCCCGGCTCTTCGCGCTACGCGCTGCGGCCGGGATGACGATGGAGGTCATCACCCCCGCTTCGCCAGCAGGCCGCCCAGCGGCGGCACCGACCCCGGCGCGCCGAGATTGACGCTGTCGACCAGCGTCCAGCCCTGCGGCAGTTCCCACGGAACCGCCTCGAAGCCGATGTTGAACACGCACAGCAAAGCCTGCTCGCCCTCGCCACGCTCGAACACCAGCAGCGGGGTGTTGGTGTCCACCAGATGCATGCCGCCCGTCCGCAGCGCCGGCCATTGCGCGCGCAGGCCGATCAGGCGGCGGGCGGCGTGCAGGGTCGAGGCGGGATCGGCCTCCTGGGCGTCGACGGACAGCGGCAGATGGGCCGGATCCACCGGCAGCCAGGGCTCGACGGTGGAGAAGCCGGCGTTGAGCGCCCCGGCCGTCCACGGCATCGGCGTGCGGGCGCCGTCGCGGCCGAGGGTCTGGGGCCAGTTGGCGATGGCCTCGGGATCGACCAGCCGCTCGAACGGCACGTGGGCCTGGGGCAGGCCCAGTTCCTCGCCCTGGTAGACGAAGACGTTGCCGCGCAGGGTCATCAGCAGCAGCAGGCCCATCTCGGCGAAGGCCTTGCGATCGCGGCCGCGCGCCCAGCGCGACACCGCGCGCGGCGCATCGTGGTTTGAGAAGGTCCAGGACGGCCAGCCCTCGCCTTCGTGGCCGGGCCACGAGGTCGCGCCGAAGCGCACCAGTTCGTCCTTCAGCTCGTCGGCATAGAGGTAGAGGAAGCTGTAGGCGCTGTTGAGGCGGTCGTTCCCGGCCGTGAACAGCTTCATCTCCTCGTCGGCCCGGTCGCCGCCGATCTCGGCCACCGAGAAGCGGCCTTCGTACTGGTCGGTCAGGGCCCGCAGGCGCGACAGGAACTTCGGGATGTCCGGATGGCCCTGGTTGAACACCTTGTCCTGGAAGTCGAACGGCCGCGTGCGCTTGCCGCCGGGCGGCAGGGGCGGATTGTCCCGCAGGGCCGGGTCGTGCATCGAGAAATTGATGGCGTCGAAGCGGAAGCCGTCGACCCCACGCTCCAGCCAGAAGCGGGTGACGTCGAGCAGCGCTTCCTGGACCTTCGGGTTGTGCAGGTTCAGCTGCGGCTGCGAGGCCAGGAAGTTGTGCATGTAGTACTGGCCGCGCCGGGCGTCCCAGGTCCAGGCCGGGCCGCCGAACACCGACTGCCAGTTGGACGGCGGCGAGCCGTCGGCCTTGGCGTCGGCCCAGACGTACCAGTCCGTATACGGATTATCTCGGCTTTCGCGGCTCTGGGCGAACCAGGCGTGCTCGTCGCTGGTGTGGGAAAACACCAGGTCGATGATGATCTTCACGCCCAGGCGATGGGCCTTTTCGACCAGGGCGTCGAAGTCGGTCAGGGTTCCGAAGATCGGGTCGACGTCGCGGTAGTCGGAAACGTCGTAGCCGAAGTCCTTCATCGGCGAGGCGAAGAACGGCGACAGCCAGATCGCCTGCACGCCCAGCGAGGCGATGTGCTCAAGACGCGCGGTGACGCCCGGCAGATCGCCCACCCCGTCGTCGTTGGAGTCGGCGTAGCTGCGCGGATAGACCTGATAGATCACCGCGCCGCGCCACCATTCGGCGCTGCTTGCGGAAACGGGATAGGCGGCGGGCTTGGTCAAGCTTTCGGTCGTCACTGGTGCGCGCCCTCCGAGACGCAGATCTTGTAGTCGAGCGGCGCGATGGTCACGTGATAGCTGCCGGGCGCGGCGGCGGACGGCGCACAGGCGCCGACGGCCGAGCGCCAGGCCGCCGAGGTCGTCTCGACCTCGACCTGGGCGTCCACCGGCGCCGCGCCGGTGTTGAACAGGACCAGGACCTCACGGCCCTGGAGGATGCGGGAGACGGCCAGCAGGCCGGGCTTGTCGCCGGCCGCGCGCACGACCTGCCGACCGGACCTCAGGGCGGGCTCGGCGGCGCGGACCTTGGCCATGCCGGAAATGGCGCGATAGAGCGGCGCGCCGGGATCATAGCGATCGGCCGAGCCGGGCTTTGCGCCGATCAGCCGGTTGTCGTTGTAGACGGCGACCTTGCTGGCGAACATGTCCTCGCGGGCGTCCTTGTCATCGCCGTCGCCGGTGAAGCCCTGCTCGTCGCCGTAATAGAGGGTCGGGGCGCCGCGCAGGAACATCAGCATGGCGTGGGCCAGCACGTTGCGCTGGACGAGCTCGGCGTCGGACGCGTCGGGATGGCCGGCCAGCAGCCGGCGGCCGAAGCGCCCCATGTCGTGGTTGCCCAGGAAGGTCGGGATCTGCGGCCCCGCCGCCTCGCCGCCGCGATAGAGCGCGTCGGCGGCGTAGAGCCTGGCGAAGCGGTCGGTCCCGGCCTTGCCGGCCACGGTCTCGGTCGCCGCCTGCTGGAAGGCGAAGTCCAGCGCGGCCGGAAAGCCGTCGACCACGGTCGAGCGGGCCAGGGCCACCGGATCCGGATCGGCGATCTCGGCGAAGATGTGGAAGTTGGGGATGCCCCGCGCCTTGGCCCGCGCCTGCATGGCCGGGACGAAGGCCTGCCAGAACTGCGGGTTGACGTGCCGGGCGGTGTCGACGCGGAAGCCGTCGACGCCGAAGTCGTCGATCCACTGGCCGTAGATGTCGATGAAGCCCTGAACGACGCGCGGATGCTCGGTGTAGAGGTCGTCCAGCCCCGCGAAGTCGCCATAGAGCGAGCTCTCGCCGGTAAAATCGCTTTCGCCGCGGTTATGATAGTAGATCGGATCGTTCAGCCAGTCGGGCTTCTTGACCCTGGCCTCGGCGGCCGGGACGTACGGGGTGTAGGCGAAATCCGGACGCGTCAGCCTGGCGAAGTTACCGGCAGAGCCGTCGGCGTCGCCGGCGAAACCGGCGTTGATCGCCGCGCCCGAGACCCCGCCCCGGCGCGAGACCGGATAGTCGGCCTTGCCCCGATACTCGCAGCGCCGGCCCTCGCACTCGCGGAACTTGATGACGTCGGCGGTGTGGTTGATGACAATGTCGAGATAGACCTTCATCCCCCGCGCATGGGCGGCGTCGACCAGGGCCTTGAAGTCGGCCTTCGTGCCCAGGTGCGGGTCGACGTCGGTGAAGTCGGTGATCCAGTAGCCGTGATAGGCGGCGCTTTCCTGGCCCTTGGGCCCCTGCACGGGCTTGTTGACGAAGATCGGCGCCAGCCAGATCGCGGTCGCGCCCAGGCCCTGGATGTAGTCGAGCCTGCCGGTCAGGCCCTTGAAGTCGCCGCCATGGAAGAAGCCCTTGTCGGCCGGGTCGTAGCCGGTGGCCAGGCGGTCGCCCTTGAACCCGCCCAGGTCATTGGACGGGTCGCCGTTGGCGAAGCGATCGGCCAGCACGAAGTAGATCACCTCGTCCTGCGGAAGCCGGTCGCGGAAGGTTTCGGAAGCCGGCGCCGAGAGGGCTGGAGCCGAGGCCAGCGCCATGCCGGCGCAGCCGAGCGCGGCCGCCAGTCGCCCCCACCGATTGCGGGTGTCCATACCCTGCCCCTCCATCCCTAGCGTCTCGAGCCTAGACAGCCGCGCCGTCAGGTCAATTTTGCATAGATTTGCAAAGCCGTTTGCAGCCTGTCAATCCATTCGCCTCGCGAACAGCGTCGCCAGCCGCGCCGCACTGTGGCGAGAAAGCCGCAAAAACCCAATGAATCATGGCCATCCCACCTACTGACGTCACGGAACATGACAATCCGTCCATTTTTCAGTTGCAAAAGTCTCAGCTCATTTGCAGTAATTTGCGCAAGCAAGCGCGGCGGAACCGCGCAGACCGACTTTTGGGAGGGAGGATCATGGACATCCGATTCAAGCTGCGCCGCGCGGCGCTGATGGGCGGTACGGGCTTGGCGCTGCTGATCGCCGCGGGCTCGGCCCACGCGCAGGACGCCGGCGCCGCTCCGGTGCAGGACACCACCGTCGAGGAAATCACCGTCACCGGCATCCGGGCCTCGATCGAGAACTCGATCGCCCTGAAGAAGGCCTCGAGCTCGATCGTCGAGACGGTCTCGGCCGAAGACATCGGCAAGCTGCCCGACACCTCGATCGCCGAATCCCTGGCCCGCCTGCCCGGCCTGACCGCCCAGCGCCTGGACGGCCGCGCCCAGTCGATCTCGGTCCGGGGCCTGGGCCCCGACTTCAACACCGTGCTGCTGAACGGCCGCGAGCAGGTCTCGACCAGCGACAACCGCGGCGTCGAGTTCGACCAGTATCCGTCGGAAATCCTCAGCGGCGTGGTGGTCTACAAGACCCCGGACGCCAGCCTGGTGGGCCAGGGCCTGGCCGCCACGGTAGACCTGCGCACCATCCGTCCGCTCGACTACGGCAAGACGGTCATCTCGGCCAACGCCCGCTACGAGATGAACGGCGAGAAGAAGCTGAACCCCGACGCCAAGGACACCGGCCGCCGGATCAGCGCCACCTTCGTCGACCAGTTCGCCGACGACACCGTGGGCGTGGCCCTGTCGGTGTCGCACATCCAGTCGCCGACCCAGAGCCGCCGCTTCAACGCCTGGGGCTACGCCACCTTCGACGCCGACGCCGCGCCCTACGCCGGCAATCCGGCCTACACCGCCGCCGACGGCGCGCTGATCATCGGCGGCGCCAAGCCGTACAACCAGTCCAACAACCTCAAGCGCACCGGCGTGATCGGCGTGCTCGAATACAAGCCGACCGACAAGTTCCACACCGCGCTGGACCTCTACTACTCCGACTTCAAGGAGAAGCAGATCCTGCGCGGCATCGAGCTGCCGCTGTTCTGGGGCGGGGCCGTCCTGCAGCCGGGCTACACCGTCACCGACGGCATCATCACCCAAGGGACCTACACCGGGGTCAAGGGCGTGATGCGCAACGACCTCAACACCCGCCACGCCAAGCTGGGCTCGGTCGGCTGGAACACCAGCTACGCGTTCGACAACGGCTGGACCCTGGCCGCCGACCTCTCCTATTCGCACGCCAAGCGCAAGGACGTGATCTTCGAGTCCTACTCGGGCACCGGCCCGGTCGGCGTCGGCGCCACCGACACCATGGGCTTCACCACCACGCCCGGCGGCGGCACGCTGTTCAAGTCGACCCTGGACTACACCAACGCCGCCCAGATCGTCCTGACCGACCCGCAAGGCTGGGGCGGCGGCGCGGCGGGCGGCGCCCTGACCCAGGCCGGCTTCTACAACACGCCCCAGATCGAGGACGAGCTGAAGGCCATCAAGCTGTCGGCCAAGCGCGACCTGTCCTGGGGCCCGATCAGCAGCGTCGAGGTCGCCTACAACGGCAGCCTGCGTGAAAAGGACAAGGAGGTTCACGAGAGCTTCCTGACCTTCGGCGGCCGCATCGCCCAGGGCGCCCCGACCAGCCGCGCCATCCCGGCCGCGGCCCTGATCGGCGACGTCAGCCTGGGCCTGATCGGCATCGAAGGCATGCTGGCCTACGACCCGACCTACCTGCTGAACAACGGCGTCTACACCCTGATCGCCGACCAGAACCCGGCGGTGCAGACCCGCAACTGGTCGGTCCGCGAAGAGGTGCACCTGGGCTATGTGAAGTTCGGCATCGACAGCACGGTGGGCGGGGTCCCGGTCAAGGGCAACGCCGGCCTGCAGGTGGTCCACACCGACCAGTTCTCGACGGGCGTGGCGGTCGATCCGAACAACGTGGCCAACCCGATGTCGACCGACGACGGCGACAAGTTCACCTACGTCCTGCCCAGCATCAACCTGACCTTCGACCTCAGCAACGAGACCCTGCTGCGGGTCGGCGCGGCCCGCACCCTGGCCCGCGCCCGGATGGACGAACTGCGCGCCAGCCAGTCGTTCACCACCAACCCGGCCTACCTGACCTCGACCAACCCCAACCAGTCGTTCTTCAGCGCCAACGGCGGCAACCCGAAGCTGCGCCCATACATCGCCGACGGCGTCGACGTGTCGCTGGAGAAGTACTTCGGCCGCTCGGCCTACGTCTCGGTGGCCGCCTACTACAAGAAGCTGTCGAACTACGTGAACGCGAACTCCTCGAGCTACAAGGACTTCGCGGCCTTCACCTACCTGCTCTCGCCCGCCCAGCAGGCCGCGCTCGGCACCACCGTCGGCCTGGTCACCGGCCCCGACAACGGCAAGGGCGGCTATATCCGCGGCGTCGAGTTCTCGACCTCGCTGCAGGGCGACCTGCTGTGGGAGCCGCTGCGCCACTTCGGCCTGCAGTTCAGCGCCTCGCTGACCGACAGCGAAGTGAAGCTGGAGGACGGCCAGGACCCGATCGACATGCCCGGCCTGTCGAAGAAGGTGGTCAACACCACGTTCTACTACGAGAACAACGGCTTCAACGCCCGGATCAGCAACCGCTATCGCGGCAAGTTCCTGGGCGAGGTCTCGGGCCTGTCGGCCTCGCGCATCTACCGCACGGTGGACGCCGAGTCGGTGCTCGACGCCCAGATCGGCTACGAGTTCCGCGAGGGCCGCTTCGAGGGCCTGTCGCTGATGCTGCAAGCCAACAACATCACCGACGAGCCGTTCAAGACCTACGAGAACGGCGATCCCCGCCGGACCATCGACTACCAGAAGTACGGCACCACCTACATGTTCGGCCTGGCCTACAAGTTCTAGCGCCGCCCCTCGAAGAGCCCCGCCGGTCCGCCGGCGGGGCTTTTTGCTTTTTCGTGGGAGACAGCAGTCGCGGAGGCGGCCATGGCGGAAAACCGCATCGACAGGATCGTCATCGTCGGCGGCGGCACGGCCGGCTGGATGAGCGCGGCCATGCTGGCCCGGGCCCTGGGCCCCGGCGTCGCGATCCGGCTGGTGGAGTCAGAGGCGATCGGCACGGTGGGGGTCGGCGAGGCCTCGATCCCGCAACTGCGCAACTTCAACGCCTTCCTGGGCCTAGACGAGGACGCCTTCCTGCGGGCCACGGAGGGCACGATCAAGCTGGGCATCGAGTTCGTCGACTGGCTGCGCCCGGGCCATCGCTACATGCACGCCTTCGGCCCGGTCGGCCGGCCGCTGGGCGTGACGCCCTTCCACCACTACTGGCTGGACGCCCGTCGGCGCGGAACCGCCGGCGAGGACTTCTGGGCCTGGTCGGCAAACGCCCTGGCCGCCCGCGCCGGCCGCTTCGGCCGCACGCCGCCCCATCCGGCCCAACCCGGGGGCGAGCCCCTGACCTGGGCCTTCCACTTCGACGCCGCCCTCTACGCCCGCCACCTGCGCGCCTATGCGGAGAGCCGAGGCGTCGAGCGGATCGAAGGCCGCGTGACCGGCGTCGACCAGCACGGCGAAACCGGCTTCCTGCGCGCCGTGACGCTGGAGGGCGACCGCCGCGTCGAGGGCGACCTGTTCATCGACTGCTCGGGCTTCCGCGGCCTGCTGATCGAGGAGGCGCTGAAGACCGGCTACGAGGACTGGCGCAAGTGGCTGCCGATGGACAGCGCCTGGGCCGTGCCCAGCCGCGACGACGCCCCGCCGGTTCCCTATACCCGCGCCTGGGCCCGCGACGCCGGCTGGCAGTGGCGCATTCCCCTCCAGCACCGCACCGGCAACGGCCATGTCTTCTCCAGCGCCTGGACCGACAAGGACGCCGCCGTCCGCGTGCTGATGGACAACCTGGAAGGCGAGGCGCTGGCCGAGCCGCGGCTGCTGACCTTCACGACCGGCCGCCGCAAGGCGTCCTGGAACCGCAACGTCGTGGCCCTGGGCCTGGCCGCCGGCTTCATGGAGCCGCTGGAGTCGACCAGCATCCACCTGGTGCAGTCGGGCCTGGCCCGCCTGCTGGCCCTGTTCCCCGACAAGGGCTTCGATCCCGTCCTGACCGCCGAGTTCAACCGCCAGACCGCCGACGAATACGCCTGCATCCGCGACTTCCTGGTGCTGCACTACAAGGCCACCGAACGCGAGGACACGCCGTTCTGGGCCGACCGGCGAGCCATGGAGATCCCGCAGACCCTGGCTGAGCGCATGGCCCTGTTCGCCGGCCCGGGCCGCGTGTTCAGCCGCGACGAGGACCTCTTCAAGGAAGGCAGCTGGGTGCAGGTGCTGCTGGGCCAGGGCGTGACCCCGGCCGCGTCGCACCCGATGACCGCCGTGGTCGCCGACGATCAGGTCGACGGCTGGCTGGACGACCTTTCGCGCATCGCCGCCCGCACGGCCGCCGCGCTGCCGAGCCACGCCGCGTTCCTGGATCGCGCCGAGACGCGCCTGGCCGGCTGACCTCTTCCCCTGACTGACCCTCGCCGGAACCTGCGCCGGCGGGGGTCGCCTTTTTGGGGCGTCAGCCGATCGGCTTCTTGGCCATGGTGTCGGAAATCTTCAGGATCGCCGGGCCGAGGATGACGATGAACAGCACCGGCAGGAAGAACACGATCATCGGCACGGTCAGCTTGGGCGGCAGGCTGGCGGCCTTCTTCTCGGCGGCCGACAGGCGCAGCTCGCGGTTTTCCTTGGCCATCACCCGCAGGGCCGCGCCCAGGGGCGTGCCGTAGCGCTCGGCCTGGATCATGGCCGTGGCCACCGACTTGATGCCCGGGTGATTGGTGCGGCGGGCCAGGCCCTCATAGGCCAGGCGCCGGTCGGGCAGGTAGGACAGCTCGGCGGTGAGCAGGGAAAGCTCCTCGGCCAGCTCCATCGAGCTGGTGCCGACCTCGTTGCTTACCTTCTGGATCGCCGCCTCGATCGACATGCCGCTCTCGACGCAGATCAGCAGCAGGTCGAGCGCGTCGGGGAAGGCCGCGACGATCGACTCGCGACGCTTCTGGGCGGCGTTCTCGATGTAGAGGTTGGGGGCGTAGTAGCCGACGGTCAGGGCGCCGACGCAGATCGCCAGCTTCTGCATCGCCTGCATGTCGACGCCGTTCATCCCGAACAGGTAGACGGCCGCCAGCAGCGCGAAGGCGAACGGCATCACGAAGCGGAAGAAGTAGAAGGTCGACACCGGCTTGGGACCGCGGAAGCCGGCCTGGGCCAGCTTGTCGACGACCTTGGGGTCTTCCAGCAGCTTCGACAGCTGCAGGCGGTCGACGATGGTCTTGTACATGCCCTCGTCGTTGTGACGCAGGCTGGAGCCGCCGCCGCCCTTCTGGGCCATGGCCGCGCGCGAGCGGCGGCGCAGCTCCTCGCGGCGGTTGGCCACCGACTTCAGTCGGCTCTCCAGGCCGCTGCTGTTCATCACGGGCGCGGCCAGCGTGATGATGGTGGCGAACACCACCAGCGCCACGAAGGCGGTCAGCAGGTTCGAAGGATCCGTCAGCATCTGGACCATGCGCGCCTCCCTAGAACTTGAAGTTGATCATGCGGCGCATGATGAAGATGCCCATGCTCATCCAGATCGCCGCGACCAGCAGCATCAGGCGGCCGCGCAGGTCGGTGAACAGGGTGCTCATGTATTCGGGAGCGATGACCGTGATCAGGATCATCACGCCGGGCGGCAGGCAGCCGATGATGAAGGCCGAGGCCACGGCTTCCGCCGACAGGGCCTTGATCTTCTCGGCCATCAGCTTGCGCGAGCGCAGCACCGTCGACAGGTTGCCCAGCGCCTCGGCCAGATTGCCGCCGGTCTTCTGCTGGATGTTGAGCACGATCGCGAAGAACCGCACCTCGGCGGTCGGCATCCGCTCGTAGAGCCGCTCCAGCGCGCTATCCAGCGGCATGCCCATGGCGATGTTCTCGGTCAGGGTCTGGAACTCGCTGGCCAGGGGCTCGGGGCTCTCCTTGCCGATGATCTTCAGGCAGTCGTGCACCGGCAGGCCTGACTTGATGCCGCGGACGATGATGTCGATGGCGTCGGCGAAGGCGTCGATGAATTTCTTGGTGCGCTTCTTGCCCAGGAACCCGATCACCCAGCGCGGCAGGCCGAAACCCGCCGCGAAGCCGCCGCCCAGGGCGACCAGGGGCATCTGCCGCGCCGCCAGCAGGATCAGGGTGACGAACACCCCCAGCACGCCGCTGATGATCCAGAACATCCTGACGTTCTCGCCCAGGCCGGCCGCGCGCATGCGGGCGGCGATGGTCAGGGTGGCCTTCTTCTGCTTGCGGTCCTGTTCCTTGAGCGTCTTGAGGATCTGCTTGCGGCGGGCGTCGGGGGTGTTGGCCGCGACCTTGGCCCGCGCCGCGGCCTGGCGCTCGCCGCCGCCCACGATCACCTGGGCGCGCTTGGCCGCCTTGGCGCCCGCGCTCTCGCCGCCGCCCGTCAGGACGAAGCCGAGGCCCGCGATGGTGATGAAACCAAGGACAGCGATCAGGATGAACATCGCCGCGCCCTATTCCGCCGCGTCCAGCGCCTCGGCCAGCTCGCGCTCGAGGCCGTAGTAGCGGGCGCGGTCCCAGAAGCGGGGCCGGGCGATGCCGGTCGAGCGGTGCTTGCCCAGCACCTTGCCGTTCTCGTCCTCGCCGGTGATCTCGTAGACGAACAGGTCCTGGGTGACGATCACGTCGCCTTCCAGGCCGACGACCTCGGTCACGTGGGTGATGCGGCGGCTGCCGTCGCGCAGGCGGGCGGCCTGGATGATCACGTCGACCGAGCCGACGATCATCTCCTTGATGGTCTTGGAGGGCAGGCCGTAGCCGCCCATGGTGATCATGCTCTCGACGCGGCTGATGGCCTCGCGCGGGCTGTTGGCGTGCAGCGTGCCCATCGAGCCGTCGTGGCCGGTGTTCATGGCCTGCAGCAGGTCGAACGCCTCGGGGCCGCGGACTTCGCCGACGATGATCCGCTCGGGACGCATCCGCAGGCAGTTCTTGACCAGGTCGCGCATCGTCACCGAGCCCTGGCCTTCCAGGTTCGGCGGACGGGTTTCCAGGCGCACCACGTGCGGCTGCTGCAGCTGCAGTTCGGCCGCGTCCTCGCAGGTCACGACCCGCTCGGTGGGGTCGATGAAGGCGGTCATGGTGTTGAGCAGGGTGGTCTTGCCCGAGCCGGTGCCGCCCGAGATGATGACGTTGCATCGGCAGGCGCCGATGACGCCGAGGACGCGCGCGCCCTCGGGGCTGATGGAGGCGTACTCCACCAGGTTCTTCATCGTCAGCTTGTCCTTCTTGAACTTCCGGATGGTCAGGGTAGGACCATCGAGAGCCAAGGGGGGCGCGATGACGTTGACGCGGCTGCCGTCGGGAAGGCGGGCGTCGCAGATCGGGCTGCTTTCGTCGACCCGGCGGCCGACCTGGCTGACGATCCGCTGGCAGATGTTCATCAGCTGAAGATTGTCGCGAAAGCGGACGTTGGTCAGCTGCACCTTGCCGGCGACTTCGATGAACACCCGGTGCGCGCCGTTGACCATGATGTCGGCGATGTCGTCGCGGGCCAGCAGCGGCTCCAGCGGGCCGTAGCCGAGGACGTCGTTGATGATGTCCTGGACCAGGTGCTCCTGCTCGGCCACCGACATCGAGACGTTCTTGATCGCCACCAACTCGGCGACGATGTCGCGGATCTCCTCGGCCGCCGCCTTCTGGTCCAGCTGGGCCAGCTGCGACAGGTCGATGGTGTTGAGCAGGGCGTTGAAGATCGTCGTCTTCGTGGCGTGGTAGTAGTCGCTCTGTTCGCGGACGATGGTGGCGGTCTGCGGCTGGCCCTGCGCGGCGCGCAGCTGCTCCAGCCCCTGGGTCGCCTTGGGCGCGGCCGACGGCTTGGCCGGCGCGGCGGCGGGGGCCGCGGCGGGATCGACGCGTTGCGGGCGCGTGGCGATGGCCGTCCCGCCGGTTGGGGCGGGAGGCGGCGCCTGGCGCTCGGTGACGGTGGCCTGATCGCGCTTGCCGAACATTCGCCCCTACTTCTTCTTGAACAGGCCCGACAGGATCGACGCCGACTTGGCGACCGGCGGCGCCTCGCGGCGGCTGATCAGCCGCGCCAGGTGATCGACGCCCTCGGCCGCCTTCGACTTCGGCGCCACCTCGGCCACCATCTGGCCGTTGTTGGCCGCCTGGCCGAACAGCTTCGGATCGAACGGCAGCACCAGCGACGGCGTCACGCCCAGGGCCTCGCCGAAGTCCTTGACCGGGATCTCCGGACGGCCCGGCACGCCCACCTGGTTCAGAACCAGGCGCGGCGGGACGTCGTTGGGACGGGCCTGGCGGACCAGGTCGACGATGTTCTTGGCGTTCCTCAGCGAGGCGAGGTCCGGCGTGGCGACGATGACCAGGTCGTCGCTGCCGACCAGCACCTTGCGGGTCCACGGCGCCCAGGTATGCGGCAGGTCCAGCACCACGAACGGGGCGGCGCCGCGCATCTTCTGCGTCACCTCCTCGTAGGCCTCGGCGCCGATGTCGTAGTCCTGCTCCAGCGTGGCCGGGGCGGCCAGCAGCGACAGGCGGTCGCCGCAGCGGACCATCATGCGGTCCATCAGCACCGGGTCCAGGCGCTCGGGCTGGCTCAGCGCGTCGAGCACGCCCTGAAGCGGGTCCTGGTTGAAGTCGAGGCCGGCCGTGCCGAACGGCAGGTCGAGGTCGACGATGACCGTGGCCGCTTCCATCCGCTCGGCCATCGACCAGGCGAAGTTGTGGGCCAGGGTCGAGGCCCCCACCCCGCCCTTGGCGCCGACGAACGACACCTGGCGGCCGACGAACGGGGCCGACGGATCCGAATAGAGCGCGGTGACCGCGCGGATCACCTGCAACGGGTTGCGGGGCTGGGTCAGGTATTCGCTGACCCCGCGGCGCATCAGCTCGCGATAGAGGGCGATGTCGTTGGTCTGGCCGATGACCACGACCTTGGTGCCCGGGTCGCAGACCTGGGCCAGGCCGTCCAGCAGGGCCAGCATGCGCTGGGCCGAGTCCATGGTCTCGACCAGCACCAGCGAGGGCGTCGGCTGGTTCTGGTAGAAGTCGACGGCCGCCTCCAGGCCGCCATGGCGGGCGGTGACCGAGGCGCGGGCCATGCGGCGGTCGGCCGCCGCGGCCTCGATGACCGCCAGGGTCTCGGCGCGGACGCCGAAGGCGTGGATGGCGATGCGCGGCACGCTGGCCTCGCCGACGCCGACGTCGACGCCGGGCAGCGCCTCCTCATGCGCCGAGACGCCCCAGTCCACGGCCGGCGGGACGGGCTCGGACGCCGGGGCGGCCGCGAGGGTCGGGCGCGCGGGCTCGGGCGCGGGCGGCGCCAGGTCGGCGAACGGGTTGGTGGCCAGGCTGGCCAGGCCGGGCGCGACCGCAGCCGCGGCGCGGACGTCCGGGCGCGGCCGGGCCGGCGGGAAGTCGGCGAACGGATCGAAGGGCGCCGCGGCGGCGGCGGCGGCGGCGGCGGGCTCAGGCGCCGTGCGCCAGGGATCGCCGCCGGCCGGGGCGGCGAACTCGTCGTCGGCCTCGAAGCCCAGGTCGAAGGGATCGGGATCTGTGGTCCGGAAGGTCGTCATTTCACCACCCGCGAAACGGCGCCGTCGGACTGGGTGTCCTTCTGCGACGCGGTCGGCTCGCCCGCGCGGTACTTGCCCATCACCACGCCGCGCCGGATGGCGTCGGCCGGATCCTCGCGACGCGGCCCTTGCAGGTCGGCGGGGTTGGCCACCTGGGCGGCGATGTTGGCGGTGACGGCGCAGCCGAAGTTGGCATAGGCGTCGTTGTTGCGCGTCGCGGTCAGGTTGCCCCAGGCTCCGCAGCGCGGAACCTCGGCGGTGTGCCGCAGGTAGCCCACCCGCAGCGGCGGCGCCTTGTCGCCGTCGGCCGGGTAGGAGTCGATGCGGACCGCGAAGCGCGGCGCGCCGGCGTCGATCAGATAGGCCCGCGCCGCGGCGGCCATGCGGCCCGCGGCCGGGGCCTCGGGGCCGCCCACCGGCGCCAGCACCACCAGCTCCCGGGCCTCGGCCTCGGTGAAGCGGGCCAGCAGGCCGTCCAGGGCCTGAACCTGCCGGGGCGACAGGCCTTCGGCGTGAACGGCCAGCAGCACCTCGTCGGGAGCCGCCTCGACCTTGACCTTGTCGGTCCATTGCTCGGTGGGCGTGAGCGGCGCGGCGGCCTGGCCCGAGGGGGCGGCGCCGGTCGAGGCGCAGGCGGCCAGGGCCATCAGGCCGGCGCCGGCGAGGACCGCACGGAAGGTCTTGGCTCGCGTCATGGTCCGCGTCCTCATTCGATCACGTAGCCGACCGGACCCTGGTAGGTCCGTTCGGAGTTGGCGCCCGGCGGGGCCTTGACCACCTTGTTCAGGCGGCCCAGCAGCACCGTGCTCATGTCGCCGGCGATCTGCAGGCCGTCGGCCGGCGTCTGCTGGTCCTGCGGCCGGGTCGGGTCGACGATGTAGGGGGTGATGATCACCACCAGCTCGGTCTCGCCGTTCAGGTAGTCGCGCGAGCGGAACAGCGATCCCAGCACCGGCAGCGAGGTCATGCCCGGCAGGGAGTCGATGTTCTCCTTGGTCTGCTGGTGCAGCAGGCCGGCGATCATCAGGGCCCCGCCCGACGGCAGCTCGACGGTGGTCTCGGCGCGGCGGACCGACAGGCCGGGAACCACCAGCGTCGAGCTGGTGCCGGTGGAGACGGTGAAGGCGCCCAGGCTCGACAGCTCCGACACCTCGGTCGACAGCTTCAGCGAGATGCGGCCGCCCGACATCACCACGGGGGTGTAGCCGAGGCCGACGCCGTAGGGCTTGAACTCGATGGTGACGCGGCCGTTCTCGTCGCTGCCGGTCGGAACCGGGAACTCGCCGCCGGCCAGGAACTTGCCCGCCTCGCCCGACACGACGGTCAGGTTCGGTTCGGCCAGGGTGCGCACCAGGCCCACCCGCTCGAAGGCCTGAAGACAGGCGTTGAGGTTGTTGCCGGTGACGGTCTGCCACGCGGTGCTGGCCACGGTGGAAAGCGTGCTCGTCAGGGCGTTGGTCGAGCCGGTCGAGTTGGAGACGGTCTGGTTGAAGGTACCGGTCTGGTCCGCCAGCACCGTCACCGGATTGCCGTTGACGTCGTAGATGGTCTTGGTCACCGGCGGCAGGGCGCCGGACCAGGTCGCCGAGGCGCTCGAGCCGGTCGTGGCGCTGTTGCTCGACGAGGTGCTGCTGCCGGTGGTCGTGCCGCTCTGGGTGTGGTTGGTCGTGCGCAGGTTGTTGCGGCCGTAGCAGAGGTCCGCCCCGCCGACCATGCCGCCGTTGACCGCGAAGGTGTTCTCGCGGCCCAGGCTGTAGGTCTTGAAGCCGTCGTTGAGCAGGTTGTTGGTCGAGACGCCCAGCTGCTTGATGATGTTGCGCTGGACCTCGACGACGCGGACCTTGAGCATCACCTGGTCCTTGCCGGCGATGCTCAGCATGTTGACCACCTGCTCGGGCTTGGCGACGAACTGGGCGGCGACCAGGGCGGCCTTGCTGGAGTCGGCGGCGTTGGCCACGGTGCCGGTCAGGATGACGCTGTCGCGCACCGGCTGCACCTCGATGCGGGAGTCGGGCAGCACCTTGCGCAGGGTGTCCTGCAGCAGGCCGGAGTCCTCGTCGACGCGGATGGCCAGCGACAGCAGGCGGCGGCCGGCGGCGTCGAAGAACACCGCGTCGGTCGACCCCTTGCCCACGCCCAGCACGTAGATGCGGCGCGGATTGCGCAGCACGGCGTCGGCCACCTGCGGATTGGTCACCAGCATGTCGCGCACGTCGACCGGCAGCTCGATGATCGCCGACTTGCCGCGCGGCAGGTTCAGAACCCGGGCGTCGGGCCCGGCGGTCAGGTCGACCCGCAGCACCTGGTCGGCGACCGGCGGCGGCGCGTAGGCGACCACCGGCGCCGGCGCGCGCGGCGCGGCGCGGGCCGGGCGGTAGACCCGGTCGCCGGCATAGCCGTCGGCCAGGGCCGAGGCGGCCGGGGCCAGGGCCGTCAGGACGACGAGCGAGGCCGAAAGGGAAAGGGGAGCGAACCGGCGGATCATTGGCGCACCGCGATGCTGGAGGTCTGTCCGCCGCGATTGATGCGGATGACCGTGGAGTCCTGGGACGGAGCGGCGACGCCGGAGGGTCCGCCCAGATCGGTGTAGGCCCGCAGCGCCAGGGTGACGGGTCCCGACGCCTTGGCGCGGGTCAGGGCCTCGGCCTCGGCGGGACGCACCTCGAGGGTGGCGGTGGCGGCGACGATGGTCTTGGCGTCCTTCTCGGCGGTGGTGGCCTGGTCGAGGGCGAGGACGCGGATGTTCTGCAGCACGGTCTCGGCGACCACCTGCTTGCCGGCGCCGTTGCTGTCGCTGTTGGGCGCGTCGCGGCTGATCAGCACGTCGACCCGGTCGCCGGGCAGGATGAAGCCGCCGGCCGCGGTTTCGGAGGTGACGGGAACGGCCATGGCGCGGGCGCCGGGCGAGAGCACGACGGAGAGGTAGCCGCCCTCGCCGCCGCGGACGATCTTGCGGGCCACGACGGGCTCGCCGGCCAGCAGCGGGTCGCGGACAATCGCGCCCTCGACGGCGGCTTCGGGCGGAGCGCCGCCCAGGACGCCGGCGGCCTCGCCGACGGTCTTCACGGCCTTGGCCGCGCCGTTCTGGGGCTCGACGGGCGCGGCGCCATTGGTGAGATAGACGGGGCTGACGGCGTCGGCCGGCCAGGCCTTCCACTCCACGTCGTCCTTGGTCAGGCGCGTGCCGATCGCCAGGTCGCGCTTGGCGACCAGCACCAGCGTCATCGGCTTGGCGTCGAGGGTGGGAGCGGGCGAGGAGGCGACGGCCTCGGACTTGGCGGGCTTGCCGCCCATGGCGCGCTGCATCAGTACGGCCAGGCCGATCGCCGAAACGGCGGCGACCAGGACGATGATGATTCTGACAGGGTTCATGCGCGGCGGAGCTCTGGCGTCGGCAGGACGGGTTCGGCGCGCCTGGAGAGCTTCACTCCGCCGGACGCAGGGGTCGAACAGCCGTTCTGGCCGCATCGCAAACTGCGGCGCCCATGGTTAACAGCCACTAAAGGAAGCCGACCTGAAAGCGGGTTCCGGCCGCGACAGCCTGACGCGGACTCCCGAAAGCCGGGAGCCCGTCGCGATCAGTTGAGCAAAGCTTGGCCGATGATGCTCTGAGGCAGGGCCGCCAGGGCGCCGGCCGCGATGGCCACGCCGTAGGGAACGTCGCCCTTCTTGTCGCCGAGGCGGCGGATCCAGGCCGGGCCGCCGGCGATCACCGGAGCCAGCCAGCCCGAGCGAAGGCTCATCAGCCCCAGGGTCAGGGCGCCGCCGGCCAGGGCCGTGGTCAGCAGGAACGGCGCGATGCCGGGAACGCCCATCCACAGGGCGCAGGCGGCCAGGAACTTGGCGTCGCCCCCGCCCACCCAGCGCAGGGCGAACATGATCATGCCGATCAGCAGCATGCCCACGCCGACCAGCAGCGCCAGGCCCCCGCCCGCCCAGCCGATCCCGCCCACGACGGCGGCCACCGGGAAGGCGGCGATCAGCGCCAGCGAGATCCAGTTGGGGATGGTGTAGCTGGTGGCGTCCTTCAGGCCGGCGACGACGGCCAGGCCGGCGAAGACGATCAGGGGAAGGAGCTGCAGGGTCTGCATGACGGGCCTCTAACCTCGACTTCCGCCAGTCTATCCGATCGCCGATGAAGCAATCGTTTCCGGACTTGGCCGCAATGTTCGGCAACACCGGGGCCGAAAAAGAAGAAGGGCCGCGACGTCGAAACGTCGCGGCCCCTCGGAGCTCTTGGCTCTTGCCTCTTCGCCGCTAGTTGCCTGCGGCGTCGAGGTGGCCCCTTACCCGGTCAAAGGCGCCGAGTATGGGCTCCCGGAGCACGGGGACGGCGGCGACCACGATCAGGCTCATCAGAGCCGCGATCAGGCCGTACTCGATGGCCGTGGCGCCTCGTTCGTCATTCAAAAAACGATCGATAAAGGCGACCATCGGCCGTCTCCCTGCGTCGGGCTTAAGTCTTACTGGGCGGCGTCCAGTTGACCGGCGGTGCGCGTGAAGGCGCCTTCCAGCGACGGACGCAGCACGCCGAAGGCGGCGACGATGACGACGGCGATCAGGGCGATGATGAGGCCGTATTCGATGGCCGTGGCGCCCGACTCGTCCTTCAGGAAGCGCGTGACAAACTTCGACATGACTTGATCTCCTGCTGAGAAAACTTGGCTGGGTCGGCAAGCCGTGGCGACTTGTTCACCCCCGAAAACACGATCAATTTCGCCCACCTCGATTAATCCCCAGTAAACGTCGAGATTTTTTGCTGATTTTTCTTTTGGTTTATTCAATTTTACCATTATCAACTCTTAACCAAGAGCGACAGGAAGAGCGAAAACCCGTTGCGGTTCAAGGAATTCACGGATGCGCAGCTTGTCGCACCCAGGCATATCTTAGGTTTTTATTGACCATTCTTCGTCAGGATGAGGTCATAGATTTCGCTCCGACAGGACCGCCATGCGCCGCCTCTCGCTCGCCATCGCCGCCTTTTTCAGCCTCTGCGGCGCCGCCGTCGCGGCCCAGGCGGCCACGCCGGCCTCTCCCTCGCCCGCCTCGCGCACCATGACCGTGGTCGCCGGACAGGCCACGACGATCCCCCTGGGCGGCTCCGCCCGCGAGATCGTGGTCGGCGACCCGCAGATCGCCGACGTCAGCGTCGTCAACGACCGCACCCTGGTGATCCTGGGCAAGCGCGTGGGCATGACCTCGGTGTTCGCCTTCGACGCCCAGGGCCGCGCGCTGACCGGCGGCCAGGTGCTGGTGACCGACGTCGCCGCCGACGCCGTGACGGTCCAGCGCGGCACCGCCGCCTCGGCCTATGCCTGCGACGGCCGCTGCACCGCCCTGACCGCGGCCGAACCGGCGAGCGCCGGCGCCCCGGGCCAGCCCTGATCCCTCCCGACCCGATCCTTAGGGACGGGTCACGCGCGCACACGAGGGCGCGCTTGTTAAGGGGGCGCGCTGATTAGGGCGCGGTTAGGGAGCCGGCGCTATGGTCCTCCCGTTGCAACCTCGGACCGCCTCATGGGGAAGTCTCCCGTTTCGCTCCACGCCCGGCTGAAGCTCGCCGCCCGTCGCCGGCTGGGCCGCTTCGCGCGCGCCGAGAACGGCGCGACCGCCGTCGAGTTCGCCCTGCTGCTGGGCCCGTTCCTACTGCTGTTCTTCGGCCTGATCGAGCTGGCCCTGGTCTATTTCGCGTCGATGACGCTGGAGAACGCCACGATCGAAGCCGGCCGCCAGATCCGCACCGGCGAGGTGCAGACCTCGGGCGACAACTCCGCCGCCGGCTTCAAGACCCGGGTATGCGCCCGCATGAACTGGCTGGAGAGCACCTGCGCGAGCCGCCTGCGCGTGGACGTGCGCACGGTGTCGACCTTCACCTCGTCCTCCGGCCTGACCACGCCGAACACGACCTGCTGGGATCCCGGCGGCCCCAGCTCGCTGGTCCTGGTGCGCACCTATTACGACTGGCCGCTGATCACGCCGCTGCTGGCCTCGGCCCTGCAGACCTCCAACGGCAAGCGCACGCTGGGCTTCACCACCGCCTTCGCCAACGAGCCCTACAACAGCAGCGCCGCCGCCGCCGTGAGCTGCCCCGCATGAGCCCTCTGTTCCGCTCCCGCTCCAGGCCGGGCTTCGCGCGCGACGTTCGCGGCGCCGTCGCGGTGGAATTCGCCCTGCTGGCGCCGCTGCTGCTGATCTTCTATTTCGGCATGGCCGAGCTGACCCAGGCGATGATGGCCCAGCGCCGGCTGTTCCACGCCACATCGCTGATCGGCGACATGGCCGCCCAGAACGGCCAGATCAACCAGACGCGCGTCGACGACATCTACAACATCAGCCTGGCGGTGATGAAGCCGTTCCCGGCCTCGCCGATGCGGCTGTGCCTCTACAGCGTGGTCTCCGACTCCAAGGGCAAGGACACCGTGGCCTGGGTCTCGCCCAAGAACAGCCCGACCAGCTGCCCGGCGGCGGCGACCGTGGTGACCAACGTGCCCGAAAGCGTGCTGCCGGCCGGCAGCAGCGTGGTCATCAGCTCGACGACCTACGACTACACGCCGGCGATCAGCCTGAAGGATACCAAGTTCACCTTCCACCGGACCTACTATCTGCGCCCGCGCCGCACCGAAACGGTGGAGTGGTCGAAGACCTAGCCAGCCCGGGCCGCCAGTTCGGCCACGCGCGGGTCCCGGCCCAGGGCGCGGCCGTCCAGGGAGGCCAGGGGCCGCACGCCGGTCAGGCTGTTGGTCAGGAAGACGGCCGAGGCCGTCGCCAGCGCCTCGATCCCCGCGCGGACCTCTCGCACCTCGACGCCCAGCCCCGCGGCCGCGGCCATGACCCGTCCACGGGCCAGCCCGGCCAGCACTCCGCAGTCGAGCGCCGGCGTCGCCAGGACGCCGCCGTCCAGCCAGAACAGGTTGCCTGCCGAGGCGCAGGCCAGATGGCCCCGGTTGTTGAGCATCAGGGCCTCGTCGGCGCCGGCGGCGCGGGCCTGCGCACGCGCCAGCACGTTGTCGAGATAGGCCAGGGTCTTCAGCCGCGAGGCCGGCGAGCCCTCGTTGCGGCGAACGCTCGCGACCACCGCCTCCGCCGGCGCGCCGGCCGGCGGCGCGGGCGCGCACGCGGCGAACAGCTCGAGGACCGGCGCGTCGGGACGATCAAGGCCCCGCCCGCCCGAGCCGGCGGTCAGGGTCAGGCGCACGGCGGCGCGGCCGACGGCCAGGCCCGCCGCTCCCGGCGCGTCCGCGACCAGCGCGCGGGCCCGGTCGCGGTCCGGCGCCGGCAGGCCCAGCACCGCGCAACCCGCCGCCATGCGGTCGAGGTGGGCCTCGACGTGACGGACCGCGCCGTCCACCGCCAGCAGGGTCTCGAACAGGCCGTCGCCCAGCAGCAGGCCGCGGTCGGTCAGCGGGACGGCGGCCAATGGTACTGCGGTCAGCGGAACGACTGTCATGCGCCCTCCCCGGTCAACGCCCGGCGCAGGGCGTCGATCTTGGCCTCGGTCTCCAGCCGCTCGGCCAGCGGATCGCTGTCGGCGACGATGCCGGCCCCGGCCTTGGCCTCCAGCGTCCAGCCCTCGGCGTCCTGCACAAGAGCCACGGTGCGGATCAGCACGCTGGACTCGAAGGCCCCGTCGAAGCCCGCCCAGAACAGCGAGCCGCAGTAGGGACCGCGCGGCCCTTCCAGCTCGGCGATCACCTTCATCGCCTGGACCTTCGGCGCGCCGGTGATCGAGCCCGGCGGGAAGGTCGCCCGCAGCAGGTCGGCGACGCCGAGGCCGGGCTTCAGCCGCCCCTCCACCGTCGAGACCAGGTGATGGACGTTGGCGAAGGTCTCGACCTTGAACAGTTCGGGCGTGCGTACGCTGCCCGGCGGGCTGACCCTCGCCAGGTCGTTGCGCATCAGATCCACGATCATCAGGTTCTCGGCTCGGTCCTTGGCGCTGGCCGACAGCTCGAAGGCGAGGGCGCGATCCTCCGCGGGACTGGCGCCGCGCGGCCGGGTGCCCTTGATCGGCCGGGTCTCGATCTCGCCGCCGCGAACCTTGAGGAACCGCTCGGGCGAGTTGGAGACCATGGCCCGCCCCGGCAGGCGCAGATAGGCCGAGAACGGGGCCGGGCTGGCGCCGCGCAGGCGAGCGAACAGGTCGAACGGATCGGCGGCCCCGGCCAGCCGCCCCCGCCAGGCGCGGGCGATATTGGCCTGGAATATCTCGCCGGCCAGGATCCGCTCGACCACCTGCGCCACCGCCGCCTCGTAGGCGGCCGGCGGTTCGGCCGCCAGCGCCTCGCACAGCCGCCCCTCGAAGGGGTCGCGGGCCGGAGCGTCCAGCCAGGCCAGGGCGGCGCGGGCGCGGGCCTGCGCCTGGACCGCGCCCTCCCCGCGACCGACGGCGACGACGGTGCGCTGCAGGTGGTCGAAGGCCAGCACGGCCGGATAGCGGGCGCAGACCAGATCGGGCCAGTCGCCGCGCGACAGGTGCAGCGCCTCGACCCGGTCGCCCAGCTCGTAGGCGGCCAGCCCCACGACGCCGCCCTGGAACGGCGGGCCTTCCGGATCGGCCGGGAGGGCCGGCCCGATCAGGTCGGCCAGGGCCGCGAACGGATCGCGCCGGTCGGCCGCGGCGAGGGTCAGGGTCTGGTCGGGCGCGCGCAGCAGGTACGACCACCGCTCGCCCGCGCCGCCCGACAGCAGGGCGCAGGCGAACGGCTCGTCCCGAAAGGGAGCCGCGGCCCACAGGGGGTCGCGCCAGGAAGCGGCGATGAGGGCGACGTCGCGCATCGGCGGGTGATAGCGTCCCGTGCGCCCTGCGGCTACCGCCTCAAGCCTCGCGGCCGCCGCCGCGCACGGCGAACAGGCCCAGCGCCCCCAGGGCCATCAGGGCGACGATGGGCGCGAAGCCCGCGACCTGGCTCTTGAAGATCGTGGTCGCCGCGGCCACCAGGGCCGAGCCCAGCCAGACCGTCGCCGTGCCCGACAGCGCGTAGAGCCCGAAGAACGCCGCCGTGCGGTCGGGCGGGGCCAGACGCACCAGCAGGGTCCGGCTGGACGCGTACTGGGCGGTGACGCAGACGGCGATGACCAGGCCAAGACCCACATAGATCAGCTCCGGCGCGGTGCGGTACAGCGGCCCGTCCCACACCGCTGGTCCGGCCGGATCGTAGGCGAAGACGTAGAATATGCGGTCGGGCCGCATGCCCAGCAGGCAGATCAGGGCCGCCAGGCAGCCGGCGATCTCGATCTGGACGGCGCGCTTGGGCCCCAGGATGCGGTCGAGCTTGGGCGCCATCAGGCCGCCAAGGGCGCCGACTAGGCTCAGCGACACGCCGTAGACCAGCATCTCCAGCGCGCCCCAGCCCATCACCCCGGCCGCGAACAGCCCGCCGAACACCAGCAGCGCGGTCATGCCGTCGCAATAGAGCATCCGCGTGAGCAGGAAGGTCGCCACGTCGCGGTGGCCCTTCAGGTTGGCGAAGGTGTCGCGCAGCAGGGCCAGGCCCGCCTTCAGCGCGCCGCCCAGGCCCAGGCCCGTGCGCGGCGCGTCCGGCGTCCACAGCAGGAAGGGGATCGCGCCCAGCGCCATGATCAGCGCCGACAGCGGGCCGGCCAGGCGGCTGGGTTCGTGGTTGTACGTCGACAGCCCCAGCAGCGGCGTCCTGGGGATCCCCGGCCAGTCGACCTGGCCCGGCAGGACGAAGCCCCACAGCATGACCACCAGCATCAGCACCGACAGGCCGTTGGACAGGAAATAGCCCAGGCCCGACAGCAGCGAGGCCTGTGCGGGCGCGGCGGCCGCGCGCGGCAGCAGCGAGTTGGCGGCGACGTCGCCCCAGTTGTAGGCCACGCCCAGCACGATCAGCGCCCCCGCCGTCGCCGCCATCGGCAGGCCGCCGGCGGGCGTCGCCCACCACAGGACGATCAGCGCCGGCAGCATCAGGGTCAGCAAGGTCGCGGCCAGCGGCTTGCGCGGGCCGTACTTCTCGACCGCCGCGCCCAGGATGGGGGCGGTCAGGGCGACGATCAGGCCGTAGGTGGTGGCGATCTGGGCCATGATCGCCTGGCCCCGCACCGGGTCGCCGACCAGCACGCCCGAGAAGTAGGGAGCAAAGATGTAGATGGTGACCAGCACCACATAGACGTCGCGAGAGCCCTGGTGCAGCACCCAGGACCATCCGCCCCGGGTGATCGGCGTCGGCGCGGGTTTCGACCCGACGCCCAGGCGCGCGGGCGCGCCGTCCAAGACTTCGCTCATGATGTCCGCCCTGCTGCGGGCCGTCTGACGCGGCCCTGAAGCGGAGCCTCGCCCGCGAACAGCGGTTTGTCACGCCTTCTTCATCAAGACGCGAAAATCGTCGGTGGGCGTAAAGATGCGCTCCGCCATCCCTTCAGTCGTCATCCTGGGCGAAGGACCGCGAAGCGGGCCGCAGGCCCCGGACCCGGGGGCCGCCGCAACGCGGCTGCCTTCGCCGGGCGACCGATCCAAGCGCCGAGCCCAGTCGCCTGGGTCCCGGCTCTCCGCTCCGCTACGGCCGGGATGACGACGGGAGGGCGTTGCGAAACCTCAGGCCAGGATGTGCGCCGAGATCGCCTCGCGGGCCGCCGCATCGACGCCCAGCACAGCCTCCAGATAGGCGTCGATCGAGCCGTGGGCGGTCTCGATGGCCTCGACCGAGGCCAGGATGTACTCGGCCTCGACCGCCAGGGCCGCGCGGATCGCCGTCTCGGGCGGGACCGAGCCGGTGTAGCCGGCCAGGTAGCGGCCGATGCTCTCGCCGATGCGGGCGTAGCGCTCGGGATCGTTGGTGGCCAGATAGTCCTCGACCAGATCGTCGCGCGACACCCCGGCCAGGTGGTGGGTCAGGGCGGCCAGCAGGCCCGTGCGGTCCTTGCCGGCGGCGCAGTGGATCAGCACCGGCCCTTTCGCCTGCGCCAGCGCTGCGAAGTAGCGGGTGAAGAGATCCACGTGGCGCGGGGTGAACGGCTTCCTGCGATAGGACTCGACCATGTAGCCGCGCAGGTCGGCTTCCGAATGGTCCCAGCCGCGCAGGAAGGTCTGCCAGGGATCGTCGCCCTCTCCGCCCAGGTCGTTGTCGATCACCTGGGCCGAGAAGCCGGTCCAGCGCCGCGACGGCTCGCGCGCCCGTTCCGGGGCGCGGCGCAGATCGACGACGGTCACGATGCCCAGCGCGCCCATGGCCGCCAGATCCTCGTCGGTGGCGTCGGCCTGGTGGGCGGCGCGGAACAGCAGGCCCTTCTTCAACCGTCCTTGCCCGGCGGCGTAGTCGCCGTAATCGCGGAAGTTCTCGACGCCTTGAAGGGGGATGTGACGGGTCATGGGCGTGCATGTAGTCCCACGACGCGACGAAATCGAGACGCTGGACGGATCGTGCGTCTGCGCGGATTGTGCCGCCATGCTTCCGGTCCAGCGATTCCAGAGTTTCGACGGCGTCTCCATCGCCTACCGCACCCTGGGCGAGGGCTGGCCGACCCTGCTGCTGCACGGCTTCCTGGCCAGCGCCGAGAGCAACTGGTTCCTGCCCGGCGTCGCCCAGGCGCTGGTCAGCGCCGGCCGCAGGGTGATCGCACCCGACCTGCGCGGCCATGGCCGGTCCGACGCCCCGACCGACCCGGCCGCCTGGCCCGCCGACGTGCTGGCCATGGACCAGCTGGCCCTGGTCTCGCACCTGCACCTGACCGACTACGACCTCGTGGGCTATTCGCTGGGCGCGCGCACGGCGGTGCGGATGCTGGTGCGCGGCGCCCGGCCCGAGCGGCTCGTCCTGGCCGGCATGGGCGCCTCGGGCCTGATGGGCGCGGGCGAGCGGGCGGCGATGTTCGAGGACGCCATCCGCAACGGCGACCAGGCCAAGGACCCGCGCGCCGGACGCCGCGTGCGGGCGATGATGGCCGCCGGCGACCTCAAGCCCGAGGCCATGCTGGGCGTGCTGAACGCCTTCATGCCTACCGACGCCGAAGCCATCGCCCGCATCGACGTTCCGACCCTGGTCATCGCCGGCCAGCGCGATGACGACAACGGCTCGGCCGAGGCCCTGGCCGGCATGCTGCCCGACGGCCGCGCCCGGCGCGTGCCCGGCGACCACATGAGCGCGGTGATGGAGCCGACCCTGGCCTCGGGCATCGTCGGCTTCCTGGATCGCGTCTCGCGCTGAGAGCCGTCGCGACGGACGGTCAGAGGATCACGACCTCGCCGTCCTCCTTGGTGAAGCTTGCGGGCCTGCGGTCCAGCAGATCGAGGACGACCTCGGACGGGCGGCACAGCTTCACGCCTTTCGGCGTCACCACGATGGGCCGGTTCACGAGGATCGGATGCGCGACCATGGCGTCGAGAATGCGGTCCTCGTCCACCCCGTCGGCCAGCAGGTCGAGCTCCAGGGCGGGCGTCCCCTTTTCCCTGATCAGCGCGCGGAAGCTCAGCCCGGCCCGCTCGGCCAGTTCGCGGAGCTGGTCGCGGGTCCACCCGGCCTGGAGATACTCGACCACCTCGGGCGCGTAGCCGGCGGCCCGGACCATGGCGAGCACGTTGCGAGACGTGCCGCAGGCCGGGTTGTGGAAGATGGTGATCGGAAACGCGGTGTCGCTCATGAGGTCTTTTCCGCCTTGAGAAGCCAGCCGAAGACGCCCGCCGCGAGCAGCGCGCCGACGAACTGGGCCAGGATGAAGGCCGGCGCGCTGGACGGCGCGATCCCGGCGAAGGTGTCCGACAGGCTGCGCGCGATCGTCACCGCCGGGTTGGCGAACGAGGTCGAGGCGGTGAACCAGTAGGCGGCGGCGATGTAGAGGCCGACGGCCATGGGCGTGCTCTGGGGCCGAAAGCGCGCCGTGCCGAGGATGGTCGCGATCAGGCCGAACGTCGCCACCGCTTCAGAGAAGGCCTGGCCGCCGCCGTCCCGCACCCTGGTCGACACCTGAAGGATCGGCTCGCCGAACATGGCGTGGGCGGCCCAGACGCCGAGCACCGCGCCGGCGACCTGGACGACCGGATAGGCCAGGGCCGATCGCCACGGCATGTCGCGCCGCAGGACCGCGACCAGGGTCGCCGCCGGGTTGAAGTGAGCGCCCGAGATCGGGCCGAACACGCCGATCAGCACGACCAGGGCGGCGCCGGTGGCCAGGGTGGCGCCGAGCAGGGCGATGGCGACGTTGCCGCCCGCCAGACGCTCGCCCATGATCCCCGAGCCGACCACCACAGCCAGCAGCAGGGCCGAGCCCAGGCCCTCGGCGGCCAGCCGCCGCGATGCGCCGAAGGCCTCCATGGTCAGCAGGCCCCGGGCGCGCAGGCCTTCACGCGCGCCAGGACCGAGCCCAGCGGCGCGCAGATCTCGGGCGCGCCGTTGCAGCAGTCCTCCATCAGGAAGCCCAGCATCCCGCTCATCGCGCCGTAGTCCGCCGAATAGATGATCGACCGCCCCTCGCGCCGGGAAGCGGCCAGGCCCGCATGGGCCAGCACGTTGAGATTGGCCGACAGGCTGCTGGGCGGGACGTCCAGGGCGCGCGCGATCTCGCCCGCCGCGACCCCGTCCGGACCGGCCTTCACCAGCAGCCGGAAGATCGCCAGTCGCCCCTCGTGACCGAGGGCGGAGAGCATGTTGACAGCGGCTTTCGATTCCATATTTCCAATATGCTCGAAATATCGAATCGTTCAAGCCGAGATGGAGCTGTCCGTGACCGAATTCCCCGCCCTCGACGCCAGGTTCCTCGCCCCCATCGATCAGGGACGACTGGAAGCGGCGGCGCCGTCCATGCATCCGCCGCGCATACTGCTGCTCTACGGCTCGCTGCGAGAGCGTTCGTTCAGCCGCCTGCTGGTCGAGGAGGCCGCGCGCATCCTCCAGGCCCTGGGCTGCGAGACCCGGATCTTCGACCCTCGCGACCTGCCGCTGCCCGACGCGACGGGCCCGGACCATCCGAAGGTCCAGGAACTGCGGGCGCTGTCGCAATGGGCGGAGGGCCAGGTCTGGTGCAGCCCCGAGCGCCACGGCGCGATCACCGGCGTCATCAAGGCCCAGATCGACTGGATCCCGCTGGAGATCGGCAGCGTCCGCCCCACCCAGGGCAGGACCCTGGCCGTCATGCAGGTCAGCGGCGGCTCGCAGTCGTTCAACGCCGTCAACACCCTGCGCCTGCTGGGCCGCTGGATGCGGATGGTCACCATCCCCAACCAATCGTCGGTGGCCATGGCCTACAAGGAGTTCGACGAGAACGACCGGATGAAGCCGTCCGGCTACTACGACCGGGTCGTCGACGTGATGGAGGAACTGGTGAAGTTCACCCTGCTGACCCGCGACCGGGCCGGCTACCTCGTCGACCGCTACAGCGAGCGCAAGGCGGACGGACGGATCCCCGAGCACGTGGCGCTGGCGGCCGAGGCGATGCGCCACGAGGCGGCGACCACCTGACGGGGCAAGGTCCGCGACCGCGGAAAAACACCGGTTGACGACCTCGATGACAGATGTCAACGTCGCCATCGTTGACAAGCGTCATCGAGGAAACGTCCATGAAGATCAGTTCGGCCGAGAGCGTCATCATGGAGGCGCTGTGGCGGAAGAACCCGCTGACCTCAGAGGCGATCATCGCCGAGGTCGGCGAACCCAACGGCTGGACCGAGGGCACGGTCAAGCAACTGCTCAGCCGCCTTGTGAAGAAGAAGGCCGTCGGCGCCACGCCCGAGGGCCGCCGCTACCAGTACGCGCCGCTGGTCGCCCGGGGCGACTACGTGGCCGCCGAAAGCCAGGGCCTGCTGGACCGGCTGTTCGACGGCCGCCTGGCGCCGCTGGTCACCCAGTTCTCCGACGCCGGCAAGCTGAGCGACGAGGACATCGCCGAGTTGAAGGCCCTGGTCGAGAGGATCTCCAAATGAGCGGGGATCTCGTCGAGGCGCTGGTCCGCGCCAACCTCGCCCTGGCCGTCGCCGTCGTCGCGGTGATGCTGCTGCGCAAGCCGGTCCGTCGGCGCCTCGGTCCGCTGGCCGCCTACGCCCTGTGGCTGGCCGCGCCGCTGTGCGCCCTGATCAGCCTGGTTCCGGTCCGCGCCCCCACGGCGATGACCTTCTATCAGACGGTGGAACTGACCCCCGGGGCCGTCGCGGCCGCCGCCCGGGCCACCCGGCAGGCGGCGGACCTGGCGGACGTCGCCATCGGGGTCTGGGTGGTCGGGGCGGCGCTGGCCTTCGGCCTGTTCGCCCTGCGCCAGATCCGCTTCGTCCGCGCCGCGGGCCGGCTGACGCCGCTGGAGGGCGAGCCTGGCGTGCTGCGCGGCCAGCATGTCGACGCCGGCCCGCTGGTGCTGGGCGCCCTGCGCCCGCGCATCGTCGTGCCGGCCGATTTCGCCGAACGCTTCCAGGGACAGGCCCGCGCGCTGGTCCTCGCCCACGAGGACGTCCACCTGCGGCGCGGCGACGCCACGATCAACGGCCTGGTCGTCGCCCTGCAATGCCTGTGCTGGTTCAACCCGCTGGTCCACCTGGCCGCCCGGGCCCTGCGCGTCGACCAGGAGATCGCCTGCGACGCCGCCGTGATCGAGCGCCACCCGCACGCCCGCCGCCTCTATGCCGAAACGCTGCTCAGCACGGTGCTGACGGCCAAGACCGCCCCGCTCGGATGCCATTGGCCGGCGGCGGGGCCCCATCCCCTGAAGGAGAGACTGACCATGCTGAACGCCGCCTCCCTCACGCCGCTGCGCCGCAAGGCCGGCCTGGCCCTCGTCGCCCTGCTGGCCTCGGCCGCCGCCGGCGCGGTCTGGGCCGCCAATCCCGAAGTGACGCCCAGGCCGGTCGTCGAGCGGCCCGACTGGGTCCAGAAGCCCGACGCCAACGACCTGGCCCGCTACTATCCGGCCGACGCCGCGGCGGCCAAGGCCTCGGGCCGCGCGCTCATCACCTGCGACGTCGCCGTCGACGGCACGCTGGAGAAGTGCGAGGTGCTGCGCCAGAGCGACGGCCCCTATGCGTTCGGCGACGCGGCCCTGCAGCTCAGCCAGTACTTCCGCATGCAGCCCAAGACCGTGGACGGCAAACCCACCGCCGGCGGCAAGGTGACGATCCCGATCGCCTTCATGGTTCCCCAGTAGGGTCTCGGCGAAGCCCAGGAAAAAGGGGCGGTGGATGACCACCGCCCCTTCGTCGTTTTCAGACGGCGCCGATCCTCAGCGGCCAATTCCTTACCGGAAAGGCGGCTCGTCGAAGGCGCGCAGCTTGCGCGAGTGCAGGTTGGGACCTTCCTCGTGCAGCAGCTGGCAGGTCAGGATGCCGATCTGCAGGTGCTGGCTGATCGCCCGCTCGTAGAAGGCGTTGGCCTGGCCGGGCAGCTTGATCTCGCCGTGCAGCGGCTTGTCCGACACGCACAGCAGCGTCCCGTATGGCACCCGGAAGCGATAGCCCTGGGCGGCGATGGTGGCGCTTTCCATGTCGATGGCGACGGCGCGGCTCTGGTTGAAGCGCAGGGCCGACAGGCTGTGGCGCAGTTCCCAGTTGCGGTCGTCGGTGGTGACCACGGTGCCGGTGCGCAGGCGCTTCTTCAGCTCCTGGCCGGTGTCGCCGCTGATCGCCTTGGCCGCGTCGTAGAGGGCGCGCTGCACCTCGGCGATCGACGGCACCGGGATCTCCGGCGGCAGCACCACGTCCAGCACGTGGTCGTCGCGCAGATAGGCGTGGGCCAGCACATAGTCGCCGATGGTCTGGGTGTCGCGCAGGCCGCCGCAGTGGCCGATCATCAGCCAGGCCTGCGGACGCAGCACCGCCAGGTGGTCGCAGATGGTCTTGGCGTTGGACGGGCCGACGCCGATGTTGACCAGGCTGACGCCCTGACCGTTCGGGGCGATCAGGTGATAGGCCGGCATCTGGTGCTTGCGCCAGGCGCCGTCGGCGATGGCCTGCTCGGCGTTCGGCGTCTCGGCGGTGACCACCACGCCGCCCGAGCACGACAGCGCCGTGTACGGGCTGCCCGGCTTCTTCAGCTGCTCCACGCCCCAGCGGACGAACTCGTCCACGTAGCGGTGGTAGTTGGTGAACAGGATGAACGGCTGCACGTGCTCGGCCGGGGCGCCGGTGTAGTGGCGCAGGCGGGCCAGCGAGAAGTCGGTGCGCAGGCCGTCGAACAGGGCCAGCGGCCGGGTTTCCTCCAGAGCGGGACTCCAGACGCCGTCGGCGATCTCGTCGCCGATGAAGGCCAGGTCCGTGGTCGGGAAGAAGCGGGCGATATCCTCGCTGCGGACGTCGGCCTGGTTCAGGTCGATGCTGGCGTCCAGCACGTAGGGATAGGGGATCTCCTGCTCGGAGCGGGCGATCTCGATCTCGACGTCGAAGTCGTCCATCAGCAGGGTCAGCTGCTCGACCAGGTAGTCCTTGAACTGGGCCGGCTTGGTGACCGTGGTCGAATAGACGCCCGGACGGCTGACCCGGGCGAAGGCGCGCGCCAGCTTCGGCGGCAGGGCCTCGGGATCGTAGGTCAGGCGCAGCTCGGGATAGGTGAACGAACCGTCGAACCGCATCTGCGGGTCGGGGCGGGTTCCATTTTCGAGATAGGCCCGGAGGGCGGTGCGCAGCGCCTCGACGGCGCGCTCGTATTCGGAGTTGAGCCGTTCGACGACGGCGATCGCTTTTTCTTGGTTAGACATGGCGTCCTATATCAGCCTTCCCACAGCCTGACCAGACCAGGGCATAGACGCGCCAGGCTGCGCCTTTGTGACGCCCGGGGCATGGACGAAGCCTTCCCGCTCCGCCAAAAGGGGCGCCACATGCCCCTTTCGGGGGCGTCCATGAAACGAATGCGCCTGCTGGGAGGGCGCTGAGCAGGACCCGGCCGTCCGCGGCCGAGGGGGAACGGAAGACGCTCGATGAACAAACGCTTCGCCTATCTGATCATCGGCGCGATGGTGCTGGGGATCCTCGTCGGCTGGGGGTGCAACCAGTTCCTGGACGCCGAAGGGGCCAAGTCGGCCGCCTCGAGCCTTGGGCTGATCACCGACATCTTCCTGCGGCTGATCAAGATGATCATCGCGCCGCTGGTGTTCACCACCCTGGTGGCCGGCATCGCCCACATGGAGGACGCCGCCGCGGTGGGCCGCATCGGCGCCAAGACGC